>JBBRAL010000059.1:0-28100 GCA_038206805.1 Hyphomicrobiales bacterium | reverse complement strand
ACAGGCCGATGTGTTTTGCTACCAACCTGGATAAGGCGTTCGAGAATATCGATTGCATGAGGGTGATCCTTCGCTGCCAGGCAAAGAATCGCTTTTATGAATCAACTCAACGCCTTATCCAACCGCGTCGAGTACTATGGCTCTTTGGCAAAGACATCGAGACTTCGTTTATATAACCGACAACCTGGACACGCATTATCCCCGTGGAACAAAGCGCCGCGTTTCGGCCAAACAATTGGAACAAGAACTAAAGATAGTTCTTGAGAATTGTACAGCAATTCGGCGAACATTTCTCGATCTTGCTACAAAACGCCCTCTTGTTGTGCAGAGAGAAGCGATAAAGCCGTCATTTTTACCCAAATTTCTTTCACTATCTCGCAATCCCGAGAAACCACACGTTCATCAACACCGATCCAAAAACGAAGAACCTTAACGCCAGCGTCGATCATCGCCGGCGTAATTTCGATTTGCTGCCCTGTCACAACAGGACTATAAACAGGGTGGTGCTTTGTCAAGGTTATAATGCTCCTTTTGGTTGTATACGGGTGTAATCCGGCCGTCTTGGCGCCCAAATTGGTCGCTCTAAAGCGCCTGCCGAACCGCCGCGATTTGACAGCAGGGGTCGCCTTCCCCATGTTCCGGCCAAAGCATGCGGCTGATTCTGCCTGGATTTGACTTGGTTCAGGCGAATAACCCATTGGAATCTCATGAAAGTTGTCGTTGTCGAGTCGCCTTCCAAGGCGAAGACAATCAACAAATATCTTGGACCCGGCTACGAGGTATTGGCCTCGTTCGGTCATATTCGCGACCTGCCAGCCAAGGATGGATCGGTCGATCCGGACAACGGTTTCAAAATGCTCTGGGAAATCGACCCCCAGTCGCAAAAACGCGTCAATGACATCGCCCACGCACTCAAGAAGGCCGATACCCTCATCCTGGCCACCGACCCCGACCGCGAGGGCGAGGCTATCTCCTGGCACGTGCTGGAAGCGCTCAACGAAAAGAATGCGCTGAAGGACCAGAAAGTCGAACGCGTCGTCTTTAACGCCATCACCAAACAGTCGGTGACCGAGGCGATGAAGCACCCGCGCGCCATCGACGGCGCGCTGGTGGATGCCTATCTGGCGCGCCGTGCGCTCGACTACCTGGTCGGTTTCACTCTTTCGCCGGTGCTCTGGCGCAAGCTGCCGGGCGCGCGCTCGGCAGGCCGGGTGCAGTCGGTAGCCCTTCGGCTGGTATGCGACCGCGAATTGGAGATCGAGAAATTCGTCGCCCGCGAATACTGGTCGATCGTCGCCAAATTGGCGACGCCACGCGGCGACAATTTCGAGGCGCGTCTGGTCGGCGCCGATGGACAAAAGATCCAGCGCCTCGATATCGGTTCGGTCGTACAGGCCGACGATCTGAAGCAGGCGCTGCAAGGCGCTACCTTTACCGTTGCCGCGGTCGAGGCCAAGCCCGCGCGCCGCAATCCGCCACCGCCGTTCACCACTTCGACCATGCAACAGGAGGCCAGCCGCAAGCTCGGCTTTGCGCCGGCCATCGCCATGCGCCTGGCGCAACGGCTGTACGAAGGTGTCGAGATCGACGGCGAGACCACCGGCCTCATCACCTATATGCGCACCGACGGCATCGACATCGCACCGGAAGCGATTGCCGACATCCGTTCGATGATTGGCAAGAATTACGGCAAGCAATACGTGCCGGCTTCGCCGCGCGCCTACCAGAACAAGTCGAAGAACGCGCAGGAAGCGCATGAGGCGGTGCGCCCGACCAATCCCAGCCGCACGCCGGATCAGGTGGCGAAATTCGTCGATCGCGATCAGGCGCGCCTATACGAGCTGATCTGGAATCGCGCGGTGGCGAGCCAGATGGAATCCGCCGAACTGGAACGCACCACGGTCGATATCACCGCCAAGAATGGCGCACGCATCATCGACCTGCGCGCCACCGGCCAGGTGGTGAAGTTCGACGGCTTCCTCACGCTCTATCAGGAAGGCCAGGACGAGACGTCGGAAGACGAAGAGTCCAAGCGCCTGCCGGCCATATCGGACAACGAAACGCTCACCAAGGTTGACGAGCCGGGCGCGCCCGCGATCCTCGCCGAGCAGCATTTCACCGAGCCGCCGCCGCGCTTTTCCGAAGCGGCGCTGGTCAAGCGCATGGAAGAGCTCGGCATCGGCCGGCCTTCGACTTACGCCTCGATCCTGCAAGTGCTGCAAGACCGCGGCTATGTCCGCATCGACAAGAAGCGGCTGATCCCGGAAGACAAGGGCCGCGTCGTCGTCGGGTTTCTGGAAAGTTTTTTCAAGCGCTACGTGGAATACGATTTCACCGCTTCGCTGGAGGAACAGCTCGATCGCGTTTCCAACAACGAGGTCAATTGGAAGAAGGTGCTGGAGGATTTCTGGGGCGACTTCATTGGCGCCGTCAACGACATCAAGGAAGTGCGCATCACCCAGGTGCTCGACGCGCTCAACGATCTGCTCGAACCGCATATTTTCCCGGCGCGCGCCGACGGCGGCGACGTACGGCAATGCCCGACCTGCGCCACCGGCAAGCTGTCGCTTAAAGTGGGCCGTTTCGGCGCCTTCATCGGCTGTTCGAATTATCCGGATTGCACCTTCACCCGGCAGATGACGCCGGGCGCCGCCGGCCAACAGAGCACGAAAGTGCTTGGCGTCGATCCGGTCAGCAATCTCGAAGTGACAATTCGCGGCGGACGTTTCGGCACCTATCTGCAACTGGGCGAGCAGGCCAAGGTCGAGAAGCGGCCGAAAGGCGCCAAGGGCCCAAAACCGCCACCGCCGGAAAAACCCAAACGCGCCAGCCTGCCGAAAGGTATCGCGGCCGACGACGTCGATCTCGACAAGGCGCTGGCGCTGCTCTCGCTGCCGCGCGAAGTCGGCAAGTCGCCGGAAGACGGCGAGCCGATCCTGGCCGGCGTCGGACGCTTCGGACCCTACGTCAAACACGGCAAGGTCTATGCGAGTCTGGAAGAAGGCGACGACGTGCTCACCGCCGGCCTCAACCGCGCCATGCATCTGATCGCCGACAAAATCGCCAATCCGAAAAAGGGCCGCCGCTTCGGCGCCGATCCCGGCAAGGCACTGGGCGAGCATCCCGACAAGGGCGGCCCGATCGTGGTCAAGAACGGCCGCTACGGTCCCTATGTCAGCCACAACGGCGTCAACGCCACGCTCACGGGCGACAAGACGCCCGAAACGGTGACGCTCGACGAAGCCATCGTCCTGCTCGATGCGCGCGCCGCCATGATGGGCAATTCGCCCAAGGGTCGCCGCGCTGCCGGCCGCAAGACCGCCAAAGCCGCAGGCGCTTCGAAAGCCAAACCCGACAATCGCGCAAAGAAGGCCGCCGCCAAGCCGAAAAAGCCGGCCGCCGCCGCCAAACCTAAGCGCTCGCGCGGACCCAAGGCCACCGCCGCTGAGTAAGGTTGGTTTGCGTTCTCGGTCCGCTCATTCCCGCGCAAGCGGGAATCCAGGAGCGGATATTTCCGAGCCTATATCCCTGGGTCCCCGCTTTCGCGGGGACGCGCGGGTGTGGGTAGCGAAGCCCGCTCCCAAACATTACATTCATTTTTTAACAGCGCAGATTCAGCGCAGGACAACTTATTTTGAACAAGCCACCTAAACGAACACCCTCCCTCCCCTCCAAGGCCGAACTGCTCGCCTTCATTGCCAATCAAAAAGGCAAAGTCGGCACCCGCGAAATCGCCCGCGCCTTCGGCCTCAAGAATGCCATGCGCGCCGAACTCAAGCGCATGCTGCGCGATTTGGCCGACGAAGGCTCAATCGAGAAAAAGCGCAAGAAGCTGCATCATGCGGGCAGCCTCCCCTCCACCGTGCTGGCCGACGTCACCGCGCGCGACGCCGACGGCGATCTCATCGCCACGCCCGATGAATGGGACGAGGAGGCGCATGGCCAGGCGCCAAAGATCCGCATTCCGGTTGTACGCAAGGCTAAGCCCGGCGAGGCCGCCGGCATTGGCGACCGCGTGCTGCTGCGCATCGAGGACACGGAAGACGACGGCGGCATCCGCCATCGCGGCCGCGTCATCAAGATCATCGACCGCCCCAGGCACCGCGTGCTGGGAATTTTCCGCAAAAATCCCAACGGCGGCGGAAGGCTGGAGCCGGTCGACAAGAAAATGCTCGGCAAGGAACTCAGCATTCCGGCCGGCGCCAGCGGCGAGGCGCAAGACGGCGATCTGGTCGCGGTCGAGACCGCGCGCGCTCAGCGCTTAGGGCTGCCCACCGGCCGGGTGGTGGAACGGCTCGGCTCGCTGGCGAGTGAAAAAGCCGTCAGCCTGATCGCCATCCACGCCCATTCGATCCCGCATGTATTCCGCCGCGACACCGAGAGCGAAGCGGATGCCGCCAGGCCGGCGACCATGGCCGGCCGCGAAGACTGGCGGCGGCTGCCGCTGGTGACCATCGATCCGCCGGATGCGAAAGATCACGACGACGCCGTGCACGCCGAACCCGACACCGCGCCGGGCAATTCGGGCGGCTTCATCCTCAGCGTCGCCATCGCCGACGTCGCCCATTACGTGACGCCCGGCTCGGCGCTCGACCGCGAGGCGCTGCTGCGCGGCAATTCGGTCTATTTCCCCGACCGCGTGGTGCCGATGCTGCCCGAACGCATTTCCAACGATCTGTGTTCGCTGCGTCCGCACCAAGATCGCGCCGCGCTCGCCGTGCGCATGACGATCGGCGCCGACGGGCGCAAGCGCTCGCACAGCTTCCACCGCATCATGATGCGTTCGTCCGCCAAGCTGTCCTACGAGCAAACCCAACTGGCGATCGGCGGGCGCAACGACGAGGACACAGCTGCGCTGATCGAACCGGTGCTCAAGCCGCTCTACGCGGCCTACGAAGCGCTCAAGCGGGCGCGCGCCGAGCGGGCGCCGCTCGATCTCGATCTGCCGGAGCGCAAAATCTTGCTCAAGGCCGACGGCACCGTCGATCGCGTGGTCACGCCGGAACGCCAGGACGCCAACCGGTTGATCGAGGAATTCATGATCCTCGCCAATGTCTGCGCCGCCGAGACGCTGGAGAAAGCGCGCTGTCCGCTGATCTACCGCGTGCATGACGAGCCGGGCATCGAGAAGGTCAACGCCCTGCGCGAATTCCTCAAGACCCTCGATATCCCGTTCGCCAAGGCCGGCGCATTGCGCCCCGAAGCCTTCAACCACATCCTCGCCCGTGTGAAGGGCAATGACGCCGAGCAGCTCATCAACGACGTTGTGCTGCGCACGCAGGCGCAGGCCGAATATGCGTCGGAGAATTACGGCCATTTCGGCCTCAACCTGCGCCGCTACGCGCATTTCACCTCGCCCATTCGCCGCTATGCGGATTTGATCGTGCATCGCGGGCTGATCCGCGCGCTCAATCTCGGCAGCGACGGCCTGCCCGTTGCCGCCGACGTGCCGGCGCTGGCGGAGATTTCCGCGCAGATCTCGGCCACCGAACGCCGCGCCATGCTGGCCGAGCGCGAGACCAATGACCGGCTGATCGCGCATTTCCTAGCCGACCGCATCGGCGCCACTTTCGAGGGCCGCATTGCCGGCGTGCATCGCGCCGGCTTGTTTGTGAAATTGCGCGACACCGGCGCCGACGGATTCGTGCCGGCGCGCACCATCGGCGACGAATATTTCCATTATGACGAGGCCGGCCACGCCATGGTCGGCTCGCGCTCGGGCGAGACCTACCGGCTCGGCGATCCCGTCACCGTCAAGCTGGTGGAGGCCGCCCCGGTTGCGGGCGCGCTGCGTTTCGAGCTTATGTCCGAGGGGCGCATCAGCGCCTCGCGCCAGCGCCCGCACGGCGCGCGGCAAATCGAACCGCCATCGCGGTAAGCAACGGAAGTCACGATGACCAAGGACACGATGACGAAGGATCTCGGCAAGCTCTGGGCCGAACGGATGAGCATGGTGGAACGCGATCAGTCGTTCCCCGACAGCGAGCCGCGCGATGCCGCCACGCTGATGCTGATCGATCGCTCTGGCGCCAAGCCGAAAGTGCTGCTCGGCCGCCGCCATGCCAGCCACAAATTCATGCCGGGCAAATTCGTCTTTCCGGGCGGGCGCATCGAGCCGCTCGACCGCGTCATGCCGGCGGCGAGCGAACTGCATCCGGACATGCAGCAGAAGCTGCAGGTGCGGGTAGCCGAGCCGAGCACGGAATTCGCGCGCGGCCTGCCGCTGGCGGCGGTACGTGAATTGGCGGAGGAAACCGGCCTGCTGCTCGGCGTCAAGCGCGACATGGCCCCGCAGGCGCCGGGCGACATCTGGGCCGAGTTTTCAAAGGCAAAAATTCATCCCGACCTCGCCAATGTGCATTTCATCGCGCGCGCGATCACGCCGCCGCGCCGGCCCAAGCGCTTCGATGCCCGCTTCTTCACCGCCGACGCCAGCGCGATCGCGCACAAGATCGAGGGCATAGTCGGGCCGGAGTCGGAATTGGTCGAATTGGTCTGGGTGCCGATCGAGGAAGCCACCCGCCTCGACATGCCGACCATCACCGGCATCGTGCTGGAAGAACTGGCGGCGCGCGTCGCCGCCGGCATGGGCCACGAATTGCCGGTGCCGTTTTATTTCATGGTGGAGCGGCAGTTTTTCAGGGAGATGCTGTAGCGATTAAAGCATGGTTCAAGCCGAACCCTACAACGCGTCCCAGGTTTGTCTGCCAACGATCCCATCGGCGACGAGATTGTTGTCGCCTTGGAACTTCTTAACGGCGAGCTTCGTCGCGTTGCCAAAGTCGCCATCGACAACGAGCGCCGCCCCGCGCTCGTTCAGAAGGTTTTGCAACCGAGCCACATCGGGACCGTGCGCACCCTCACGCAGGAGCGGGCCGGAAACGACAGTCGGGGCTGCAGCCTCCGCCGCCGTCGGATTGAGCGCGATCACCCAGGGTGCGGTTGAATCGTATAGAGACTTGTCGGGCTTAACCGAAATGTGGACGTGATGGTCATGCGGGTTCTTGTTTGGCGGCACCGGATATGGCCGCCACTCAAACGCCGGAAAACCCTGCCCGGTCCCGCTGGCAATCTTCTTGTTTGAGATAATGTATTTGATGCGCTCGTCTTTTGCAGCACGCAGCGCTTCGGCCAAGGCCTCCGAATTGATGCCGTGGGCGGGATCGTGCGTGATGTCGAGTGCCGTCACGACGCCGATGCCGCCATCCCCGATACGCGGCTCATGATCTGATGTGGGATTGGCCTGCGTGTGTGCTTCAGAAGCCAACATGCCATCTGACAATATGCTGCGATTAGGCGAAAGCGCGTTGATTTGATTGCGAAGAGTCACCAGACTTTTTGCCGGTCGCGGATCGTTCGGCCAACCCATAACTCCCCCCATATTTGGTTGTATTATTACAATATTACAACGTTTTTGCCTGCTTGGCCATTGTCCAAAACTCCATTTCTTGACATTTGACGCCCCAGGGGTAGGTTCCGCGCCAACGATCTAAAACCCCGCTACAATCGAAGTTTCGAGGACGAATCCAATGGCTAAGGCCGTCAGTTTGAAGATCAAGCTCGTCTCCAGCGCCGGGACCGGCCACTACTATGTGACCAAGAAGAATTCGCGCACCCAGACCGACAAGCTGGCGAAGAACAAATACGATCCGATTGCCCGCAAGCACGTCGAGTACAAGGAATCCAAGATCAAGTAATCTTGCGGTTCGGTCGATAAAAAGGGCGCCCGCAGGGCGCCTTTTGCGTTTCCCTACACTGTCATCCTGAGGTGCGAGCGCAAAGCGCGAGCCTCGAAGGATGATCGGCCAAGGTCTCCGAAGCATTGGCCGTCGCCCTTCGAGGGCCGCGCACCGTAGCCAAGTATACCCAGGCTAGGCCTGTTATGGCGCGGCCACCTCAGGGTGACGGGTCGAGGGAATATTCGCCCCGCCGCGGACCTGATACTCTTAAGCCGATCAATTGGTCCCCGGGAGAAAAACCATGCCCACCCTGCTCCGCACATTGTTCGCCGCCGTTTTGCTGCTGCCGCTCGCACTGGCGCCGGCAGGCGCGATGGAAAAGCACAAGCTGGCGCTGCAGATCAGCGACAGCGATCCGGCCAAGATGAATGCGGTGCTCAACGTCGCCGCCAACGTGTCGAAATATTATTCCGACAAGGGCGACGAAGTCGAAGTCCAGATCGTGGCTTTCAACGCCGGTCTCAACATGCTGCGCCAGGACAAGTCGCCGGTGCTTGAACGGCTGAAATCCTTCAAGCAGGGCATGCAGAATGTCTCGTTTATCGCCTGCGAGAACACGCTCGCCGCCATGACCCGCAACGAAGGCAAGGAGCCGCCGCTGGTCGATAATGCCACGCGCGTGCCGGCCGGCGTCGTGACGCTGATCGAGCTTGCCGAAAAGGGCTGGACCATCGTGCGGCCATAGCCGGTGTGACGCTAGCTATGATTTTCTCCCGTTCGTCCCCGCGCAAGCGGGGACCCAGAACCAAGCAAGCTGGATTTCCGCTCACACGGGAATGAGCGGCCAGAGCGTGCCTAAATTGAGATGGATCGGACTCTACGCCGCGTCCGGCACCACCCGGTTGCGGCCGTCGCGCTTGGCGCGATAGAGCGCCAGGTCGGCGCGTTTGAGGATCGCCGCGGCGTTGTCGCCGGATGCGCCCAGGGCGGCGATGCCGATCGATATCGTCACTTCCAGATTGCGCGCGCCCTGCTGGATCGCGAACGGCTGGGTGGCGATGCGGCGGCGCAGCCGCTCGGCCACCATGGCCGCCACCGCCATCTCGGTTTCCGGCATCACGATGACGAATTCCTCGCCGCCGTAGCGGCAGGCCAGGTCGATATTGCGGATCGACTTGCGGATGCGCAGCGCGAATTCGCGCAGCACGTCGTCGCCGGCGTCGTGGCCGTGCGTGTCGTTGACCGCCTTGAAATGATCGATATCGACCACCAGCACCGCGATAGGCTTGCCGCGCGCGGCCGCCTGCTCGACCAGCGTCGCCAAATGCGTCTCCATGTAGCGGCGATTGAACAGGCCGGTGAGCGCATCGGTAATCGCCATTTCGATCGAAAGCTGCACGTTGTCGCGCAGCCGCTCGGTGTAGCGCTTTTTCTTGATCTGGGTGCGCACCCGCGCCAGCATTTCATTCTTGTCGACCGGACGGATCAGGTAATCGTTGACGCCGATTTCCAGGCCGCGCACCAGCTGCGCATTGTTGTCGGCTTCGGCAATGGCCAGGATAGGCACGTTGCGGGTGCGCTCCAGCGAGCGCAATTGACTGCACAGCCGCAATCCGTCGAAATTCTGCAATCCGAGCGAGACGATCAGCAGGTCGTAATTGCCTTCGGCGGCATGGAACAGCGCCTCGCCCGGATCGGATTCCACGTCGACCGAATGCTCGCTCGACAGCGTCGCCACGATGCGCTCATAGGAACTCTGCCGGTCGTCGACCATGAAAATGCGGCCATTGCGGCCGGTCTCCGCAACCGCGGCGCGTTCCGGACTCTGGATGCCGATTTCCTTGGTGGTGAGCGCGCGCGTGCGCAGCTCGTCGGTGACCATCTTGAGCCGCGCCAGCGAGCGTACGCGCGACAGCAGCGCCACGTCGCTGACCGGCTTGGTGAGAAAATCGTCGGCGCCGGCTTCCAGACCGCGCACGCGGTCGGACGGCTGATCGAGCGCGGTCACCATCACCACCGGGATGTGGTGGGTTAGGGGGTTCGACTTGAGCTTGCGGCAGACCTCGAAGCCGTCCATGTCCGGCATCATGACGTCGAGCAGGACGATGTCGCATTCGGCGCGTTCGCACAGCGCCAGCGCCTCGGCCCCGCTATAGGCGGTGGCGACGTCGAAATATTCCGCCGACAGCCGCGCCTCGAGCAGCTTCACATTGGCCGGCACATCGTCGACGACAAGAACGCGGGCGGTCATGGTTGCACCATCACGCGGGGCCCAGGAAATGACGGATGGTCTCGATGAATTTCGCCACCGAGATCGGCTTCGACAGATAGGCCTCGCAGCCGCCCTCGCGGATGCGCTCCTCGTCGCCCTTCATGGCGAAGGCGGTCACCGCCACCACGGGAATCGCCTTGAGTTCGGGATCGTCCTTGAGCCATTTGGTCACTTCGAGACCGGAGACTTCCGGCAGTTGGATATCCATCAGAATCAGATCCGGCCGGTGCTTGCGCGCGAGATCGAGCGCTTCGATGCCGTTGCGGGTACCGACGGTATGGTAGCCATGCGCTTCCAGGAGGTCGTGGAAGAGCTTCATATTCAGCTCATTGTCCTCCACGATCAGGACGGTCTTCGCCATGCTCCCCCGCCCCATTTGTCCCCAACCGCCGTCTTCCGGCGCTTGCGGCGTCGCCAGGCCGCGCGCGGTCGGGCATGATCTGCTTAACGGTAGTGCCGAAATCTTACGGCAGTGTAAACATCGTGGAATATCAATGGGGTTGCCACCCGTTTGTGCCCCTTCCGTTCATAGGGTTGCCACTCGCCCAATCAGGTCCAGCATTGCGTTTCGCATGTCGTTGCCCTGTGTGACGCAAATGCAAAAATCAGTCACACCCGTTCACCTTGCGATCGCTATTGCGGTCATAGTCGTAACGCTCTTTGCCGTGCCCGCAATCAGAGATAAATGGGCAGAGGCTTATCCCGAAGAAGGGACGGTGGCTTGGTCACTCACCGAAGCGTGCGTCAAACGGGAGGGCGAAGCGATACGATGGAACTCGCATGAGCTGGCGTCGTGTAAGATACTAGAGCGCTTTAAGAGGAGCCATTAGTGGTGCCGGGTGTAGGACTTGAACCCACGACCCTCCGCTTACAAAACGGACGCTCTACCTACTGAGCTAACCCGGCATTGGTCTGTGCGGCAGGACTCGAACCTGCGACCCCCTGGTCCCAGGCCAGGTGCGCTACCAGACTGCGCTACGCACAGGGAAGATGGTTGCGGAAGCGGGATTTGAACCCGCGACCTTCAGGGTATGGACCTGACGAGCTACCGGACTGCTCTATCCCGCTAAACTTAGCAGCAGCAACAATCGGACTGGCTACAGTTCGGACACACTGGCGCGGTGAGTTTGGCGCCCGTGCTCGTGGGCATCATGCCCTGCGGCTGTTTCATGTTCTGCGGCGGCACCTGTTTCAAGAACGCTGCGCAGGCATTGGCTGAAGCTGGGTGCTCTGATCGCGAAATCATGGCCATCACTGGGCACCGCACAACGCAGATGGTCTCACTTTATACCAAGCGCGTTGAGCAGAGGCGCATGGCGCGCTCGGCAATGGATAAGCTCGAAGCGCAGCCGGGCGTCATGAACTTTGGCCAAAAATAGGGTTGCCACTAAGCCTAATTTCTCTTGATACTTAGTGGAACAAATCACCTAGGGTTGCCACCGTAAGTGTCTGAAGGATAAGTCAAACTTTGGAACTTACGGAAAGGCAAATTTAATCGATGAAAGGGCGCGGCCCCATCACGGCGGAGGCGGCAGAAGGGCTTGCAATTCAGGCGCTTAGCTTTATCGCCGGGGATGGCGAGCGGCTTGGGCGCTTCCTCGCCATGACCGGCATCGGCCCGGCCGAGATTCGCGCGGCCGCTCGCGAACCGGGCTTCCTGGCCGGCGTACTTGGCTACCTTGCCGGCGACGAGCGGCTGGCGGCAGCCTTTGCCGCCGAGATCGGCTGCGAGCCGGCCGACATCGCCAAGGCGTATGTCGCGCTCGGCGGCGAGCCATGGGAACGGGAAATACCGTGAGCTTCTGCCGCGATTGCCTGACCGATGGCGCCGACAAGACGACGCGCTGTTCGGCCTGCGGCTCGCCGCGGCTGGCGCGCCACGCCGAGCTCGACACGCTCACCATTGCGCATGTCGACTGCGACGCCTTCTACGCCACGATCGAAAAGCGCGACGACCCCTCGCTGATCGACAAGCCGGTGATCGTGGGCGGCGGCAAACGCGGCGTGGTCGCCGCCTGCTGCTATGTGGCGCGCACCTACGGCATTCATTCGGCGATGCCGATGTTCGAGGCCAAGCGCCGGTGCCCGCAGGCGGTGGTGGTCAAGCCGAACATATCGAAATACAGCAAAGTCGGCCGCGAGGTGCGCCGCGCCATGCTGGCGCTGACGCCGCTGGTGGAGCCGCTGTCGATCGACGAGGCCTTTCTCGACCTCACCGGCACGCAACGGCTGCATGGCATGAGCGCCGCCAAGGTGCTGGCGCGCTTTGCGATCGAAATCGAGCGCAGCCTCGGCATCACGGTCTCCATCGGCCTGTCGGCCAACAAGTTCCTCGCCAAGATCGCCTCCGACATGGACAAACCGCGCGGCTTCGCGGTGCTCGGCCAGCAGGAGGCCGCGGCGTTTCTGGCGGGAAAGCCGGTCGGCTTCATCTACGGTGTCGGCGCGGTGAGCGCTGCCAAGCTGACCGCCGACGGATTTAGGCTGATCGCCGACCTGCAGCGCGCCGAAGAGCGCGATCTCATGCGCCACTATGGCGAGGAAGGCGCCAGACTCTGGCGGCTGGCGCGCGGGCTCGATAGCCGCACGGTCAGTGCCGACCGCGAGACCAAAAGCATATCGGCGGAAACCACCTTCGAGCGCGATATCGGCGAATTGCGGCCGCTCGAACAGCATCTGTGGGATCTGACCGAGCGGGTGTCGTCCCGGCTCAAGGCCAATTCGCTGGCCGGCTCGACCGTGACGCTGAAGCTCAAAAGCGCCGAGTTCAAAACACGTACGCGGGCGCGCGCCTTGGGGGCGCCGACCCAGCTCGCCACCCGCATCTTCGCCGCCGGCCGCGATCTGCTCGGCCACGAAGTCGGCTCGACGCGTTTCCGGCTGATCGGGATCGGCGTCAGCCACCTGGAAGATGCCACCGGCGACGGCGATCTTGCCGATCTCCTCGACCGGCGAGCGGCCGAGGCCGAGCATGCGGTCGATCGCCTGCGCGCGAAGTTCGGCCGCGACGCGGTAGTGAAGGGATTGACCCTGAACGAGAAGTAGGATTGGAGCGGCCAGGGCGCGGCGCAGCGCCTTTGGCAGCGAGCGTCGGCAAGGCAGAGATCGTCGGCTGCATATTCTCGGTGGCGCAAAACGGCCGTTTGGCCTAATCTTGCGTCAATCCGACGAATGACGGTCGGCACGCTGGGGGAAAAATCATGCGGCTTTCACGAATTCTGCCGGCGGTCCTTGCCGCGGCGATGTTGTTGCACGCTGGCGCCGCACGCGCCGCCGAGCCGGTGAAAATCCGGGTGTCCTGGATCGCGCCGGTATCCAATTGGGCTTCGCTGTGGCTTCCGAAAAAGGACCTCGCGCAGCATCTCGGCAAATCCTACGTGTTCGAGCCGGTGCACTATGTCGGCACGCCGCAAATGATCACGGCGCTCGCCAATGGCGAGCTGGAAATCGCCAATCTGGCGTTTTCCACGCTGCCGATTGCGATCGAGAACGCCAACTTGGACGACCTGCGCGTGATTGCCGACGAGTTGCAGGATGGCGTGCCCGGCTACTACTCGCAGGAATACTTGGTGCTGAACGACGGCCCGATCAAGAAAATCGAAGACGTCAAGGGCAAGGTCGTCGCGATCAACGCGGGCGGCAGCGCCGTGGATATTGCGATGCGCACCATGCTGCGCCGGCACGGTCTCGAATTCAAACGCGACTACGTCATGGTCGAGGCCCCGCTTCCGACCATGCGGGCCATGCTCGCCGAAAAGAAGGCCGACCTCATCCCCGTCGTGCCGCCGTTCGCGTTCGACCCCGCGCTACGGAAAATCGCGCATCCGCTGTTCGTCAACAGCGACATTGCCGGCGTGACAGAGCTTCTGATTTGGTGCGCCCGGAAATCCTTCATCGACAAAAATCGCGCCGCCATGATCGACTTCATGGAGGACACGCTGCGCATCACGCGCTGGTACCTCGATCCGGCAAACCACGCCGAAGTCGCCGAGATCGCCGGCCGCCTGACCAAACAGCCGCCCGAGCGGCTCGGCTGGGCATTCACCACGAAGGACTACCATCACGCGCCCGGCATGATGCCGGACCTCGTCGCGCTGCAAAAGAACGTCGCGATGATGAAGGATCTCGGCTTCGTCAAAAACGTGATCGATGTGAAGAAGTACAGCGACCTCAGCTTGATCGAGGCCGCGGCCAAGCGGCTGAAATAGCCGGACCCTGCCGAACGAGCGGACGCGCCGGTGCTGCGGCGCGTCCGGCGCCCGCAAGTCTCACGGGCACGGCTTATCCTTCTTCATTTCCAGCGAAGTCATTTCGCCGGTAACCGTGAAATCGGTGTATTCGAGGATGAGCGCGCGCGAAATGCCGTTCTCGTAGAGTTCGAATGCAATCGCATAGACCGGCGTCTGCTCGCCTGAGTGCTCGGCCTTCTCGTCCCGCTGCTCGAAATAACTGATAGTCACCGGCCAACGGGTAAGCTTGGCAAGCTCGGGAATTTTTGCGGCAGAGTCATTGGGCGGCTTTTCACCCGGCGCGATCGGGCGGCCGATCACGGTGAGCGTGTTGTAGATTTTCTCGCCGGTTTCCGAGCCGTCATAGGCCGGCAATTCCAAGATGGATTTGCCTTCACGCGCGGCGATAATGATGCGGCGCATGTGCTCGGTTGGAAAAACCGCGCCGAGCGGGATGGTAAAACTCTTGTCTTTCGGCTTGCTTAGACTTACTGCGACCGCCTTGGCATTGCGTTCGGCTTGACCGTCGACCTTGTCGGTGGAGCGGTCGTTGAGCATGTTTTCCGAATTGAAGCGAAACTTCTTGGCCGCGCCGTCTTCCCAGGTGGTGGAGCGCAAATCGCTGAGCGCGGCCTTGCCCTCGCCGGAATCGAGCTCGGACACCTGGCGGAATTGCAGATCGTAGCCCTCGCAAGCATTGCCGGAAAAATCATAAAGGATGCGCCCGCGCACCGCCTGGATGCCGCGGCTGCCGTGCGATTTGGAAAGCTTGAGGTCGTAGACCGCGCGATGCGGCGCCAAAAATACCGTGTCGGCGGCTGGCGCGGCCGCGGCCGGATGGTGGCCTGCGGCAGCGGCAAACCCGATGGCCAAACCGATGGCGCCGAATGCCGGAATCAGCCGCTGGGCGTTGACGAGCATGCTCATGGATTACAGGCCTCTGCACGGCGGCTGCCGGATCAAGTCCGGAACGTGGTTTGAACCGTGCACGGAATTAAGAAAGATGCACGATAGCGGCAAGATAGAGGCCGTTTCCACTTCCGGCAACCGGCGAAAAAGGCTTATTACTTGCGCCTGGCCACCCGATCGGCCAAGAGGAAGCGCATGTGAAAGCACATCTGAAAGCACGTGCGAAAGCATATGAGAACGCACAAGATATCGCGCCGCATTGGGGAAGAATCATGACTGGAACGGTTGAAGAGACGCTGGCGAATCTGGGGATCAGCCTGCCGAGCCCGGCGAGCCCGATCGCCAATTATGTGGCCTGCGTGCGCAGCGGCAACCTGCTCGTCGTTTCCGGTCAATTGTGCTTCGGCGCCGAGGGCAAGCTGGTCGCCAAAGGACAGCTTGGCGGCGGCGTATCGATCGAAGACGGGCAGAAGGCGGCGCGCGCCTGCGCCATCAACCTGCTGGCGCAAATCAAGGCAGTGCTCGGCGAACTCGATAAGGTCACCCGCGTGGTCCGGCTGGGCGGCTTCATCAATTCAGCGCCCGGGTTCACCGACGGGCCTAAGGTGATGAATGGCGCTTCCGATTTGATGGTGGAGGTTTTCGGCGACAGAGGCCGGCATGCCCGATCCACGGTCGGTGTCTCGGCCCTGCCGGTGGACGCGGCGGTCGAAGTCGAAGGCATGTTTGAGGTATCGTAACAATTTATGCCCGGCCTCGATTGGCTCACCGCGCGCCCGATCGCACATCGCGGCCTGCATAACGCCGCTGCCGGCGTGATCGAGAACACGGCATCGGCATTCGCCGCAGCCATTGCCGGCGGGTATGGCATCGAGACCGATCTGCAGATCAGCGCCGATGGCGAGGCCATGGCGCATCATGACGACGCGCTCGGCCGGCTGACCGAGGGCAGCGGCCGGCTCGCCGACATGGCTGCGGCCGAGATCAAGGCAGTCCCCTTCAAGGCCAGCGCCGACCGCATACTGACCCTCGGCGAATTGTGCGATTCGGTCGGCGGCCGCACGCCACTGTTGCTGGAACTCAAGAGCCATTTCGACGGCGACCGCCGCCTGGTGCAGCGCATCGCCGACGTGCTCGTCGGCTACGCCGGGCCGGTGGCGGTCATGTCGTTCGACCCTAGCCTGGTCGAAGCGGTCAGACGGATCGCACCCGGCCTGCCACGCGGCATCGTCGCGCAACGTCACTACGCGCACGACGATTGGGCAGGGCTGCCATCCGCCGCGCGAAGGCGGATGGAATATCTGCTGCACTTGCAGGCCTCGCGGCCGCATTTCATCGCCTATTCGATCAAGGATTTGCCGGGGGCGGCGCCGCTGATGGCGCATTGGATCTTCGGCCTGCCGCTGCTGACCTGGACCGTACGCAGCGAGGACGACCGCAAGCGCGCCGGGCGCTGGGCTAATCAGATCATATTCGAGGGCTGGCAGCCGCCGGTCGGCGCCGCCCCGAAGCCGGTCGCGTCCTTAAACAAGGGCTGAATTTTCGACGAATTCCGGCATAGAGTCGGACCAGAAAAACCGATGACCGCCCTCGAACTCCGCATCCGCATTGCTCCATCGCTCGCCGAAGTCCCGGCCGCGGCCTGGGACGCCTGCGCGGGCGGGGCCGACTGCGTCGGCGCGTCCGACAATCCAGGGCAACCGGAACATCGAGTTAAACTAACACTTGAGGACAACTTATCCCCAAAGTTATCAACAGGAGGAAAAGTCGATAACCCATTTATATCTCATGATTTTCTTTCATCGCTTGAACAATCTGCCTCGGTCGGTAGCCGCACCGGTTGGCAGCCGCGCCACCTGCTCGCCGAGGACGCCAAGGGCACGCTATTGGGGGCCGCGCCATGCTACCTAAAGAGCCATTCGCGCGGGGAATATGTCTTCGACCACGGCTGGGCCGAAGCCTTCGAGCACGCGGGCGGCGACTATTATCCGAAGCTCCAGGTGGCGGTGCCATTCACCCCGGCGACCGGCCCTCGCCTGCTGGCCCGCCCCGGCCCGCTCGCCCAGGAGGTGCGCGGGGCGCTGGCCGATGCCCTCACCGAGATCGCCACCACCAACGAACTGTCCTCGGCCCACGTCACGTTTCTCACCGAGCCGGAATGGCGTGCGCTCGGCGAGCGCGGTTTCCTGCAACGCACCGACCAGCAATTCCATTGGGAGAATGCCGGCTATGCGACGTTCGAGGATTTCCTGGCGGTCCTCGCCTCGCGCAAGCGCAAGACCATCCGGCGCGAACGCAAGGACGCGCTTGCGCCCGGCATCGAGGTAGCCTGGCTGACCGGCTCCGACCTGACGGAAGCCGTCTGGGACGTATTCTTCGGGTTCTACATGGACACCGGCTCGCGCAAATGGGGCCGGCCTTATCTCACCCGCGAATTCTTCTCGATCGTGACCGAGAAAATGCGCGACCGGATCTTGCTGGTGATGGCCAAACGCGCCGGCCGCTGGATCGCCGGCGCGATCAACTTTATCGGCGCCGACACGCTCTATGGCCGCAACTGGGGCGCGATCGAGCACCATCCGTTCCTGCATTTCGAGCTGTGCTACTATCAGGCGATCGATTATGCGATTCACCACAGGCTTAAACGCGTGGAAGCCGGCGCGCAGGGCGAGCACAAGCTGGCGCGCGGCTACCTGCCGCACACCACTTTTTCCGCCCATTTCATCGCCAATCCCGCCTTGCGCCGGGCGGTGGCCGAGTATCTGGCGCGCGAACGCGCTTATGTACAGGCGGCCGGCGAAGAGCTTGCGGCGGCCGCGCCGTTCCGCAAGGATTTGGTGGAACAAGATTAGAGTCGACCGCTAGCGGGGGAATAAGAATGCCGAGCTACGACCAGAACAACATCTTCGCCAAGATCCTGCGCGGCGAATTGCCCAGCTACAAGGTCTATGAGGACGACACGGCGTTCGCCTTCCTCGACATCATGCCGCGCATGCCGGGCCACACGCTGGTGCTGCCGAAGGCGCCGGCGCGCAATATTTTCGACGTCTCGGCCGCCGATCTCGCGCATGTGATGACGGTGGTGCAAAAGGTCGCGAAAGGCGCCATGACGGCGTTCACGGCCGACGGCGTCACCATTCAGCAGTTCAACGAGAGCGCTGGCGGCCAGGTGGTGTTCCACCTGCACGTTCATGTCATCCCGCGCAAGGCCGGCGTCGCCATGAAGCCGCCGGCGAGCGAGAAGGAAAAGCCCGACGCTCTCGCTGAGCATGCCAAGAAACTTGCGGCGGCGATTGCGGCGGGCTGACGGCCGGCGAAAACCAGTCGGAGTGTATATGAAATACGCTTTGGGCCGTCTCAGGAATATGGATTGTGAGTAGTCGCCGGCTAATGTCAGCAATCGCGCGCTGTTTAAACACAACCTAAATTTCACCCGCCAATTCGGGGATCGCGCGCAACGGCGCGCCAATGGCCTGCATCACGAGTAGCGGATCGGGCGCCAGTCCCGCGCGCGGCGGATCCTCCAGATAGGCGCCAAGAAAGCGGGCGCGCGCCACCATCGCCGAACCGAATGATTGCGCCCGCGCCGCATAAGTAGCCAGCCCGGCATCGATATTATCGTGCAAATTATCAGGCATGGCGGCCAGCGCATCGGTCAGCCAGGCCGCATTTAACGCGGCTTTGGTTACACCGGCGCCGACATGCGGCCGTGCGACAAAAGCAGCATCCCCCAGCAGCGCTACACGCCCGGCAACAATGCGCGGCGAATCCAAATCGAAGATTGGCTGAAAGAACGGGGCGGGCGTCTCTTCTATCAACGCGATGAATTGTGGCGGCAGGATCGCACGCGCCTGCGCCCGGAACGCGGCGATCACCTCCGGGCGGATCAACGGCGGCGGAATGCCATCGCCGTGCTGCCTTCCCGTTGCATCGGTGCATAGATCCGCCAGTGCGGCCGGATGCACCGGATGGTACCAGAGCCAGTTCAAGCGACGCCGGCCATGACGATGATCGTCATCCGCGCCCGGCTGTAAATAGGATAGCACCATCTCGCGCGGCGTCAGGAAGAAGCCGTACGACTCGAGCAGATCGGCGCGCGCAACCGGCGGAACCGCGGCCTCGTCGATCACCCCGCGCCATGCCACATAGCCGGCATAAGTCGGCGCGGGTGCCGCAAAGGCGCGCGCCCGCACGGTGGAATGCAATCCATCGGCGCCAACCAGGAGATCACCCTCCGCGCTTGTGCCATCGGCGAAGACCGCGCTGACGCGGCCTCCGTGTTGCATGATATCCACTAGCTCCATACCCGGCCGATAGCATTCATCCGGCAGAAGCCGCCGGAGTGCGCGGTAGAACAGCGACCAGGAGCTCAGGATTTTCGCGAACGGCAGCCGCGCAATCACCGTGCCATCGCGGCCAAGGCAGATGCGCGACGTGATCGAGACGCCAATCGACTCGTCGACCGTAATCCCGAGCCGGCGCATGACATCGAATAGCTCTACATGCGTACCAACGCCCGCCCCGCGGCTCGCGAGGTCGCCGGCGCTGCGTTCGAACACCGTCACGTCCCAACCGGCCTGACGCAGCAGCAGGCTGGCGAACAACCCGCCGAGCGAGCCGCCGACGATCAGTGCGCGACCCATCGTATTGTCTCCGAATGTATCGCCGCTGCGGCCTAGCCTAGCCTAGCCTTCGCCCCGGATTCGGGCGAACGTTTTTCGGCCAGCCGATCAGGCGATGCGCCATGTCCGGCGTGGGTTCATCTGGATCGCCAGTTACGGCCCCCGCTTTATTGCGCGAACAAAAATCCCCCGAGCAGCAATGCCGCCTCGCCGGCGAAGACGCCGGCAAAAACCGATCGCTTCACCAGCAAGAAAGCGAGAAATCCGCAGACCGCCGCACCCACGCGCACCGATAGCGGAATATTGGCCAGCGCACCGTTCGAGAACAGGATCAGCTTGGCGATGACGCCAGCTAGGATCGCGGTGGCCACCGCGCGCGACCAGATCACGATTTCGGAATCCTCATTGAGCCCGCGCGCCAGCACCAGACCGAGCACGCGCCAGATCTCGTTCGGCAAAAAGCCAACCATGATCAGCACAAGGTAAGGCCACAAATCGCCCAAAGCGGCGGGCATACCGGCGTTCATATCCTCGCCTCACGCAAACGATGCACAATGTAGGCAAGCGTGCCGCCGACCACGCCTGTCCACATCAGATCGAGCCCGACATGAAAATACGTCAACAGTCCTCCCAACAGCAGGCCGAGCACCAGCGCCAGACGGTCGATCATCATGCGGGCGTTGCGCGCGGTCGAAATCAGGAACGACATCGGCGTGAGGAACAGCAGCGTGGCGGCAAACAGCGGCGGCAGTCCGGCGGCGAGATAGAAGCCGACAAATCCGAATACCGCCGCCGTGCCCATGTAGCCGACCGAGAGACCGTTGCAGAATGCAATGCGCCGCTCGCGCGGCATGGCCGGCAACAGCCGCATCGATTCCACCCACATGCTGATCGAGGTGAAATGGGTAGGCAGCAGCAGTTCGCGCAGCCGGGTGCCCTGCCCGCGCAGCAGCGGCAGTAGCGCCACCACCATGGGAAACAGCCGGATCCCGCTCAAGCTGACCGCGAGTGCGCCTTCGACTGGCGTGACGCCGGTCCCGACGGCGGTAACCAGTATCACTTGCGCTGGCGAGGCCCACACCAGCAGGGTCGATAGCGCGAACCACCAGGGGCTCAGCCCGAAATCATGGGCGAGCGCGCCCATGCCTATATAGGTGCCCATCAGCACCAGGAAAAACACCGAGGTGAGCGCCGAGCGCACGCCGCCGAAGAAGGCGGCGGCATTGGAATTGAATGTGTCGGGTGCGGACATGGGCTGCCGCGCACCTGTCTCATAGCCGAGCCAGCTTCGCAACCGGCTCACGCATACTGCACCTGCCAAATGCGAAGGCCGGGCGCGCTGGCCCGGCCTTCGGTCTTGTCGTCGCGAGTATAGGTTCAGACTTTCGCCAGCGGCACCTTCGGCACCGAGGAGCGCTTCCCGCCGTCGCCCTTCGGCTTTGGCCGCGGCGAGGAACGGCGCTTGGCCTTGGGCCGGGCGGCCTGCGGCAGCTTTTCGGGCTTGGGCGTGATTGGCCCGTCAAGGAACCGGAAGCCGAGCTTGTCGCGGCCCTGCTCGTCCTTATCGACGATGACGCGCACGTGCCCGCCATCCTTCAAGTGTCCGAACAGCACCTCATCGGCCAGCGGCTTCTTGATGTGCTCCTGGATCACGCGCGCCATCGGACGGGCGCCCATCAATTCGTCGTAGCCATTGGCGATCAGCCAGCGCGTGGCCTCTTCCGACAGCTCGATGGTGACATTGCGGTCGCCGAGCTGGGCCTCGAGTTGGAGCACGAATTTCTCGACCACCTTGGCGATCACGTCCTGCGACAGATGCGCGAAGGTGATGGTGGCGTCGAGCCGGTTGCGGAATTCCGGCGCGAACATCTTGTTGATCGCGTCCTTGTCGTCACCCTCGCGCTTGGTGCGGGTGAAGCCGTAGGCTTCCTTGGCAAGTTCGGAGGCGCCGGCATTGGTGGTCATGATCAGGATCACATTGCGGAAATCGACCTGCTTGCCGTTGTGGTCGGTGAGCTTGCCGTGATCCATGATCTGCAGCAGCACGTTGAACAGGTCGGGATGCGCCTTCTCGATCTCGTCGAGCAGCAGCACGGAATGCGGATGCTGGTCGACGCCGTCGGTGAGCAGCCCGCCCTGGTCGAAACCGACATAGCCGGGAGGCGCACCGATCAGGCGCGATATGGTATGCCGTTCCATGTATTCCGACATGTCGAAGCGGATCAGCTCGACGCCAAGCGAGAGCGCCAGCTGTTTGGCAACTTCGGTCTTGCCGACGCCGGTCGGTCCGGAGAATAGGTAGCAGCCGATCGGCTTTTCCGGCTCACGCAATCCGGCGCGCGCCAGCTTGATCGACGCCGAGAGCGCATCGATCGCCTTGTCCTGGCCATAGACCACGGTCTTGAGCGTCTGCTCAAGATGCCGGAGCACCTCGGCGTCGTCCTTCGACACGGTCTTGGCGGGGATCCGCGCCATGGTTGAGATCGTGGTCTCAATCTCTTTGATGCCGATGGTCTTCTTGCGGCGGTTTTCCGGCAGCAGCATTTGAGCGGCGCCCGACTCGTCGATCACGTCGATCGCCTTGTCCGGCAGCTTGCGGTCATGGATGTAGCGCGACGATAGTTCGACCGCCGCCCTGATGGCTTCGTTGGTGTATTTAAGCTTGTGGTATTCCTCGAAATAGGGCTTGAGCCCTTTGAGGATCTCGATCGCATCGGGAACCGACGGCTCGTTGACGTCGATTTTCTGGAACCGGCGCACCAGCGCGCGATCCTTCTCGAAATACTGCCGGTATTCCTTGTAGGTGGTCGAGCCGATGCAACGGATCGTGCCCGAGGCGAGCGCCGGCTTGAGCAGGTTTGAAGCGTCCATGGCGCCGCCCGAAGTGGCGCCGGCGCCGATCACGGTGTGGATCTCGTCGATGAACATGATCGCGCCCGGATAGGCCTCGATCTCCTTGATCACCTGCTTGAGCCGCTCCTCGAAGTCACCGCGGTAGCGCGTGCCGGCGAGCAGCGTGCCCATGTCGAGCGCAAACACGGTGGCGCCCTTGAGCACGTCGGGCACCTCGCCATGCACGATGCGGCGCGCCAGCCCTTCGGCGATCGCGGTCTTGCCGACGCCGGCATCGCCGACGAACAGCGGATTGTTCTTCTGCCGGCGGCACAGCACCTGGATGGTGCGATTGATCTCGGCGTCGCGGCCGATCAGCGGATCGATCTTGCCGTCCTTGGCCTTCTTGTTGAGATTGACGCAATAGGCTTCGAGCGCATCGCCCTTCTTCTTCGGCTCGTCGCTACTTTTGGTGTCGGTTTCTTCCTCCGCGCCGCGCGCCGGGCGCGTTTCGGAGAGCCCCGGCCGCTTGGCGATGCCGTGGCTGATGTAGTTCACCGCGTCGTAGCGCGTCATGTCCTGCTCTTGCAGGAAATAGGCGGCATGGCTCTCGCGCTCGGCGAAGATCGCCACCAGCACATTGGCGCCGGTCACTTCCTCGCGTCCGGAAGACTGCACGTGAATGACCGCGCGCTGGATCACGCGCTGGAAACCCGCGGTCGGCTTGGAATCCTCGGCGCCGTCCGTGATCAGGTTCTCCAACTCGGATTCGAGATAGGCGATCAGGCTGCGGCGCAACTTGTCGAGATCGACATTGCAGGCCCGCATCACCGCCGAGGCGTCCTGATCGTCGATCAGTGCCAGCAGCAGATGCTCGAGCGTCGCATATTCATGGTGCCGCTCGTTGGCAAGGGCGAGCGCCCGATGAAGCGATTGTTCCAGACTGCGCGAGAACGTTGGCATCAGAGTTCCATTCCCATTTTAATTTGTATCGAGCGTCTCCCCAACCTCACTTTTTTTCCATCACGCATTGCAGAGGATGCTGATGTTTGCGGGCAAAGTCCATGACCTGCGTCACTTTGGTCTCAGCCACTTCATAAGTATAGATGCCGCATTCGCCGATGCCGTGATGATGCACATGCAACATGATTCGCGTCGCGGCTTCATGATCCCGGCCGAAGAAGCGCTCCAGCACGTGCACGACGAATTCCATCGGCGTGTAGTCGTCATTGAGGATGAGCACGCGGTACATATTCGGCCGCTTGGTCTGCGGCTTGGTCTTGGTGATGACCGCGGTGCCCGGCCCGCCCGGCTCGCCGCTTTTGCGCTTGCGATCGTCATCCGCCAGCCGCGGCGCGGTTATCCGCACCGGCAAAGCGGCCGATTGGGCGAGGGGCTTGATCCTGACAATGGGCATCATGGTGGTATAGCCGAGGCAAGAATCATTCCGGATGAACGCACCCCCTGGCCGCGCCGGTACGCGGCCAAGTCCGATGGTCAAGTCCCGTAGTCTTGCACCATCATAGTGACCCCGGAGCCGTCATTCCAAGCCAGCAATTTACCCATTTGCGATTGCCCCGTTCCGGAACAAACGGCCGCGCTTGCGCGGGTTCCGGCCGCACTCGATCAGATAGCCATTGGTTACCCGTTCACAAGCCATTTAGGGACAATTCGAGGCGAATTTACCCCAAATTTGCACGGTAATTCTCACGATGTTTCAAGGTCCTGCCCGCATATTAGGAACTCTACCGATGCCCCGATTCCGCATAACAGGATGCATGTCCCATGTTGGCCCATTTCCTGAAAAACTGCCGGGGTGGCGTTGCCCCGATGATGGCGTTTTTGGCGCTCCCCCTTATGGGTTCCGTGGGCGTGGCGGTGGATTACAGCCGCGCCAGCGCGACCAAAACGGCATTCCAAGCCGCGCTTGATTCGACCGCGTTGATGCTGTCGAAGACCGCGGCGACCCAATCCGGCGCCGACTTGCAGACCGCGGCAACCAACACCTTCAATGCCCTGTTCACTCGCGCAGACGCCAAGAACGTCGCGGTCACCGCTACCTATTCGTCGGCCGGCGGATCGAAAGTGACGCTCAGTGGCAGCGCCAACATCGACACGAATTTTCTCAGCGTGCTTGGCTACAGCCAGCTCCACATCACGGCGTCCTCGACTTCGACCTGGGGCAACACCCGGCTGCGGGTAGCGCTCGTGCTCGACAATACCGGATCGATGTCGAGCTCCAACAAAATGACCGCGCTGAAGTCTGCGTCGCAAAATCTTCTCACCCAACTCAAGACCGCGGCGGTGAACGATGGCGACGTCTATATTTCGATCGTCCCGTTCAACAAGGACGTGAACGTCGGCACCAGCAACTATAATCAATCCTGGGTTCGCTGGGACTTGTGGGATGCCGACAACGGAAAATGCAGCAATACAAACTACACGACCCAAAGCAGCTGCCTGTCGCATAACAAGACCTGGACGGCGGACAATCACAGCACCTGGAACGGCTGCGTCACCGATCGCGACCAGAATTTCGATACCACCAACAATGCGCCCGTTGCCGGCGCCAATCTGTACCCGGCCGAGGAGTATTCTTCCTGCCCTGTTTCGTTGATGGGGCTGACTTACGACTGGACCGCGCTGACTAACAAGATCAATGCCATGCAGCCGACCGGCAATACCAACCAGGCGATCGGATTGCAGATGGGCTGGCAAACATTGACGGCCTCGCCCTTCACCATTCCGGCAATGGATCCGAACTACCAGTACAAGCAGGTCATCATTCTATTGACCGACGGCCTGAACACCCAGGACCGCTGGTACACCAGCCAGTCGTCGATCGACACGCGGCAGCAGAAGACCTGCGATAACATCAAGGCCGCCGGCATCACGCTCTATACCGTGCAAGTCAATACCGGCGGCGACCCGACCTCGACGCTGCTGCAGAACTGCGCCAGCGACCCCAGCAAGTTCTTCCTGCTGACGTCGTCGACGCAGATCGTCACCACGTTCAACCAGATCGGCACGGCGCTCTCAAACCTGCGGCTCGCGATGTAGGCACGGGCCTGAGAACTAGCGGTCCACCAAGCCGGGAGGCTTGTTGGCGCCGTTCCAGCCGGTCTTTTTGCCCTTGCTCCATCCCGGAGGCTGGCCATTCGTCCAACCGGTCTTGCGGCCATGACTGAAGCCGGGCGGGTTACCGCCCTTAAACGCATGAGCGCTGGCGCCCCGCGATCCCGCGCCGCCGTGTCCGGGACCCTTCGCATCGGCGGCAACGACACCGAGGACAAGTGACAGGCCGGCTGCCACGATTACTGCGCGAATTGAATAGTGCATTGGAACCTCCTGTCCGCGGACGGACTGCTGGTGGACCAATGTACCGAGAGCTCTTTTCGTTCCGTACCTTGATGCCTAGTGAGCGGCAGCTTTCCCGCCGTTGCAGTTGTTCCATTTTTCCATTTGCGAAAGATTAGCCATGTCGTGCCGTTTCGCGATGGTTAGCGATTTTTAACTTTATCCTGAGCGTGAATTTTACTGCCCTTTCATGCCCCGCGTTTAAGAATTCGCTCCGAAAAAGATTTCATTGCGGGCTAAGCCATGACCAAAAATTCCATCTTTGTGCGCCTTCGCCGATTGCTGTGCGAGTTTCGCACCGCCCGCGCGGGCAACGTCGTCATAACATTTGCGTTGGCCACCTTGCCGATCATCGGCAGCGTCGGCTTTGCCGTCGACTACAGCCACGCCAATTCGGTCAAGGCCGCCATGCAGGCCGCGCTCGACTCCACCGCGCTGATGCTGGCGAAGGACGCCGCCACACTCAGCAACACTGCCTTGCAGACCGAGGCGCTCAACTATTTTAACGCCCTGTTTACCCGGCCGGAAGCCCAGAACGTCCAAATCAGCGCGACATACACCGCCACTGGCGGATCCACGGTGGTCGTGAACGGCCAGGCCAATGTGCCCACCACTTTCCTCGGTATCATCGGCTACAACAACATCCCGGTGAACGGCTCGTCGACGTCGAAATGGGGCTCGACGCGGCTGCGCGTTTCGCTGGTGCTCGATAATACCGGATCGATGGCGCAGGATGGCAAGATCACCGCGCTCAAGACCGCGACCGCAAGCCTGCTGACGCAGTTGAAGAACGCCGCCTCGAGCGATGGCGACGTCTATGTCTCGATCGTTCCGTTCGTCAAGGACGTCAATCTCGGCGCCGCCAACTGGAATTCGAATTGGATCTACTGGGACGATTCGGCGCAATCCGATAACAATTCCTGGGATGCCAATAACGGCAGCTGCAGCAAATCGGGTTATTCGCCGCGTAGTTCCTGCGTCGCGCAACACGTCTGCTCGATCTCGGGCTACACCAGCCAGAGCAGTTGCACGAGCGCGGGCAATTGCTCGCTGTCGAGCTACTCGACCCAGAGCACCTGCACGGGCGCCGGCACTTGCTCGATATCGAGCCGCACGACCCAGAGCACCTGCACGACGGCCAGTTGCTCGATCTCGGGCTACAACAGCCAGGGCAGCTGCACCGGCGCCGGCGTCTGCTCGATCTCTGGCCATTCGAGCCAGAGTTCCTGCACCGCCGCGGCAGAATGCTCAAATACGAAGTGGACGACCCAAAGCAAGTGCACGTCGAAGGGCGATACCTGGAGTAATGGTGTCTGGACAGCCGGCGTGTGGACGCCCGCAGGAACCTGGACCGCCGGGGCGTGGACGCCAGGGGTCTGGAGTACGGCCGTCTGGACGCCCGATGCGCATTCCACCTGGAACGGCTGCGTCGTCGACCGCGGCAATTCGACCGCGCCGAGTTCGAGCAATTACGACACCACCGTCGCCGCCGCCGACCCCACCATCCCGGCATCGCTTTACGCCGCCGAGCAATACGGCTCGTGCCCGCAAGCGGTGAAGAACTTGAGTTACGACTGGACGGGCATGAATACGCTGGTCAACAACATGTCGCCGGCCGGCAATACCAACCAGGCGATCGGATTGCAGCTCGGCTGGCTGTCGCTGGTGGGCGGCGGGCCGTTCACCGTGCCGACAATGGATACAAGCTATCAGTACCAGCAGGTCATCATCCTGCTGACCGACGGTTTGAACACGCAGGATCGCTGGTACAGCAGCCAGTCGTCGATTGACGCGCGCCAAGCGTTGACCTGCGCCAACATCAAGGCCGCCGGCTACACGCTGTACACCATCCAGGTCAATACCGGCGGCGATCCGACCTCGTCCCTGCTGCAAAGCTGCGCCAGCGATTCGACGAAGTTCTTCCTGTTGACCTCGGCGAGCCAGATCTTGACGACGTTCAACGCGATCGGCACCAACCTGACCAAGCTGCGCGTGGCCAAATAACGAAAGCCAAGTCGCAAGCCTCGCTATCAAATACAAAAGCCCGGCTTCACAGCCGGGCCATCGTACTCGACTCGCTATCGAAAAGCCAAAGACAGCAAGGGTTTGACGGGGAGTTTTGGGGATAGGAGTTGGACGAGGAAGGCGATTATTTGAGCGGGACTTGCTGCGACGAAGATTTTGCGCAGCGTGTGGAGGC
>JBBRAL010000058.1:0-28197 GCA_038206805.1 Hyphomicrobiales bacterium | reverse complement strand
GAATAGAAATTAAGCCGCACCGGAATGCCGAAGCGGTCGCGCAGCGGATTGGTCAGCAGCCCCGCACGCGTCGTCGCGCCCACCAAAGTGAACTTGGAGAGCTCGATCTTGACCGAACGCGCCGCCGGTCCCTCGCCGATGATCAGGTCGAGCTGGAAATCCTCCATCGCCGGATAGAGGATTTCCTCCACCGCCGGATTGAGCCGATGGATTTCGTCGATGAACAGCACGTCGCGCGGTTCCAGATTGGTGAGCAGCGCGGCCAGATCGCCGGCTTTGGCAATGACCGGTCCGGAAGTGGCGCGAAAGCTCACGCCAAGTTCGCGCGCTACGATCTGCGCCAGCGTGGTCTTTCCCAAGCCCGGGGGGCCGACGAACAGCACATGGTCGAGCGCCTCCTGGCGCGCACGCGCCGCCTCGATGAACACCGACAGATTGGCGCGGGCTTTTTCCTGGCCGATGAATTCGCTCAATCGCTGCGGACGCAAGCTGGCATCAACGTCGTCGTCGCGTTTCTCGGCCATAACAAGGCGGCGTGGTGTGGTGGTCATGGCGATCTCACATAGCGCCGCGTCAGCAGCCAGCAACCGGCGGCGGCGATGACGGCTAGCACCAGCGTAAACAAGAAATTGCTGCGGGCATTGGTATACTCGACCGGGCCCAGCCATCCGAGCGCACCGACGGCGAGATAACCGCAGGTCGCGACCGACGCCGCGACAATGACGACGAGCAGGTTCGGCGGCCGCGAAAGCATCCAGACCGACACCAGTATGCCGGCGAGCAGCGCGATCACGCCACCCCCCAGATAAGCGAGAGCTATGTAGACGCCGGACATCTTGAACAGATCGGCTATCGGCAGCGAACCGGCATGGTCAAAAATGTTGCTGGCGACTGCGAGCAAACAGACCGCCAGTCCGGCGATTAATGGCCCGAGGGCGACGGCGATTACAATCGGCATCAAGAGGTGGACGAGCCTGCTCATCTCGCCAACTCCTTCAGCCCCTGCCGGATGAGGGTCGCGGTATCGGCGCCCTCTCCGGCGCTGCGGGAGGCGGCAGCTATGGCGGCGGCGGCCTGCGGCTGGCCGTAGCCGAGATTGACCAGCGCGGACACCGCGTCCATCGCCGGCCGCGGCGCCCGCTTTTCGTCGAGGCTGCCAGCCAGATGCATGGCGGCCGGATCGATGTCGGCGAAGGCCGGCACTTTGTCCTTGAGTTCGGTGACGATGCGCTCGGCCACTTTGCCGCCGACGCCGGGCGCGCGCGACACCGTCGCCTTGTCGCGCATGGCGATGGCGGTGGCGAGGTCCGGCACCGTCAGCGTGCCCAGCACCGAGAGCGCCACCTTGGCGCCGACGCCCTGCACTGTCTGCAGCAGGCGGAACCATGCGCGTTCGCTGTCGCTGGCAAAACCGAACAGCTTGATCTGGTCCTCGCGCACGTAAGTGTCGATCGACAGGATCGCCGCTTCGCCCGGGCCGGGGAGCGACGCCAGCGTGCGCGCCGAGCAATGCACCTGATAGCCGACGCCCTGCACGTCGAGCAGGAGGTAATCCTCGCCGTAGCTGTCGACGATGCCTTTGAGCTTGCCGATCATGGCGCGCTTCCAATTTCGTCATTCCGGGGCGCGAGCCATAAGCGCGTTAACGTGCGTCTTCGACGCGCTATGGCGAGCGAACCCAGAATCCAGGAGCGGCATTGTGTGGCTCTGGATTCCGGGTCCGGCCCATCGGGCCGTCCCGGAATGACGGAATAATTTTTCATCTTGCCGCCACCTTCAACATCACGCTCGTGCGATGATGCGCATGACACACCGCGATCGCCAGCGCGTCGGCGGCATCCTCGCTTTGCGGGTCGGCCTGCGGCAACAGCACGCCGATCATCATGCGGATCTGGCCCTTCTCGCCATGACCGGCGCCGACGATAGTTTTCTTCACCAGATTGGGCGCGTATTCCGCCACCGTCAGCCCGGCTTTGGCCGGCACCAGCATGGCGATGCCGCGCGCCTGGCCGAGCTTGAGGGTGGCCGCCGCATTGACGTTGACGAAGGTGTGCTCCACCGCCGCCTCATGCGGCGCATATTTCTCGATCACCGCGATCAACCCGTCATGGATCGTCACCAGGCGCTGCGCCAGCGAGGCCCGCTCGCTGGTTTCCACCGAGCCGCAGGCCACGTAGATGAGCCGGTTGCCGTCGGCCTCGATCAGGCCCCAGCCGGTATGGCGGAGGCCCGGATCGATTCCGAGAATGCGAATCGGGTGCCGGCCCATGGGTCGTTGATAGCCCTGAAACGCGGCCCCCGCCTAGGCCGGACCGGGCCGCGAGGCCACCTCCGGCGGCTCGCCTGCCCCCCGCACCCCTGGTAAGCAAGGTGGCCCAGCCGGATGGTCCATTGAACGCGCTCCCCGACCTTTCAACGATTTCCGCCATGCTGCACGATGGCCGCTTCATCGCCGCGGTCGTCATCGCCGCCGTGGCGGGGCTGGTGCGCGGCTTTAGCGGTTTCGGCTCGGCGCTGATCTATATGCCGCTGATCTCGGCGGTCTATGGGCCGCGCGTGGCGGCAGCCACACTGTTGCTGATCGACACAATTTGCTCGTTACCCTTCACGGTCCACGCCGCGCCGCAATGTAATCCGCGCGAGGTGGCCTGGGTGTCGCTCGCCGGTTTCGCCTTCCTGCCTATTGGCGCGATGGCACTGGTCTATATCGACGCCATAGTGCTGCGCTGGTTCATCGTCGCTTTGGTGCTGCTCGCGCTCGTCGCGCTGACATCCGGCTGGCGCTACCATGGCAAGCCGACGGTGCCGGCTTCGCTCGCCACCGGCGCGCTTGCCGGCTTCGGCGGCGGCGCCGTGCAGATCGCCGCACCGCCTTTGCTGATCTTCTGGTTGGGCGGCGCCAACAAGGCCGCCACCGTGCGCGCCAATATTATGGTCTATTTTCTGCCTCAGGCCGCGCTATCGATCGTGATCTATTACTGGAACGGGCTGTTCACCAGCGAGACGATTGCACTCGCGGTGCTGCTCGGCCTGCCGTTTGCGCTGGCGATGGCCGCCGGCGTCTACTCGTTTCAAGGCTCGAGTGAGGGGCTCTACCGGCGCGCCGCCTATGTCATCATCGCTTTCGCGGGGCTGGCAAGCATGCCGGTGTTCGACGCGCTGAGATGAGTTACGCGCTCATCTTGGCGACCAGCGCGTCAGACACCTCGAAATTGGCGTAGACGTTCTGCACGTCGTCATTGTCGTCGAGCAGTTCGATCAATTTCAGCATCTTCTCGCCGGCTTCGTCGTCGAGCGCCACTGTATTCTGCGGCTTCCATGTCAGCGCGGTCTTGCGCGGCTCGCCGAACTTGCTTTCCAGCGCCTTGGCCACCTCGCGCAACGTCTCCGGCGTGGTGAAAATCTGATGACCGTCCTCGCCCGAGGTCACGTCCTCGGCGCCGGCTTCGATCGCCGCATCCAGCATAGCCTCGGCGCTGGCCGCCTTGCCGTCGTATTCGACCAGGCCAATATGATTGAACATGAACGACACCGCGCCGGTGGTGGCGAGGTTGCCGCCGTTCTTGGTGAAGGTGGCGCGCACTTCGCCGGCGGTGCGGTTGTGATTGTCGGTGAGCGCCTCCACGATCACCGCCACGCCGCCCGGCCCGTAGCCCTCGTAGCGGATTTCGTCATAGCTTTCGGCGTCGTTGCCGGACGCCTTCTTGATGGCGCGCTCGATATTGTCCTTCGGCATGTTCTCGGCGCGGGCAGCCAGGATGGCGGCGCGCAGGCGCGGGTTGAACGCAGGGTCGGGCATCCCGATCTTGGCCGCCACGGTGATTTCGCGCGCCAGCTTGCCGAACAGCTTGGAGCGCACCTTATCCTGGCGCCCCTTGCGGTGCATGATGTTCTTGAATTGGGAATGGCCGGCCATAATCACACGCTGCGCTGATATTGATGCAGGCGGCTATATAGGCTGGAACGTTGGAAAAATAAACACTCCGTGTGGCCGCGCCCCGCAATAACGAGGTCAGCCCGCCGCCACCGCCACATTGCGCAGAATGGCGTCGATCCGCTCGCCGACCTTGGCGACGTTGCGATGCACGCGCGCCTTGTAGCGGGCGACCGCGCCGCGATCGACCGCGAAGAACTGGTTTTCCGGATAGCTGCGGCCGAATATATCGATCAGCATGCTGCGGAACTTGCCGGAAACGATGTGCGGCATCTGCCGGTCCGGCTGCTCGGAATAAGCCACCCGCTCCGCCGAGGTCAGCGCGCACAGCAGCGGGTGCAGCCGCGTGGAATAGACCTGCTTGTGCAGCTGGATGATCTGGATGGCGCGGTCGAGCGCGTGATCGTCCCGGATCATTTCGACGATCTGCAGCGGATCGTCAATGCAAGGCTGGCTCATCGGAAACTGATCGATCAGCCAATCGCCGAGATGCATCACGTTGCTGCGGCCGCGGCCGTACATCAGGATGTCGTCCTCGTAGCGCGCGAACCAGGTGTCGAGCCGTTCGATCAGCCGGTCGAGCGCCGGCCGTGGCATCAGTTCGCGGTACTGCGTGCCGAAGATTCCGATCGCCGCCTTGCCGCGCTTGACGACGTTCAGCAGATCGTCGGTCAGCAACGGCGCGAAAATGCTGTTGCCGATGCCGAGCACCACCAGATCGTATTTTTCGCGCGCCCGATCGAGCGTGCTGAAGGTCAGGTGGTGCACCTCGGCCTCGCCCGGCAGCAGCGCATTGATCATGTGAGTGCCGAGCCGGTCGCCGAAATTGCCGATGTCGTTGTAGGACACCACCGCGACGCTGCAGGGCGTCATCGGCATCAGCTTTTCGGTCGGCGTCAGCCGCATCAGCACCTGCATGTCGTCGATCGGCGTGCTGCATGCGATGCGAAAGCCGTAGCGATCGAACAGCGTCGCGAGATCGAGGAAGCTCAGGTGATTGACGAAGCCGAGCGCTACGCGGTCGTAGGCTCCCGAGAGATCGGTCGCGCTATAGCTCAAGACCACGTCCTGCTTGCAGAAGCGCAGGTGAGTGAAGAAGCTCTCGACATCGGCGATCCGCTCGAGCGCGCCGAGCATGACCACGATGTCGGATTGCGCCGCCGCCTGGGCCGGGAAATCGTTCGCCCCGACCTCGCAGCCCTTATAGCTGCAGCCGTTCGGCAGAAATTTTTCCAGATTGCCGCCGTCGCGGCTGAGATCGAGCACACGCGAGCCGGCCGGGATGAACTGGGCGGCGAGTTCGGCGCGCGCATTGCTCGCAAGCGCTACGTCCGTCGCGAAGTCGGGTGTGGTTTCCAGCGCCAGATCGCGATTGAGGTTTAAGGTCATTCCCGCCGTGCCGAGGTCGCGTGCCGGGCGCGAGCACAAACCGGCGAATCACCATCACATACCGAATCACCGCGGCGAGTCGCGGTCAACCTTTTCCGCTCGTCCCCGCGAAAGCGGGGACCCAGGGAGGAGAACTGACACGTCAATTGTTTGGCGCTGGATTCCCGCTTGCGCGGGAATGAGCGGCGTTTGGCGCTATTCCCAAAACGCCGGCCTGGCCTCTTCCAGAATGCCGCCGAGCCGCACCGCGCCGACTTTAAGCGCCAGCCCGCTGGCGTCGTCGGTCTCCACCGCCAGGCCGCACAGCGTGGCCGCCCCGCTGGCGGCTTCAAACTTGCCGCCCGGCAGCTTGCGCAGGAAGCGGTTGAGCGGCTCGTCCTTGGTCATGCCGATGCACGAATCGAAATCGCCGGTCATGCCGACGTCCGACACAAAGGCGCTGCGTCCCGGCATGATGCGATGGTCGGCGGTCGGCGCATGGGTATGGGTGCCGACCATCAGACTGACGCGGCCGTCGACGAAATAGCCCATCGACTGCTTTTCGCTGGTGGCCTCGCAATGCATGTCGAGCACGATGGCATCGGCGCCGGATTTAAGCGGACAGGCGGCAAGTTCGCGCTCGACCGCGGCGAACGGATCGTCGAGCGCATCCATGAAGACGCGGCCCATGGCGTTGATCACCAGCGCGCGCTGGCCGTTCTTGGCATCGATGAGAGCGGCGCCGCGCCCGGGCGTGCCCTTCGGATAATTGACCGGGCGGATCAGCTTTGGCGCACGCTCGATGAACACCAGCGCCTCGCGCTGGTCCCAGGCGTGATTGCCGAGCGTGATGGCGTCGGCGCCGGCGTCGATCAACTCGTGGTAGATCGCCTCGGTGATGCCGAAGCCGCCGGCGGCGTTTTCGCCGTTGATCACGACCAGATCGAGCTTCCAGTCCGTGATCAGCCCCGGCAGCCGCGCGTTGACGATGGTGCGCCCCGAGCGTCCGACAATATCGCCGATGAAGAGGATACGCATAACTGCATGGTCTCATTTTTTAGCGCATGATCTTATCCGAAAACCGGTTGCCATCCCCGATCAAGTCGAGGACATGCTTTTCGGGATCATGCGCGACGAAAATCAATCACCTCGCGCTCCGTTAGCACGAGATCGAGCCGTTCGTCGCGCTCCGTGGCGGGAACCTGGGGAATTTCCTGCGCGGCGAAAGCAATGCCGATAGCGATCACTTTCTTCTTGGCGCGCAAGGCATTGATGGTCATGTCGTAATAACCGGCGCCGTAGCCGATGCGGTGGCCGGCGCGGTCGAAGGCGGCAAGCGGTACGATGAGAATGTCGGGCGCCAGTTCGGGCGCCTCCGGCATCGGCTCGCGGATGCCCCACTGCCCGGCCTTGAACGGATCGCCGAATTTCCAGGCCCGCATGATCAGTGGCTGGCCGCGCCCTTGCACGACTGGCAGCGCCAGATGCGCGCCGGCGTCAGAGAGTTTCCGCAGCAGCGGCAGCGGATTGATCTCGCTCTTTAGCGACGAGAAGCCAGAGACGATCATGCCCGGCTTCAGCTCGATCGGGAACGCGCGGCCGGCAATTGCTTCCGCCGCCGCCTGGCGCTCAGCCGGAGGCAATGCGTCGCGCAGCGCGAGAGCGGCGGCGCGGAGGGGATCCTTAGAGTTGGAGAAATCCGCCTGAACCAAATCTGTCATCCTGAGGTGGCCGCGAAGCGGCCCTCGAAGGATGAACGGCCGTCGCCCTTCGAGGCTCGCGACCTTCGGTCGCTCGCACCTCAGGGTGACGGCGAGAGGCCGGCAAGAGAAAACAGTGCGGAGCCGCGAAGGCCGTCGGAGTATGATCCCGGGAACCTACTGTTGTAGGTGGGCGCCATATGACCGAGCCCACGAGCCCGGCCAGGGACAGCTCCCGATAGGATCGTAAGGCCCCGGGGAATGTAACTCCGTCGCGCCCCACAGCCCCGCCCGGGGAATGTAGTGAGTCGGGAGGGCAAGCGCCATGGCGCTTCTACTCCCTCGCCCCGCTCTTGCGGGGAGAGGGAAGAAAGCTCTCACCCAATCGCCACGCCATTGCCCAGGCTCTGGTTGAGCTTCTTGGTGATGCCTTCCAGCCGCTCGGCGGCCGAATTGAAGGCGCCGGCCACCGCGCTCGATGCCGTCTTGGCGCGATCGGAGGCGACCACGCGGGCGTCCTGCAGCGCCGAGGTCTCCTCCTCCAGCAGGCGGATGCGGCGCGCCGCCTCGGCCAGTTCGTCCGCCACCATCAGCCCGGCCATCACCGTCAGGCGGGTGTCGCCAATTTCGCCGAATTTCTTGCGCAATTCGGCGATGCGCGCGTCCATATCCTTGGCCAGCGCCTGCAGATGCTCCTCCTGCCCGTCCTCGCAGGCGAGACGGAACTGGCGGCCGGCAATGGCGGCGTTGACCTGGGCCATGATTCTACTCCCGGTCGTCCAGCACCGACTGGATCGAGGCGATGGCCGCGTCCAGGCGCTGCGCGATCTGGCGGTTGGTGGCTTCCAGCTTGCGCGAGCGCGCGGTCTCGCCGTCGAGGCTGTCGGCCAGCCGGGTGCGGTCCAGCCCGAGCGCCTGCACCTGGGCAACGAGTGCGTCCTCGCCGCGGTCGGCCTCGCGCCGGCGCTCGACAGCGGCATCGAGCGCGTCGAGCGCCAGCGCCAGACGTTTCACGGCCGTATCGACTGCGCTTTCTTCGCTCATGGCCGGACTGTCATCGCCAGCGTGCCATTGCCATGCTCCGCTACCCCGAAAAATCTTGCGGCGGCAAATGTTTAAGCGAAGAAGCTTACGTGCTGGGCGACCTTTGCGTCAACGCTTGCGGGGCGATTTACCCCGCTGTTTTGCCTGCCCTGTGCATGGCTGCCCGGCAACGGCCCCGTTACATTGACTCAAAGGGCTTACATGCTATCCACCGCACGCAAACAGGCCTTTTCCATGAGTGCAAACGCTTCGTCGACCGCCGCCGTCGCGCCCACAGCGCGCCGCGAGCAAGCGGCCGCCAGTTCCGCCCATGCCGGCATGGCCAATGCCATCCGCGCTCTGGCGATGGATGCCGTCGAGCAGGCGAAATCCGGCCATCCGGGCCTGCCGATGGGCGCCGCCGACATCGCCACCGTGCTGTTCAGTCGCTTCCTGAAATTCGATCCGGCCGATGCGGCCTGGCCCGACCGCGACCGCTTCGTGCTGTCGGCCGGCCACGGCTCGATGCTGCTGTATGCGCTGCTCTATCTCACCGGCTATCCGGTGATGACGATCGATCAGATCAAGCGCTTCCGTCAGCTCGGCTCGATCACCGCCGGTCATCCGGAATACGGTCACGCGCCGGGCGTGGAGACCACCACCGGCCCACTCGGCCAAGGGCTGGCCAATGCGGTCGGCATGGCGATTGCCGAGCGCCATCTGGCGGCGGAATTCGGCGGCATCGTCGATCACAAAACCTATGTGCTCGCCAGCGACGGCGACCTGATGGAAGGCATCAGCCAGGAAGCGATCGCGCTTGCCGGCCATCTCAAGCTCAACCGGCTGATCGTGTTGTTCGACGACAACGGCATTTCCATCGACGGCGCGCTGTCGCTGTCCGATAGCGTCGACCAAGTGAAGCGCTTCGAAGCCGCCGGCTGGAACGCCAGCCGCATCGACGGCCACGACCCCGCTGCGATTACGGCGGCACTGGAGATGGCGCAAGCCTCCGACAAGCCGGTGATGATCGCCTGCAAAACGACGATCGGCTTCGGCGCGCCCAACAAGGCCGGCAAATCCTCGGCGCACGGTTCACCCTTGGGCGCCGACGAAATCAAAGGCGCGCGCGAGAAGCTCGGCTGGAGCTCCGCGCCATTCGAAGTGCCCGCCGATATCTTAAGCGCATGGCGCAAGGCTGGTGAGCGCTCAAAACCCGCGCATGCCGACTGGAGCAAGCGTCTCGCCGCGCTCGATGCGACGCAACGCGCGGAATTCACTCGCCGCATGGCGGGCGATCTGCCGACGCAGGCGTTTGCCGACGCTGTCGCTGCGATCAAAGCGAGCCTGGCCGCGAGCCCAAAGGAAATCGCCACCCGAACCGCCTGCGAATTCGCGCTCGAAAGCCTGATCCCGGCGCTGCCGGAAATGATCGGCGGCTCGGCCGACCTCACCGGCTCCAACAATACGCGCACCAAATCGATGAAGGCGATGTCGGCCGCCGACTATGCCGGCCGCTTCATCCATTACGGCATACGCGAGCACGCCATGGCGTCGGCCATGAACGGCATGGCGCTGCATGGCGGCATCATCCCCTATTCCGGCACCGTCCTGGTGTTCTCCGACTCCTGCCGGCCGGCGCTCCGCCTGGCCGCGCTGATGGGCATCCGCGTCATCCATGTGATGACGCATGACTCCATCGGGCTGGGCGAGGACGGCCCCACCCATCAGCCGGTCGAGCATCTGGCCGCTTTGCGCGCGATCCCGAATTTGATGGTGTTCCGCCCCTGCGACGCGGTGGAGACCGCCGAGTGCTGGCAGTTGGCCCTTGAGGCAAAGGGCCGACCCAGCGTGCTGGCGCTGACACGGCAGAACCTGCCGCAGCTTTCGCAGAATTTCCTTGCGACAAATCGTTGCGCCGCCGGCGCCTACGAGATCGCCGGTGCGGACGGCCATGTGGACGTCTCGATCTTCGCCACCGGTTCGGAAGTCTCGATCGCGGTGGACGCCAAAAAGCTGCTCGCCGCCAAGGGCATTGCCACGCGGGTGGTGTCGGTGCCCTGTTTCGAACTGCTCATGGAGGCGCCGGAAGCCGCGCGCCGCGCGGTCATCGGCGATGCGAAAGTGAAAATCGGCGTGGAAGCCGCCATCCGCCAAGGCTGGGACGCCGTGATCGGCTCCGACGGCCTCTTCATCGGGATGAACACGTTCGGCGCCAGCGCGCCCTACAAGGACCTTTACAAGCACTTCGGCGTTACGCCAGAGCGGGTGGCCGAAGCGGCCATGCGCAAGCTTGAGAAAAGTTGATTTGCATCAATATGCGACGTGGTCCAATTCGGCCATGAAAGCTTGCAAGACCGGGAGCGACATAAAATGACCGTCCGCGTTGCCATCAATGGATTCGGCCGCATCGGCCGCAATGTTCTGCGTGCTATCGCCGAGTCGGGCCGCACCGACATCGAAATCGTCGCGCTCAACGATCTTGGGCCCGTTGAGACCAATGCGCATCTGCTGCGATTCGATAGCGTGCATGGCCGCTTCCCCGGCACCGTCACCGTCAGCGGCGACACCATCAGCGTCGGCAACGGCGCCATCAAGGTCACCGCCATCAAGGACCCCGCCACGCTGCCGTGGAAGGAGCTCGGCGTCGACATAGCGATGGAATGCACCGGCATTTTCACCGCCAAAGACAAGGCCTCTATGCATCTGACCGCCGGCGCCAAGCGCGTGCTGGTGTCGGCGCCGGCCGAAGGCGCCGATCTGACGGTCGTCTACGGCGTCAACCACGACAAGCTGACCAAGGACCACAAAATCGTCTCCAACGCGTCCTGCACCACCAATTGCCTGGCGCCGGTCGCCAAGGTGCTCAATGACGCCATCGGCATCGACAAGGGCTTCATGACGACCATCCATGCCTATACCGGCGATCAGCCCACGCTCGACACCATGCACAAGGATCTCTATCGCGGCCGCGCCGCGGCGCTCTCGATGATCCCGACTTCGACCGGCGCCGCCAAGGCCGTCGGCCTGGTGCTGCCTGAGCTTGCCGGCAAGCTCGACGGCGTGGCGATCCGCGTGCCGGTGCCCAATGTGTCGGTGGTCGATTTCAAATTTGTCGCCAAGCGCGCGACCACCAAAGACGAAGTCAACGGCGCGATCAAACGGGCAGCCGAGCAGCAGCTCAAGGGCATCCTCGGCTACACCACGCAGCCCAATGTCTCGATCGACTTCAACCACGACCCGCACTCCTCCATCTTCCACATGGACCAGACCAAGGTGATGGACGGCACGCTGGTGCGCGTGATGTCGTGGTACGACAACGAATGGGGCTTCTCCAACCGCATGGCGGACACCGCCGTGGCGATGGGGAAATTGCTCTAACGATCAGGCGCGCTGGGGCGGCTCATGAATGCGTTCAGAACGCTCGACCACGTCGACGTGAAGGGCAAGCGCGTGCTGGTGCGCGTTGACCTCAACGTGCCGGTCGAAAACGGCGTTGTCTCCGACGCCACCCGCATCGAGCGCATGGCGCCCGCCATCACCGAGATCGCCGCCAAGGGCGGCAAGGTGATCCTGCTGTCGCATTTCGGCCGCCCCAAAGGGCGCGACCCCAAGAATTCGCTCAAGCCGGTGGCCGCCGAAGTCGCCCACATTATCAAGCGGCCGGTCAAATTCGTCGACGACTGCATCGGCGAGGTGGCCGAACGCGCGGTGGCGGCGATGAAGCCAGGCGACATTGTCTGCCTGGAGAACACGCGCTTTTATCCCGGCGAAGAAAAGAACGATCCGGCATTTGTTGCGTCGCTGGCCAAGCTCGGCGACATCTGGGTCAACGATGCCTTCTCGGCCGCGCACCGCGCTCATGCCTCGACCGAAGGGCTCGGCCATCTGCTGCCGGCTTATGCCGGGCGGACCTTGCAGGCGGAGCTGGAAGCCTTCGAGAAAGTGCTCGGCAAGCCGGCGCGCCCGCTCACGGCAATCGTCGGCGGCGCCAAGATTTCCAGCAAGCTCGACCTGCTCGGCCATCTGCTGCAAAAAGTCGACGTGCTGATCATCGGCGGCGCCATGGCCAATACTTTTTTGCTGGCGCTCGGCAAAAGTATTGGGAAAAGCCTTGCCGAGCCCGATCTGGTCGCCACCGCGCAGAAGATCATGGCCGAGGCCAAGGCCGCCAAGCGCGAGATCGTGCTGCCGGTCGACGCCGTGGTGGCGGAAAAATTCGAGGCAAATGCGCCCTCGCGCGTGGTCGATGTCGACAAAGTCGGCACCAACGACATGATCCTGGATATCGGCCCGCGCAGCATCGAGCAGGTGGTCTCGGTACTGGCGCGTTCGAAAACATTGGTGTGGAACGGCCCGTTCGGCGCTTTCGAGATGGAACCGTTCGACAACGGCACGGTCGAAGTGGCGGAAGCGGCGGCGGAACTCACCGCAGCCGGAAAGCTTGTCTCGGTAGCGGGCGGCGGCGACACGGTGGCGGCGCTCAATGTCGCGGGCGTGGTCGATCGGCTGACTTATGTCTCGACCGCCGGCGGCGCATTCCTGGAATGGCTGGAGGGCAAGCCCTTGCCGGGGGTCGAGGTTTTGAGGGTAAAATGACGGTAAACCTTAGTTCGCCGTCATCCCGGGCGCTGTGCAGCGCACCCGAAGGGTGTGATGCGCTGCAGACCCCGGATCGCTAGGGAATTGATGGAGGAGACAATGAATCTCGATGAACTCAACAAAGTGGCGCGCGCCATGGTCGCGCCCGGCAAGGGCATTCTGGCGGCCGACGAGTCGACCGGAACGATCAAGAAGCGCTTCGACGCCATTGGGACCGAGAATACCGAGGACAACCGCCGCGACTATCGCGAGCTGATGTTCCGCACCGGCGAGGCGATGAAGAACCACATCTCCGGCGTCATCCTGTATGACGAGACCATCTGGCAGAAAGCCAAGGACGGCACCCCGCTGGTCGACATCATCAAACAGGCCGGCGCCATCCCCGGCATCAAGGTCGATGAAGGCGTGCAAGCGCTGCCGTTCTGCCCGGGCGAAGTGGTGACTGCCGGCCTCGACAAACTCGCAGCCCGGCTGCCGAAATATTACGAGGCCGGCGCGCGCTTTGCCAAATGGCGGGCGGTGATCGATATCGGCAAGGGCATTCCGAGCTACAATTGCATCAAAGCCAATGCCCATGCACTGGCGCGCTATGCCGCGCTCTGCCAGCAGGCGCAGATCGTGCCGATCGTCGAGCCGGAAGTGCTGATGGACGGTGACCACGACATCGACCGCTGCTTCGCCGTCACCGAGCGGGTGCTGAAAACCACATTCAACGAATTATTCGACGCCCATGTCATGCTCGAAGGCATGGTGCTCAAACCCAATATGGTGATCTCCGGCAAAAAATGCGCATCGCGCGCCGGCGTCGAGGAAGTTGCGGAAAAGACCGTGACCGTTCTCAAAATCTGCGTGCCGGCGGCGGTTGCCGGCATCGCGTTCCTGTCGGGCGGCCAATCGGACGAAGAGGCCACCGCCCATCTCGACGCCATGAACCGGATCGGCAACCTGCCCTGGGCGCTCACCTTCTCTTACGGTCGCGCGCTGCAGCACGCGCCGCAAAAGGCATGGGGCGGCAAATCGGAAAATGTCGCCGCCGCCCAGCGCGCCTTCTCGCATCGCGCCAAGATGAACGGCCTCGCCTCGCTCGGGCAGTGGAAGGCGGATTTGGAAAAGAAGGCGGCGTAATTCACCGCCGCGCCACAGAATGAAAAAGGCCGCGTGAACAACGCGGCCTTTTCCTACGCACTTCGCCTGAAAGATTTTAGTTGCAGCCTCGCGTGGTGCTGCTGTTCGAGCCCAGAAGGGTATTGTTTTGCACCGTCTTGGTCGTGCATTCCACGCCTGCGCCAACCGACTCGGTGCGCGTTGTCGTGTTCTGCGTGCCAAGCAGGATCGGCACGCTGCTCTGAGTCTCAACCGTAGGCGCTGGAGTTTCCACCACGATCGCCGGCGGAGGCGCTACGCGACGCTCGATTACCACCGGAGCACGGCGCTCTTCGATGATGGTGGTCTGCGCGGTGGCAGCGAGCGAACCGAACGCGGTCGCCGCCAGCGCCAAAGCGAGAACATTGAGCTTCATAAAGATTGCCTCCGGCATTCGGCATTGAATGCCAGCATCAACGCCGCTGCCGGCCCGAAGTTCCGCCGGGGACGCGGATATTTTAAAAGGCCGCGCCAAAGCGCGGCCCTCTCAATTCATTCAGCCTTCGCTGGCTGGCAACGTCAGTCGCACTTGGTCGTCTTGACGACCTTTGTCGAGTCGTGATCGGCGTCGGTCTTGCGCACGGTCTTGGTCGTGCAGTCGTCACGGTCGCGCCAGCCGGTTGTTTCACGCTCGCGCACAATCACCGACGGCGACCCGACGCGCTCCTGAATCGTCACGCCCGGAGCCACGCGCTCCTTGATCACGAGTTCGTCCGCATTCGCGGCCACCGCGCCGAATGCCGACGCCGCAAGAATGAGAGTAAATACATTGAGCTTCATGGTCGCCTCCTGCTAAAGGGAACTCCGCCGACAACGCGCTCCCCTGCCATGACGTTCCAATCTCCATCGATCTAATATGAGGACACCCCCGTGATCGATCTTTACACCTGGACCACGCCCAACGGCCGCAAGGTTTCCATCGCCCTGGAGGAACTCGGCCTGCCCTACACCGTGCACGCCGTCGATATTTCGAAGGACGAGCAGTTCAAGCCGGAGTTCCTCAAGATTTCGCCCAACAACCGCATCCCGGCCATTGTCGATAGCGACAACAACATGTCGCTGATGGAGTCGGGCGCGATCCTGATCTATCTCGCCGACAAGACGGGAAGGCTGCTGCCGAAATCCGGCGAGGGGCGCTACAAGGTGATCGAATGGCTGATGTGGCAGATGGGCGGACCGGGTCCCATGCTCGGCCAGGTGCATCACTTCGTGAAATATAATCCCGGCAAGGCGCCTTATGCCGAGGAGCGCTATCTCAAGGAGGCGCACCGGCTCTACAAAGTGCTCAACACGCAGCTGGAAGGTCGCGACTTCGTCGCCGGCGACTATTCGATCGCCGACATAGCGATCTGGCCGTGGATCTCCCGCTTCGAATGGCAGACCGTCGACATGAAGCTCTATCCAAATGTGCGGCGCTGGTACGAGGCCATCGCCGCGCGCCCCGCCGTACAGAAGGGTTACAAGGTGCCGAAGGACATGGGCCCGGTGCCGATGCCGAAGTGAGAATGGCGTTGCCTCTCAACTCCCCTCCCCCCACGAGCACTCGCGAGTGGTGGGGAGGGGTCGGGGGTGGGGGGGCGCGCGCGAACGGCGTAACGAAGCCCCCACCCCGGTTCGCATCGCTGACCGCGATGCTCACCGACCCTCCCCACGCTTCGCGGGGGAGGGAAAGCGCGACACGTCCACTCACGTTTTGCTCACTTCGCCGCGCCCGGAATCGTGATGCCCTGCTCCTTGACCAGCGCCGACCATTTCGTCACGTCGGCATTGATGTAGTGGCCGAATTCCTCCGGCGTCTGCGGCTCCGGCTCGGCGCCGAGCTTGGCCATGTGGTCCTTGACCTCCGGCGTCGCCATGATCGCCACCACCGCCTTGTTCAACTTCGCAACAATGTCCGGCGGCGTATGCGCCGGCGCCAGCAGACCGAACCAGCCGACCGACTGGTAGCCGGGCAGTCCGCCTTCCGCCACGGTCGGCACGTCCGGGAAAAACTTCGAGCGCCGGGCGCCGGTTACGGCGAGCGCCTTGAGCTTGCCGCTCGCCACGAAGGCCTGCACCGTGGTCGAGGGCGAGAACATCATGTCGATGCGCCCACCCAAGAGATCGGTGACCGCCGGCCCGGTGCCCTTGTAGGGCACGTGCAGGAGTTCGATATGCGCATCCTTCTGGAACAGCGCGCCCGACAGATGCGAGGCAGCGCCGATGCCCGATGACCCGAACGACAGCGCCTTCGGCTTCTCGCGCGCCAGCTCGATCAGCTCGGCCGTCGTGTTGGCCTTCACATCGGGATTGATCACCAGCAGATAAGGCGGCGCCGCCACCGCGGTGATCGGCGCGAAAAATTTATTGACGTCGAAATGGCCATCCGGCGCCAACGCCGCCGAAGCCGCCATCAGCGCGCCGGTCGAGGCCATCAATATTGTGTAGCCGTCCGGCTCCGCCTTGACGAAGGCGCGCGTGCCGATGCCGCCGGAGGCGCCCGGCTGATTTTCCACCACCACCGCCTGGCCCCATTGCTCGGACAGGCGTTGCCCGATAATGCGGCCGAGCACGTCGGTGCCGCCGCCGGGCGCGAACGGCACTACCATCCTGATGGCGCGGCTCGGATAGTCGGCAGCCGCGGCCGGCTGCGCGGTCAACCACGCCATCAGGCAGACCGGCAGCAACGAAAAGCGCAATGTTACGAACTTGGGCAGGTCTTTGAGCATTTCCCCGCATCCTTTTTTGACGGGCTTTGCGGCAATGCTAGAGCATTTTCCGGCGAAGTGGGAACCGGTTCGCCGTAGAAAATGCGATCAAATCAAGAATCTAGAGCGCGCTCCCGATTCTAATAAACGGAATGCGCTCTAGCGAGGCCGGCTTGATGCGTCCATGTGCAAGGCGACCGATTTGGCTGCCAACTTGGACGCCGGCGCTGCGGGCGCATAATCTTGCGCGTGATTCGCCCATGAACAAACCGCAGCCAACGCCGAACCCCGCGCCGGCCGATCTCGCCGACATGCTGCGGCGCGCCAGCACGCATCATCAGCGCGGTCAGTTGCGCGAGGCTGAAACGCTCTACCGGGATATTATCGCGGCGCAGCCCGATCATTTCGACGCGCTGCATCTCTACGGCGTGCTGATGCATCAGCGCGGCCAACAGGCCGAGGCGTTGCGCCTGATCGGACAGGCGCTTGCCGCCAATGCGCGCAGCGGCCCGGCACATTCCAATCGCGGCCTGGTGCTGGCGGTGCTGGAGCGCCACGACGAAGCCTTGGCGAGCTACGACGCGGCCATCGCGCTCAAGCCGGACTATGCCGAGGCGCTCAACAATCGCGGCAATACGTTGCGCGCGTTGCGGCGAACCGATGAGGCGCTGGCGAGCTTCGAGCGCGCACTAGCCCTGCGCCCCGGCTATCCGCAAGCGCTCAACAACCGCGGCAACGCGCTGATCGAACTCGGCCGGTTCGCGCAGGCGCTGGCGAGCTACGACCAGGCGCTCGCGCTCCGGCCCGACTATATCGACGCGCTGATCAATCGCGCCGGCGCGCTGCGGCGGCTCGATCGCCCGGCCGACGCGCTGGCGAGTTACGCCGGCGCGCTGGCAATCGATGGCAAGCGTGTCGATGCGCTGATCGGCCAGGGCAACCTGCTGCACGCGCTCGGGCGCTTCGCGGAAGCGCTCGCCAGTTTTGAGCGCGTGCTGGCGATCCGGCCGGATTACGCCGAAATTCTCAACAACCGCGGCAACGCGCTCTGGTGCCTGCGGCGGCCGGCCGAAGCGCTGATGAGCTATGACGCGGCGCTCGCGCTCAAGCCGGACTATCCGCAAGCCCACAACAATCGCGGCAATGCCCTGCTCGATCTGAACCGGCCGGCCGACGCGCTGGCGAGCTTCGATGCGGCGCTGGCGCGCAAGCCGGATTACGCCGACGCGCTGGTCAATCGTGGCAATGCGCTGGGCTCGCTCAATCGCGCGGCGGAGGCGCTGGCGAGTTTCGAGCGCGCCATCTCGATCGATCCGGACCTAGCCGAGGCGCACTGGAACAAGGGGCTGCTGTGCCTGTCGCTCGGCGATTTTGCGGCCGGCTGGCGCGGCTATGAATGGCGCCACCGGCGCGCCGATGCCGTGCCGCGCGATTTTGCGCAGCCGCAATGGCGCGGTGAGGATTTGCGCGGCAAGACAATTCTGCTGCACGCCGAGCAAGGTTTCGGCGATACCATCCAGTTCGTGCGCTATCTGCCGATGGTCGCAGGACTTGGCGGCAAGATCATCTTGGAAGTGCCCGACAGCCTGATGCCGCTGCTGGGCGCCGTCGAAGGCGTCGCCGCTTTGGTGAGCCGCGCCGACGCGCTGCCGGGTTTCGACCTGCATTGCCCGCTGCTCAGCCTGCCCTTGGCATTCGGCACCACGCTGACGACGATCCCCGCGCCGGCGCAGTATCTGCGGGTGCCCACCGAGCGCATCGAGAAATGGCGCGCGCGTTTGACCGGCGCCGCGGCGCCGCGCATCGGCCTGGTCTGGTCGGGCAAACCGACGCACATGAACGACCATAATCGCAGTATCGCGCTTGCGCGCCTGGCGCCGCTCCTGGCCGTGCCGGGCTGCCAATTCGTCAGCCTGCAACGTGAATATCGCGAAGCCGATCTGGCCACGCTCGACAATTTCCCCGCACTGCTGCGCCTGGAGCACGAGCTTGCCGATTTCGCCGACACCGCCGCGGCGGTCGCGCAGCTCGATCTGGTGATCGCGGTCGACAGCGCGGTCGCGCACCTGGCGGGAGCCATGGGCAAGCCGGTGTGGATTCTGCTGCCCCGGGTTCCGGACTGGCGCTGGATGCTCGACCGCGAGGATACACCCTGGTATCCGAGCGCACGGCTGTTCCGCCAGCCGGCCATCGACGACTGGGACAGCGCGATTGCCCGCTTGGCCGGCGAACTGGCAGGCATCGCAAAGACCGGCCGTGCCGCATCCCGCTAACGCGACTCGAACGCAACTTGGCTTGTCAATCTTCCGCCCGAATGGGCTAGCATGCGTGAGCCATGACATCGCGACCGAACAAAGCCGAACCGCGCCCGCGGCCACGTCTCTACTTGATGACGCCTCGGGTGGAGGATGCGACCGCATTCGCGGCCCCGCTTGCCGCAGCCCTTGACGCCGGCGACGTCGCGGCCGTGTTGCTGCGCCTGGCGGAGGCCGACGAGCGCACGCTGATCGATCGTGCCAAGGCGCTTTGCTCCATCGTGCAAGGCAAGGACGTGGCGCTGCTGATCGACGGTCATGCCGATCTGGTCGCGCGCGCGGGCGCCGACGGCGCGCATTTGACCGGCAACGCAGAATTCAGCGCGGCAATCGCGCAGCTCAAGCCGGAGCGAATTGCCGGCGCCGGCGGATTGAAGACGCGCCACGACGCCATGACCGCAGCCGAGCAAGGCGCCGACTACGTGATGTTCGGCGAGCCGAATGCGGCCGGCGAGCGACCGGCTTTCGGATCCATCGAGGAGCGTATCGCCTGGTGGGCGGAAGTGTTCGAGGCGCCGTGTGTCGGATTTGCCGCCAGCATCGAGGAAGTCGCGCAACTGGTGAAAGCCGGCGCCGATTTTATCGCGCTCGGCGGTTCATTTGACGATTGGGTCTGGCGCGATTCCCACAACATCGCGGCGGCGATTGCCGGCGCGGCGCAGCACATAAGCTTGCCGGAGACCGCGCTATGAACGGCACCTGGCACAGCAGGAACTTAGCGTTCGCCGCCGCCATGATCGTTCTCGCCGCGCCGGCATTGGCGCAACCCTCAAAAAAAAATGCGCCACCGCCGGCCGCTCCTGCCGCCGCCCCGGCGGAAAACAGCAATATCGACCTCGCCTATGGCGCCTTTCAACGCGGCCTCTATTTGACCGCGCTCGCCGAAGCCAGCAAGCGCGCGCAGCAAAACGACACGCCGGCGATGACCCTGCTCGGCGAAATATACGCGCAAGGGCTCGGCGTCGGCCGCGACGACGCGAAGGCGGCGCAGTGGTACAAGCAAGCCGCCGGGCTCGGCGACCGCGACGCCATGTTCGCGCTGGCGATGTTCAATTTCGAAGGCCGCGCCGGTAAGCGCGACCGCGATGAAGGCGCGCGCCTGCTGGCGGCCGCCGCCAAGCTCGGCCACCCGGTGGCCGCCTACGATCTCGGCCTGCTCTATCTGCAAGGCGAACAGTTCCCGCAGGATTTCAAGCGCGCCGCCGAATTGTTCCGCTCGGCTGCCGCGGCCGGAAATTCGGAAGCGCAATACGCGCTCGCCACCATGCTCAAGGAAGGGCGCGGCGTGCCAAAGGACCTTGGCGAAGCCATGCGCCTGATGGGCCAAGCCTCGGTCGCCGGCAATCTCGACGCCATGGTCGAATATGCCATCGCGCAATTCAACGGCACAGGCGTTGCGAAGGACGAGACCGCGGCCGCGCAGCTTATCCTGCGCGCGGCGCAACGTGGCAGCGCGATCGCGCAGAACCGGCTGGCGCGCATACTGATGGCCGGGCGCGGCATGCCCGCCGATCCGACCGAAGCGATCAAATGGCACATCGTCTCCAAGGCGGGCGGCGCCAGCGATCCCGAGCTCGACCTGTTCGCCAGCAAGCAGACGCAGGCGGTGCGCGATGCCGCCGACAAGGCCGCCAAGAAGTGGCTGTCGACCGTGGTGGCGATGCGGCCTTGACGCCAAGCGTCTGCGCGGGCAGACCCCCCTCTTCTTGTCATGCCCCGCGAAAGCGGGGCATCCTGTAATCCCTGTCGCCGAGACAGTCGGCGAGCGCAGGGCGTACTGGATCACCCGCTTCCGCGGGTGATGACAGCAGATAAAACCGGCCGCCCATGCACCACTCAGCTTTGCTCAATGTCATGATCGCCGCCGCGCGCAAGGCCGCGCGCGCGCTCAAGCGCGATTTCGGCGAACTGGAGAAGCTGCAGGTCTCGCTCAAGGGGCCGGCCAATTTCGTATCCGCCGCCGACCGTCGCGCCGAGGAAACGCTCTTTGCCGAACTGACCAAGGCGCGGCCCGGTTACAGCTTCCTGGGCGAGGAAGGCGGCCGTCGCGAGGGTGCCGACACCAGCCATACCTGGATCGTCGATCCGCTCGACGGCACCACCAATTTTCTGCACGGCATTCCGCAATTCGCCATCTCGATCGCGCTCGAGCGCGAAGGCGCGATCGTTGCCGGGCTCATCTACAATCCGGCGATCGAGGAATTGTTCATCGCCGAAAAGGGCAAGGGCGCTTTTCTCAATGACCAGCGCATCCGTGTCGCCGGGCGCAAGCGCCTGGCCGAGGCGGTGGTCGCCTGCGGGCTGCCGCATATCGGCCGCGGCGACTTCGTGCTGGGGCATAAGGAAACCGGCGCCATGCAGGAGCAGGTTGCCGGCTTGCGCCGCTTCGGCGCCGCCGCCCTCGACCTCGCCTGGATCGCGGCCGGGCGGCTGGACGGCTATTGGGAGCGCGACATTAAGCCTTGGGACATGGCGGCAGGGTTAATTCTGGTACGCGAGGCCGGCGGCTTCGTTTCCGATTGCGACGGCGGCGACGACATGTTCGGCAAGGGAAATATCGCCTCCGGTAACGACGCCATCCACAAAGAAGTGCTGGCGGTGCTCAAAGCGGCCGGGAAAGCCTAACCCAAACCGTCATTCCGGGACGCCCGCCGCAGCCCGAAGGGCGAAGGCGCGGCCTTTAGCCTGCGCCCCGGAATGACCGGGACGCAATTTAAACTCAATCCGCCGATTTAACCTGTAGTTCCAGCAAAGCTGATTTTCCCGGTCGCGGGTCTGTGCCATATTGCGCGGCAGAGTCTGCGCCGGCGTTAACTCTATCAGGCACTTAAGTCGGCACTTGATTTGGCACTTGGCATTCAAGACTCTTGGCATTCAAGGCTCATGGCAAAAGAACTCGATCCGCTCAAACTGTCATCGCCCCGTATCTTCCTGTTCCGGATGATGGTGTTCGTCGTCCTCGGCGGACTGGTCGCCTTCGTGCTGTACAAGCAGATCGAGGTGGCGTTCATGGCCAATCCGGGCCTCAACGCACTGATCGTCGGCGTATTGTGCATCGGCATCGTGCTGTCGGTGCGCCAGGTGATGCGGCTCTACCCGGAAATCGCCTGGGTCAACAATTTCCGCCTCGCCGATCCCGGCCTCGCGGTCGAGCGCCCGCCGGTGCTGCTGGCGCCGATGGCGGCGATTCTCGGCAGCCGGATTGGGCGTATGGCGATGTCGGCGCAATTAATGCGCGGCATCCTCGATTCGATCGCCACCCGGCTCGACGAGGCGCGCGATATTTCGCGCTATATGACCGGCCTCTTGGTGTTTCTTGGCCTGCTCGGCACGTTCTGGGGCCTGATCGAGACGGTGAGTTCGGTCGGCAATGTCATTCATAGCCTGAAGGCCGGCGGCGATGCCGGCGGCATGTTCGACTCGCTGCGCGAGGGCCTGGCCGCGCCGCTTTCCGGCATGGGCATATCGTTCTCGTCCTCGCTGTTCGGCCTAGCTGGCTCGCTGGTGCTCGGCTTCCTCGATCTGCAATCGAGCCAGGCGCAGAACCGTTTCTACACCGAGCTGGAAGACTGGCTTTCGACCACGGTCTACGACCATGCCGCCGAACCGGGCGGCGCCGCCGGCGTGACCGGCGAGGTGCGCTCGGCCATCGATCGGCTGCGCGACGCGGTCGACCAGGCCGGCTCCGGCAAGGCCGCCTCCGCCGCAATGGCCAATCTGGCCGAGGCGATCCAGGGCCTGGTGCACCACATGCGCACCGAACAGCAGATGATCCGCGACTGGGTCGACGGCCAGGCCGAACAGCAGCGCGAGATCAAAAAGCTGTTGGAAGTCATGGTGCGCGAGAAGATTGACCAGTGATCCCGATCCGTCATCCTGAGGTGCGAGCGAAGCGAGCCTCGCACGATGACGGGCGCGGACTCAGCGGCCGTTCATCCTTCGAGGCCCGCGCTACGCGCGGGCACCTCAGGATGACGGAGAAAGGTCAGAGTTAGGCCAATGGCCCTTGCACGAACGCGCCGCGGCGAAAGCGGCATGAACTACTGGCCGGGCTTCGTCGACGCGCTGTCGACGCTTATCCTGTCCATCATTTTCATTCTGACCGTATTCGTAGTGGTGCAGTTCTATCTGCAGCAGGAAGTTGCCGGCAAGGACACCGCGCTGACCCGCCTCAATGCGCAGATCGCGCAACTGACCGAACTGTTGTCGATGGAGAAGTCGGGCAAGTCCGATATGGCGGACCAGATCCTGCAATTGCGCGCCTCGCTGACCAACGCCGAAGGCGACCGCGACCGCCTGCAGAGCGCGGCCGACAGCGCCGGCGCCGGCGCCGCGGCGGCGCAGGGCAAGGCTGCCGAACTGTCCGGCCAGATCGAAGGCGAGAAGAAGATCTCCGCCCGCGCGCTGGCGCAAGTCGAGGTGCTTAACCAACAGATCGCCGCCTTGCGGCGCCAACTCGCCGCCATCGAACTGGCGCTCGATGCGACCGAGAGGAAGGACAAGGAATCGCAAAGTAAGATCAACGAGCTTGGCCAGCGGCTCAACGTGGCGCTGGCGCAGAAGGTGCAGGAATTGACCAAGTTCCGCTCCGACTTCTTCGGCAAGCTGAGCGAGATTCTCGGCAACCGGCCGGACGTGCGCGTGGTCGGCGACCGCTTTGTGCTGCCATCGGAAGTGTTCTTCGACGTCGGCAAGGCCGAACTGCTGCCGACCGCGCGCATCGAACTCGACAAGATCAGTGAAGCCCTGGTCGGGCTGGAGAAGCAGATCCCAACCGAGATTGCCTGGGTGCTGCGCGTCGACGGCCACACCGACGTGCGGCCGATCACGGGCGGCGCCTTCAAATCGAACTGGGATCTATCCGCGGCGCGCGCTATCGCGGTGGTGCAATATCTGATCGTCAAAGGCGTCGCGCCGCAGCGCCTGGTCGCCGCCGGCTTCGGCGAATTCCAGCCGATCGACCCCGCCAAGTCCGAGGAAGCCTATAGGCGCAACCGCCGCATCGAGTTCAAGCTGACGGAGCGTTGATCGGTTTACCGGCATTTGTTTTTGTCATGGCCGGGCTTGTCCCGGCCATCTCGCTTAGGTAGGCACTGTGCCATATGAATCGGGATCACCGGGTCACGCCGCTTCGCGACGGCCCGGTGATGACAAATTGATGGCCATCACCCTTCGCCCCTACACCGCCACCGACGAGGATGCGGCGATCGAACTGTGGCGGCGGACTTGGCAGAAGCATTATCCGCATCTCAATTTTACCGAGCGCGTGCCCTGGTGGCGCGAGCGCTGGCGCAAGGAACTGGTGCCGGTGGCGCGCGTCGCAGTCGCGGAAGAAAACGGCGCACTCATCGGCTTTGTCACCGTCGATCCGGATACGATGTATCTCGATCAGATCGTAGTGGCGACCGAACATTGGGGTTCAGGCGTAGCATTGGCGCTGCTCGACGAGGCCAAACGGATTTCACCGCAAGGCCTCGAACTCCTGGTCAACAAGGACAATGCCCGCGCCATCCGCTTCTATGAAAAACACGGCTTTATTTATACCGGCGAGGACAAGAACCCGGTGTCGGGCAAGCCGGTGAACCGGATGGCGTGGCGGGCTTAAGCCGCCACGTCCGATATTTTATTTATTGTGCTAGCCGGCGGCGCAGTTGAACCGCGATCGGCACTACCACCGGAGCCGGGTCTTTTAACTCCGCCGCCGGCAACGATCCGGCCTTCAACGGAGCGCCTGTGGTGCCGCCGGGCAAAGTATGCGTGGCGCGCGCGGCGGAAAATTCCACTTCACCTTGAGTTCGAGCGCATCGTCGATCAGCGCATGGCCCAGCTTCTCCAAACGGTCGGCATGGGCGTCCACTTTGTCGGCGGATTGATGCTGGGTTTCGGCAAGCTCGTGCTGGTCAACCGCCAGCGCATGCCCGGATTTAGCGCGATCGAGGCAATCGCCGGCCTTGTCCATCAGTTTGCCGATCGAAATCTCGACGACTGCCGATGAAATCTGCATTCGCTCGCCCATTTTTTCCGCCTTCCAAATTGATGCCGCCGCACAATGCGGCACACCAATGCTCTTGCTCGTAGCGTTCAGCGATTACCGTGACCGTCCAGCATGAATAAACGCCGTGGCTCGCGGGCCTGTAGCGAGTGTCAGCGGTATAAGCATCGTCATGTTGCCGCCTCCAATTTCGAGGAGACAAGCTTTAATGGCCGCGGATGTTCCGGCAACGGCCCGTCATGGTTAGGTTGGCGTTAAATCTCGAAGCGCCGCACGCCGGAGTTTGCGCTGCTGGCGTCACCGGCAAACTTTGGAGAACAAGCCTTGAGGAACAAGCCTTGGGAAGTCAGCGGCCCGCACGCGGCATCGCGGTCGCGGGCATGATCGAAAAGAAGTTAGCCGGCAACGACAACGAAGTTCGCGCTCACGACGCCCCGGCCACAGACGCTGCCATGGCCGCGTCGAAGGTTTTTGAATCCACCTTGAGATAGGCGAGCTTTTCTTCCGCGATCACCACCGCCTCGGCCACCCCAGGCACTTGACGCAAGCGCGCGGCGAGGCTCTCGGGCTCGCTCGCCTGGCCCTCGCCGATCGGCACCAGCCGGGTCGTCAGGTAGCTCGGCTGCGCCATGGTGGCTGCGGCGATGAGCCAGAGCAGCGCCAGCACGGCCGTCAGCGCAAACACCGCGGCGCTGCCGCCGGTCTGGTTGGCCCAGCCGCCGATCACGCCGCCGACGAAGATGCCAAGGAACTGCAAGCTCGAATAGATGCCGATGGCCGTGCCCTTGGCATCGGGCGGCGCCGCCTTGGTGATGAGCGAAGGCAGGCTCGCCTCCATCACATTAAAGCCCGAGAAGAAGATCGCGAGCGCGGCCAGCAGCACATAGAGATTGCCGGCACCGAAATAGAGCATCGCCTGGCTGACCAGGAGCGCCGCCACCGCGGCCACGAATACGCCCTTCATGCGGCGATACTTCTCGGCCACGATAATCGCCGGCACCATGACGACAATCGAAACCAGCAGCACCGGCAGATAGACCAGCCAATCTCTCTGGATCGATATGTCGAGCGTGCCGCGCAGCAGACCGGGCACCACCAGAAAGCTCGCCGTCAACATCGCATGCAGGGCGAATATGCCGATATCGAGCCGCAACAGCTCCTTGTTGCGCAACACCGAACCGATCAATCGCGGAACGGCTTCGGCATCGCGATGCACGCGGATCTGGCGCGGGTTCGGCACGACGAATTCGGTGATCGCGATGCCGACCAAAGCCAGCCCCACCATCAGCCAGAAAATGCCCTGGACGCCGATGAAATTCGCCAGGATCGGCCCGGTCACCAGCGCCACCATGAACGAGGCGCCGATGGTAATACCGACCGTGGCCATCGCCTTGGTGCGGTTCTCCTCGGTGGTGAGATCGGCCACCAGCGCAAGAATCACCGAGCCCACGGCGCCGGAACCCTGGAGCACGCGGCCTAAGATAACGCCGCCAATCGAGGTCGAGAGCGCCGCCACCGCGCTGCCGATCCCGAACAGGATCAGCCCGACGACGATCATCGGCTTGCGTCCGAACCGGTCCGACAACAGACCGAAGGGGATCTGCAACAGCCCCTGGCTCAGTCCATAGATGCCCAGCGCCTCCCCGATCAAATAGGGGGTCGCGCCCGAAAGGTCCCCGGCATAGGCCGCAAATACCGGATAGATCATGAACAGGCCGAGAAGCCTGACCGAGAACACCGCCGCAAGCGACGTGGCAGCTCGGAACTCCTGTCTTTGCATCGTATCTCGTCCTAACGTCGGCACCGTCTTGCCGCCCGCGCCCGCCTCCTGTATAGAGCCGCCAAATCCAATGCAAATCCGGCGCTTTTGCCAAGGCCGCGCCCCACGGAATCAGACCTATGAAGCAAGATATCCATCCCGACTACCACGCCATCAAGATCGTCATGACCGATGGCAGTGAATTCACCACCCGCTCGACCTGGGGCAAGGAAGGCGATGTCATGCATCTCGACATCGATCCGAAGTCGCATCCGGCCTGGACCGGCGGCCAGCAGCACCTGATCGACCGCGGCGGGCGCGTATCGCGCTTCCAGAAGAAGTTCTCGGGCTTCCTTAAGACCGACGAAAAGAAGCCCGACGAAGCGAAAAAATAGCGCGAGGCTTAGCGCCCCGCGACGAAAAGCCCCCGCTCACGCGGGGGCTTTTGTTTTCAACGGCCATTCCGGGGCGTGCGCGCAACGAGCGAACCCGGAATGACAGTTACACGCTTTCCGCGCCGAATGCCGCCTTCAACAGGCCAAGCTGGCGTTCGACCGGATTGAAGATCGCGAGCCGGTCGTCGTCGGTGCGATTGTGGATGGTGGCGTCGAGCCGGCGCACCTTGATTTGCAGCTTTTGCGACCGCTCGATCAACTCGCGCAGGCTTGCGGGCAGCAGTTTCACGTTGCCGGAATCGTGGCTGTCGGCGACCGAGAGCTTGACCTTGGTCTTTTCCTTGTTGGCCTGGGCGAGCGACATCTCGCCTTCCTTCACCGCGCGATGCAGCAGCAGCCAGGAGGCAAGCTGCATCAGCCTGGTGGTGAGCCGCATGCTTTCGGTGGCATAGGCCAGCGCCGCGGTCCGTTCGAGTTTCTTGGATTCGGCCCGGCCGGGACCGTCCAGATAAGTCGCGGTCTCCTCGACCAGCGCCATGCCGTCACGGAACAGATCGGCAAAGGCCTGCGAATTGGCGAGCCGCTCGCCGAACGATACCGGCTGCGTCTCAAATAACGAATTTTCCGCCATAACGATACGCCTCACCACTGCGCCCCAGGGCAGTTACGCGCCCTCGCATCGGCATCAGCATCGCCCGCTCGCCCCGCCCTGTCCAGACGGCGCATGCGCAAACCTTACGACATAGTTGCTACGCAAGCTTAAGTGCGGACGCGGTTACCGCCGCAAGTGACCCAAAATGGGACAAAAAAGAGCCGCCGTTGCCGGCGGCTCAAGTTGATAACAGGGAGGCGTCAAACAGAGTGGACAGGAGCCACTCAATGTCCATGAAGATGGACGGTTTCATTTATGATCGAGAAAGCTTAACGGCAACTTACCCGATTGTGGCGAATTATTGAATTTTGCCCAGCGCCGGTATCGGTGGGCAGTCCGAAAAATGCTTTCAACGTTTGAAAAACTGATCGGCCGCCGCTCGCTTGGCGCGCTTTTGCGCCATGTCGGCTTCCAGCCGGCCGATCTCGTCGTGCAGGAGCTGCACACGGGAGCCAAGCTCCTCCACCGAGAGCAGGCTTAAATCCTGCCCGATTGAGGTGGTCCCGGTTGTCTGAACAGATTTCCCGCGTCGATAAGTGGAGCGTCTGCCGGGTTTAGGCTGCCATGCGGAGGGGCAGCGCGGTGAAGTAGGCTTGATTGGGTGTCGTGCCGTCAAGGCTTGAATGTGGG
>JBBRAL010000057.1:0-28267 GCA_038206805.1 Hyphomicrobiales bacterium | reverse complement strand
ATTGCCGGCCGCAACATCGCCAATCCCTACGCCATGATCGCGTCCGGGCAAATGTTGATGGCCTATCTCGGCCGTAAGCATGACGAGCCGAAGGCGATTGCCGCGGCCGGTTATATGCAGGCGGCAATCGACAAGGTCGTCATCGAAGGCAAATACCTGACCAAGGACCTGGGTGGCACAGCCTCCACCCGGGACATGGGCGACGCCATCGCAGCGGCCGTCCTGCAATAGCGTCGAGGCAACGCAAAACTCGAAACAGGCAAGCTTGATGTACAATCTTCATCTCACCGCCGAGCAGTTGGAAATCCGCGACACGGTGCGCGACTTCGTCGCGCGCGAGATCAAGCCGGTGGTGCTCAAGGCGGAGCGGCTCGACGCCGGCGACCGGCGGCTGCCGATGCAACTGCTCGACCAGGCCTCCCAGCTCGGTCTTCGCGCATTGTCGCTGTCGGACGCGCATGGCGGCGCAGGCGTGGACGCACTCACCGCGTGCATCGTGGCCGAGGAACTCGGCGTCGGCGACGCCGATATCGCCGCGGCGCTAACGGAAACCTCGCGGCTGGCGCATCTGCTGTTCGATCGCGCCATGAGCGGCGCGCAGCGCGACGCGTTGCTGCCGAAATTCCTCGGCGACGACCGCTACCATCTCGCCTTCGCCGGCCACGAGCGCGACACCGATACGCGGCTGGGCTTGAACTATCATCGCCCGGCCAATGCCGAGCCGGCGATCAAGACCGTCGCTACGAAGTCGCCTGGCGGCGATTGGATTATCAATGGTGCCAAGGATTGCGTCGCCAATGCGCCGATCGCGGCGCTATTCGCGGTGCTGGTCGCTATCCCCGGGCGGCCGGGTGCCGGCGTACTGCTGGTGCCGGCGGATGCGCCGGGCCTCAGCGTGCGCGCGCACGACAACGCCTGGCGACACGGTTCCTGCGGCGAGGTCACCTTCAAGGATTGCCGCGTGCCGGCGGGTCATCTGCTCGGCGAACAAACCGCGGCTCTGCTGACCGGCGCGGCCGCACCCGGCCGCGGCAACCCGCTGCTGCAGGGGATCAACCTCGGCATCGGCCGCGCGGCTTACGAAGCCGCGCTCGACTATGCTCATTTGCGCGTGCAGGGCGGCCGGCCGATCATCGAGCATCAGGCCATCGCCACCAAACTGGCCGAGATCGCGATTCGGCTGGAAGTAGCGCGCGCCGCCATCTGGCAGGCGGCCTGGGCGTCGGATCATCCGCAAGCCGTTGCCGACCGCAGCCTATCCGACCTGCCGCTGCAGGCCATGGCGCAGGTGTTTGCGTCCGAGGCCATCATGAAAGCAACCAAGGACGCGGCGGAAGTATTCGGCGCCATGGGCGTGATGCGCGACATGCCGTTGCAGAAATATGTCCACGATGCCCGCGTCTGTCTGCACTCCGGCGACGGCAACACCGACGCCAAGCTGCGCATCGCGGAAGAACTTGCCGGTTACCGGCGCGCCGGCAACGGCGCTCTGGCGCTGGCCGGCGAATGATCGAAAAATTTCAAGTGAGGGTGCTCGCATGGATTTCAATCTGAGCAACGAACAGCGCTCCTGGCAGATGGCGGCGCGCAAATTCGCCGCGGAGGAGATTCGTCCGATCTCGCTCAAATGCGACGCCGTTCCGACGGCGCGCGAGACCTGGGATTGGGACATCATCAAGAAGGGCTCCAGGCTGGGCTTCCGCACTTTGGCGGTGCCGAAGGAGTGGGGCGGCCATGGCACCGATTTCGTGACGCAAGCCTTGGTCATGGCGGAATTGGCCAAGGCCGACAGCGCGATTTCCAAAGCTTTCAGCCAGAACTGGAAATGGAGCCACCTGATCTCGCAGGTCTGCACCGAAGAGCAGAAGCAGCGCTTCCTCCCGGCTTTCGTTGCCGACGACACCTATGTGCTCGGCAAGGGCATCACCGAGCCGGGTGCCGGCTCCGACAACCGGCTGCCGCCGGACGATCCCAAGGCCGGCTTGAAGCTCAAGGCCGAGCGCCAGGGCGACGAATGGATCCTCAACGGCGAAAAGGCGTTTATCGCCAACGCGCCGGTTGGCAAGCTGTTCTTCATCGACGCACGCACCGATGCGAGCGTCCCGCTCAAGCAGGGCACCACCATGTTCCTGGTGCCGCGCGACACGCCCGGCTTCCGCATCGGCAAGGTGTTCAACAAGAGCGGCTGGCGCTTCTACCAGAACGGCGAAATGATCTTCGAGAACGCACGCGTGCCGCACGCAAATGTGGTCGGCGACATCGGCGGCGCGGTGAAGAAGACCGGCGGCCGTGGCGGCGACACCACCGGCGGCGATATCTTCGGCGACCTCGAGCTGTGCGCAAATGCCCTGGGGATTTGCGACGACGCCTGCGAGGTCGTGATGCGCTATGCCAAGAGCGAAAAGCAGGGCGGGCAGATCCTGTTCGCGCAGCAGAATGTGCAACTGCAGATCAACAAGATGTTCATGCTGACCGAGGCGCTGCGCTCCTTCGTGATGCGGGTGGCCTGGGAGCACGACATGAAAATCCACTCCTGCAATGCCGGGCTAGCGATGAACTATTCCACCGATGTGGTGCAGGAGGTGGCCGAACTCTACATGGAGGTGCGCGGCGCGCAGGGCTGTGCCATGGACGCCCATACCGACAAGCTCACGCGCGACGCCTTCATCTGGAACCACCTCGCCGGCGACAGCGTGCAGCGCATGAAGGTGGCGCGGCGGCTGGCGAGCTAGGGGGGCGCGATGTCAAGCCGGAGTATGAATATCATGCCGTTACTCGCAAACCGGACGCGTGGCCTTGTGCTTTTGGCCTGGCTCGCCGCGTTGCTGGCGTTTGCCGCGCCCGCCCAGGCGGCCGGCTATCCGAACCGGCCGGTCATGCTGGTGGTGGCGTTCACGCCCGGCGGGCCCAGCGATGTGCTCGCCCGCATCGTCGGCAAGCAGATGGAACAATTGCTCGGCGTCCCGTTCATCATCGAGAATCGTCCCGGCGCCGGCGGTAATATCGCCGCCGATTCGGTGGCCCATGCGGCAGGCGACGGCTACACGCTGCTGATGGGCAATAACAGCATCCTCGCCACCAATGAGAGCCTGTACAAGAAACTCACCTATAGCCCGCAAAAAGATTTCATTCCGATCACGCTGATCGGCACCCAGGCCAATATCCTGGTGGTCAATCCGAATGTCCCGGCGCACTCGCTGAAGGAACTGATCGCGCTCGCCAAGGCGCAGCCCGGCAAGATTAATTTCGCCTCGTCCGGCTATGGCGCGGCGGCGCATCTGGCCGGCGAATTGTTCAAGACCGAGGCGCAGGTCGATATCGTGCATGTGCCCTACAAGGGCGCGGCACCGGCCTTGCAGGACTTGATCGGCGGCCACGTGCAGATGATGTTTGCCACTGCCGCCTCCGTGGTCGGCCACATTCACGGCGGCAAAGTGCGCGCGATTGCCGTGACCACGCTCAAGCGCACGTCGATCCTGCCCGATCTGCCAACCATGGACGAAGCCGGCCTGAAAGGCTTCGAGGCCAGTACCTGGCACGGCCTGGTGGCGCCCGCGGGTACGCCGCCGCAGGTGATTGCAGTGTTGCACGACGCGGCGGTCAAGGCGCTGCACGATCCCGGCGTACAGGCCTCACTCGGCCGGCTCGGCGTCGATATCGTCGGTGATACGCCGGATGAGTTCAAAGCCTATATCGCGGCTGAAATCCCGAAATGGACCGCGATCGTGAAGGCTTCGGGCGCCACGATTGGAAAATAAGAATGAACACGGTTGACCGGCCGAACGGCGCGCTGGCGCGCAATGTGCGCCGCCTCGGCCACCTCGATCTTCCCGGCGCCGGGCAAGTGACCGTTGCCGGCAACTTCGCCTATGTCGGGCATATCCCGAACCAGCAGAACCTCGGCACCTCGATCGTCGACATCGCCGATCCGGTCCATCCGCGCCTGGTGGCGACCGTCACGCTCGACGATCCGACGTCGCACAGCCACAAGGTGCGCGTCAGCGGCGACGTGATGGTGGTCAACCACGAACGCAATCCGACCCCGATCGGTCGCCGTGCCGAGCAGATGCCGGGCGTACGCCGTGCGCTGCGCGAGGCGCTTGGCCGCGAGCCGACGCGGGGCGAATTGGCGCGCAAGCTCAACGTCACCGAGGCGGCTATCGCCGAGATCGAGGTGGCGGAACGCAAGCCCTATCGCAATGGCGGTTTCCGTATCTACGACGTTGCCAATCCCGCCCTACCCAAGCTGATCCATCACCAACTGACCGGCGGCATCGGCGTGCATCGCTTCGACATGGATGAGCGCTACGCCTACATCTCCACCGAGATGGAGGGCTTTGTCGGCAATATCCTGGTCATCTACGACTTACGCGATCCGAAACGGCCGAGCGAAGTCTCGCGCTGGTGGATGCCGGGGCAGAATCTCGCCGCCGGCGAAACGCCGGGCTGGTCCGGCAAGCGTCACCGGCTGCACCACGCGCTGCGGTTCGGCGACGAGATGTGGGCGAGCTGCTGGCATGGCGGTTTCCGCATCGTCGATGTGGCGGACCTGAGCCAGCCGAAAACCGTGGCGTCGTACAATTATCATCCGCCGTTCCCGGAGCCGACGCACACTGTCATGCCGGTGCCGGACAGGATCGGCGGCAAGCGCATTGCGCTCGCGATCGATGAAGAGGACCAGGCGCAGAGCGCCAATGAAGAACAAGCCCGCCGCGGCCGCCCGCATGCCGGCATCTCGCTCTATGACGTGAGCGATTATGCCAATGTAAAGCCGCTAGCGCTGTTCGAGGTGAGCGAACTCGACTCGCCCTTCGCCCGCACGCCCGGCGCGCGCTTCGGCGCGCACCAGTTCCACGAACGCATGACCGGCACGCTGGTGCATGCGGTGTGGTTCGGCGCCGGCTTACGCATTATCGACGTGGCCGATCCCATGGCGCCGCGCGAGGTGGGTTTTTTCATTCCGGAGCCGGTCGGCGGCCGCGCCGCGCCGCAAAGCAACGACGTGATGCTCGACGCGCGCGGCCTGATTTATGTGGTGGACCGGCACGTCGGGTTCGATGTGCTGGAGTTTGACGGCTAGCGCGAAACTTTCCACCGTCATGCCCGGCCTTGTGCCGGGCATCCACGTCTGGCTTCGCATCAACAAGAAAGGCGTGGATGGCCGGGACGAGCCCGGCCATGACGAGAAGAGCAATCGCCGCGCCTATGCTACTCCCCGCCCCGATAAAACGCCGCGGCATCGTTGCTGAACGCCTTGCGCGATGCGGGATCGAGATAGAGCATGTGCCCGCCGCGATAGAGCTTGAGCTGCACGCGCCCCGGTGGGTCGGCCGGCGGCATGTGGTCGAGCACATAGCGCGTCATGCCATAGGGCGTGACCATGTCGAACAGCCCATGCGCGATCAGCAGGCGGAACGACGGGCCGAAGGCGAGCAGCACGCGCAGGTCGTCTTCCGCGCCGGCCTGTAGCCGGCCGCCTTTCCAGTCCCAGTTGCCGGTGACGTCGCCGGCGAGCAGCGCATAGGTCATCTCGGTCTTGAAGCCGAGTTCGTTGCGCGCGTAAGCGGCAAACGCGCCGCCATAGACGCGCGTCACGCCGTCGAGGATCGGATCGGCGCCGCGAGTAGAGCGCCGCTCGGGATACGGGTCGTCGACCGCGAAACTCGCATCGTAGCGGCTAACGATTTTACCGTCGGCCGAGCGCAGGCTTTTCAAAAAATCCTGCGCGACGAATCCGTGCGTCTTTTTCACCATGTCCAGCGGCAGGCCGGAGATTTGCGCCACGCGCTGGTAGAACGCCGCCGCGGCAGCGCCCTTTGGCGCCGGCCCGGCCAGCGTTACCAGATAATCGGTCATGGCGAATTTCTCCGCCGCCGCCAGCGCCGGGAAGCTGAATGCTTTTTTGCGTTCGAGTTCGGCCGCCGCCAGCGACGGCAGTTGCAGCGCCGCGTGCAGCGCGGAGCCGTCGTCGCCGAAGGTGAGCCAGCCTTCCAAGAGCGGCGACAGCATCACGATGCCGGCGACCGCGATACCCTGGTCGCGCTGCAGCGCGACCGCCGTCTTGGCGGCGCGCAAGCCGCCGAAGCTTTCGCCGAGCAGGTATTTCGGCGATGCGCTGCGGTTGTTCTTGGCGACGTAGAGCGCGATCGCTTTCGCCATCGCGTCGGCATCGCTGCGAATATTCCAGAAGTGCTTGGCGTCGTCCGATTTGACCGCGCGGCTCCAGCCGGTGCCGATCGGATCGACCAGCACCAGGTCGGTGAAGGCCAGCCAGCTGTCGGGATTGTCGCGCAGCTCGGCGCGCGCCGCGTCGTGCCCGTCCGGTCCGAAATCCAGAATCCTGGGCCCGACCAGGCCAAGATGCAGGAAGGCGGATGCCGCTCCCGGCCCGCCATTGAACACGAAAGTCAGCGGCCGGCTCGGCGATGCGGCTTTGGCGACGTAGGCGGTATAGAACACCGATGCGCTCTTTTCGCCGGACTGGTCGTAGAACGCCAGCGTGCCGGCGGTTGCCGTATAGGCGAGCTTGCCTTGCGCGGTATCGACTGAATGTTCGGTGACAGCATCGGCCGGCAGCAGTCGTAGCAGGCCTGGGCCGGCAGACCGGCCGGCGTCGCGCTGTGCGCTGCGCGGCGCTTGGTCTTTGGCGGCGTCTTGCGCGGCAGCGGTGCCGATGGTGCCGGCGACGATGATGGCCAGCGCCAGATGTGAAATCGAAGAAGCTTTCATGGCATGCCCAATGTTGCCTTGCGCGCGGCCGGCGGCATGGCGCGACGTTTTCATGCTCGGCCCGCGTCGAGACGCCAATCTAGCCAGCCGCAATGTGGGGTTTGTTGGGCAAAGACCAAGTATTGCTCTTGCCCGGTGAATGCTATGTAAGTCGTGGATTCCGCTGGCGAAGTGACGCTACGCCGTCACAACTGGGGACGGGATTGCCGGTGGGTAAGGATGAATACCATGGCGACACAATTCGAGGTGCGGGTCGTTTGGGGCGACTGCGACGAGCAGGGGATCGTATTTTATCCGACCTATTTCTATTGGATGGACAGCGCCTTCCAGGCACTGCTGCGTGACGCCGGTCACAGCGTACGGTCGGTGCGCGAAGGTTTTGGCATCGTCGGCATCCCGATCGTGGAAGCCAATGCCCGCTTCTTCGCTTCGGCGACATCCGAAGATATTCTCAGGATCGACGCCAGCATCGCCCATTGGGGCAAAACGAGCCTGCGCGCTGAGTACAAGGGGTTCTGCGGAGACCGGCCGATTTTCGAAAGCTTCGAGGCGCGCGTCTGGCTTGGGCGCGCGGAAAACGGTCAGCCGGCGCCGGCCACTATCCCCGAAGCGTTCAAGAAGGCGTTCGCTTCGGCGTGATCGGCATCGGCCGGATTGCGTTTACCGCCGGCGGAAATTCGGCCGGCGCTGCTGCGGGCCCGGTGTCGGCGCGTCACCCTTGTGGCGGAAGCTGATGCGTCCGCGCTGCAAGTCATAGGGCGACATTTCCACGATCACGCGGTCACCGACGCCGGTGCGGATGCGGAACTTGCGCATCTTGCCGGCGGTGTAGGCCAGCACCTCGTGCTCGTTGTCGAGCTTCACCCGGAAATTGCCGTCCGGCAGCACTTCGGTCACCGTGCCGTCGAACTCCAGCAGTTCTTCTTTCGCCATCCAGCTACTCTCCCAGTATCAGCGTGCGCGGTGGCCGGCGTTACGACGCGGCTCGCCCGTGCGCTGGAGGAATGTAACAGTTCCGATGCCGCTTGGCTCCCCCGCCGTAGCGTCCTGCCGGGGGGCTTGGGCGTTACCGTTGCGGTGGCTCGGGCGGCCCTGGTGGCCGTTGCCCGGGGCTTGGGAGCGGTGGCCGTTATTGCCGTGGTGGTGACCGCCGCCGCCGCCGTTATTGCCACGCTGCTGGCGGCCGCCGCGACCCGGCCTGCCGCCGTTGCGGTTGCCGGCATTATGCTGGGCAGCCTGGTGACCTTGCTTATGGGCGGGCCGCTCGCCGGTGCGCTTGTCGGTCGAAGGGATCGACATGCGGATCATGCGCTCGATATCGCGCAGGAACGGCGCTTCCTCGTGATCGCAGAACGAAATCGCGATGCCGTCGGCGCCGGCGCGCGCGGTGCGGCCGATGCGGTGGACGTAGGATTCCGGGATGTTCGGCAAATCGTAATTCACCACATGGCTGACGCCGTCGACATCGATGCCGCGGGCGGCAATGTCGGTGGCGATCAGGATGCGCAGCTTGCCCTCGCGGAAGTCGGCGAGCACGCGCTCGCGCTGGTTCTGCGATTTGTTGCCGTGGATCGCCTCGGCGCCGAAGCCGGACTTCTGCAAAGCGCGGACCACCTTGTCGGCGCCGTGCTTGGTGCGGGTGAATACCAGGACGCGATCGGTTGTTTCGGTCTTGAGCACCTCGACCAGCAAATTCGGCTTGGCCGACTTGTCGGTCAGGATGACGCGCTGCTCGACGCGCTCGACGGTCGAGGCCGGCGGCGTCACCGCCACACGGGCGGGGTCGCGCAGCATCGCATCGGCAAGCCTGGTGATTTCCTGCGGCATGGTGGCCGAGAAGAACAGCGTCTGGCGTTCCTTGCGCAGCATGGCTACGATCCGCTTGATGTCGTGGATGAAGCCCATGTCGAGCATGCGGTCGGCTTCGTCGAGCACCAGGATTTCGACCTGATTGAGGGTCAGCGCGCGCTGGTTGACCAGATCGATCAGGCGGCCGGGCGTTGCCACCAGCACTTCGACGCCATGCGCGAGCGAGCGGACCTGCCGGTTGATCGGTACACCGCCAATGGCGAGTGCGACGCTAAGCGGACGCATGTGCCGGCCATAGGCGCGGAAACTGTCCGAGATTTGTCCGGACAATTCGCGCGTGGGCGAAAGCACAAGCACGCGGCAGGATTTCTTCTCGGGCCGCAGCCGCTTAGTGTAAAGATGATGCAGGATCGGCAGCGCGAAGGCGGCTGTCTTGCCGGTTCCTGTCTGCGCTATGCCGATGACATCGCGGCTTTGCAGGACGAGGGGGATGGTCTGGGCTTGGATCGGAGTGGGAGTGACATATTTTTCATCCACGAGAGCGCGGGTGATCGGCTCTACGAGGCCGAAGTCGTTAAATGAAGTCAAAGAGTCTCTTTCTTATATGGCGAATCGGCCGGCCCGCTCATGCGAGCGACGGAATCGCGGGGTTTAAAGACATCCCGCGTGGCCAGGGTTGTCGGTAGTTTGAGAAACGGAGGAGGCGGGGCGAAATTCGTTTTAATGAGCTTCGTGCACGCAGCCCGCAAACCCGCGACCGGGTCTTTCATCCGTGGCGTTCATATGACAGGCCCCTAAGGTCTTTTCAAGGCAGGGATACCCCTTATTCCGCCAAATGATGAATAAACTGGGCGGGCCGCCCCGCTTCGCCCGATGGACAAGCCGCCTTGGATCGGGGAAGGTCGGGCCCGAAAACGCCGTTTAAGACCATAGTAAGCCAGCCGGAGCCGTTGAAATGCCGCTTACCAGGGCCTCCCAGGCCCTTTCCCGCTTTACTGTCCTCGATCTCACCCGTGTCCGTTCCGGGCCGACCTGCGTGCGCCAGCTCGGCGACTGGGGCGCCAACGTCATCAAGATCGAGACGCCGCCGCATCTCTCCGAGGGGGAGGGACCGGGCGGCCCGCGCGAAGGCTCCGATTTCCAGAATCTTCAGCGCAACAAGCGCGCCATGACGCTCGATCTGAAATCGCCGCAGGGCCTGGCCGCCTTCAAGCGCCTGGTCGAGAAGGCCGACGTGGTGGTGGAGAATTTCCGCCCCGATGTTAAAAATCGTCTCGGTATCGACTACGAGTCGCTGCGCAAGATCAACAAGCGCATTGTGCTCGCCAGCATATCCGGTTTTGGCCAGGACGGGCCTTACGCCAAGCGGCCGGGCTTCGATCAGATCGCGCAAGGCTTGGGCGGCCTGATGTCGATCACCGGCGCGCCCGGCGGCGGCCCGATGCGCGTCGGAATTCCAATCGCCGACCTGACGGCGGGATTGTTCGCGGCGCTCGGCATTATGACCGCGCTGCTCGAACGCGAGACCTCCGGCGAAGGCCAGTGGGTTTCGACCTCGCTGCTGCAGGCGCAGATTTTCATGCTCGACTTCCAGGCCGCGCGCTTTCTCACCGAAGGGCAGGTGCCCAAGCAGGCGGGCAACAATCACCCGACATCGATCCCGACCGGTGTGTTCACGACGAAAGATGGATATTTTAATATCGGCGTTACCGGAACGGTGATTTGGGAGCGTTTCTGCAACGCGGTGGATCATCCGGAGTGGATCTCGGCGCCGGATTACAAGAACGGCAAGCTTCGTTCGCAAAATCGTGATGCGCTCAATGCGGAAATAGACAAAGTCACTGCAACGAAAACAAGCGCGGAGTGGGTCGAGATATTCAACAAGGTTGGCGTGCCATGCGGCCCCATCTATTCGATCGACCAGGTGTTCGCCGATCCGCAGGTCAAGCATCTTGGCATTGCGCAGGAGTCCGCGCGCTCCGACGGCAGCCGGCTCGGCCTCGTTGGCCAGCCGTTCAAGCTGTCGCGCACGCCGAGCAAGATCGCGGCGCGGCCGCCCGATCTCGGCGAGCATACCGATGAGATTCTCAAGGAGTTCGGCTTTGCCGACCAGGAAATCGCGGCGCTGCATGAGGCAAAGGCGGTGTGATGACTCTCAGTCATCATGCCCGGCCTTGTGCCGGGCATCCACGACTCGAAGCAGATTAAGACGTGGATGGCAGGGCCAAGCCCGGCCATGACGGACAAGGAGATACGGAATGAATGCAGTGACGCAGACCGACAAAATGCTGTCCCACAAAGAGGGTGGCGTCGGCTATCTGACCTTCAATAATCCCGAACGGCACAATGCGGTCTCGCTCGATATGTGGGAGGCCGCGCAGGGCTTCCTCGCCGACTTCGCCGCTGACAAGGCAATCCGCGTGGTGGTGCTCGCCGGCGCCGGCGGCAAGGCCTTCGTTTCGGGCGCCGACATTTCCAAGTTCGAGAGCGAACGCTCCAACAAGGAGAATATCGATCGCTACAACGTGGCGGTCGATAAGGCCAATACCGCGGTCTATGAATTCCCCAAGCCGACCATCGCCATGATCCGCGGCTATTGCATCGGCGGCGGCGTCGGTCTCGCATTGTGTTGCGACATGCGCATCTGCTCGGATAATTCGAAATTCGGCGTGCCGGCCGCCAAGCTCGGCCTTGGCTACGGCTACAAGGGGATCAAGAGGCTGGTGGACGTTGTGGGGCCGTCGTTTGCCAAGGAAATCTTCTACACCGCGCGCCAGTTCACCGCCGCCGAAGCGTTGCAGATGGGCCTGGTCAATCGCTCGCTGCCGGAAGCCGAACTCGAGGCTTACGTCAAGAATTACGCCGAAACCATCGGCGGCAATGCGCCGCTTACGGTCGACGCGGTCAAATACATAGTCAGCCAGGCGGTGACGCCGGAATCCGAGCGCAACCTTGCAAAATGCGCCGAGCTTGTGTCGCAGTGTTTCGCCAGTAAGGATTATATCGAGGGCCGCAGGGCGTTCATGGAGAAACGCAAGCCGGCCTTCACCGGCTCGTAAAAAACTAAAAAAGACAAGAAACTTCAGGGAGGATTCGCGTGGCGTCGGTTGAGTTGCGGGGCCTGACCAAGCGATACGGTAGTGCTGCCGTGGTCGACGATATATCGCTGCATATCGAGCACGGCCACTTGGTCTGCCTGCTGGGCCCGTCCGGCTGCGGCAAGACCACGACGTTGCGGCTGATCGCCGGCTTCGTCGAGCCGAGCGAGGGCGAAATCTTTGTCGGCGACCGGCTGATCTCCTCGCCGGCGCGCACGCTGCCGCCCGAGCGGCGCAACATGTCGATGATCTTCCAGAGTTACGCGTTGTGGCCGCACATGACGGTGGCCGAGAACATCGTCTACGGCCTCAAGCTGCGCAAGCTGTCGCGCGACATTATTGCCCAAAAGCTCGCCGCCATTCTCGCCACCACCAAGCTGGCGCCGCTGGCCGAGCGCTATCCGGGCGAACTGTCGGGCGGCCAGCAGCAGCGCGTGGCGCTCGCCCGCGCGCTGATCGTGGAGCCGGAGACGCTGCTGCTCGACGAGCCGCTCTCGAACCTCGACGCCAATTTGCGCGAGGAAATGCGTTTCGAGGTGCGCCGCCTGCACGACGCCTATCGCTACACCACCGTCTACGTCACCCACGACCAGTCGGAGGCAATGACCACCGCCGACCTGATTTGCGTCATGAACCTCGGCAAGATTGAGCAAGCGGGCAGCCCTGAGGAGATATTCGACCGGCCGCGTTCGGAATTCGTCGCGCGCTTTATCGGCTCAAGCAATGTGATCAGGGGCAAGGGTCTTGACGCCGCCCGCGTCGACTTTGCCGGCGCTGTGCTGCACTGCACGGGCGAGAAAATAACCGCCGGCGCGGTTACGCCCATTTCGATCCGGCCGCACGACATCGCGATTTCCGCGAATCAGCCGCAGCAGGCGGAAAACGTCGTGCCGGTGACCGTGGTGCGGCAGGTCTTTCTCGGAGACAGTCGGGACTATATGGTTGAAGCCAAGGATGGCACGCAGTTGCGCGTCGTCACCGCGGCGGAACTCAACATTCCGCAAGGAAGCCAAGTGTGGCTGCATTTGCCAGCCGCCCGGTGCCGGGCGCTGGCTGGATAGGCGCAAGATTTTCGCGGGGGCGAAAAAAACAAGATCAAGGCAATGGAGGATACGCCGATGATGGGATCAAAATTTTCTCGCCGAGACCTGCTGATAGGATCGAGCGCGCTTGCCGTAGGCAGCGCGTTCTCGACGCAAGTGCTGTCGGCCGCGCCGCCGGCCAGCGCCGTCACGCCGGCGTTGATTGAGGCGGCCAAGAAGGAAGGCAAGGTGGTCTGGTACACCTCGGTCGACCTCAAGCTGTCCGAACAGATCGGCAAGGCGTTCGAGACCAAATACCCCGGAATCACCTGCAAGGTGGAACGCACCGGCGCCGAGCGTCTGCTGCAACGCATCGGCCAGGAATATAGCGCCAACGTGCATGCCGTCGACGTGGTCAATTCGTCGGACGCCTCCCACCTGGTCTACTGGAAAGACAAGGGCATGCTGGCGCCCTACGTTCCGGAAGACGTGGCGAAATTCTATCCGGCCGAGCACAAGGACCCGGATGGCACGTTCGCCAGCTTCCGCGTCTTCCTTTGCGTGATCGCCTACAACACCAATCTGGTGAAAAAGGAAGAGGCGCCGAAGAGCTTTGCCGATCTGCTCGATCCGAAATGGAAGGGCAAGATCATCAAGGCGCATCCGTCCTACAGCGGCACGATCATGACCGCGACCTACCAGGTCTCGCGCGATCTCGGCTGGGGCTATTTCGAGAAACTCGCCCAGCAGAACGTGTTGCAGGTGCAGTCCGCCGCCGATCCACCGAAGAAGCTCGCGCTCGGCGAACGCGCCCTCCAGGCCGACGGCGTCGAATACCTGATCCTGAAGGAAAAGGAATCCAAACAGCCGGTCGAGCCGGTCTACGCCAGCGAAGGCACGCCGCTGATCGTCGGGCCGAACGGGCTGTTCAAGGCGGCGCCGAATCCGAACGCGGCGCGGCTGTTCCAGAGCTTCTCGTTCTCGCCCGAATGCCAGCAGCTCTGCATCGATATCGGCGGTCTGCGTTCGGTGCATCCGAATACCAAGGAGCATGCCGGCCGCACGCCGCTCAGCCAAATCAAGCTGATGAAGGACGATCCGGCGGCGGTGCTGAAAATGGGTGAGCAGATCAAGGCGCACTACAGCAAGCTGTTCCACGTTTAAGGCGATATCCCTCGGCTCGCGCACGGGCCGAGGGAAGAGTCGGGGACGTCATGACCAAACGGTTTTCGAAACGCGATCTACTCAAAGGTGCTGGGGCGCTTGGCCTCAGCGCCTTTGCTGTGCGGGCCGCCGCGGCGCCCGCGGCGGAAGCGGTGACGCCGGCCTTGATCGAGGCGGCGACAAAGGAAGGCAAGGTTGTCTTCTATACGGCGATGGACCTGCAATTCGCGCAACGCCTCGGCAAGGCATTCGAGGCGAAGTTTCCCGGCATCGCCGTGCGTGTGGAGCGATCCGGCGCCGAGCGTGTTTTCACCCGTATCGGTCAGGAGTATTCCGCCAACATCCACGCCGTCGATGTGGTCAACACCGCCGACCAGGCGCACTGCATCGTTTGGAAGAAAAATGGCTGGCTCGCGCCGTATTTGCCGGAGGAGGTCGCGAAGCATTTCGACAAGAAATACTACGATTCGGAGGGGCTGAGTATTACGACGAGAATTCTGGTCTCGCCGATCGCCTACAACACCAACCTGGTGAAGAAGGAGGATGCGCCGAAGAGCTTCAAGGATCTGCTCGATCCAAAATGGAAGGGCAAAATGGTCAAGGGGCATCCGGCCTATAGCGGTACGATCATGAATGCGACGTTCGAGATCGCGCGCGATCTGGGCTGGGACTATTTCGAAAAACTGGCCGCGCAGAATGTCATGCAGGTTCAGTCGGCGACCGATACGCCGAAGCGAATATCGCTCGGCGAACGCGCGATCATGGTGGACGGCGCGGGCTATCTTGTCATCCGCTACAAGGAGGCGGGCCAGCCGGTCGACATCGTCTATCCGGAGGAAGGCACGCCGCTCGCCACCGGCCCCAGCGCGGTATTCAAGGCTGCTCCCAATCCAAACGCCGCGCGCCTGTTGCAGAACTGGATGCACTCGCGCGAGGCCCAGCAGTTGATCGTCGATGGCGCCCGCCAGTATTCGCCGCATGGCCAAACCGTCGAAAAGCCCGGCGTGCGCAAGCTCGCCGACATCAGGTTGATGAAGGAGGACCCGGAAGGCGTCTACGCACAGGCGGACGCGGTCAAGAAGCGGTACGCAGAGATTTTCAAGGTCTGATGACCATCGCCATTCCAGCAACGCCGGCGCCGGCGCCACGCAAATTCGGCATCGACTTCTCGAAGCCGGTGCTGCTGCTGTTCGCGGCGATTCTGCTTGTATTGATCGTGATGCCGGTATCGTGGCTGGTGTTCTACGCCTTCAGCGACAAGGCCGGCGGATTCACCTTCGATAATTTTCGCCAGCTGGTAACCGACGCCGCCTATCTCGATCCGCTGCTCACGACATTCGAGCTCGCCACGCTGTCGGCGCTGATCTGTTGCGCGGTGGCGGCTCCCATGGGCTGGCTGGTGTCGCGCACCGACATGCCGCTGCGCCGCACGGTCCGCCTGCTGGTGACGGCGTCGTTCGTCACGCCGCCGTTCCTCGGCGCCATCGCCTGGGAACTGCTGGCCGCGCCCAATAGCGGGTTGCTCAATCAGCTCTACCGCGAGGTCACCGGCGCGGCGCCGGATTCTCATCTGCTCAATATCTACAGCTTTTCCGGGCTGGTGTTCGTCATCAGCTGCTACACTTTCCCGTATGTCTTCGTGCTGGTCGCCAATGCGCTCGACCGCACGCCCGGCGATCTCGAGGATGCCTCCGCCATACTCGGCGCCAGGCCTTGGGACACCGCGCGCCGCATCACCATCCCGCTGGCGTTGCCCGCGGTGCTGGCGGGCGCGCTGGTGGCGTTCCTGCAGGCGATGACGCTGTTCGGCTCGCCGGCGATCCTGGCGATGCCGGCGGGCTTCCACACCATGACCACCAAGATCTGGAGTCTGTTCCAGTTCCCGCCCAAGCCGGAGCTGGCCGCCGCCGCCTCGCTGCCGCTTTTAGTGCTGACCATCATCCTGTTGCGGGCCGAACACACAATTCTCGGCCGGCGGAGCTATTCGGTTGTCGGCGGCAAGAACAGCCAGCCGCGCATCGTGCGGCTCGGCCTCTACCGCTGGGTGATGCTGGTGGCCGCCATGTTCGTGCTGATGTGCCCGGTGTTCCTGCCCTATTTTGCGCTGCTCAACGCCGCCTTCTCCAGGGTCGCCTCGCAACTGGTCTGGGTTGGAAATTTCACTTTCCAGAATGTGCATTTCGTTTTTTACGAATTGTCGGCGACGCAGCTTGCGCTGCGCAACACCTTCACCCTCAGCACCATGGCGGCCACCGCCGGCACCGCCCTCGCGGTGGTGATCTCTTACGTCACCGCGCGCAAAGCGATCGCCGGCTATCGCATACTTGGATTTCTCGCCACCGCGCCGGTTGCTATTCCCGGTATCGTGCTCGGCGTCGGGCTGTTCTTCACCTATACGCGGCCGCCCTTCGTGCTCTATGGCACCTTGTGGATTCTTCTGATCGCCTTCGTCACGCTGAGCTTGCCGGCGGCCTATCAGCAGATGCAGTCGGCGCTGCATGCCGTGCATCCCGAACTGGAGGACGCCAGCCGAATCCTGGGCGCCACACGGCTGCGTTCGTTGTGGCAGATCACCGCGCCGCTGTTGCGCACCAGCGTGATCGCCACCTGGTGCTTCATCTTTGTCGGCGTCATTCGCGAATTGTCGGCCGCGATCATGCTGTTCACCTCGGATACCAAGGTGTTGTCGGTGCTGATCTACGATCTCAATGAAAGCGGCGATCTGGCTGCGATTTCCGTGCTCGGTCTGCTGATGCTCATTCTGACTTTCGGCATCGTGGCCCTGGCCAACAGCCTGCGGCTGGGCCGCGGCGGCGCGCGCCGTCAGGTCGCGATCGGATGACATTGCTGTGAGCGGAAGTCTCCCCAAAATTTCCGTCGCCGAGCAAGTGGCCGGGCGCATTGCCGCGCTGCGCGCCGATGCGCTGCCGCCGGCGGTCCGACAAAAATGCGAGGATTTGCTGATCGACGTCGTGGGCCTCTGCGTCACCGCTCGCAACGAGGACTACATCAGGAGCGCGCTTGCCGGCTGCGACGACGATGGACCCTGCACGGCGATCGGCCATGCCCGCATGCTGAGCGCGGCCAGTGCCGCCTTCGTCAATGGCACCGCGGCGCATGGCGAGGATTTCGACGACACCTTCGAGGGCGGACCGGTGCATGCCGGCGCGGTGATCGTACCGGCGGTGCTGGCGGCCTGCGAGCGTCACAATCCGGACGGCGCGTCGGCGCTGCTCGGCATCGCGGTCGGCACCGAAACCATGTGCCGCCTGTCCACGGTGGTGCCGATGGCGGTGCACAAGGCGGGCTTTCACCCCACCGCGATTTTCGGCGTGATGGGCGCCGCTGCCGGCGTTTCTACCGCGCTCGGCCTTAATGCCAAACAGATCGTCGATGCGCTCGGCATCGCCGGCAGCTTCGCTTCCGGCATCATTGAATATCTGGCGGAGGGCGCCTGGACCAAGCGTTTGCATCCCGGCTGGGCGGCGCAATCCGGCCTGCGCGCGGCCTTGCTGGCGCGCGGCGGATTTCTTGGGCCGCGCACGGTGTTCGAGGGCGTGCACGGGCTGTTCCACGGTTTCGCGCACACCACCGAAGGCGACTATGCAACATTAGATGATTTCGGCACCCGTTGGGTGACCGAGACGCTGGCCTTCAAGCCCTATCCCTGCGGCACCATGGCGCATCCCTATATCGACTGCGCCAGGCGGCTGGCCGCGCGCGGCATCAAACCGGATGACGTGAAGGAGCTGATCTGCGAGGTGGCGGAGGGCACCGTGCACCGGCTGTGGGAGCCGTTGGCCGCCAAGCAGCGCCCGCCCAACGGATATGCCGCGAAATTCGCCACGCCCTTCATCCTCGCCACCGGCTTTGTGCGTGGCGGGGTCGGGCTCGATGCCTTCACCGATGAAGCGGTGCGCGACGAGGCGGTGCTCGCGCTCGCCGCCAAAGTGCGCTACGTCATCGATCCGAATAATCCTTATCCGAACGCCTTTACCGGCCATATCCGCGCCGTGCTCAATGACGGCAGCGTGGTTGAAGAACGTCAACCACACTTCCGCGGCGGCGCCAGCGAGTTTTTGACGCGCGCCGACCTCGAGGAGAAATTCGCACTCAATGCCCGCCACGGCGGCTGGGACGGCAAGCGCGCCGCCGCTGCACTCACGCTGCTGGCGGGGTTGTATAATGGGAAGATCGATCTTGCCGCCTTGCGAGGGTGAGTTTGCCGTCATGGCCGGGCATAGCCGTCCGAAGGACGGCGTCGCTTCGCTCGCCTATGTCCCGGCCATCTCGATCATGGGGGCAAGGTGCTGCCAACCTAAGCGGGATCACCGGGTCACGCCGCTTCGCGGCGGCCCGGTGATGACAAGGAGAGAATATGGCTGACAACAACGAACTCACCGGTAAGGCCGCCATCGTCACCGGCGCTGGACGCAATATAGGCCGCGCCATCGCGCGTCAGCTCGCCGCTGCGGGCGCCGCGGTGGTGATCAATGTGCGCTCCAACAAAGCCGAAGCCGATGCCGTGGTTCACGAGATCGAAGCGGCCGGCGGCAAGGCGGTTGCCGTTGTCGGCGACGTTGCCGATCCGAAAACCGCCGCCGCGCTCGCCGCCGCCGCGCTTGAATCGTTCGGCCGCATCGATTGCCTCATCAACAACGCCGCGCTGCGGCGCGAGAAGCCAATCGATCAGATGAGCTATGCCGAATGGCGCGAGGTCATGAACACCACGCTCGACTCGGCGTTTCATTGCGTGACGGCCTGCCTGCCGGCCATGAAAAAATCCGGCGGCGGAACCATCGTCAATATCGGCGGCATGAGCGCGCATATCGGATCGAAAGGCCGCGCCCATGTGATGACCGCCAAAGCCGCGCTGGTCGGCTTCTCCCGTGCGCTCGCCCACGATCTCGCCACCGACCGCATCACCGCCAATTGTGTGGTGCCGGGCGCCATTGACACCACGCGGCCGGGTTCGTCGCCGGCGCCCGCGCATCATCTCACCCACGGTACTATCAGCGGCGAGCGCGGCAAGCCGGACGATGTTGCCGCCATGGTGCGCTTTCTGTGCGGGCCGGGCGGGCGCTACGTCACCGGGCAGACCATCCATGTCAGCGGCGGGGCGTATTTGGGGACCTAGTCATTCCGGGGCGCGGGCGAAGCCCGCGAACCCGGCATCCAGAGATGCAGGCACTGCGCGTGGCCATGGATTCCGGGTTCGCGCTAACGCGCGCCCCGGAATGACGATTTGGACAGAGGGTGGCCGCATCCACACGAAAGTGCTAATCCACCGCCCAAGATCATTCCAAGTTTGTTCCGGGTAACAACGAGGTTCCCATGTATTCCGAACTCGCGCTTTACATCGACGGAAAATGGCTCAACGGCGAAGGCCGCAAGGGCGAGGACGTGATCAATCCGGCGACCGGCAAGGTGCTGGCGCATCTGCCGCATGCCAGCAAGGCCGATCTCGACGCAGCGCTCGCCGCAGCCAGCAGGGGCTTCCAGCTGTGGAAGGCAACCTCGGCCTATGACCGCGCCAAGATCATGCGCAAGGCCGCCGATCTGGTGCGCGAACGCTTCGATCACATTTCCAAGGTGATGACCCAGGAGCAGGGTAAGGTCTATCTCGAGTCGCGCGCCGAGGTGCTGACTTCGGCCGACATCATCGACTGGTATGCCGAGGAAGGCCGCCGCTCCTACGGCCGCATCGTGCCGGGACGAATGAAGGGCGTGCGCCAGATCGTGACGCAGGAGCCCATTGGCGTGGTTGCCGCCTTCACGCCGTGGAACTTCCCGACGCTCACACCGGTCAGGAAGATCGCCGGCGCACTCGCCGCCGGCTGCTCACTGATCATCAAGGCCTCGGAAGAAACCCCGGGCGGCTGCGTCGAACTGGTCAAATGTTTCGCCGACGCCGGCCTGCCGGCGGGCGTGCTCAATCTGGTATTCGGCGTGCCGGCGCAGGTGTCGGAACACCTGATCCCGTCGCCGATCGTGCGCAAGATTTCCTTCACCGGCTCGATTCCGGTCGGCAAGCATCTCGCCGGCCTCGCCGCCAAGGGCATGAAGCGCGCCACCATGGAGCTCGGCGGCCATTCGCCGGTAATGGTGTTCGACGACGCCGATCCGGAGAAAGCCGCCGACACCATCGCCGCCTTCAAATACCGCAATGCCGGCCAAGTCTGCATCTCGCCCACGCGCTTCTATGTGCAGGAGAAGGGCTACAACAAGTTCGTGGCGCGCTTCACCGAATACGCCAAGAGCCTCAAACTGGGCGACGGGCTGGAGAAGGGCATTACGCTCGGGCCGCTCGCCAATCCGCGCCGGCTCGACGCCATGGAGGCGATCGTCAACGACGCCAAGGCGCGCGGCGGCAAAGTCCAGACCGGTGGCTCGCGTCACGGTAACCAGGGCTTTTTCTTCGAACCGACCGTGATCACCGATATCCCCGATGACTCAAAGATCATGACCGAGGAGCCGTTCGGGCCCATAGCCCCGATTGTGCCGTTCAAGACCTTCGACGAGGTGGTGGAACGCGCCAATTCGCTGCCGTTCGGGCTGGCGGCCTACGCCTTCACCACATCGAGCACCACCGCCAATGCCATCGGCGATGCCATCCAGTCCGGCATGGTCGGCGTCAACAGCATCGCCATTTCGACGCCGGAGACGCCGTTCGGCGGCATCAAGGAGTCGGGCTACGGTTCGGAAGGCGGCATCGAGGGGTTGCAGGCCTATATGAATACGAAGTTCATTTCGCAGGCTTAAGCTTCATAACTCCGCTCATTCCCGCGCAAGCGGGAATCCAGGAAAAGCTGGGTCCCCGCTTTCGCGGGGACGAGCGGAATTTTGTCGCTTACTTCTTTGCCATCCCCTTCCGGCACGCCTCCCACACCTTGGCCGGGGTAGCCGGCATGTCCATGTGATCGGCCGCGCCGTTCGGGATAGCATCCGAGATCGCGTTCATCACCGCGGCAATGGCCGCCGTCGTGCCGGCCTCGCCGGTCCCCTTAACGCCGAGCGCGTTGCTTTTGGCCGGCACCGAATGCGCAGCCTCGCGCAGTTCGACCGCCATGTCGTGAGCGCGCGGCATGGCGTAGTCCATGAACGATCCGCTCACCAATTGCCCGCTCGTCGAGTCGTAGACCGCGTTTTCGGTGAGCGCCTGGCCGAGCCCCTGCGAGATGCTGCCGTGCACCTGTCCTTCGACCACGATGGGATCGAGCATGTTGCCGCAGTCGTCCACCGCGGTATAGGTCACCAATTCGACCTTGCCGGTATCGGGGTCAACCTCCACCTCGGCGATGTGGCAGCCATTCGGAAAAGTCAGCGGCGTATCCAGCTTGTCCTTGGTGTCGAGGTTTTCGCCAAACTCCTTGGCGCGCCGCGCGGTCTCGAACAGCGAGATCTTGCGGTCGGTGCCGACCACTTCGAAGCTGCCATTGCGATATTGAATATCGGCCTCGGAGGCCTCCAGCGCCGCCGAGGCGACCTTTTTTCCCTTGGTCAGCATCACATCGGCCACGTGAATAATGGCATTGCCGGCGCACATCGCCGAACGCGAGCCGACCGAGGCGCCGCCGGTCAGATTCATATCGGTATCGCCATGCTGGTGCTCGACCTTGCCCGGTTCGATGCCAAGTTTTTCGGCCAGCAGACGGCCGAACACGGTGGCGTGGCTCTGGCCGGTCGATTGCACGTTGCAGCCAAGAATCAATTTGTCATCGCCGGGAAAGGCCAGCGACGCCATTTCCATCGGCGTGGCGCCGGCATGTTCCAGCATGCATGACACGCCGATGCCGCGCAGCTTCTTGCGCTTGGCGGCTTCGCGCCTGCGCTTGCTGAAATTGGCGTAGTCGGCGAGCTTGAGCGCCTTGTCGACGATGCCGGGAAAGTCGCCGCTGTCATAGGTATTGATTGGCGTCTTGAACGGCATGGCCGAGGGCGGAATCAGGTTTTTCTTGCGCAGCCGGACGCGATCGATACCGGCGATGCGGGCGGCTTCCTCGACCGCGCGCTCGAGTGCGTAGTTTGCTTCCGGGCGTCCGGCGCCGCGGTAGGGCGCGATCGGGATGGTGTTTGAGAAATAACAGGCCACCGACACATCCACTTTCGCAATCCGGTACATGCCAGGCAGGCAGCGGGCGAAATTGTTGGTGTTGATGTTGACGCCGGCATTGGCGATGTAGGCGCCCTGATTGCACAGATGCCGCACGCGCAAGGCTAGGAACTTTCCCTTGCCGTCGAGCGCGAGTTCGACATGGGTGACGCCGTCGCGCGCCTGCGCGTCGCTGACGAAAGCTTCCGAACGCGTCGATTGCCAGTGCACCGGCCGGCCGACATTGCGCGCCGCCACCAGCAACGCGATGTATTCCGGATAGCACGTCGTCTTCATGCCGAATGCGCCGCCGACATCGCCGGTGACAACGCGCAATTTGTCGGGTGGCAGCCCCATGATCGAGGCGGCCTGCGCGCGCATCGGGTCCGCTCCCTGCGAGCTGGCATATAAAGTGTAGCCTTCGCTGTTCTTGTCGTAGACGCCGGTAGCGCCGCGCGTTTCCATGGAGGCCACCACCATGCGCTGATTGGTGACGCTCACCCGCGCCACATGCGGGGCCTTGGCGATGATCTCGGCCACGTCCTTGGCATTCTGCTCGTCGGCGTTCGGGCCGAGCCAGTCGACGCAGAGATTGCCGGGCGCTTCCGGGTAAAGCTGCGTTTCGGCCTTCATGGCGGTCGCCAGATCGACCACCGCCGGCAATTCCTCGTACTGCACCACCACCTGATCGGCGGCGTCCAGCGCCGCTGCCGCGGTCTCGGCCACCACCATCGCCACCGGATCGCCGCCGTGCATCACCCTGTCGCCGGCGAGCGCGGGACGGTATGGCACGATCATCTTGACGCCGCCGCGGCCGGGCACCGGCGGATGGCGCGATATGCCGCCGATGCCCGCCGCCTTGATGTCGGCGGCCGTCAGCACAGCCAGCACGCCCTTGGCCCTGAGTGCAGCCTCGGCACTCACCGAAGTGACACGGGCATGGGCATGCGGCGACCGCACGAAGGCGGCATAGGCCTGGTTCGGCAGGCGCGGGTCGTCCATGAAGCGGCCGGCGCCGCGCACCAGGGCGTCATCCTCGACGCGAGGCTGTTGCTTTGTGCGGGCAGGGGTTGTCGCTGTCATGTGGGGTCCGTCTCGAAGAACTTGCGGGGCTCCGTTTATAACGCAAAGTTCCGGTCCTGACAGGGGCTTGCGTCCGGCTTACGCCTGCGGCACTCAGACGCTCCTTGCCTGTGGGCGGCGCGTCAGTTTTCAGGGGACGAAATGACCAAAGTGCGAACGATCGATACCCACACCCACATCCTGACCCAGGAAACCGCGGCGCTGCTGACCAAGGCGGGCGCCAGGGTCACCATCACGCCGGACGACGCGGAGTCTGCCGCGTTGGACGTGAACGGCACCGTGTACCGGCCATTCCCGACCGGCGGCTTCGATATCGCGCGCCGCCTGAAAGACATGGATGCGGCGAGCGTCGATGTGCATGTGCTGTCGGCCTCGCCGCAAACCTATCTCTACAATCTGGGCGATGAGTTGAGCGCGACCGTGGCCGCGATCCAGAACGACCAGATGGCCAAGCACGTCGCGGCGCATCCAACCCGTTTCATGGCCATCGCCACGCTGCCGATTGGGCAGCCGAAGGCGGCGGCCGACGAACTCAAACGCGTCATTACCAAGCTCGGCTTCAAGGGCGCCATGATCGCCTCCAATGTCGGCGGCCGCTATCTCGGTAAACCCGAGTTCGAGCCGCTCTGGGCGACCGCCGAAGCGCTCGGCGCTTTCATGTTCATCCATCCCAACAATGTCGCGGGCGAAGACCGTCTCGGTCCCTATTATCTGCGCAACCTGATCGGTAATCCGCTCGACACCACTATCGCTGCGGCTTCGCTCTATTTCGGCGGCGTCATGGACCGCTTTCCCAAGCTCAAGGTCATGTTGGCGCATGGCGGCGGCTTCACGCCCTATCAGGCGCCGCGCTGGGAGCACGGCTGGAAGGTGCGCCCCGAGCCAAAGAAGTTCATCAAGACGCAGCCGAAAAATATCGCCGGCCGTTTCATCTACGACACCATCCTGCATTCCGACAAAACGCTGGAAGCCATGATCGGCCTGGTCGGCGTCGATAAGGTGATGCTCGGCAGCGACTACCCATACGACATGGAAATGCGCGATTGCGTCGCGCATGTGCGCGGCTTGAAAATATCGGATGCCGACAAGACCGCGATCCTGTCCGGTAACTTCGAGAAAGTTCTGGCGGGGGTGGCCAAATGAATGTTCAAACCAAGATCGCGCGCACGCCGGTTGCCGCGGTCAACGGCTTGATCTTCGATGCCATGACCAGGTCAGGCGTGCCGGAAAATGACGCCGGCAAGATCGCCGAACTGATGCTGGAGGCCGATCTCACCGGCGCCGATGCGCATGGCGTGTTCCGATTGCCGCAATATGCCTTGCGGCTGAAATTGAAATCGACCAATCCGCGCCCCAACATCACGGTCAAGCGTTCGGCGCCGGCCACTGCATTGGTCGACGGCGACAACGGCATGGGCCATCTGGTGGTGGCGCGCGCGGCCGAAATGGCCATCGAGATGGCGCGCGAATGCGGCGTCGCCTGGGTAGGCTGCCGCATGTCGGGCCATGCCGGCGCCGCTGGCGTTTATGCCGCACTGCCGCTCAAGGCCGACATGATCGGCATCTATTCGGCGGTGGCCAATGCCAATCACATGCCGCTCGCCGGCGGCGCCGAACCGCTGCTCGGCACCAACCCGCTGGCAATCGCGATTCCGGCCGGCAAAGAACCGCCGCTGGTGCTCGATATCGCCACCTCCATCGTGTCCTACGGCACCATCAAGAATCACAAATTGCTCAATCGCCCGCTGCAGGCCGATTGGATGATCAATCCCGAAACCGGTGAAGCGGTCACCGACCCGCAAAAGAGCGCCGAGGCGCTTCTGCTGCCGATGGGCGGCTATAAGGGCGCCGGGCTCGCGCTGATGCTCGGGCTGCTCGCTGGCACGCTCAATGGCGCGCTATTCGGCCGCGATTGCGTCGACTTCAACGCCGATCCCGGCACCGTCACCAATACCGGCCAGTTCGTGCTGGCGCTCGATCCGAGCAAGTTCCAGCCGATTGAAGCCTTCAAGGCCGAAGTCGACCGCCACAGCCAGAGCTTGCGCAATTCGCAAGCCTTACCCGGAGGCGATCCGGTGCGGCTGCCGGGCGAGCAGCGCGCCCAGCGGCGCGTGGATCGCCTTGCCAATGGCTTGGCGCTGCCGCCGGAGCTGATGGTGCAGCTCGATAAGCTTGCGGCCGAACTGTCGATCAAGCGGCTAAGGGAACGCTGAGCCGAACGAAGGATCATCCGCCTTGGAAAAAATGTACCAACCGGAACTGTGGCACGAGGTTTACGTCATGCTCGGCGGCGGCGCCGCCGCGCTCGCTGGCCTCGTCATCGTCGCGGCTTCGGTGCGCGCCGACCTTATCATGAGCAAGCCGCATTTGCGCATGCGGGCGCGCAACAACACGTTGAGCATTATCAGTATCGTCGGCGGTTCGGTGTTGACGCTGCTGCCGCAGGATGCAGGGCTGCTCGGCATCGAACTGATTGTTTTCAATCTTGCTTGGGCGTCGCTTCCCGCGTCCGTCATCCTTTACGAGCTTCGCAAGCCTGCGGGTCTCGCGCTTCACCTTCCCGTGCTTGCGCTGTCGTTCTATCTGCTGGCGGCGCTCGGCGGCGTCAGTTTGATTGCGCGTTGGGGCGGTGGCTTGTATCTGACGACGGCCGCTTATTTTGGCTATCTATTGATCGCGGTGCTGAATGCGTACTTGCTGCTGTTACCGCAGCCACAACCGAAGGCGAAACGATAGAGCTTACCCCGCCGCCATCACATCCGCCGCATCGAGCGGCAGCTTGACCGGCGCCTTGCGCTTGGCCGACAAATCGAGCGCCTTGGTCAGCATCAGATTGCGGTGGGCTTCTTCCACCGTCGCCGCCGCCGTCGGCAGGCCCATCGCCACGCGGTTGAGCCAGCTATCGGTTTCCAGCGCCATCGGCCCGCGCAATTCGCCGAGCGCCATGTCGCCGGGCGGATAGCTGCCCATGAAATCGACCAGCCGCGTGGCGTCGGGGTTGTAGCCCTCCGACTGCGCCTTCGACACGGCCAGCACGATGTCACGGTGGGTGTCGTCGATGGTCAGCACGCCGGTGGTGCCGACGATGCCGACCTCGAGCGAATAGACCGCGCCCGGCCAGGTTACCGGCAGCGCCCAGTTGATGTTGAGGTGATACACCGTGCCGTCGCTGAACATGATCATGCCGGCGGTAGCGTCGATGCCCTGGTAGAGCGGGCCCAACACCTTGTCGATCGAGCGCGCATAGACCTCGACCGGCGTCTTGCCCTCCAGGCACCACATGCAGATGTCGAGCGCATGCGTCCCGGAAATCACCATCGGAGAGATCGACGTGGGATCGTCGGTGCGCTTGTAATTGTCGATGGCGACGAGGCGATTCATGAAGGCGCGCGAGGTCACCAGCGTGACATCGCCCAGTGCGCCGGTGCGGCATTTCTCCTTGGCCGCCAGCCAGCGCCTACGAAACCGTTGGGTATAGCCGACCACGGCGTCGAGCTTGGCGTCCTGGATTGCTTTGAGCACTTTCGCCGATTGCGCCAGATTCGTCGCCAGCGGCTTCTCGATCAGCATCGGAATGCCGCGCTCGATGGCCGCCATGATCGGATCGACGTGCAGATGCTCGTCGGTGGCGATGATGGCCGCGGTCACTTCCGGCCGCTTGAGCAATTCGACATGGCTTTGCGTCACGAAATCGGCGCTGATTTTAGGCCCCACCTCGCCGGCGCGGTTCGGGTTCTTCTCGGCCAGGCCGATCCACTCGACCGCCGGATGGCGCGCCGCCACTTCGCCGCGGAACAGGCCGACGCGTCCGCCGCCTATGATGGCGAGGCCGACGCCCTTGGCAGACTTCTTCATCCTGGATTGGCTCCCGACCGGTTCTTTTCCTTGAATTCCGCGATACCTGAAATCGTCTCGTTGGTCAGCGGCAGATCGACTGGCTCGTTGCGGTAGGCCGACAGATCGGCGGCGCTGTAGGTTTCCATCACCCGGCGCGCGCTCTCCGGCGTCACCATGACCGGCGTGTCGCGAATGCAGGCTTCCAGGAAGTGGATGGTCTCCGGCCCCATGCCGCCGGCGAATACTTCGCCGACCTGCTCGCCCGGCATGGTCGACATCGGAAACACCTGGCCGTCCTTCATCGTGTTGAGCCAGTTGTCGCGCTGGGTGTCGTCGAGCACCAGCGCGCCTTCGGTGCCGGTGATCTCGATCCAGGTCGAACAGTAGTTCGGATAGCTCACCGGGAAATTCCAGCCGCCGCCGATCATCACCACCACGCCATTGTCCATGGTGACGGTGGTGAACATGACGTCATGCGAACCGTTTACCGGCTTCATGTAGCCGTAGGCGCCCTGGCTGTAGACCCGTATCGGCTTGGCCGGCTCCAGCAGCCAGAACACGAAATCAAGGTCGTGCGTCGATTCCATGACGACGGGAGAAAGCCGCACGCGGCCGGCGATCTTCTTGCCGAGGCTGCGCGACAGATTGCGGCTCACCAGCACCGACACGACATCGCCGAGCGTGCCGTCGGTGATCTTTTTCTTGGCATAGGCGATCTTGGTGTTGAAGCGCTGCGAATAGCCGATGGTGAATTTCAACCCGTTGCGCTTGGCGAGCATGATCAACTCGTCGGCTTCCCACAATTCGAGCGCGATCGGCTTTTCCAGCATTACGTTCTTGCCGTTCTTCAGACAGTCGCGGCAGATCGGATAATGGTTGGTCTCCGGCGTGGTCGAAATATAAACCACCGAAATATTCGGATTGTTGATGATGTCCTGATAGTCGAGCGTCGCGGTCGCCGGTTTGCACAGCGCCTTCATCTCGGCCAGCCGGTCGGGCCGGATTTCGCACAGATGCAATTTGTCCACCAGCGCCGTGCGCGCCAGCGTTTCCGCCCGCGTGCCGCCGACCCATCCGACACCGATCACCGCGACTTCAACAGTTTTCACCGGGCGTTTCCTTCAGTCTCTGTTGTTGATTTGCCCCGGCCGACCGGCCGTGCGGCGGCACACTAGCCTCTCTGCGCCGCCCGATGAAGGGGCTTGCGCTGGTATGCGCTACCGGTGCTGCGGATGCTGCCGGACTCCCTCTCCCCTGGGGGGAGAGGGTTGGGGTGAGGGGGCAAGGGCCAATCGAGAGTCACTTTGCCCCCCACCCCCCGCCCAGCGCTCGCCCCCCCCAACCCCCCCGGGGGGCGGGTAAACCGAAAACCACGAAAAAAACAACCATTTTGTCACAGTCCAAAACGCCCCACAAAAACCCAAAAACAACCA
>JBBRAL010000056.1:0-28636 GCA_038206805.1 Hyphomicrobiales bacterium | reverse complement strand
CCCGGACTTCGCGGCTAGGATTGAGCCGACCGAATTCGCGCCGGGCAAAGTGTTCGGCGGCGGCACCATGAAGCCGATCGATTATTTCGTCGAGCTGGTGGATGGGCGTATCGAACCACCATCGAATTTCGACATCGGCGCCATCCAGCCGCAGGCTCCTGCCAACGCTTTCAAGTTTCATATCAACCAGTACCTGTCTCGCCGCGCCGCCGACTGGAAAGAGAAGGGCATTACCGAGACGTTGACCAATTTCACCGAGCTCAATGCGCGTTCTAAGTTCTGGGGCGATGATCAGCGCGCCGAGTTCGAGAACTGGGACCGACTCGCCGACATGCGCAATCCACTCGGCGCGCGCCAGGGCATCAACGAACGCATCATGCTGCGCGAATTGCTGCGCCGCGCCGACATGATGGTGATCCACGAAAACCGGTTAGATGCGCTGGTCCGCCTGCACACGCCGTTCCCGCCCGGCATTATCGGCGGCGCCGGGCAGTACAATCTTCGCGCCAACCTGACGATGGAATCGCTTAGCGGACCCAATGCAGGACTGACCGAGGTGCTGGTTCCGGCCGGCTACGTGACGACCGCCTATGATCCGGTCTTCAAGCTCACGCCCGATGGCAAATCCTACGTGTCGGCGGGGTCCAACAAACCGACGCCGCTCAAAGCGCCAGGGCTGCCGTTTTCGCTAGTTTTCCGCGCCGAGCCCGGCAAGGAGGACGTCATTCTGGAGATCGCGGCTGCCTATGAAGCAGCCTCGAAACGCCGGGTTCCGCCGCCAGATTTTGGACCACTCTAAGATTCCGAATGATGACCTTGACTGACGTGTTAACCCGTAAATGCATGGCCATCCGAGTCGCGCGTCGGATCAATAGCTTCGAAGTGTTTGAGGTCGTGGCACTCGAGGTCGTTGCTTTCGAAGTGTGATTAGGCGTAGGGTCCCGACGCCGATCGGCGCCGCAAGTATTTGATCTTGTTGATTCCGATGGGGTCACAAGATGCCGCCTATTCACAGGCTACGTCGGTCGCGCAGCAGCCGAGCGGGATTACGGAGTGGTCTTAACGGCTGAACTGGAAATTGATTGGGACGCCACGAGGCGTTTACGAAGCGCACCACGAAATCTTCAGAGCGACGCGCCGATACGCCAGCCGCCGACAAAAGGTCGACGAGCAAAATGAAAAGAGTTTTCTCAGCAATCGCTGGAGCGGCTGCAGGATAAGCCGCCTCAGTTCCGCGGGACCGTGCAGTTGCGCGCGATGCTTGCGTGTTACTTCTGCGCTTTCTTCGCCTTTGCTTCCGTCGAGCACGGGTTGTCGTTCGAACAGGAGTCGCCGATCACGCCGACAGCCTGAATTTCGATCTCCATACCGGGCCGCGCGAAGTTCGTCACCGTAATCAGGGCGCTGCCCGGATAATTCCCGTTCTTGAAGAAGCCCTTGCGCATTTCAACAAATTTGTCGCCGTAACGCGATTCCTTGATGAAAACGGTCATGGTGACGACGTTGTCCAGGCTGCCGCCGGCTTTTTTTAAGATGCCGTCGATCTGCGCGAACACTTGCTTAACCTGCGCTTCGAAATTGTTGGCGATGTTGTTGCCCTGGTTGTCCTGGGTCGCGGTCTGCCCGGCAACCCAAACAGTCATTCCGCCCGACGTAATAACGCCCGGCGAAAAAGCACGCGACAACTGGAACGGGGTCTTTTCCATGTATTCGGCCGCCTGCGCGGCTGTCGACAGCAGTACGGCCAGAAAGACTGTGGTGATACGCTTCATCTGATGTTCCTTATTATGTAGTTTGTCGGTTGCCCGTGACAGATCAAGCCAGGGACAAAGTGGCGTCTTCGTATCGAGCGCTGCCCATATTCCCCTCCGGGAAGATGTTGTGAGCGGCAATCCATTCGAAGGATTTCTGGTAGACCTCCTTGGTGTAAGGTTCGAACACTAGCCGCTCGCCGGGACCCCAGCGCCTGGTATCCATCATCGCGTGGAAACGGTCCGGGAATTCGTTTTTGTAGTAGTGGGTATAAAGCTCGGGCCGCAAATCGATGTCACGCTGCGCTCTGCGCAGTGCGCGGAAGAATTTGCGCACGTCCTCCGGATCTGGAATGTCATGAATCATGGTGCCAATCATGAAGGTTGTGTCGATCACCTTCCGAAAGCCAAGTTGCTCCGCAAAATAGTACGGTCCGCTGAATAGGCTGACGGCTGGCGCTTTTCCTTCGATGAGCAGCTCCATGCGCTTGAACAGCATGCCATCAGCAAAGTTTAGATTGATCCGTTCCAGCGTGAGATACTGTTCAAGTCCCTGGACGGTGGCGTAATGGCTACCCGACTGGTAACCGACCGAGATCGGCACGCCGGCGAGGTCTTTTGGCGTTTTTACGGGTGAGTCTGCTGGAACGAAAATTCCGGCTGGTGAGACTGAATAGACATCGGTGTACATCTTGCCATGCCCATTCGACGCGGCGACATTGACGGTCCAATGGCAGGCGCAGCTCACGTTCGCTTTGCGCCCTTCCTCGAATGACTGGAAGGCGCCGACCTTATTGCCCTTGTCGTGGATTTGGCCGCTGGTGGCGCGCACAAGTTCGCGAAACTCGTAGTCGAGGCCTTCCTTACGGAAGTAGTCCTTCTCTTCAGCTACCCACTCCTGCAGCCGGAAATGCGGTTCGATCAGAAATTTTGCCATCGTTTCGTCCTCCCTGACTGTCGGTACTGAGTTCGTTTTTGTGGAACACTGTCATCATCCATTCGCTTATGGCGCCCCGCCATAAACCACTTTGCCGCCCACCATCGTCATAATGGGCTTTAGATCTTTGATTTCGTCCGCCGGTACGGTGAGATAGTCCCGATCGAGCACCAAAAGGTCGGCGTATTTGCCCGGGGCCAACGAGCCGAGGTTGCCCTCCTCGAACAGAAAGTAGGAATTTGAGCGAGTGTGCGCGATCAACGCTTGTTCGCGTGAAATTGTTTGACGCAGAACCTGAGTGCCGCCGATCATCTTGCCGGTGACGGCCCATCCTAGCGTGTAGAAGGGATTAACCGGGGTAACCGCCGTTGCGTCTGACCCGAGGCCCCACGGAAGCCCGCTGTCTTGGATCAGCCGGAGCGGCGGCATGTCATAAGCCTTGTCGCCGTGAATCTTAAGCATCAAAACGCCCTGAATGTTTGGCCGGCTGTGGATCTGCCCGTACATATCAAGACGTTTCATGCGAGCGATATCGTCGGCGTCGACTTGGTCGAGGTGCGAAAATGTCCAACGCAAGCCTTTGATCGGACGGACTTTGTGGATGGCCTCTATTTCGGTGAGGAAGGCTTTAATACTGCCGCTGTGTTGCGCATGAACATTGAGGTGTAGGCCCTGATTGGCGACCGCCTGGGCTATGCGGTGCCACAGCTGTAGACCTTCCGGCGAGGGGGTGGACGACGGGACCATCAAATTGTCATGCAGCGGAAAATAGACGGTCTCGCCATAGCCGGTGTTATCGAACCAATCGTCGCCCTGGAATGGTTTCACGTTGGAGATATTGGCGATGACGCGGTCGACGTCGGCAGGTGAATTCGGATCCTGCCAATAATTGTAGAAGACGCGCATCGTGAGTTGGCCGGCCCTCGCGAGGGCTGCGAAGGGCGCGATATGCTGCGGGCCGAAGCCACGTCCGCCCATCTCCTGATAAGCCGTCAGTCCGACGCTATTGAGATCGTGCATGAGCGCACTGGCATTGGCCTGCATCTGTGTGGCCGCTACTTCGCCAAGTTTGGCGAGCGTCCAGGCCACGGCGCCGGCGCCATTGAAGACGCCAGTCGGCTGCCCTAGCGCGTCCTTCTCAAACTTTCCGCGGGCAGGATCGGGCGTTTTTTCATCCACGCCGAGTGCCTTGAGGGCCGCGGTGTTGGTATAAATCCGGAAATAGATTAATTGCAGCGCCACCGGATTGGCGGGCGCAATTCCATCGAGCTCCGCCTTGGTGAAGCCGCGTTTTTCATCGGTGAACTGTTCCTCCGACCAACCGCCGAGCGCCATGATCCATTCGCCAGGCTTAGACTGCCTCACTTTGGCTGCGATCAGCCCCAGCGCCTTCTTATGTTCCGTGACGCCGTCGAGGCGGACTTCGCGGTTCCAGTATTCGGCAGCGCGCATGTAATGCGCATGATTGTCGATCAGGCCGGGCACCACGGTCCGCCCCTTCAGGTCGATCACTCGCGTGGCCGCTGACTTGAGTTTGTTGATTTCCGCATCGGTGCCGACCGCCACAATGCGTTCGCCTCGAACTGCCAGCGCCTGCGCAATGCTGAAGCGGTCATCGACCGTCACGATCTTTCCGTTCTCGAAGATCTGATCGACGCTTTGCGCAGCGGCAGCGGACTGCAAACTGATGATCGTGCAAGCGGCTAAAAGCAATGATTTGAATTTCATTTTCGTTTCCTTGCCGGAGCGTTGCGCAAGTAATTGCGCTTTACGATCGTGGTTGGTCTCGTGGTGCAGCTGTGGAGTGCCGCGGCACCAGCTCGGTGCGCAGCAAAATATCTGCTGGGACGTCCTGGCCGTTGATGCGCATCAGCAGCAGACGTGCGGCTTCCGCGCCCATCTCGCGCTGCTTAATTCGAACTGTTGTCAAGGGTGGAGACACCAAATCCATGAACGGTGCATCGTTATAGCCGGTGACCGAGATGTCGCGAGGGCAAGAGATGCCGCGGTCCAGGAATGTGTCGTAGCATCCGAGCGCGATTAGATCATTGGCTGCGACAATCGCCGTCACGTCCGGATATCGTTCGAACAGGTCGATGCAGGCGGTACGGCCGGCCGCGCGGCTAAACGCTTCGGCTTCAACGACAACCGGTTTGGCGCTCGATTGCAAGCGTTCGCTAATCGCCAGTCGGAAGCCGCGGGCGCGCATCGCGCCGGTGGATAATCCATGCGGACCTGCGATATGCGCAAGCCGCGTATGGCCGAGCTCCACCAGATGTCCGACGGCCAACCCGACTCCTCGGATATCGTCATTGGTTACTGACGGCGCCCGCCCACTGTCGTCCGAGCGGTTCATCAGGATAACGGGTGCCCGCTCTGATATCCATTCGTCGAGGATCGGATCTTTTAGAGTCGCTGTCGCGAGAATGAGGCCGTCTACGCGACGTTCGATCATGCCGGAGAGGATTCTTCGATGTCGAACCGGGTCGTTGCCGGTATTCGCCACGATCGTCATGTAGCCTTCCTTCAGCAAGGTTGATTCAATCCCCTCCAGGATCGGCGGGAAGAGAAGGCTGGCGATGTCCGGAACGACGACCCCGATGACCTTCGACCGACGCGTGCGAAGGCTGGAGGCGAGCGTGTTGGTGCGGTAGCCGAGTTGCTCAGCTGTCTCGAGGATACGCGCGGTGATCTGCGGTTTGACCTGGGCGCGGGTGGCGGGATTGAGCGCACGCGAAACCGTCGAGAAATGGACACCGACGGCTTCGGCCACTTGCTTCAATGTGATGGGGGAGGGCTTCGACACGATCCATCTCTCAGCAAAGGATTACAAACGATTGCATATTTAATCGGATTTGTCCTGCTAAAAATGTTGACATTGGTACATGAAGTAGCCGAAAAGCAAAGGTGCAAACGTTTGCAAAAGGAGCCTGCCGTGAGCCCTCGCATCAGTTATGTCGACCCTGCGGCCATCACCGATGAGGCCATGCTCAAGGAGCTCGACCGTTGCCGCCGCGAGGGCACGCCGAGGCCGGAAAGCCAGGCGATCCGCGCGCATGTGCCGGCGACGTTCTGGTCCTTCGCCAACACCTGGCGCGACGTCTTCCACAACGGAGTCGCCGATCACAACATCAAGGAGCTGTGCCGCGTCTACGTCTCGCGCTCCGTGCTGTGCGAATTCTGCGGCAACCAGCGCTCCATGAAGTCGGCCAAGACCGGTCTGCTCGAAGACGATTATCGCGAGCTGATCAATTTCGAATCCTCGTCGCGCTATACCGAGAGGCAAAAGGCCGCGCTCGCTTATGCCGAGTGCATCACCTGGGATTTGCCATCGACCGACGAATTGTGGGCGCGCCTGCGCAAGCATTTCTCGGAAGCGGAACTCGTCGAGATCGGCTATTTCGTCGCGATCACGATGGGCCAGCAGCGCTGGCTGCGCACGCTCAACATCGAACATCATCAGATTCTTGCCGGCACGGACGCATCCATGGCGCCCGGCTTCGAGACGATGGACGCTTTGAGCAAGTCGAAGTCCGATCCGAACTACTGGGCGAAGCAGACGCCGAAGCCGAGCGCCTCCGCGGCTTGACGCGGAGCGCCGCGCAATGGGCGCGGCTGTTGCATTGATACCGGCGCAACAAGGGAGTTAAGCTGATCGTCAACGAGGCCGTAAAGGCCAACAAAAACGCGCGAACGCGCGCGCAGGGAGGGTGTCATGGATACTCAGTTCACCGTGAACGGCAAGGCGGCCTCGACCGACGCGCCTGGTGACACGCCGCTGTTATGGATTCTGCGCGAAGGCCTCAAGCTCACAGGGACAAAATTCGGCTGCGGCGCCGGCCTGTGCGGCGCCTGCATGGTCCATATCGACGGTAAGCGGGCGTTCTCCTGCCAAACGCAGGTCTCTGAAGTAGCCGGCAAATCAGTGACGACAATCGAAGGGTTGTCGCCGGACTCCAGTCATCCAGTGCAGAAAGCCTGGCTTGCCGAGCGAGTGCCGCAATGCGGCTACTGCCAGTCCGGCCAGATCATGAGTGCGGCGGATCTGCTCAAGCATAATCCCAAGCCGACGCACGATCAGATCGTCGAGCACATGAGCACCAACATCTGCCGTTGCGGCACCTACCAGCGGATCGTGCGCGCAGTCGAGCGCGCGGCGCGGGAGGCCTGACATGAACACTCATATCAAGAGCTTCGAGGCGCCCGTTTCCCGCCGGCAGGTGATGATCGGCGCGGCCGGACTTTCCTTCGCGGTCGCTCTCGGCGGCCGCGGCCAGGCGGCGGTAATCGCCGCGGAGCCGACCGGTAAAGCGATGAGCCCGTGGGTAAGCATCGCGCCGGACGGAACCGTCACGATCATGTCGGCGGCGACCGAGATGGGGCAGGGGTCAATGACCTCGCTGCCATTGGTCATTGCCGAGGAGCTCGATGCCGATTGGGACAAGGTCCGCATCGTGCCGGCGCCGGTCAATGAGAAGATCTTCGGCAATCCTGGATTTGGCGGGATGATGTACACCGCCGGCTCCAATGCCGTGACCAGCTACTACAAGAATTTGCGGCTGTTCGGCGCCCAGGTGCGCCGCGTCCTGCTCGAGAATGCGGCCAAGCGCTGGGGCGTGCCGGTCAGCGAATTGTCGACCGAGCCAAACGTCGTGGTGCACGCGGTCTCGGGCCGCCGGATGGGGTACGGCGATATTGCGGCTCAGGCCGAAATCCCGGCACAGGCGCCGGAGATCAAGCCCGAGGAGCTGAAGAAGCCGGCGCAATTCCGGCTCATCAGCAAAGACGTGATGCGCACCGAACTGCCGCGCAAGGTGAACGGCAGCGCACAATATTCAATCGACATACAGCTTCCGGGCATGCTCTACGGCGCCGTCGTGCGTGCGCCGGTCGAGGGTGCAAAGCCTCTGGCATTCGATGAGGGCAAGGTCGCCGCCGTGAAAGGCGTCGTCAAGGCGGTGAAGCTGCCCTATGGCGTGGGCGTGATCGCCGAGACGCCCTGGGCGGCGTTCGAGGCGCGCAACGCGATCGAAAGAAGCGCGAGCTGGAGCAAGGACGCCAAAGGCTGGGGCTTCGACAGCGATAAGGGGTTGGAAGCCTTCGCCGCGACGGCGCGCGATCCGAACGCCCAAGCGACCGACTGGTTCAAGCTCGGCGACGTGCGGGCGGAGATGCCGAAGGCGACGCAAACGTTCGAGCAGGAGTATCTCTGCGATTACGCCTATCACGCGCAGATGGAGCCGCTGAATGCGGTCGCCTCGGTGTCGCCTGCCGCCGACTCGGCAGAAATCTGGTGCGGCACGCAGAGCCAGACCATGGCACTTGAAGCGGCGGCCAATACGCTCGGTATCGCCCGCGGCAAGGTCAAGCTGCACGATACCCTGATCGGCGGCGGCTTCGGCAGGCGCGGTCCGCGCGATATGGACTTCCTCGTCGACGCCGTGCTGCTCTCCAAGGAGGTTGGCCGGCCGGTCAAGGTGATGTGGACGCGCGAGGACGACGTTCACAACGGCCGCTTCCGTCCGCTGTCGGCACACCTCCTGCGCGCCGGCCTCGACACCGGCGGCAAGCTGACAGCCTGGCATCACCGGCTAGTCGGCGACCGGGTGACCCCGTTTATCGATCCGGTGCGTTACGCGAAAGCGGGCAAGAAAGACTTCATCCTGATGCTCGGCGCCGACGCCAAAGGTTACGACGTCCCGCATCAACTTGTGGAGCAGGTCTACGAAGATACCGGTATGCGGACGGCGCCGCTGCGCGGCATCGGCTTCACCGCGAACAAGTTTGCTACTGAAACATTTGTCGATGAGCTGGCCCATAGACTGGGGGTCGATCCGGTGAAATACCGGCTTGATCTGCTTGCGAAGACTCCGCGCGCGCACAAGGTCATGGAGCGCGCAGCGGCGATGGCGGGCTGGGGCCGCAAACGCGAGGGACGCGGTCTTGGTGCCGCCTACATCGATTACTCCGGTACGCAGATCGCCGCGGTGGTCGAAATCTCACTCGATCGCGCGAGCGGCAAGATCAAGTTCCACAATGTCTGGTGCGCCGTCGATTGCGGCGTCCCGGTGCAGCCTGACAATGTCGTAGCGCAGACGGAGAGTAGCATCGTCTATGGAATCGGGCTGGCGCTCACCGAGCGCATCAGCATGAAAGATGGTGTTGTCGAACAGTCGAATTTCTATGACTACACCGTGTCGCGGAACAGCGATGCCCCGCCGATGCACGTCGAGGTCATCCAAACCGACAATCATCCGACCGGCATCGGTCAAATGGCGACACCGTTGATAACGCCGGCGGTTTCGAATGCAGTGATGGCGCTCACGGGAGTTCGGCTGCGCCATGCCCCGTTCACCGAGGAGCGTGTGAAGAAAGCATTGGGATGAGCCACTCCACGTGCAGCCGCGCCGTATCGCGGCGCGGCTGCCTACCAGCGGCAGATTCGGAGCGCACGGCCACGGCCGCTTCGCTTCGTCGTCGCGGGCCAGGCCCCTGGCGAATCAATCGCCACCTGTGTCTCCTCTCATCCATCCATCCCAAACGCATCGGCTAACTTAGCTGGTTTAGACGGGCGGCCATCTGCCGGACCAAGGCTGATTCTATGCTCACCTCACTGCCGCAAGTCTCACACGCAAAGAGCAAAACGTTGCCGATCATGCTCGCCTCGCTGGCTCTGCTCGGGCCATTTGCGATTCATCTCTTTTTTCCGGTCATTCCGGTGATCAAGTCGGCTTTCGATCTCACAAATTCTGAGGCCCAGCTCTCATTCAGCGCCGGCGTATTTGGAATGGCTTTTTCGACGCTGGTCTATGGCAGCTCCGCCGATCGGTACGGACGGCGTCCGGTGCTGCTGGTTGGTTTGATGCTTTTCATTCTTGGCAGCGCCGTTGCAACATTGGCTGTGTCGTTTCCGATGTTGTTGGTCGGTAGGCTCGTCCAATCGCTGGGCGCCGGATGCGGTATTACGCTGGCCCGGGCGATCGCGCGGGACGTCTATGGCGCTGAGCGGATGGTGAAATCAATCGCCTACCTGACCATATTTTTCGCGCTGGGCGGATTGTTATCGCCTGGCGTCGGCGGGGTCTTGGTCGATCAGATCAGCTGGCGAGCTGTGTTTGGACTCGCCGGCATCGCCGGTCTGGCGATGTTGGTTGGCGCCTATCTGATCGTTTCGGAAACGGGCGTATCGCTGAATAAAACTGGTCCGCAGTCGATCTTTTCTGGATATCTGCAGCTTTTCGCCAGTCCTCGTTTCTGTGCGTTGGTCTTACAGACCGCTTGCAGCACGGGGACCTTCATGGTGGTGGCCACCGCGTCTTCCATGCTGATGAAGGAATCACTGCATCGGCCAGCGACGGAATTCGGGCTTTACTTCTCAATGGTCCCGATCGGATTTGTTACCGGCTCGATTATTTCGAGCAGAATTGGCAACAGGATGTCAGTCGAGCGGATGATTCTGGTTGCCAGTTCGATTGCGCTCGCAGCCGCGGCGACCCAGTCAACCTTGCTGTTAGCAGGGTATCTGAGCCCGCTCGTCCTGTTTCTGCCAGGCTCGTTCATGACCCTGGCACAGGGTCTTGCGCTGCCCTATGCGCAAGCGGGTGCGATGGCAACAGTTCCCAGACTGGCAGGAACAGCTGCCGGTATCGGCGTTTTTGTCCAAAACCTGTTTGGCGCTGGATTTGCCCAAGCCTATGGAATGCTGGCGGATGGGACGCCGGTCCCGATGGTCCAGATGACAAGTATCACTGTAGGACTGGGGTTCTTGGTAGCTTTGATTCCGTCTCTTCTGAATTCAGTAAAAGCCAAGTCCGGTTCGTCGTAACCATCGGCGGCGCAATACGGCGGCTTGAAGTGAATCAGACCAGACGGGTGAAGAACCTAGATCGCGAGGTGTCGCCATTTGTGAGCTGACCCGAGCGACACGCCTTCCAGTTTTTCACCCAGAGTATACGTCATTAGCCGGTCCAATCAATCGCGCCCGACAGATTGACCTAGGCCAAAAAGTTGGCGGGAACCTTTTTCCTTGAAATGCATCTAATTCGGCAACAAAGGGATTAGTTATGAGATCAGCGCCTACACCGCATGTTGCGGTTTCGTTCATTTCGTTCCGACCGCTTTAGCTTAGGAAGGAGCTTCCGATGAAGCTAACACCCGCGATTCTCGCCGCGACTGGTATAGCTATACTCTCCGGGGCCGTGATTGCTTTGGCGGCACCGAAGAAAAACCCGGCTCCTATCTCTAAGGCAGTAAGTTTCGATGCCGAGATCGTTCGCAACGCGCAAGCGATGCTCGATGAGGGTAAAAAGACTTTCCGCTACGAGACATTCGGAAGCGAGGCCTTCTGGGGTGACGCGCTTCAACTACACAAAGCCATCGCCGGCGAGAAGAACGGCGGAGTCGGCCCCGGCGTCTCGCCGAAAACCGCGCTGTCCGTCGGCCTGAAGGTCGACGTGGACGCGCTGCCGGACGCTTTGAAGAAACAGCTCGCGGCAGGCAAAATTAACCTCGACGATCCAGCCACGACGATTGCCCTCCTCAAGTTGAACGCCGTCGTCGGTGTCACGGCCTTCGCCAATCCCGAAGGCGGCGTCAAGTCGATGGGTATCCAGTGCGCGTTTTGTCACTCGACGGTGGACAATTCATTTGCGCCCGGAATCGGCAAGCGGCTCGATGGCTGGGCCAACCGCGATCTGAACGTCGGCGCGATTGTGTCGCTTGCGCCGAACCTAAAGCCGTTCACCGATCTCCTCGGCGTCGACGTCGCGACCGTGAAGAAGGTTCTCGCCAGCTGGGGACCCGGTCGTTACGACGCGGAGCTAGACAAAGACGGTAAGGCGCTGCGTCCTGATGGAAAGCAGGCCGGAACCCTTATTCCGCCCGCGTTTGGCCTCGCCGGCGTGAACTTAGCAACCTGGACCGGCTTTGGATCGGTAACCTACTGGAACGCCTATGTCGCCGGTACCCAGATGCATGGCGCGGCGACGTTTTTCGATGCCCGGTTCAACGACAAGGATCAGTATCCCGTCTCCGTGAAGAGTGGCGCCTGGAACACGCGGAATAAACCGGATAAGGCGACAGCGAAGCTGGCGGCGCTGCACTTCTACCAGCTCTCGATCCCGGCGCCGAAAGCGCCAGCCGGGTCGTACGACAAGGCGGCCTTCGAACGGGGCAAGACGGTCTTCAACGGTTCCGGAAAGTGCGCGAGCTGTCACGTGCCCCCACTCTTTACAGAGCCGGGACAAAACCTTCACTCACCGAGCGAGATTGGCATTGACTCTTTTCAGGCTGACCGCTCGCCAACCCACATGTACCGCACGGCACCTCTAGCCGGTTTGTGGACCCACCAGAAGGGCGGCTTTTTCCACGACGGACGGTTTGCCTCGCTCCTGGACGTAGTGAACCACTACAATACGCAGTTCAACCTCGACCTCAGCGATGTCCAAAAGAATGACCTCGTCGAGTACCTGAAAGGAATATGATTTCCTTTCAGAGCGTCAATGCCAATCTCGCTAGCCGGCCCCTCATGTCCACACATGACCCAAAGACATGCCCGCGCTGTAATCAGATTATTTCTGCCGAAAAGGGACTATCGCACTGCAATCCCACAGGGATTTATATGCAGTGCAAGATCGATGCGGACCGCGGGAACCTTTTTCCTTGCAATGCATCTAATTTGGCAACAAAGGGATTGGTCATGAGATCAGCGCCGACACCGCGTGTTGCGGTTTCATCCAACGATGCCGAACTTGTGCGGCGTGCGCTCGCCCGCGACGACACGGCGTTTCGCACCATCATGGAACGGCACAATCGCCGGCTTTACCGAGTCGCCCGCAGCATCCTGCGCAACGACAGCGAAGCCGAAGACGTCGTCCAGGAAGCCTATGTCAACGCCTTTGCACATCTGGCCGGCTTTCGCGGCGATTCCAGCCTTGCGGCCTGGCTCTCCCGCATCACTATGAATGAAGCTTTGGGACGCCTGCGGCGCGAGCGCCCGGCTGTTGAGCTGGAGGTTCTCGAAGCACAACTGCCCGAGGCTCAAATCATTCAATTCCCTCAAGCGGCGACATCTGGCGATCCGGAACGAACAATGGCACAGCGAGAAATTCTGCAGCTTGTCGAACGGGCGACCGACAATCTGCCCGAGATCTTTCGCACCGTATTCGTCACACGGGTGATCGAGGGGATGAGCGTCGAGGAGACGGCGGAGCTTCTCGGTCTTCAGTCGGCAACGGTGAAAACACGCCTGCATCGCGCGCGGCGGCTCGTGCGCGAGCAACTGGACAAGCAAATTGGTCCCGTCCTGATGGATGCGTTTCCATTCGCCGGCCGACGCTGCGAGCGCATGACCAACGCCGTCATGAAACGGCTAGGTCTTCCCAGCTAATTTCCGGGAACCTTTTCGTTCAGCCGTCATCTAACAGACGAGAACAATCGATATCGACATCGTCCCCGTGCGGCTCCGCCATACGGTGAGAGAAAGGCATCTACATGAGTTCAAATGTTCATGCGCTGGAGCGGGTCAGGACCTTACGCACCGAGGATGACCGGCCCGATCGGGCCGATGTCGAAGCCGCGGTCCGGACCATTATTCGATGGACCGGCGACGATCCGGGGCGCGACGGCTTGATCGAAACTCCCGCGCGCGTGACGCGTGCGTTTGAGGAGTTTTTTGTCGGTTACACCCAGGACCCCGTCGAAATCCTGCAAAAGACCTTCGAGGAAATCGAAGGTTATGACGAAATGATCGTGCTGCGCGGTATTCGCTTTGAGAGCCATTGCGAGCATCATATGGCGCCCATTATCGGTCAGGCCTGGGTAGCTTATGTTCCCAGCGGTCGTGTGGTCGGCATCAGCAAGCTCGCCCGTGTGGTCGAGGTCTATGCCAAGCGGTTACAGATTCAGGAAAAGATGACGGCTCAAATCGCCAATACGATCAATGATGTCCTGAAACCGCAGGGCGTTGGCGTCATCATCAAGGCATCGCATCACTGCATGACCACGCGAGGCATCCATAAGCCCGATTCGGATCTGGTCACCAGCCGGATGCTTGGTTGTTTCCGCGACAATCCGCTGACCCGCCAGGAATTTCTCAGCATGGCGGTTTGACGGCAATGTCGCGGCATCACAAAGGGTGAAAAAATGGCGCAAGAACAATCCCCGCCCAGCGGCCCCGACCTGACCCAGGGCGTTGCGCTCACAGCGTTTGTCGATAGAAAACTTGCGGGTCATGTGGGCGACCAGGAGGTCCTGCTGGTCCACAGCGCGACCGGGATCTTCGCCGTTACCGCTCATTGCAGCCATTACCACGGGCCGCTCAGTGAGGGGCTCGTGGTCGGGGACAGTATCCGCTGCCCCTGGCATCACGCTTGTTTCAACCTGCGCAGCGGCGAAGCGGTGCGCGCGCCGGCCATAAGTCCAATCGATTGCTGGCGGGTCGAGCAACGAAACGGCCGGGTCTTCGTTCATGACAAGCTTGAACAGCCGAAGCCGCGCGGCCAGGCGCCATCCGGTGCGCCGGAGCAGATTGTCATCGTTGGTGGCGGCGCGGCCGGCTTCGCCGCAGCGGAGATGCTGCGGCGGCGGGAGTATCGCGGCCGCATCATCATGCTGAGCAGTGACAGCGCGGCGCCCGTTGATCGGCCAAACCTGTCTAAGGACTATCTTGCCGGCAGCGCACCGGAGGATTGGATGCCGTTGCGTCTGGATAGTTTCTATGGGGAAGCGGGCATCGATCTGCGTCTCAATACCGAGGTCACCGGCATTGATACCAAAGCGCGGCATGTCGTCACCGCCAGCGGTGGCAAAGTAGCTTACGATCGCCTGCTCCTGGCTACCGGCGCGGAGCCGGTGCGCTTGCCGATTCCGGGCGCCGATCAGCCGCACGTTCACACGCTGCGGTCGCTTGCCGACAGCCGCGCCATTATTGATGGCGCCAAAGGCGTGCAACGCGCCCTCGTGATCGGCGCAAGCTTTATTGGGCTCGAGGTAGCGGCAGCACTGCGCGCTCGCAATATCGAGGTGCACGTGGTGGCGCCGGAAAAACGGCCGATGGAACGCGTGCTCGGGCCTAATATGGGCGATTTCGTGCGAGCGCTGCACGAAGAGCATGGCGTCGTCTTTCATCTCGAAGACACGGTCGTCGCGATCGAAGGACAGCGCGCGACGCTCAAAAGCGGCGGCGTACTTGAAGCCGGTCTCGTGGTTGTCGGCGTCGGGGTACGACCGCGTTTGGCGCTGGCCGAACAGGCCGGCCTCGCCATCGATCGCGGCGTTCTGGTGAATGCTTTTCTCGAAACGAGCGTTGCCGGCATTTATGCCGCGGGCGATATCGCACGCTGGCCCGATCCGCATTCCGGGGAGAACATTCGCGTGGAACATTGGGTGGTCGCCCAGCGCCAGGGGCAGACCGCGGCGCTCAACATGCTGGGCCAACGCGAAGAATTCGATGCGGTGCCGTTCTTCTGGAGCCAACACTATGACGTGCCGATCAACTATGTCGGCCACGCCGAGCAGTGGGACGAGATAACGGTCGACGGCGATATCAAGGAGAAGGATTGCTTGCTGACATACCGGCGCAAGGGGCGGGTGCTCGCCGTCGCGTCGATATTCCGCGATCTAGCCAGCCTGCAGGCTGAATTGGCGATGGAGCAAGCGGACACCCATGCCTCTGCCTGAGCGCATCGAAGGTTATGCCATCGTCTCCGCGGACGGCATGCTGGCGGATGCCGCCGGAGTCATGCCGGATTCTCTCAAGTTTGACGCCGACCAACGCTTCTTCGAAAGCGGGCTCGACGGCGTCGATGTGGTCGTGCATGGCCGCCACTCGCATGAGCAACAGCGTCATTCGGATTTGCGTCAACGGTTGATCCTGAGCCGCAAAATTCAGTCGCTTGCTGCTGACCCATCGAACAAAAAGACGATATTTTGGAACCCGGCGGGAGCGTCTTTGGAACAAGCACTTATGGTTCTTGACGTGCCGCACTCCAGAATTGGTGTGATTGGCGGGACAGACGTGTTCTCGATGTTCTTGGGCCGTTACGACACTTTCCACTTGACACGCGTGTCCAATGTGCGACTGCCCGGCGGGCGACCAATATTTTCGGACGTACCCGTTCTAACTCCGGAAGCGGTCCTTGCGGATCACGGGCTCGTGCCTGGCCCGCAGAAGGTGATTGATGCGGAAAATGGCCTTACGCTTGTTAGTTGGGTCCGCGCGTCAAAGATGCGCTGAAGGTGCTCATCTGGAACTTACGGGCGAAAGCATGCTTCCATTTTCGATAACTATCGAAATTAGGGCAAGTAGACGTGCCGAAGAACACATGTTTTTGACCCGAAATTATATCACTTGGACATTAAAGTTCCGGACGGTTACTCCGCTACGCATGAGTTATTGTTAGTCCGTTATAATCTGCGAGGTGACGCGCCGCATCGGCCACCATCCTTTCAATAATGGTCGCCGTCGGTTCAATGGACTTGATGAGTCCAGCCACTTCGCCAAACCAAACGGCGGTGTTGTCGGGATCGCCTTGCACAAAGGCCTGCCGAAAACGCGGTCCCTCTACAGCTACGTTCTGTTCGAGCAATTCTTCGCGACCGTGCCAACGTTCGGTAAAATCATTGCGACGAATTCGTGCAGTGAACCCCCGTGGCCACGGAATCTGGCGAGCGATATCCGCCACTCTCGTGCGCAACGTTCCGTCGCCATTCGTTTCGACAATTGCTCCGTGGTGACCTTCTTTCACCAATGCCTCTTTCGAGGCCCATAGACGGGTGCCGAGGAGAATGCCGTCAGCGCCGAGCATCAGTGCGGCGGCGAGGCCGCGTCCATCAGCTAAACCGCCCGCTGCAAGCAGCATTGCATTTGGGGCGTGTTTGGCGAGGAAATCAGCGGCTTCTGGGACAAAAGTCATCGTGCCGCGTAGCGCACCATGTCCTCCAGCTACAGCACCTTGCGCCACGACGATATCGGCACCGACATCGACGGCGTCTGCGATGTGATCCATGTTCTGGCACTGGCAAATCAATTTTGCACCGGCCTTGCGAATTTCATCCACAAAGGGACGAGGATCACCGAAGGATAACATCACAACAGCTGGTCGGCGTCTCAATACATCGGTCAACAAGGATGGAGATTTGCGCAACGACCAAGTGATAAAGCCAACGCCAACACGTTGGTCATCGGCCGCATTGAATTGATTCTCAAGCCACGACGGATCGCCGTAGCCGCCGCCGATCAGGCCTAAGGCACCTGCGCGGCTGACTGCTGCGGCTAACGCACCGCCCGCTGCAAAGGCCATGGGCGCAGAGACGATCGGATGCCGAATATTCAGACTTCGCGTGAGTCTGTTCGTCAGTGCCGCCATGGGTGCGTCCTTCGGGTATTTCTCACTTGCAGCGTCTTAGTTATAGGCATTATAGCTGAGACACCGTCTTTCCGCTTCTGACCCCAGGAACATTAAGGTCCGTATCCCAATTTGATTGCAGACTAAAATTCAGGCACGTTTTATATGTGCCGGGTTTCGGCTCCTTTGGTTTGCCCCTTTAGAGCCGCGGCCGCACGGGGAGCCCCGGTCGTCGCGTTAATCGGCGTCCGGGGTTTCTTCGCGGGCTTAACATCGCAAGATCGCGCAAATATGCGAAAAGAATGACTCTTGAGGAGATTTCGAATGACAAAATTTGAAGGCGTCTGTCGCGATGTCTGTGAGGCGACTGAATTCGTGACCATCGTAACGACTGGTGACGATGGTCCTCATGTCGTCGGCAACTGGGGCGATTATATGCGCGTGCTCGGCATCAAGGAAGATATGATCGTTTTCCCTGCCGGGCGCTACCACCAGACGGAGAAAAATCTCCGCAAGAATAGCCGGGTGCAATTGCTCGTCGCTTCCAAGAAGGTGCAAGGAACTCGCAGCCCGGGTCAGGGGTGCCTCATCATCGGTACTGGCGAGATTCTCAATTCGGGCGACATCGTTGATGCGGTGAAGGAAAAATTCCGTTGGGCACGAGGCGCGATGGTAATCCACGTCGAGGATGTGAAGACACAACTATAGCTGTCCGGATGCTAGTTTTGCGTATGTATCCTGATTGTCGCAATCGACATCACCTCGGACTGATCGAAACGCACAATCTCTTCAACTTGCGTATCAAGAAGTACAGGCAGGTCAGTCTATAACGGGCGTTCCAAGATTTGATAAATACTGTCGGTGACGAGCGTCCCGAATGTCGGGTAGTTGCCAACGTACTATCGGTCTCCGGACGATGTTTAGACCCGCTCAAGATGCAAGTGCGGCTCCGGCGGTAGCTCGATGCGAATGGGGTCGCCAGTTCGTACTTCGCCGGTAGCCAAGACGATGCCCATGATTCCGGCCTTGCGGATTACGTTACCCTGCCCATCACGACCAAGAACCGCCGCCATCAGGCCAAGTTGATAGTCGTTCAACTGCCTGCACGGGTCTCGAAGGCCAGTTATGCCTACGATTGCAGCCTCACCGATATGTAAACGCGCTCCTTGTGGTAGCGCGCGCAAGTCGATGCCACGCGTCGTGATGTTCTCTCCAATCACCCCGGGCGTGACCTGAAATCCAGCTGTCCGCAGTTCGTCAAGCAGTTCGGCATGGATCAGGTGCACCTGACGCAAATTTGGTTGGGTTGGATCCTTGGCAACCCGCGAGCGATGCTGGACGGCTACTCCGAGGTGGGCGTCGCCCTCTACCCCTAACCCGATCAGGAGCCGGATGTTTTTCTGCACCGGTTTGCTGAACTGATGTACCACACTGAGGCTGACCGCGACGACAACGCCCGACGAAGATCCTCCTTTCATAAGTCTCATCCTGTTACACGCTGCGATGTTCATGGAAGCCCTCGGCCAAGCGGCTGGCTCAGTTCGCTGTCAAATAAACAGGAAGGTCGGTCAAGGGTGGGCGCGCCGGAACCTGATAAAACATATCGGCGACGAATCCGCGATGGTAGCTCGTGTGGTTGACCACGTGCAGAACGATTTCGCTTCGACGCATTTCTCCCTTTGTCCCGCCAATAAGAGTAAAGCGCACTGTTTCGTTCGCGGTGGCTTCGGATAACGCGTCGCCCCAAGTAATATACCAAGCATCGATGGCCTGCTGGACGCGCCACAGCTCGGTGATATCGGCATACAAAACGGTGTCCAGCGCCGGGATGCCGTGCTCGCGTTCTTGAATGTGCGCCTGCCAGATCAGGTCGACGACGTGAAGATGATTGAGCGTGTTGATGATATTTTTAAAGAGAGTGGAACGCTCCTTGGTAGCCTCGCCACTTGGTAGCGCTGCGACCGCCTCAAATATCGCGTTATTTGCCCAGGCTCTATAGCGAGTCAGCATTTGGATCGATGAAGTGGTTGTCATATTGTCCTCAGGCATCGGAAAATCCGGTAATAACGAGTTCCGATACGAATCTAAATCAGCATTTCGCATAAGAGTAGGATTAGCACGAGCATTAATACACAACCGCGGTGCGTGAAAGTGATTTCGCTTGACGCGAGCAAACTCAACGCCGCGTCACGCGCATGCGCTGGCCGATCAGCACCGTGCCGACGACGGCGGCCGTAAACAGAAGCGTTTCGACATTGATCGGCTCGCCGTTCACCGGCAATGCCAGCGCCACGATCACAAACGGCTGCAGCAGCATGACCTGCCCGACGCGGGCGATACCGCCGATCGCCAGCGCCGCATTGAAGACGAAGAAAGCGGTGTATTGGCTCACTAAGCCGACATAGCCAAGGCCGGCCCAGGATGAAATTGACACGCTCGCGATATCGGCCGGCCACAGCGCAAACGTCGCTAGCGCCGCAAGCGGCAGAAAGATCACGACTTGCCAGGAGATGACCTCCCATCCGGGCAGCCGCGCCGCCAGTCGCCCTGAGAATGTGTATCCGAGCGCGCCGGAGGCGACAGTCCCGAGCAGGAACAGGTCGCCGGCAGAAAATGTCTCGCCTGCGTTCCGTCGAAGCATAAAGGTCAAAACGATCGTCGCGCCGATCGCGCTCGCCAGCCAAAATCCGAGGCTCGGTCGCTCATGGGCGAAGATCGCGGCCGCGGCCGCCGTTGCGAGCGGTAGGATACCGAGTACGACGCCGCCATGAGCGGCGGGTACCGTCATCATCGCAAACGCCGCGAACAACGGAAAGCCGACCACCGTGCAAACTGCGGCAACGAACATTTCGAACCAGAGCGATCGCGGCAGTACAGGCCGCCGTGTGGCGAGCAGGACTATGAGTCCCGCCGAGCCTGCGAGCGCGGCGCGTGCGACCGTCAGGAACAACGGGTCGAATCCGGACACGGCCAACCGCGTTGCCGGCAGCGTGCCGGCAAACAGGCACATGCCGAGGAAGCCGAGCAGTAAACCAAGTCTATCGCGGGGAGTGGTCATATGTGGGCCGTTCTGGAGCGGTGAAAACGGCACACGCCGATGCTGATTGATATTCCGTCGATCCTGCGGCAACGCCGTTTGATGTTTCCCATTCGCCTAATATTGAAAATATTTTATCAGAAGATTGAGTTGGAGGAAGACCAGAACAAGAATTGTATTCCCGGCCCAGACCACGGTTAAGAAACGCGCGAGCGTACCCCAGAGTTTTTCCTTGGTGTTATTTGCGCACCGCCACATCGAGACAAGGATCCAGGTCGTATAGACGGCGAAGCAGGGCAGCAGGATCTGCCGCAGCGCCATGTGGCCGTCATCAAACGCGACGACGTAAAGGACAACAATTGTGGCGCTGGTGATAACTCCGTAGACCCAGAACATTTTCCAAAGTGGTTCCTCGCCGTGCCACGCCCGGATTTCCGCGGCGAAAAACTCGGCGACGAATTTCATGGCTATACTCGACGGGCAGGCCGTCCTGCCGGTGCCCGACCGGTTGTATTGAAGGCCAGCAATTTCTGCAGTTGTGCACGCGGGCGGACGAGGTCCGCCAAGGTATGCTTATCGAGCGCCGCCAGGAACGCGTCGCGCGCTCCGGAAAGCGCGCCGCGGAGCGCGCAGCTCGGAAAAATCGTGCAGGAAGCATCGTCAGGCGCAAAGCAGGGCACCAGCGCCATGTCGGGTTCGGTGTGTCGCACGACTTCGCCAAGCACGATGTCCTGCGGTAGCCGCCCCAAGCGCAGGCCGCCGCCCTTGCCGCGCACGGTCTCCACATATCCGGCAAGGCCCAGTTGATACGCCACCTTCATCAGGTGGTTCTTCGAGATGCCATAGGCCTTGGCGATTTCCGCGATGGTGGCGAGCCCGTCGCCCTTGAGTGCGAGGTACATCAGCACGCGCAACGAGAAGTCCGTATAGACCGTCAGTCGCACCCTAGGCCTCCCGTTGCAGCATGGCTGCTGCCATTCTATAACATGTATTTAGCATATTGCTTATCAGGGTGCAATCATGTAATCTGCATACATGTTATGGGGCTGCGACCAACATGAGCGATGACGACATCCTGGCCGCGTTGAAGTCGGTGATCGATCCCGAACTCGGCATCAATATCGTCGATCTGGGGCTGGTTTATGCCGCCGTGCGTCATGCGAACGGCATCGATATCGCGCTGACGATGACCACGCCCGCCTGCCCGCTCGGCGAAATGATGAGCGAGGAAGTCAAGCGGGTGCTGGGCGATCGCTTCCCCGAGCTACCGGATGTGCGCGTCGACATCGTCTGGGATCCGCCGTGGTCGCCCGACCTGATGAGCGAGGAATCGCGGCGACAACTCGGCATGTAATCGTGGCTACGCCCCAAACTGTCTTTCGTTGTGCATGAGGAGAAGAGAAATGAGCGTACAGCAATCGTCCGGCGCGACCATCGATGTCCGCACCATTGTGCCGCGTGACCGGCATCCTTTGATCTTCAACACATTCCATGGCCTCGCGCCGGGGCAGGATTTTGTGCTGGTCAACGACCACGATCCGAAGCCGCTCTATTATCATTTTAAGGCCGAATACGACGGTACCTTCGCGTGGGATTATCTCGATCAGGGCCCCGATGTCTGGCGCGTCCGCATCAGCCGCACCGCCTGAACCGGGCGGTCCGATCCGCGCGCCGGTGCCATCCGAAAAATGGCGCCGGCTGCGCTTGATTCCACTCGCGGCCGGCGCGGGGTCGCTGCTCGCCGGGCTGTGGTTCGGCCTGGCGCGGCTCGGGCTGACATTACCGGGCGGCGAACTCGGCCTGACCGAGTTCCACGGCGCCCTGATGATCAGCGGTTTTCTCGGAACCGTGATCAGTCTCGAACGCGCGGTGGCGATCGGACGCTGGTGGGCTTATGGCGCGCCCGAGCTGTCCGCTATCGGCGCTGCCGCGCTCGTCGCCGGTGCGCCTGTATTCGCTGGTATTGCTTTTCTGCTCGCCGGCATCGCCCTTACCGTCAATTCGGGTACCGTTGTTGCCCGTCAACCGGCGCTGTTCACGGTTGTTCTGACGGTCGCGGCGGCGTGCTGGATTGGCGGAACCGTCGTTTGGATAAGAGGCGCGCCAGTGGCCGACGTCACAGGATGGTGGCTGGCATTCCTCGTTCTCACCATCGCCGCCGAACGGCTGGAACTCAGCCGTTTGCTGTCGCCACCGCGATCGAGCCAACTGACATTCATACTCTCGGCTGCATTGATCATCATAGGAGTGGTGCGCGGAGAACTGGCCGGCGAGGCGGCGCCTTTCAGCGGCGTCGGTCTGCTCGCCACGACCCTGTGGCTTGTCAGGCATGACATTGCACTGCGCACGATACGCTTCGCCGGACAAGCGCGCTTCTCGGCGGCTTGCCTACTGGCAGGATACTTTTGGCTCGGATCGGCCGGTCTTGTGCTCCTCGTCGCGCCACCCGGCGCAACCGTCTTTTCCTACGATGCCGCTGTGCATGCCATCGCGATCGGCTTCGTCTTGTCGATGATATTCGGGCATGCCCCTATCATCCTGCCCGCGGTGATAGGATTGCGCGTCCGCTATAGTGCCGCGGTTTATGGGCCGCTTGTTCTTCTACACCTTTCGGTGCTGTTGCGCGTCGCAGCCGATCTTTCCGAACGCGTTGAACTGCGCGTCATCAGCGGTCCCGTAACGATCGTCGCGCTCGCTGGCTATGCGGCAACGCTCGTAATAGTGTCGCGAAAGAGATGACTCGATCAATCATAGACCATCGCGAGAGGTTACCTCCGCGCTGGGCCGCGATATTGGCTCTGATCGCGATCGTATCTGGCATCGTCACCATCTTTGTTGGCGGAAAGACTTTGTTCGGCGGAACAGAAGTCAGAGCCGCCGCCGGCAATATCGTTCCGTTCGTTCTTTGGTTCAATTTCGTTGCAGGTTTTGCCTACATTACTGCTGGCGTCGGGTTGTTCCTGTGGAAGCGCTGGGCAGCGCAACTGTCGGCAGCCATAGCTGCTGCGACAATCGTCGTGTTCGTCGCCTTCGGGATCCACATTTTTCTCGGTGGCGCGTTCGAGGCGAGGACTGTCGGTGCAATGATCATTCGTAGCGTCGTATGGATCATAATTGCAGCCTCGGCTTGTCGTGCGCTCGGATGCTTCCAATGCGGCATGGGCAGGCCAGCTTAATGGTCCAAGGTCGGGGCGAGGCAGCACAGAACGCGTGATGCCGTGTTGCATTTCCGAATGCCAGTGGCAGGATTGACAACGCCTGTCCCGCCAGCAAAGCATCGGTACCAAGATTTCTCGCATTCATGGGTGGTGCAAGTGGACAGCTACTCTTTGCCAGCAACCCAGTCCGGCCGCCATGGCGCGGGACCAAAGAACTAAGCATGGAGCCGCAACATGCACTCATCATCGCGCTTCTCTCTCGTGCCTGAACTAGTCACATGGATCAATCACGAGATCGCGGCGCTTTATCCGGGCTGCTTTGCACTAGTGATGGCTACCGGGATCATCTCGAATGCCTTGTTCTTTGAGGGCTATCGCGGATGGGCCGACGCGCTGTTTGCGGTCAATCTGGTCGCCTATCCCCTGCTCGTAATCTTTACGATCTTACGTTTTATCTCGTTTTCAGAGGCGCTGTTGTCCGATCTCGTCAACCCCCGTCTCGTCTTTTCCTTTTTTACCATTGTGGCCGGCACTGACGTCTTCGGCATCGGGATTAATTTGCGCGGGTTCGCGACTATTGCCCTGCTTATGTGGCTATTCGCACTAGCCCTCTGGTTCATCCTCATCTATTTCAGCTTTGCAGTCCTAATCTTTCTCAATACGGCCCACGGTGCCAATGTCGTGCATGGCGGATGGCTCATCGCAATCGTTGGCACGGAGTCTTTGGTCATCCTCGGTACGATCATTGCTCCGGAAATGGGCAGTCTCAGCTCTGCAGTGTTCGTACTTATCCACATGCTATGGGGCGTGGGGCTTGGGCTCTATGGCATTTTCGTTACGCTCTTCGCCTACCGCATCTTTTTTTTCGATGTGGAGCCCGATGACATCACGCCGCTCTTGTGGGTGGTCATGGGCGCCGCTGCGATTACTGCGAATGCTGGATCGACGCTCATCCTCACCGAAAGCGGCATGTCCTTCCTGCACTCGATGCGACCATTCATCGACGGGATGACGCTCATCATGTGGGCTTGGGCGACGTGGTGGATACCGTTGCTGTTGTTATTCGGGCTCTGGAAGCACGGCATTTGCCGCGCGCCATTGACCTATACGCCGATGTATTGGAGCCTGGTATTTCCGCTCGGGATGTATGCGTTGGCGAGCTTGCGATTGTCGCTCGCGACAGATTTTCCACCGCTGAGGTCGATATCGCACGCTATGGTGTGGGTCGCGCTCGCCGTCTGGGCCGTGACCGGCTTCGCCTTAGCCTCCGCGTCTTGGCGGAGCTTTCGTGAATTCACCCAATCCGGCCCGGTCATTCGATTGAATTGATACGGCCTTTAATTCCCGCGTCGCCGGTGGAGGTCGCCCATAAATCCGGAATGAGCTCACCCATTCATTCCGAGATAATTTCGTTCGGCATTCCTAGATGATGTCGCAACCATTCCGGGATGATTTCGCCCAGAAGGGTCTGATGCTTGAAATTCTTCGATCAAAGTTCGTTGACGCCTACCGGCCGGTGAGATTGGCAGCCGGTTTGGAGCGGCGGCGGCGACAGCGAGACCAACGATCGGTCGCTTTCAGGCTTTCCGACTGATCTGGCAGCGCGGCCCATCGCGGACCAAGTCAATTGCGGAAGTGCACATCTATCGAATGGCAGCAATATCGAAAGGCAGAAACAAAGCTCCGGCGGCATCGTTGCTCAAACGGCGGCCGGATAGGTCAATATTCCAGAAGATTGCAGTCGCGCTGCGTCCGTCATATGCGCTGGTTCAATGTGCCTTAACCCAAGGATATGGAACACTCTTTCGTCAGCGGCTATCAGGTAATCTGCTATAATTCTTCGATGGCAGCGCCACCACACGGTTTCCGCACACATGATGGCACAGGGTTGCTTGCCGCCGATATCCCGCAGCCGGGCGAGACCGCCGCGGAAGCTCTCACCCATGGCGTAGTCGGCGTAATTGTGAAAGCTCTCGTTTTGCCAGAACGCGTTGACGCTCGGCGGCACATCGCGCTGCTTCCCGCGTAGGCCGCCAAGTGCCGCAATGTGCTCATATCCGATTTGAAACTGTTCGAGCGTCTGCGGCAACACATCACGGTTATATTGCGGGTTGGTACGCGAGCGCGGCACGGTCCGAACATCGGCGACGACAGTCACCTTCGCACTCTGCAGCAAGTCGACAAATTCACCAATTGGGCGCGTCGCGTGACCAATTGTGTAGAACGGATATGCCATGCAGAGATTGCATCACTCTAGCTTAAAAGCAGTTTCATCTTCAGTGCGGACCACCACGAGGTGCACAATTCAGTTGCTGTATTTCGCGAGGTCCTACTCATTGAGTAGGAGCTCGGCCAGTGTCGACGCACCAAAATTACGCCTTCTCTTTGCATAAAGGAGAGAAGCCTATCACTCGGCGGCGCTGCGAACGGCAGGTTGGTAACTGCCTGGAACAGTGTGAAAAGCCACATTAATGCGGTTTGCGCCATTGATAGCAACGATCGCAAGCGTGAGCTTCACCAGCTCTTCCTCGTTGAACTGTGCGCGCGCAATCGCAAACACGTCATCCGGGACATTGCCCTCAGTAAGCAACGTTAAGGCTTCCGCCCAGGCGAGCGCAGCACGCTCGCGCTCGGTGTAGAAGGGACATTCGTGCCAAGCGCTGAGAAGGTAGAGCCGCTGCTCGCTTTCCCCGGCCGCACGCAGCCCCTTGGTGTGCATGTCCATACACCAAGCGCAGCCATTGATCTGTGACGCACGCAGCTTGACGAGCTCGAGGAGCTTGTGGTCAAGCCCGCACTTGCCGACATAGGCATGTAGATTGGACATCGCTTTCATCGCTTCTGGTGCAGCTTTGCGGGGGTCCAGTCGTGCTTGCATGACAATCATCCTTTCAATTGGAAGAGCTTTTGTGCGTCGGGATGGCGGAGCGTCGCGGTCAGTATCCCAAATCCACCGGTCGCGCGCAGCTCCGTTGCGACCTTTTGGATGGTGGACATCGCCACAAGAGTTGGCGCCGAAGCGATCGTGATCCGCGCAACACCCATACGCTCGAATGCCGCCGCATCGGGCATGCCGGGTCGACCGGTGATGTTGACCGGTGCGTCGACCGCCTTGACGAATGCGGCAATCGTCGCCGGATCGCGTAGGCCAAACGGGTAAACGCAGTCGGCTCCGGCTCCAAGATAGACCTTGCAGCGCTCAACGGTTGAAGCGAAGCGCGTGCTTTCCTCACCATGCTGGAGCTGGAAAATATCACACCGTGCATTCAGAACGATTGGCACGCCTTCCTTATTCGCTGCTTCGCGAGCGGCACGCAGACGCGCGGCCGCATCCTCGATGCCGCGGATCGGGCCATGAAGCCCATCCTCCAGATTGATCCCGACCACACCGGTCTGAATGATCTCGGCGACATGCGCTCCGACTTCGGCCGGTGTCACGCCATATCCGGCCTCGATATCTGCTGTCACCGGTACTTGCGCGGACCGCACGATACGCGCGGTCGCTGCCACTACCTCCGACCAGGGAGCGTGTTCGCCATCGGGATATCCCAGTGCCCAGGCGATGCCCCCGCTGGTTGTCGCCAGCGCATCAAACCCTGAGGCGACGAAGAGCCTTGCGCTTATCGCATCCCAGGCATTCGGCAGCAACAGAACAGGTGGTGCCCGGTGCCGCGCGAGAAACGAATTCGTCATCTCTACCTGTTGCGCCCTGCCCACATCGGCCTCGCTGTCGTTGCAGGAAAGCATTGCACCGGAACCCTTTACGGTCACGCTGTATTAGTTGGAGTCTTCACGACGTCCGCAAGTCGTCGCTTCAGCGCGCGCATCTCATCGAAGCGTTTGGTCACATCGCGCATGATCGCAGCCATGCCGATTATCTGACTTTCTTCCTCCAGCAGCACTACGGAGAATTCGACGGAGATCGTCGCACCATCCTTGCGGAGCGCCGGGACCGAGAGCACGTCGCCGGCGGCATACCGGCTCTGGCCCGTTTGCATAACCCGGCGATAGCCATCCCAGTGACGCGGCCGCAGCCGCTCGGGAATAATGAGATCGAGCGAGCGGCCGATCACTTCTTCGCTGGCGTGGCCGAAGATGCGCTCCGCACCGAGGTTCCAGAAGCGAATAACTCCGTCGCGGTCGGCCGCGATGATCGCATCTGATCGCGTCGACAGAACCGCTTCGGCGAGCAGATTGGAAAAGCTCACGACGTCACCTCGTAAATTAATGTGGTCCTGGTCGCGGACGTTCAACGATGAAGTTGCCTCAAGGCTCGGCCTTTATGGAGGGCAATATGATCCGTCTTGTCGCTCTCAATTTCGTACTGAGGATCGTCCTTGCTGGCATGATGGACGTAGCCTTTGTAGGGCACATCCTCGGTATGCACCCGCACGATCCTGCCGGTGACCCGACCGGCTTCGGAATTCCAGCTTACGTGGTCGCCGACTTTGAATGTTTTTGCCATGGCGAATCTCCCGAAGCGGATACAAACAAGCGGAGATGCGTCGTCGGTCGCATTGGGACCTTTGGAGCGAATTGCCAGGGCCTAAATAGCGAACGGCTTGCAAACCCAGACCATAGTACTTCTACTCACGGATCGCGGATCGGCTTGATACAGAATCTTTGGCATTTCCGTCGGGGACGCGTTGCGTTGCCTCTGAGCGGGCGGCGAGGTTTGGGCGTCATCGCTTTGCTTGGGTGATTCAATTTCGATATCGATGGCGACAGGATCGCTCGCCGGAAATGTTTCCTTCAGTGCCTCGTCGAGCAGCTCATTGAGGTGCGCCAATGCGACTGAAGAAGACTTATGCTGATGCTTCGTGGCAGGCATGAGTTTTGACCTTTTTTGGTTTATTTTAAATTCGCAAGTATGATCTGGCCTACTATTTATTCAGGCTAGAATTACGCTTTCTCTTAAACTCCATAGCGTCAAAATAGCCGATCGTCGAATGCCTGCGTTTTGAAGTTTTGAAACGGGCAATATAGTCGAATACGTCAGGCTGGCATCATCCTCCATCCGATAGTCTTGCGTTCTGCCTTCCGCGACAAGACAAGAAGAAGCTCCACGTTATTGCAATGTCCCAGACCTTACCCAACCGGCTCATCGGACAGATGTGATCATTCCTAACGGGTTTTACCAGCCGCATGAGGAGACATTCCATTTGTGGCATTGCTCGTGGATACGACGCCTGCGTTCGAATTAGGTAGAGAAGCGCCCGGATTCGTCGTCGTTATGTTATGTCGCGGTTGGGAAAGCGACATTGCTATGCGCGCACCGGGTGATTGCGACCGCCTGTTCCAACTGATTGCGACCGGGCGTTCCGATTGATCGCGACCACCCATTCCGGGCGATTGCGACCAGGCTGTGGACGGACGTGACGGGCACCGTTGGGTGATCTTCGAATCGG
>JBBRAL010000055.1:0-29207 GCA_038206805.1 Hyphomicrobiales bacterium | reverse complement strand
CCCACATTCAAGCCTTGACGGCACGACACCCAATCAAGCCTACTTCACCGCGCTGCCCCTCCGCATGGCAGCCTAAACCCGGCAGACGCTCCACTTATCGACGCGGGAAATCTGTTCAGACAACCGGGACCACCTCAATCGACAGCACCCGCACTTATGGCACTCACGTGCCGGTGGAGAAGCCGTCCACAGCATCATTAGCAACATCGCAAACTTTGTTTGAATTCGGATCGGCCGCCTGGCACCCGCCGAAACACCAATGGACATGGCCGGTCCACCGATTAGTGACAATAACAGCCCCTTGATTGGCCTTGGCGTCAATACGAGCAATCCATGCGGGCGCAGGCTAGGGGCCGTCCGTCCGCGCCAAAGTCAAGGTGTGAAATGCAGAGAGAACGACAGGTTGTTGAAACCGCAAGAGATGTTGGGGTCGATGCGGGAAACATTCATCGTGAAATAGTAGCGCCTGTTCGCGATTGTAGGCACCGACAGGACGCGGACCGAATTCAGGTTCAAGGGGACATAGCCGTTCGGGGCGGCGCCAGCGACAGGTTCCACGGTCAAGAAATATCGCGCGCCGCCTGCTGCCACCCCGTTTGGGGTGGCGGTATTATTCGGAAGGATTTGCGTGTCGATTTCAACAAACCCGCGTTGGTTGTTGCTGCTCTGACAATAGCCCGAGCCGTGAAACAGGATCATGACGGTCCCGGTGCTTGGCGGAACGAACAGGATGTTGCGCAGGGAATATTGGCCGGTGCTCGTGATGGTCACACATTCGGTCGTTACCACAGCGCAGGGGATTTGCGTCGTAATAACCGGCCCGGCCAGCGCGAATGACGGCAGGGCTAAGAACAGAATCGCTGCTCCGCCTGCAATGAGGTTACGGCACGTCTGATGCCACGTTGGCATGGTAGCCCCCCAATCTTGCCCGCAGGCAGATTCCGGCGTCCCAGCGGCCAGCGTTAAGGTGAAGGAACGCAACGTTTATTTGTCATCCGGCTAGTGAATAAAGTCAAATTGACCCCTCCCGGTAGTGTCTCAGTTTGAAATTTAATCGGCCGCATTCAATACCGCAAACATAACGCGGGGTAAGTGGTCGCCGGCCGCAGCGATCACCGCGAAAACGTATAGCGCCACTATGCCAGCTAGGCTCTTTGCCGACAAACCGTACCGTCGCGTCGAAACGCTTTGGGTCAAAAGCGAACATGGCGGCGCGTCCCGCGCTTGTCCGTTCCACCCCCAATTGCAGTCAAATGCCGGCGCGGCCCTTCGCAAGCTGTTGTTCATCTGACGTTCAATCCATTTGCAGATCGCGCGCATTTCAAATCGGCATGCCATGTCTTTTGTATTCCTCTGTGGCGCAGACCACCGACAAATCAGGCGATGAGTGCAATGACAATGGCAAAACCTCAGATGGGTAGGCCATGTCCGAGTCGGAACAATCGCGAAAACACACCCTGGAATGCCTCCGCCTGGAGTCAGACTGCATGAGGCTGGCCGCGGACAGCCAGAACCCCAACTTGCAATCGCATTTCGTTCGGATGGCGCGAACCTGGTCCACTTTGGCGGATTCAAGGTCGAGCGTACATGCGGGCCGTGAACTTCGCCAAGTGAACTTCGCCAAGTGAACTTCACCAAGGCAAGCCACAACTGACATGCCGGACCGCAAACTTTTCCCGCCAACCATTCTGATTGTCGAGGATGATCCGTTTTTAAGGTTTCTCACGGTGAATATCGTGGAAGCCGCCGGATTTGTGGCAATCGAAGCCGCCAATGCCGACGAGGCCGTGGCCATCTTGGAAGCCCGCTCGGACATTGCTCTGCTCCTGACAGACATCGATATGTGCGGCAGCATGGACGGGTTGACCCTCGCGCATGCGGTTCGCAAACGCTGGCCGCCCATCAAGATCATCGTTTTATCCGGCCATGGCCGGCCCTCGGATTGCAATTTGCCCGCGAATAGCCGCTTTTTCGCCAAGCCCTATCACGGCGATACGATGGTATCCGAAATCCGCTCGCTCGTTGGCTCGTGAATTGAACTAGCAGCCGACGCCGCCAAGTTTACCAACCTGCGCAAAAGCGCTACTGTGCTCAAGCTTGGCGCTGACGATCCTCTGAATCGTCGAATTGGCAGCTTGAGACAGCATTCATGTCCAAAGATATAGGTTCCGTTCGGAACAATCAGTTGCTCGGTGCTTTGGAGCCTGCGAGCCGAAAGCGGATCGACCCGCATCTCGAACCGATCAAACTCAAGCTCGGCGCGGTCGTTTGCGAAGCGGGCGGCCTCCTCAAGCATGCGTATTTCCCAGAAGGTTCCGTTCTCTCGCTGCTGACCGTATTGGAAAACGGCTCGGCGATTGAGACGGCGAACATTGGGCGTGAAGGCGCATTCGGACTCTTCGCTGCCATGTACAGCCGGGTTTCCTTTAATCGATGCATTGTTCAGTTAGAGGGCCAAATGGTTCGCTGCCCGATCGAATTGTTGCAATCCGAATTCAGGAACAGCGAACACGTGCGCGATCTCTTCGTCAGTTATTCGGAAACTCTGCTGTCGCAGGTCCAGCAGACGGTCGCCTGCAACGCCATGCACACGACCGAAGAGAGAATGTGCCGCTGGCTACTGATGATGCATGATCGGGCGGAAGGGGAATCCCTGACATACACCCATGAGTTTCTGGCACACATCTTGGGCGCCAATCGCAAGTCGGTGACGCTTGCGGCGCAGTCCATGCAGAATGCCGGTCTTATCAGTTATCGTCGCGGAACGATCCAGGTTCTCGACCGCAAGGGCCTCGAGAAAGCATCGTGCGAGTGCTACGCCATCGTCAAGGAACGGTTCGATGCATTCTTAAAACCGCCTGCGAGCGCAGTTCAGGGGCACACCAAAGGGCGAAGCAATAGTGAGCGGACTTAAGCGTCTGCGCGAGCGAGCGGGTTGAGGTCACGCCCAAACAAGCGCCTCTATGCATGCATTCTCCCGCACGCGATCCATGCATTGCGATTTCTGTCGAACTCCCAGCCGAAGACCCAAAAATTGAATGTTCGCTTGTGCGTCATTAGCGAACATCGCGGCGCGTCCCGCGCTTGCCCGCATCACCCCCAATTGCGGTCAAATGCCAGCGCGGCGCTTACTTCTCGTAATTATCCGCCACCAATCGATCCAGCAGCCGCACGCCCCAGCCCGAGCCCCAGCTTTTGTTGATGTCGCTTTGGCGTGAATCAAAACCGGTGCCGGCGATGTCGAGATGCGCCCACGGCGTCTTGTCGGGCACGAAGCGCTGGATGAATTGCGCGGCGGTAATTGCTCCGCCCCAGCGCGAGCCGCCGGTGTTTTTCATGTCGGCGAATTTGGAATCGATCATCTTGTCGTAAGCCGGATTGAGCGGCATGCGCCAGACCAGTTCGCCGGTGGCCTCGCCGGCTATGTGCAGGCGATGGCTGAGTTCGTTGTCGTTCGAAAACATGCCGGCATATTCCTGACCCAAGGCGACGATGATGGCGCCGGTCAGCGTCGCCAGATCGACCATGAATTTCGGCTTGAAACGCCTGGCCGTGTACCAGAGCACGTCGGCCAGCACGAGGCGGCCTTCGGCGTCGGTGTTGATGATCTCGATGGTCTGTCCCGACATCGACGTCACGATATCGCCCGGGCGTTGTGCGTTGCCGTCCGGCATGTTCTCGACCAGCCCGATGACGCCGACAGCGTTGACGCGCGCCTTGCGCGCCGCCAGCGCGTGCATCAGCCCGACCACGCAGGCGGCGCCCGCCATGTCGCCTTTCATGTCTTCCATGGCGGCCGCCGGCTTGATCGAGATGCCGCCGGTGTCGAAGCACACGCCCTTGCCGATGAAGGCTACCGGCGCGTCGTCCTTCTTGCCGCCGTTCCAGCGCATCACGACGACACGGCTCTCGCGCACCGAACCCTGGCCGACGCCGATGAGCGCGCCCATGCCGAGCTTCTTCAGCGCCTTGAGTTCGAGCACCTCGACCGCGACGCCGACTTTTTTCAGGTTCTTGCTGCGGCGGGCGAATTCCTCCGGGTAGAGCACGTTGGCCGGTTCGTTGACCAGATCGCGCGCGATCAGCACGCCCTTGGCGATGCCCTCGCAACTCTCAAAGGCTTTGCGGGCGGCGGCGACATCGCCGGTGGCGACCGTCATGCCGCGGTTGGACGGCGGCTTATCGTCGTCCTTGCGCTTGGTCTTGTAGCGGTCGAAGGCATAGGCGCGCAGCTTCACCCCTTGCGCCAGATCCGCGGCTTGCTGCGCGCTCATCGCGCCATGGCCAAGTTCCGCGAACACCACACCCGCATGGGCGCTTGCCGGCAGCTTGCCCATGGCGGCGCCGCCGAGCTTGAGGAAATCCTTCGCTTCCAAACCGGAAGGCTTGCTGTCGGAAGACTTGCTGTCGGAAGACTTGCTGCCGGAACCTTTGCCGGCGCCTATCACCACCAGGCGATCGACATTGAGGCCTTCGGGCAGGATCAGATCAAGCACCGAGCCGCTTTTGCCGGTGAAACGCTCGGCCTTGGCGGCGCGGCCGACTAGGTCAATGGCCGACCCCAGGGCCTTGGCGGTGGCGGGACCGAATTTGAGCCCCTCGTCGCAGAATACGATGAGAACGCCCTTCGACGGAGCAGCGAAGGGGCCAAAGCCGAGCTTGAGGGCGTCGGTCATGCGATCAGGTCCTTATCCTTGGGAAGCCATCGGGCGGGCGAGCTTTTTGCGCTGGCGCAGGATCGGCATCCTAAAACCGGTTCCCATCCCCGATTGGGGGCATAGACAGGCTTTTCGGGATCATGCGCGAGCCCCCATATGGCGCGGCGATACCCCCTCTGCAAAGCCCCATTCGCATCGTTTCCAGGCTTTTCACCTGGTGTCCCGATCCGGCGCCCTATTTCCTTGCCAGAATCGGGTGCCATGGGCACGAATCGAGCGCTGCCCGGGCCGCCCGGCGTTTACCTTTTATTGTGTATGTTCAATGGCTTTGCCTTTGCCCGGCCACTTTGTGGACGGATCAAGGTAAACGTGTTGGGGCTTGGGTTTAAGCTTGAGTGCGCTGCGCGACCGGTGGGGTAGCCGGGCGCCGAGCGGGTGCATGCCAAAACTGGGGGACGACGCCGCGGATGGGGTCCATCAGCCGATATATTTTCCGCACGACGTTCGGTGCGTTCACGGTCGTGCTGGTCAGTCTGACCGCCGTGATCTGGGTCACGCAGGCGTTGCGCGATCTCGACCTGATGACCAACCAGGGTCAGAACATCCTGGTGTTCATCGGCATCACCGGCTTGATCGTACCGTTGCTGGTGCTGGTGATCGCGCCGATCGCGCTGCTGATCGCGGTCGTGCACGTGCTCAACAAGCTGTCGACCGACAGCGAAATCATCGTGATGAACGCCGCCGGCATGTCGCCGTGGTTCCTGTTCCGCGCCTTCATGTCGGCGGCGATCGTGGTGTCGCTGCTGGTGGTGGCGATCAGCGCCTATTTCGCGCCCAAGGGCCTGCGCATGCTGCGCGACTGGCTCACCGAAGTGCGCGCCAATGTGGTGACCACCATCGTGCAGCCGGGCCGCTTCACCTCAATCGAAAGCGGCGTCACCATCCGCATCCGCGAGCGGCGCAGCAATGGGCAGTTGCTCGGCATTTTCCTCGACGACCAGCGCAATCCGAAAGAGCGCATCACCGTGCTCTCCGAGGTCGGCGAATTATTGGACAACGACAACGGCACGTTCCTGGTCTTGCAGAAGGGTGTCGTGCAGCGCCAGGAACCCGGCCAGCGCGATCCGGCGATGGTGGCGTTCGACCGCTACGCCTTCGACCTCTCGCAATTCGCCGCCGGCCCGCAGGCGGTGAAATATTCGATCCGCGAGCGCTATCTATGGCAACTGCTGTTTCCCGATCCGAAAGACCCGTTTTATATCGAGCAACCGGGCCAGTACCGCGCCGAACTGCACGACCGGCTGGTGGCGCCGCTTTATCCGCTCGCCTTTGTAGTGATCGCCTTTGCCTATCTCGGCGCGCCGCGCACCACCCGGCAAAGCCGCTCGATGTCGATGGCTGGCGCCATCGGCGGGGTGGCGCTGCTGCGCCTGATCGGATTTGCCTCAACGGTTTTCGGCGCCGTCATACCGTGGATGCTGGCGCTGCAATATGTGGCGATCGTCGTTGCTTTCGCCTTCGGGCTGATCGTGATCCGCCGCGGCCTGATCTTGGAACCGCCGGCGTTCCTCACCAACTGGCTCGCCGCCCTCTCCGAGCGCATCGGCGAGCGCTTCGCCACGCAATGATGTAACCCATGCGAATTTTCGGGGGAACACTGGCACGATATTTCGGCTTGCGCTTCCTGGGCGCGGTGCTGCTGGTATTCGCCGGCATTTTCGTGCTGGTCGCGCTGCTCGACTATATCGAGTTGATGCGCCGTTCCGCCGACCTTAAGCAAGCCTCGGCGATCCTGGTAGCCAAGACCTCGTTCTATCGGGTGCCGCAGGTGACCGAACGAATCCTGCCGTTCTGCGTGCTGATCGGCGCGATGTTCTGCTATCTCAATCTGTCGCGGCGGCTGGAATTGGTGGTCGCCCGCGCCGCCGGCATGTCGGCCTGGCAATTCATCACGCCGGCGCTGCTGATCGCCTTTGTGCTCGGGATATTTGCCACCGCCGTCTACAACCCGATTTCCGCGATCCTGCAGGAGCGCTCGAAGCGGTTCGAAGCCGAACTGTTCGGCCATGACCCCTCCGCGCTGCGCGGCAATGGTGGGACGTTCTGGCTAAGCCAGCGCTCAAGCGACGGCCTGACCATCATCAACGCCAAATCGAGCCGCGACCAGGGTATCTTCCTCAACGGGGTGTCGGTGTTCGCCTTCGACGACGACGGCCATTTCAAGCGCCGCATCGAGGCGCGCGCGGCGGTGCTGGAGCCCGGCGTCTGGCGGCTGCTCGATGCCCGCGTCTACGAACTTGGCACCTTGCCAGCCAACCAAGCCGAGTATCGGCTCAAGACCAACCTGACGCCGGAGCAAGCTCGTGAAAGCTTTGCAACGCCGGAGACTGTGCCATTTTGGGAACTTCCAACGTATATTAAGATAGCAGATCACGCAGGTCTGGGGGCCGCAGGCTATAGATTGCAGTTTCAAAAGCTTCTGGTCCGGCCATTTCTGCTTTCCGCCATGGTTTTCCTTGCCGCCGCCGTCAGTTTACGGTTCTTCCGCTTTGGCGGGGTACAAAAGATGGTTTTAAGTGGCGTGGCCTCGGGCTTTCTGCTTTATGTTTTATCCAAGGTGACTGAGGATTTGAGCAAGGCCGAGCTGATGCACCCTGTGGCAGCGGCTTGGTTGCCTGTGCTTGTCGGCGGCCTAACGGGGTTTATTGCGTTGTTGTACCAGGAGGATGGGTGATGACGGGGCTTAATCGCTCTCGTCCCCCAACGCCCCGGCCCCGTCGCCGCGGCGTCGCAGAAATTGCTGCCGTCCTCGGCCTTCTGGCTTGCGGCGGCTTGATCGCGTTTGCGCCGGCGGCAGCGCAGGAGCTCGCGTTTCCGCAGCGCCCGCCGCCGTTGCAAAAATCCAAAATCCAGCTCGAACGCGAAAAGTCCGGGCAGAAGCAGATGCTCGTGCAGGCGCGCGAGATCAACTACGACTATGTCAACAGCCGCGTCGCCGCCGTTGGCAATGTGCAGATCTACTATGGCGGCTCGACGATCGAGGCCGACAAGATCATCTACAATCAGAAGACCAAGCGCCTGCACGCCGAGGGCAATGTCCGGCTGAGCGAGGAGGATGGCAAGGTCACCTATGGCGAGATCATGGATCTGTCGGATGATTATCGCGACGGATTTGTCGACTCGCTGCGGCTCGATAGTCCCGATCAGACCCGCATGGCGGCCGCCCGCGCCGAGCGCACAAGCGGAAACTTCACCGTCCTTCATAACGGTGTCTACACCGCCTGCGCGCCCTGCAAGGACGATCCGAAAAAACCGCCGCTTTGGCAGGTGAAGGCCGCGCGCATTATTCACGACCAGGGCGAGAAGATGATTTATTTCGAGGACGCCCGCCTCGAATTCTACGGCAGGCCGATCGCCTGGCTGCCCTATTTTTCCGCGCCCGATCCGACCGTCAAGCGCAAGACCGGCTTTCTGGTGCCATCGGTCTCGTCGAGCACGCTTTACGGCGCCGCCATCGAAGTGCCGTACTACTGGGCGCTGGCGCCGGATTACGACGCCACGATTGCGCCGATGATCACTTCCAAACAGGGCCCAATGTTTCAGGGCGAATTCCGCCAGCGCTTGCTCAACGGCGCCTATTCGATCCGCGCCGCCGGCATCAATCAACTTGACAAGAACCTATTCTCGAACGGCACCGGCGTCCCGGCGCCCGGCTATCGCGACTTCCGTGGCAGCTTGGAGACCTCGGGCCAATTTGCCCTAACGGACAAATGGGTGTGGGGCTGGGATGGCGTCGCGTTGACCGACAAGACGTTCCTGCAAGACTATAACCCGCGCCTGTCGGCGTACCATTTCACCGATCCATATGGGGCCGCCGCCAGCTCGGGCATCTCACAGCTCTACGTCGTCGGCAAAGGCGATCGCAGCTATTTTGACGCCCGCACGATTTACTATCTCGGCTTTTCGACGGCGGACGTGCAGTCCCAAATCCCGGTCATCCATCCGGTCATCGATTACGACTACACGCTCAACCATCCGGTGCTTGGCGGCGAACTCGGCTATAAAATGAACTTCACCAGCTTGACGCGCAATCAGGCCAATTTCGATGCGGTCACGCAATCCGCGCTCACCAGCGGCGTAGGCGGCGGGAACTCCTGTCTGACCGCCGACCCCGCCGTCAAGATCGCCGCGAATTGTCTGTTGCGTGGCATTCCCGGCACCTACAGCCGCTTCTCGGCGGAGACGCATTGGCGGCGCAGCATCACCGACCAGTACGGCCAAATTTTCATCCCCTTCGCCTCGCTGCGCGCCGACGCCGGATCCATGCAAATCAATAATGACCCCAGCGTATCCAACTACATCGCGACCGGCGACACGAACCTGGTCCGCGCCATGCCGACCGTCGGCGTGGAATACCACTACCCGTTCATCAGCACGCAGTCCTGGGGAACGCAGACCGTGGAGCCGATCGCCCAGATAATCGTGCGGCCGAACGAGCAGCAAATTGGCCGGTGGCCGAACGAAGACGCCCAGACGCTTATTTTCGACGACACCAACCTGTTCCGGGTCGACAAGTTCTCCGGTTGGGACCGCGTCGAAGGCGGCAGCCGCGCCAATTACGGCATGCAATACACCGCGCAAATCAACCAAGGCGGTTCGGTCAATATGCTGTTCGGCCAGTCCTACAGCCTGTTCGGGCAGAATTCATTTGCGCAGAACGGCATCAGCAATACCGGCATCGGCAGCGGCCTCGATACGACCCGCTCCGATTATGTAGCCCGGGTCGCCTACCAGCCCAACAGCACCTATAAATTCACCTCGCGCTTCCGTTTCGACAACGACAATTTCACGGTCAAGCGGACCGAGCTTGAGGCCAACAGCACCTTCGATCGCTGGGGTCTCTCCGTTCTTTATGGCAACTATGCCGCGCAGCCCGAACTGGGCTTCCTAACCCAGCGCCAGGGCATTCTCGGTACCGCGTCGGTCAAGCTCGATACCAACTGGGTCGTGCGCGGCTCTGCCCGTTACGACATCTATACCGGCAAGTTCGACCAGACGCTGTTCGGCCTTGGCTATATCGACGATTGCCTTATTTTAGGCCTGAATTACATCACAAATTACACCTACGGATCCGGCACGCCGATGCTCAACCATACGGTCATGCTACAGTTGACCCTGCGCACGCTCGGCGGCACGTCGGTAAACCAATCGGTCGGCGGCGTGGGCGGTCTTTGATGCAAGCCGTCAACGATAAATCGGGCCGCCGGTACACTTGAGACAGTGGATATTGCAATGCCGGGATTGAGTGCGAAAATTCGACCGTGTCGTCGGTGGCTGGCGGGCGCCATTGTCGCCGCCGCCTTGGCCGCGCCGGCAGTCGCCAGCGCGCAGGTGGTGGTGGTCGCCAATGGCTCGCCGATCACCGAAATCGACATCCAGCAGCGCATGAAGCTGGTCGCCACCTCGACGCACAAGAACCCGCCGCGCCAGGAAGTCATCAACGAACTGATCGACGACCGCCTCAAGATCGCAAAGGCCAAGGTCTATGGCCTGGAAGTGAACGAGTCAGAGGTCGATGCGACCTTCGAGGGCATGGCCAAGCGCCAGCACATCACCTCGCAACAATTCGCGCAGGTGCTGGAACGATCCGGGATATCCCCTAACACCATCAAGGCCCGCATTCGCGCCGAGATGACGTGGACTCAACTGGTGCGCGCCAAATACAGTTCCACCCTGCAGGTTGGCGAATCCGACATCGCCAATGCGCTGCTCAAGCGCACCGAAAATGCACCCGAGCCGGCCGGCTATGTCTATACGCTCTATCCGATCACGGTCGTGGTCGGACGCGGATCGCCCGCGGCTGTCATGGAAAGCAAGCGCCGCGAAGCGGAAAACCTGCGCAGCCGCTTCCTCAGCTGCAATCAGGGCCTCGCCTTGGCGCGCGCGCTGCGCGATGTCGCGGTGCGCGAACCGATCAGCCGAAGCTCGGTCGACCTTCCGCCGCAGATGCGCGATCTGCTCGGCAGCATGCAGATCGGCCGCCTGACCACGCCGGATGTGACCGAACAAGGCCTACAGATGTTCGCGCTCTGCGCCAAAAAGGAAAGCACTTCGGATTCTCCGATCAAACGTGAATTACGCGAGGAAATCTACACCAAGCGATTCGAGTCCGAGGCCAAGAAATTCCTGGAAGAAATACGCAAATCCGCGATGATCGAGTACAAATGAGCGCCGCCGCCAATTTGCCGCTCGCACTGACGCTAGGCGAACCGGCCGGCATTGGACCCGATCTCACGCTGGAAGTCTGGCGGCGCCGAGTCGAGCTCGATCTGCCGGCGTTCTATCTCATCGGCGATGCGGATTTTCTCAGCGGCCGCGCGCGCATACTCGGCCTCGATATTCCGCTGAGCCGCGTCAGCCCCGCGCAAACAAGCGCGAGCATTTGCGCCGCGTTCGAGCGCGCGCTTCCGGTGGCGCCGCTCGACCTGGCCGTCACCGCGGCGCCGGGCAAGCCCGATGCCAGCAGCGCACCGGCCGCGATTGCCTCGATCCGCCGCGCGGTCGCAGACGTGCTGGCCGGCCGCGCCGGCGCAATCGTCACCAATCCGGTCGCCAAGAACGTGCTCTATCGCGCCGGCTTCGCCGAGCCGGGCCATACCGAATTCCTGGCGCGGCTCGCCGGCGAGGCGACCGGAAAGCCGGTTCGGCCGGTGATGATGCTGTGGTCGAGCGAACTGGCGGTGGTGCCGGTGACCATCCATTTGCCGCTGAGCGAGGTCGTGTCGCACCTGACCGCCGAACTGATCGTGCAGACCGGGCGCATTGTCGCGCGCGACCTGGGCGCGCGCTTCGGCATCGCTCGCCCGCGCATTGCCATCGCCGGCCTCAATCCGCATGCCGGCGAAGACGGCGCGCTCGGAGGTGAGGATCGCGACATCGTGGCGCCGGCGGTCGCGCAGTTGAAGGCGGAGGGCATCGACGCCATCGGGCCGTTGCCGGCCGACACGATGTTTCACGAACGCGCGCGCGCGAATTATGACGTGGCGATGTGCATGTATCACGACCAGGCGCTGATCCCGATCAAGACGCTTGCTTTCGATCGCGCGGTGAACGTGACATTGGGACTTCCATTCGTGCGCACCTCGCCCGATCACGGCACCGCCTTCGACATCGCCGGCAGTGGGCGCGCCGACCCCGCAAGCCTGGTGGCGGCGCTGGCGCTGGCCGCGCGGCTGGCCGCCAACGCGCCGGCGTTTGCTTCCGTCTAAGCGATGCCGCAGATCGACAACCTGCCGCCGCTGCGCGAGGTCATCCGGCGGCACGAATTGTCGGCCAAGAAATCGCTCGGCCAGAACTTCCTGCTCGATCTCAATCTGACCGCCCGCATCGCGCGCGCCGGCGGCCCGCTTGAGGGCGCGACCGTGGTGGAGGTCGGACCCGGGCCCGGCGGATTGACGCGCGCGCTGCTTTCGCTCGGCGCCGGCCGCGTGATCGCCATCGAGCGCGACAGCCGCGCGGTCGGCGCGCTGCAAGAGATCGCCGCGCGCTATCCGGGCCGCTTGGAGATCGTGGCCGGCGATGCGCTTGGCTTCGACTATTCCCTGCAACTTGGCGCCAGACGCGCCAAAATTATCGCCAACCTGCCCTACAATATCGCCACCGCGCTGCTGATCGAATGGCTGACCGCCGAGCCGTGGCCGCCCTGGTACGACATGCTGGTGCTGATGTTCCAGCGCGAGGTGGCGCTGCGCATCGTCGCCAAGGTCGGCGACAAGGCCTATGGCAGGCTGGCGGTGCTGACCGGCTGGCGCTGCGAGGCAAAAATCATGTTCGACGTGGCGCCGTCAGCCTTCGTGCCGCAGCCCAAGGTGACGTCTTCGGTGGTGCGGCTGGTGCCGCGCGCAGCGCCCCTCGCCTGCAAGGCCGGCGCGCTGCAACGCCTGACCGAGGCCGCCTTTGGCCAGCGCCGCAAGATGCTGCGGCAAAGCCTGAAATCGCTCGGCGTCGACGTGGCCGCCCTGCTGGCGGAAGCCGAGATTGAGCCGACCGCGCGGGCGGAGGAAATTTCGGTCGAGGGGTTCGTGAAGCTGGCGAATATTTTCCACTCCCTCTCCCCGCTTGCGGGGAGAGGGTCGGGGTGAGGGGGCGTTTCAAAATTCCGAGAACTGCGGTAAGGCCCCCTCACCCGGCTGCCTACGCTTCGCGTTGGCAGCCGACCTCTCCCCGCAAGCGGGGAGAGGTGAAACACGCTATAATTTCCGCATGCCCCTGATGCACCGCCAATCGCTGACCGCCTATGCTGCGCCGCTATGCGAAACCGTGGCCGATTGCCCCGTGCCGCAAGGCAGCGAGGTGCTGGTGCGCATTGCGCGCTGCGGCGTCTGCCATTCCGACCTGCACATGCAGGACGGCTATTTCCTGCTCGGTGACGGCAAGCAGCTCGACGTGCGCGCAGGCCGCACGCTGCCGTTCACGCTCGGGCATGAGATCGCAGGCGTGGTCGAGAGCGTCGGGCCGGACGCACAGATCGCGCTTGGGCAGAAGGTCGCGGTCTATCCCTGGATCGGTTGCGGGCAATGCGCCGCCTGCAAGGCCGGCGAGGAAAATATCTGCGCCGCGCCGCGGCATCTCGGCATTACCGTCGACGGCGGCTTTGCAACGCATGTGCTGGTGCCCCATCCGCGTTATCTGATCGACTACGCGCCGCTGTCGGCTTCTTACGCCGGCGCGCTGATGTGCTCCGGACTGACCGCCTATGCCGCGCTCAAGCGTCTGGCGGACCGCGCCGCGCGCGCGCCCCTATTGTTGATCGGGCTGGGCGGCGTCGGGCTGATGGGGCTGGCACTGGCGCGCGCCATGTATGGGGCTGCGCCGCTCGTCGCCGATATCGATCCGAAGAAACGCGAGGCCGCGCTTGCCGCCGGCGCGTTGGCCGCATTCGATCCGGCCGACGCAGGCGCACGCAAGGCCATCCTTAAAGCCAGCGGCGGCATCTATGCGGCTTGCGATTTCGTCGGCTCCGACAAGTCGCTCAATTTCGCCACCGGCGTGCTGGCCAAGGGCGGCAAGGTTGTCGTCACCGGCCTGATCGGCGGCGCCTATAGCACCGCGGTCGCCATGTTCCCGCTCAAGGCCATGACCATCGAGGGCACGCAGACCGGGACGCTGGCGGAAGCGCGCGAATTGATCGAGCTGGTGCGGGCGAAGAATATCGCCAGCCCGCCGATCGCCGAGCGGCCCATGGCGCAGGCGCAGGCGACGCTCGAAGACCTGCGCGCCGGAACAATTGTCGGGCGGGTGGTGTTGACGGCGTAATCGTTCGGCGTGTTCGTCGCCCGACTGTCAGTTGCCCCCGCCGATGTCGGCGTCACCGAAGAAAAGCTCTTTGACCGAGCCCGCTACGTTTTTGAGCGAGCCGACTTCATGCATGAATGTCGCGTATTTCATGACGTTTTCGGGCTTTGTGGTGTAAACGATTTTCGGATCGTCGAGCATTTCTGCGAGCTCTTCCACGCTCCAGCCCTTGCCGCCCATCGAATTCAGCAGCACTTGCGCCGCGGCCTTCTTGTCCGAACGGATCATGTCGAACGATTGCTTGAGCGCCGCGACGAAGGCGGCATAGGCCTTCGGGTTTTCGTCGTGGAATTTCGTCGTCGTCGATATCATCGTGAACGTCGTCGAACCGCCCATCACGTCATCTGACGTCATGATTGTTCTGATGTTGGCTTCCCGGCGTTCGCGTTGATGAAAGGGCGCGGAAGCGTAATGCGCGGCGATCTGCTTGTTGGCGGTCAGCAGTGCGATCACGCCATCGGGATGCTGCATGGTGATCGTATAGCGATCGTATTTGAAGGTATTGGCGGCGCCGTATTTTTGTCTGGCATACATCTGCATGATGATGGCTGGAATCGACACTTTGACCGCGGTTATGGCGATCTTTTCATCCTCCCGGATATCGTCGAGCGAGCGCAAATGTTCGGCATGGGTGTTCAGGTACATCGGTATCGAGCTCATCGCCGCGACACCTTTAACGCCGGCATTGCCTTTGGTACGGTCCCAAAGCACCAGAAAAGCCGGCGGGCCGGCTGAAATGAAATCGGCGGATCCCGAGAGAAGCGCGTCATTCATCACCGCCGGACCGCCGACATTGGACCAGTTGACGGTGAGCTTAAGTCCAGCCTCGGCCGCCTTCTTCTCGATGAGCCCATATTGTTTCATCATATGAAGCGGCAAGAATCCGAATCCGCCCGCTCCGAGCGGCACGCGCATTTCGGTAATCTCCGCCATTGCCGAAAGCGGCATGAGCGCGAGCGCGGCAAGCGAAAATAGCGCGACAACCTTTTTCAAGTTCGTCCCCCAGTTATTTTATTTATTCGAACAAACGCTTTTCATCACAGATTAATCGACCTACGTGCCATGTCGCCCTACAGCTTCGCCATAAGCCCGCGCACGAAGTCCGACAGGCCGGGCTGGCGTTCGCGTCTGAGCCGCTCGGCGGCCAGGATCGCCGTCACATCGACGAAGGCCCGGTCGAGATCGCGGTTGATCACGACATAATCGTATTCCGCCCAATGGCTCATCTCGTCGGCGGCCTTCGCCATGCGGCGGTGGATGGTCTCGTAATCGTCCTGCGCGCGGCTGTGCAGCCGCCGCTCCAATTCGCCGACCGAGGGCGGCAAAATGAATACGCTCACCACGTCGCCGCGCGCCTTCTCGCTCAATTGCTGGGTGCCCTGCCAGTCGATGTCGAACAACACATCGCGCCCTTGCGCGAGCGCGTCCATCACCGGCGCAACCGGTGTGCCGTAAAAATTGTCGAACACCTCGGCCCATTCCAGCAGGCCGTCCTTGACGACCAGCGCGTCGAATTGCCGGCGATCGATGAAATGATAGTCGCGGCCATCGACTTCGCCCGGGCGCATCTTGCGCGTGGTCACCGACACCGACAGCGTGACGCCTTTGTCATCGGCCAGCAGGCGGCGCGACAACGTGGTCTTGCCGGCGCCCGAGGGCGACGACAGCACCAGCATCAGCCCGCGCCGGGCGACGCCAGTCCATTGTTGCCGCTGGTCCGCCATCGGACGGTCACTCCAAATTCTGAACCTGTTCGCGGAATTGCTCGACCACGCTTTTGAGTTCGAGGCCGATATTGGTCAGTTCCACGTCATTGGCCTTGGCGGTAAGCGTATTCGATTCGCGATTGAGTTCCTGCGCCAGAAAATCGAGCCGGCGGCCGATCGGCCCGCCATCGGCGATCATCTTGCGCACCTGCTCAACATGCGAGGCCAGCCGATCCAACTCCTCGCGAATATCGGCCTTGGAGGCGATCAGGATCGCCTCCTGATGCAGCCGGTCGCTGTCGAAACGCTGCGAGGCCGCGAGCAAAGTCGCCACCTGCTCGGCGAGCCGCGCCTTGATCGCTTCCGGCTTGCGTCCGGGCGCCGCTTCGGCGCGCGCGGCAAGGCTGGAAATCTCGTCGAGCCGCGCCGACAGCAGGCGGCCGAGCGTTGCGCCTTCCTCGCGGCGCATGGCGATCAGATCGGCGAGCAATTTGTCGAAACCGGCGACGATGGCGGCTTCCGCCGCGCGGCGGTCCTCCTCGCGCTCGTCTTCCTCGGTGACTTCGATCACACCTTTCAGCGCCAGGATGCCGTCCAGCGTCGGCTTGGCGGCGTCAACTTTGCCGGCAAGCGACTTGAGCGTCGCCAGCACGGCGTTGAGCACCGGCTCGTTGACCTTGACGGCCGGCAGCACGCCTTTGCGCTCGACCGTGAGATTGGCATAGACGGTGCCGCGCGACAGTTTCTCGGTGGCGTTCTTGCGCGCCGGCCCTTCGACCGCATCCCAGCCCGGCGGCAGCCGCAGCCGCAGATCGAGACCCTTGGCGTTGACCGATTTGATTTCCCAGCCCCAGGCATAGGCGCCGGTCACGCCGTGGCCGCGCGCGAAGCCGGTCATGCTCGATAGAGCCATGGGTATCAATCTCATGCTGCTAGAGTTGCGAAAGCGCGGCGACCTTAGAGCATGATCGCTTCAGGATAAAGCGCCGAACAACCCATCTATGACGGATCGCAACTTTACCGGCGGGCGCCGTTGCGGCCGCCATTGGCGGGCGGCGCAGTAGCCGTCGTCGTCGGCGCGCCGTGCTCGACCGCGCGCAGGCGCACCACGTTTTTCTGGTGCTCGTTGTAGTTTTCAGAGAACACGTGGCCGCCGCTGCCGTCGGCGACAAAATAAAGTTCCTTGGTGCGCGCCGGATTGGCCGCCGCCTCCAGCGAGGCGCGGCCCGGATTGGCGATCGGTCCCGGCGGCAATCCATCGATCACATAGGTATTGTAGGGCGTCGGCTGTTCGATTTCGCTCTTCAAGATTGGCCGCCCAAGCGCGCCCTTTCCGCCGGTCAGCCCGTAGATAATGGTCGGATCGGACTGCAGCCGCATCTTGCTCTTGAGCCGGTTGACGAACACTGCCGCGACCCGCGAGCGCTCGTCCGGCCGGCCAGTTTCCTTCTCCACGATCGAGGCGAGCGTGACCAACTGCTCCGGCGTCTTGATCGGAATATCCTGCATGCGGTGTTCCCACACCTCGGCCAGCACGCGTTTGTGCGCCTGGTTCATGCGCTGGACGATCTGCTCGCGCGCCATGCCGCGGGTGAATTTGTAGGTCTCCGGCAGCAAGGTGCCTTCGCGCGGAATTTCCTTGATCTGGCCGGAGAGCGAGGGGTTTTCCAAAAGGCGAGCGACGATCTGTTCCGAGGTCAGACCCTCCGGGATGGTTATCGCGTGCTGCACCACCTTGTTCTCGATAATGGTATCGACCACGTCGGCGAGACTGGCATGCTTGGCGAACTGGTACTCGCCGTATTTAAGCTCGCCGCGCGCTTTGAGCACGATCACGCCGCCCATGAACACCCAAGGCTGATCGATCACGCCTTCGCGCAGCAGAATCTCGGAAATGTCCTTGATGCCGAGACCGCGCGGAATATTGACCACCTTGTCCTCGGGCAAGGGCCCGGGCGCTTCGAACCGCTGCTTGCCGACGAACAGCGCGCCGCCGACGGTGACCGAGACCAACACCAGCACCGTGAAGATCGCATTGCCGACGATCACCAGCGGGTGCCGCGTCCGCTTGGACCGGCGCTTCGGCAACGGGACGCGTTCCGGCTGGATCGCGGCGCGCGGGCTGCGCGGAGGCTTGTTGTTGGGCGGCGGCGGTGGCGGAACCGGAACGGCGCCGCGCGAAAGCGGTCCGCCGCGGCCGCCTATGGATGACGGTGACCCCGGCGATGCGGCGCGCGTTGCGCCCGGCGCCGCCCGGCCCGCGGCGGTTCCAGGTGGCGTCTGTGGCGGCTGTGCGCCCGCAACGGGACGCGGCGGCGCAGCACCATTGCCGCCTGGCGGAGGATTGGAACTCATCCGCCCACTCCCGCTATCGGCACCGGCCAGCCCACTGAAAGCACACCCTTTACGGTTGATTCGGGCCGCATGAACTTGCCCGGCCTTGCCTTGCCCGCCGAAGCAGGCTTCGCCAAGGCAGCAAACGAAAATTTCCGCGTTTTTCGCAGGTTAGGAAAAATTATGGCGAAAGCTGGGGTGCGGCAAGCGGCCCGCCGCCAAGCAATTTTGCCGGGCGTCAACTGGGTCGGAAATCCGCATCGCGCGCCCGAATCAAGCTCGCAGCCGGGCTGCATGCGCTAGTCCGCGTAACGGCTGAAGATCAGCGAGGCATTGGTTCCGCCAAAACCGAACGAGTTCGACAGCGCGATGTCGATATCGCGTTTGCGGGCCTGGTGCGGCACCAGATCGATCGGCGTTTCGACCGACGGGTTATCCAGGTTGATGGTGGGCGGGGCAACCCGATCGCGAATTGCCAATATCGAGAAGATCGCTTCGACCGCGCCGGCGGCGCCGAGCAGATGGCCGATGCACGATTTGGTCGACGACATGGAAATGCGGCCGGCGGAATTGCCAACCAGGCGCTGCACCGCGCCGAGTTCGATTTCGTCGCCGAGCGGCGTCGAGGTGCCGTGCGCGTTGATGTAGTCGATGTCGTCGGCCGCCAGGCCGGCGCGCCGCATGGCCATGGTCATGCAGCGGAACGCGCCGTCGCCGTCCGGGGCGGGCGCGGTAATGTGATAGGCGTCGCCCGACATGCCGTAGCCGATCAACTCGGCATAGATCTTGGCGCCGCGCGCCTTGGCATGGTCGAGCGCTTCCAGCACGACCGCACCGGCGCCCTCGCCCATCACGAAACCGTCGCGGTCCTTGTCGTAAGGGCGCGAGGCGCGTTTGGGTTCGTCGTTGAATCCGGTGGAGAGCGCGCGCAGCGCCGCAAAGCCTGCCAGCGCCATGCGGTTGACCGGCGATTCGGTGCCGCCCGCCACCATCACATCGGCATCGCCGAGCGCTACCATGCGCGCCGCGTCGCCGATGGCGTGCGCGCCGGTCGAGCAGGCGGTCACCACCGCATGGTTGGGGCCTTTCAGTCCGAACTCGATCGACACAAACCCGGAAGCGAGATTGATGATGCGGCCGGGAATGAAGAACGGCGAAACCCGCCGCGGTCCCCTTTCATGCAATACCACGGCCATGTCGGCGATGCCTTCGATGCCGCCGATACCGGAGCCGATCAGGACGCCGGTCATGGTCTGATCTTGGTAGCTCGTCGGCCGCCAGCCGGCGTCGTCGAGCGCCTGGCGCGCCGCGCACATGGCGAAGATGATGAAATCGTCGACCTTGCGTTGCTCCTTCGGCTCCATCCATTGGTCGGCATTGAAGGTGCCGCCGCTGCCGTCGCCACGCGGGATCACGCAGGCGATCTTGCAGGATACGTCGGAGACGTTGAAAGTATCGATCTGTTTGGCGCCGCTCTCGCCCTTGAGCAGGCGCTGCCACGTCGGCTCCACGCCACATCCAAGCGGCGTCAGCATTCCCATTCCGGTGACGACAACACGCCTCATGACCGGCTCCGAGCGAAGGGAAACGCGAACGCAGTCACGCTTGCGCAGACTGCGTAAACTTGTCTGCGCATTGCGCGCCGCGCATAGCTCATCAGCCAACGACCGGTGAAGCCGACGAACAACCGCACCAGCGGATGCTCAGCCTTTAGCGTTTTTTTCGAGAAATTTAACGGCATCGCCGACGGTCAAAATAGTCTCGGCGGCATCGTCGGGGATTTCGCAGTGAAATTCCTCCTCGAAAGCCATCACGAGCTCGACGGTGTCGAGACTGTCGGCGCCAAGATCGTCAATGAAACTCGCCTGTTCAGTCACCTTGTCGGGTTCCACCCCAAGGTGCTCCACGACGATCTTTTTCACCCGCTCGGCAATGTCACTCATCGTTCCAACCTCGTGCTTTTAAGATTTGGGCTTGCGACCCGGAGCAGATCGCAACCATTGCGCTACGGCCTCGTCGTGGTTGACGGTGGTGTGACGACTTCCGATCGCGGAGTGCCCGTTTCGTCTTCCGCCATCGGCCGCCCCAGCCGGCCGAATTCCGGTTACCATACTTCAAATGCGTTGACTAGCGCGCGCCACCGTATCCGCACAAGGCTCGAAAAGCCATGCATTTCACCAGTTTTTCGGGATCGTCGCGCTAAAACATGGCCAGCCCGCCGTTGATGTGCAGGGTCTGCCCGGTGACATAGCTGGCCTCGTCCGAGGCCAGGTAGACCGCCGCCGCCGCCACATCGGCGGGAGTTCCCAACTTGCCCATCGGGACGCGCACTTTGATGGCTTCGTGCTGCTTGTCGTTGAGCTTTCGGGTCATGTCCGTGACGATCATGCCGGGCGCGATGCAATTGGCGGTCACGTTGCGCTTGGCATATTCGGCCGCCACCGACTTCATCATGCCGGCGATCCCTGCCTTCGAGGCGGTATAATTGACCTGCCCCGGATTGCCGGTCAGCCCCACCACCGAGGTAATTGCGATCACCCGGCCGAACCGGCGGCGCATCATGCCTTTCACCGCCGCGCGGGTGAGCCGGAAGGTCGCCGTCAAATTAATGGCGATGACCTGGTCCCAATCCTCGTCGCGCATCTGCACGAACAGATTGTCCTTGGTCACCCCGGCATTGGCCACCAGGATGTCGAGCTGCTGCATGAGCTCTTCCGCGCTCGGCACCAGTTTCTCGACCGCATCCACGTTGGCCAGATCGCAGGGCAGCACGTGCACGCGCGACCCGAGTTCGGCGGCAAGCGCGTCAAGCACCTCGCGCCGCGTGCCGGAAATCGCCACGGTAGCGCCCTGGCCATGCAGCGCGCGCGCGATCGCGGCCCCGATGCCGCCAGTGGCGCCCGTCACCAGCGCGGTCTTTCCCGTCAGATCGAACATCATCGATATCCCTCTGCCACAGTCTAAAGTCTGATCCAGTCATATTGAATCAGATGCGTCCCTAACATTTTGTTTGCGCATGATCTTTTCCGACCTTCCTTCGCCCGCCGAAGCGGGCTTCGCGAAGGCGGGAAACCGGTTCCCACTTTTCGGGATCATGCGCTAGTGTCCCGATTCCGATTTTCGCAAATCCTTGCGGCACCGTCTCGTACGAACTTCGGAATCAAAGGGACACTAGCAACTTTATGATTCTAGTGCGGTTTTGGATTTGAAGTTCCTCTACGAACTTGCCTCGACAATAGGAGGAACTTCAAATCCACCGCGCTAGTGGAGTGGATTTGACATTCGCAACCCACCTAGCCGGGTGCTCGCAATGCGAATGTCAAATCCAAAATTCCACTAGAAACCTATAATTGCTAGTGGTCCTTTGATTCTAACATTCGCAATGGTGCCAACGGAAACGGGATGCGAATGTTAGAATCGGACCACTAGCCCCTCGCGGCTTTGAAAGCAGCGATATCCTCGGGGCTGCCGATTGCGCTGGCGCTCGCACCGGCGGCGATACGCTTGATGAGACCGCTCAGCACTTTACCGGCGCCTATTTCATAGAACGCGGTGACGCCGGCAGCGGCCATGAACGCCACAGATTCGCGCCAACGCACCGTACCGGTGACCTGCGCGACCAGCGCGCGCGCGATTTCGGCCGGCTCGTCGATCGATCTCGCCAGCACATTGGCGACCAGCGGCACGGCCGGCGGCTTTATCAATACTTTCGACAGTGCATCGGCCATCGCATCGGCGGCAGGCTGCATCAGCGCGCAATGGAAGGGTGCGGATACCGGCAAGATCATCGCGCGCTTGGCGCCTTTTGTCTTGGCGATTTCGACCGCGCGCTCGACCGCGGCCTTGTCGCCGGACACCACCACCTGGCCGCCGCCATTGTCGTTGGCCGCCTGGCAGACCTGGCCCTGTGCCGCTTGCGCGGCGACTTCCGCCGCCGCATCGAATTCAAGCCCGAGCAGCGCCGCCATGGCGCCGACGCCGACCGGCACCGCTTTCTGCATCGCCTGCCCGCGAATGCGCAGCAGCCGCGCGGTATCGGCCAGGCTGAAAGTCCCGGCAGCGGCCAGCGCCGAATATTCACCGAGCGAATGGCCGGCGACGAATTGCGCATCGCGTTTGAGATCGAGACCCGCCTCGCTCTCCAGCACGCGCATGGTTGCGAGCGAGACCGCCATCAGCGCCGGCTGGGCGTTTTCGGTGAGCGTGAGCCGATCGGCCGGGCCCTCGAAGACGATGGCGCTCAGCTTTTCGCCAAGCGCCTCGTCCACTTCGGCAAAAACCCGCGCCGCAGCGGTAAAATTCGCTGCCAGCGCCTTGCCCATGCCGACGGTCTGGCTGCCTTGGCCGGGGAATACGAATGCGACAGCCATGTCTTTGGCGCCTTTTGCCTCGTAACGTCGTGAAATCGGGCCGAAAGACACCCCGATAAGGGGTTCTGTCAAGTTACGCCTGTTCATATTGAGCTTTGGCGGTAACCAAGCGACAAGACTCTATCGGCTAGGGTTTTGGCCATTGCCTTTAAGGGCCGAGCGATGAACGACCTGGTCACCGAGGACGATCTCGCGCGGGCGCGCCGCGACCCGGAGTTCCGCCAGCAGTTGCTGGCTCAAAATCTCGAACGGCTGCTGGACGCGCTCAACCACATGCGCAAGGGCAATGAAACCGACCCGGCCGCCGCGCGCCAGATCCGGGAAGGCGTCGATCTTGCGGTCAAGCTCGCCAACCGGCTGCAGCAGAACGCCCATAATCCGGGCCCGCGGGCGGCCTGAGTACGCCACCTTGCGTGCCTTGCCTTTTGGCGAAAACACCCTATAAACCGCGCATTCCGTCGATCCTGGTTGGGAGCTGAACGGACGGCCGTTTTTCCGCTGTTTCGCGCGAAAAGCGGTAGGGCCCGTGTGCCCGGCGTCCCGTGTTCCCGCCTTCAGAGCGTTCGAGCCTTCCCAAAGGGCTCGAGGGGCTAGGCGCCAGGGTCGAGGTCAAGTGCCCCGTGTCGGGCTAACAAGGGAAGGCATTGCATGCCGCTATACGAACACGTCTATCTGGCGCGCCAGGATCTGAGCACGCAGCAAGTCGAGGAATTGACCACGCAATTGTCCGGGGTCATCACCCAGAACGGCGGCAAGATCGCCAAGACCGAATACTGGGGTCTCAAGTCGCTGTCCTACCGCATCGCCAAGAATCGCAAGGCGCATTTGACGCTGCTTAATGTCGATGCGCCGTCGGCGGCGCTCAACGAAGTCGAGCGTCAGGAGCGGCTGAGCGAGGATGTGCTGCGCTACCTCACCATCCGGGTCGAGGCGCACGAGGAAGGCCCCTCCGCCATGATGCGCAAGTCCGACCGCGACGACCGCGGCGATCGTGGCGACCGCGGAGATCGTGGCGACCGGGGCGATCGCGGACGCGGTGACCGCGACCGCGGCGAACGGCGCCCGCGCGGCGACGACGCCGTGACAGTGGAGGAATAGAACCATGGCATTTGGATCATCCCAGGGTGGTGGCGGTGGTGGTGGCGGCGGCGGTGCACGCCGGCCGTTCTTCCGTCGGCGCAAGACCTGCCCGTTCTCCGGCGCCAATGCGCCCAAGATCGACTACAAGGACGTCAAGCTGTTGCAGCGCTACGTGTCGGAGCGCGGCAAGATCGTGCCGAGCCGCATTACCGCGGTGTCGGCCAAGAAGCAGCGCGAATTGGCGCAGGCGATCAAACGCTCGCGCTTCCTCGGCCTGCTGCCTTACGTGATTAGATAATATCTGACGTGAAACGAGGCTTCCGGGGTCGCCCCGGGAGCCGATGGTTGGGGCGGAAAATCCGTCTCTAACCGCTCGAAGAGCGGGACAGCTCGTGATGATGCAGTTCGGATTTATTGGGATCGGTGCGGGCGCCGCGGCAGCTTTGCTGTTTGCCTCGGTGACGTCCGGCTCGTGGATATCGATCCTGCTGTTCTATCTGGCGCCGCTGCCGATCATGATCGCAGGGATCGGCTGGAGCCATTGGGCGGCGCTGACCGCCGCCCTCACCGGCGCGCTCGCCGTTGGCGCCGTCTTCGGCACCATGCTGTGCTTAGCATTCCTGGCCGGCGCCGGCATTCCCGCCTGGTGGCTCGGCTATCTCACCATGCTGGCGCGCCCGGGCAGCGGCAACGGTGAAAGCGCCGGATTAGAATGGTATCCGCCCGGCCGGCTGGTGGTCTGGGCGGCAGGGCTCGCCGCGCTGATCGTGGTCGCCGCCATTCCCAATTTCGGCGGCGACGCCGAGAGCTTTCGCGCCGGACTGCACAGCGCACTCACCAGCATGCTGCAGGTCGAAACCGGCGGTGGTGCCGGCGAACCGGCAGCGGTTCCCGGCGTCTCCGATCCCGGGCGGCTGATCGATTTCCTGGTGAACGCCATCCCGCCGGCGGCGGCGGTGCTCGCCACCGTCACCAGCCTCGCCAATTTGTGGCTGGCCGCGCGTATCGTGAGTTTCTCCGGCCTGCTGAAACGGCCATGGCCGGATTTTTCCGCCATGACCTTCCCGCGCCCGGTCGCGGCGGCCATGGCGCTGGCAATGGGGTTAAGTTTTGTCGGCGGCCTGGTCGGCATCATCGCCGGCGTGCTGTCGGCGAGCCTGCTGATGGCCTACGGCGTGCTCGGCTGCGCGGTGCTGCATGCCATCACGCGCGGCATCCGCAGCCGTCCCTTCGTGCTGAGCGGCATCTACGCCTCGGTTTTCATATTCGGCTGGCCGGTGCTGGCGCTCTGCCTGCTCGGCTTAGGCGAAACCGTATTCGATCTGCGCGCGCGCCTCGCCCGCAAGCGAGGCCCACCCGCCCGAACCTAAAGATTTCACACCACCGGCAATCTGAAAATTCACAACAACCAAAGTTCAAATCAAGGAGTAACGACAATGGACGTAATTCTGCTCGAGCGTATCGGCAAGCTTGGTCAAATGGGCGACGTCGTTCGCGTCAAGGACGGCTATGCCCGCAACTTCCTGTTGCCGCGCGGCAAGGCGTTGCGCGCCACCGCCGACAACAAATCGAAATTCGAAGGCATGAAGGTCGAGCTGCAGAGCCGCAGCCTCGAAGCCAAGGGCGAAGCCGGCAAGCTCGCCGCCAAGGTCGACGGCAAGACTTATGTGGTGATCCGGCAGGCCAGCGAAACCGGCCAGCTTTTCGGTTCGGTCTCGACCCGCGACATCGCCAGCCTGATCAGCACCGAAGGCGCGGAAGTCACGCGCACCCAGGTCGAACTCAACGCCCCGATCAAGTCGATCGGCCAGTACAAGGTGCCGCTGGCGCTGCATCCCGATGTCGAGGTGTCGGTCACGGTCACCGTTGCGCGCAGCGAGGCGGAAGCCGAGCGTATCGCGCGTGGCGAGGACGTCACGGTGCGCCGCGAGGACGCTGAAGAAGAAGCCGAAGCAGCGCTTGCCGCCGCTGAAGCCTTCTTCGAGCCGGAAGCTGCCCAGGCGCTGAAGGAAGGCGAAGAGGCCGAGGCCGAACCGGCGGAAGCCGAAGCCGAAGCCGAAAAGAAGCCCGCCAAGAAGGCGAAGAAGAAAGACGCCGAGGAAGCCTGATCGGCAACCGGAGCATTTTCCGGCGAAGTGGGAACCGGTTCGCCGCAGAAAATGCGCCCAAATAAGGAATCTAGACCATGATGCGTTTCAATTCGAACGGATCGTGGTCTAGACCGGAAGCTTGGCCCTAGTCCGATTTCGGACTATCGGCCGGCTTCGGGTCGGCGGCCTTGGATTCGGCAGGCTTTTCAGCAGGCTTGGATTCCGCAGGCTTGGTTTCCGAGGCCTTGGGCTCGGAAGTCTTTGCCTCGCTCGGCTTAGACTCAGAGGGTTTCGGCTCGGACGATTTGACCTGAGGCGGCTTGTCGTCGCCCGGCAGCGTCACCGACTTGCCGCCGGTTCCTGGCTTTTTCTCGCCGGCCTTGGCCTTGTCGTCGCCTTTGGCGTTGCGTTTGGTGGTGGTGGCGCGGCGCGCCGGCCCCGCCGGCGGCTGACCCACGGCCTGCAGATAGCTGGCGATGGCGGCCGCCGATTCACGGCTGGCGGTGTAGTGCTCGCGCAGGAAACTCTCGAGCCCCAAGATGCCGCCGGCCTTGGCCAGGCCCTGGGCCGACTTGTGGCAAATCGCGCAGTCCGAGGCAAAAAGCTGGGCCGGCGACTTGCCCTGATCCAGGTTTTCCTGGGCTCCTGCCGCTCCAGCGGCCGCGCCACAAAGTGCCAAAACGCCTATCGCAAGCCTAACGCCGCGCCCAAAAACCGTCATTGCCCTCAACCCCTCGTTTCGCTCAACGTCGCCCGCCTGTTCCGCGACTCGCGTTCTTGATACCGCATTATCTCCAGATTGTGACCGCCGGCGGGATTCCGCACCGTATCGCAAAACCCGCCCTGCCCACCGAAAATCCCAAAAATCGCCTTGCCGCGCCGGCGTTTCCTTGATGAAATCCTTCCGGGAACTTTCCCCTATGCGTCTTGTTACCCAAGGAGCCGGTAAATCAATACAGTGATGGTGACCGCAAATGGACCGGTTGCTTCGATTTCTTCTCAATAAGTTTATCAAGCGCGGGACTTTCAGAGTTACCACCTCGCGCGGAACGATATTGACCTTCGGGGATGGGACCGGCCGACCGGTTTCGGTTCGTTTTGCCTCCCGCGCCGCCGAATGGGGAATTCTCCTCGATCCCGAACTTAAATTCGGCGAAGCCTACATGGACGGCACTTTCCTGGTCGAGCAAGGCTCGATCGCCGACGTGCTTGCCGTCATGCTCGGCCAGAACACCGACGTTCCGCACTGGGCGCGAATCCAGGGACTGCTGCGCTTTCTTTACCGGCGCCTGAGCCAGTTCAATCCGCGCAAACGCTCACGCCGTAACGTTGCGCATCATTACGATCTCGACGGACGGCTGTACTCGCTGTTCCTCGATGCCGACCGGCAATATAGCTGCGCGTATTTCGAGCGGCCGAACCAATCGCTCGACGACGCCCAGCTGGCCAAGAAGCGCCATCTGGCCGCCAAGCTGCGGCTCGAACCGGACAAGTCCGCCCAAGACTTGCGCGTGCTCGACATCGGCTGCGGCTGGGGCGGACTGGGCCTCTATCTCGCGGAATTTTGCGGCGCCGACGTGACCGGCGTCACGCTCTCGCAGGAGCAGCATGCGATCGCCAATGAACGCGCCGCGGAAAGAGGGCTCAGCGACCAGGCTCGCTTCAACCTGCAGGACTATCGCGACGTCGGCGGCCCGTTCGACCGCATCGTCTCGGTCGGCATGTTCGAGCATGTCGGCGTCAACCATTATGACACCTTCTTCCACAAGAGCGCGCAACTGCTGGCCAATGACGGGGTGATGCTGCTGCATTCGATCGGCCGCTCGGAAGGCCCGAGCCGGACCAGCCCGTGGATTGCGAAATACATTTTCCCTGGCGGCTACATTCCTTCGCTGTCGGAAACGCTGAAGGCGATCGAGAAATCCGGCCTACTGGTGACCGATATCGAGATCCTGCGCCTGCATTACGCCGAAACGCTCAAACATTGGCGCGAGCGGTTCCTGGCGCACCGCGAGGAAATCGAGCGCATCTACGACGAGCGCTTCGAGCGAATGTGGGAATTCTATCTGGCCGCGTCGGAAATGTCGTTCCGTGAGCAGAATCTGATGGTGTTCCAGATCCAACTCACCAAGCGCCAGGATGTGGTGCCGATGACACGCGACTACATCATGCGCGAGGAGCAGCGCCTGCTCGGCGCCGAGGCCAAACGGCGCCCACCGCTGCGGCTGGCCGGTGAATAGCCCCACTACTTGTGTGACAATAACGATCGTCAAGCGCTAGCGACACGCCGGGCGCACCTTTTTTTTGCCGGTGAGTTGCTGTGGACAGCGCATTACGTTGTCGCGCTGGCGCGCACACCTCGGTAAGCCAAGGTCCAACAAAGTTTCGTCAAATTGACGGAACAGGGATCACCATGGCTCCAATCGAATCAGCGCTGCGAAAATCAGCCGAAGAACCTGCCCCACTCTTCCGTTCCGCACCGCACAATATCGAGGCGGAGCAAGGCCTGTTGGGCGCGATCCTGGTCAATAACGAAGCGTTTTACCGCGTTTCGGATTTCCTCAACCCGGAACATTTCTTCGAGCCGATCCACCAGAAGGTCTATCAGATCGCGCGCGACCTGATCCGCGCCGGTAAAATCGCAACGCCGGTGACGCTCAAGACCTTCCTCGATGCCGCCATCGACATCGGCGGCATGACGCTCGGGCAATATCTGGCGCGGCTCGCCGCCGAAGCCACCACCATCATCAATGCCGAGGATTACGGCCACACCATCTACGACCTGTCGATCCGCCGCGCGCTGATCCTGGTCGGTGAGGATATGGTCAACGTCGCCTTCGACGCGCCGGTCGATTTTTCGCCGCGCAACCAGATCGAGGACGCCGAGCGCAAGCTCTACGAGTTGGCGGAGACCGGCCGCTACGACGGCGGCTTCCAGCTTTTCGCGCAGGCGTTGACCACCGCCGTCGATATGGCGGCCAAGGCCTATCAGCGCGACGGCAAGCTGTCCGGCATCGCCACCGGGCTCGACGATCTCGACCGCATGATGGGCGGCTTGCAGTCGTCCGACTTGATCATCGTCGCTGGCCGCCCCGGCATGGGCAAAACCGCGCTGGCCACCAATATCGGCTACAACGTCGCCCGCGCCTGGCGCGGCGACGTGCGCCCCGACGGTCATTCGGTGACGGTCAATGGCGGCATTGTCGGCTTCTTCTCGCTGGAAATGTCGGCCGAGCAATTGGCCACTCGTATCATCGCCGAGCAGACAGGCATTCCGTCGAACCAGATCCGACGCGGCGCCATCAACGAGGCCGATTTCGAGCGAATCAAGGACCACTCGATCGAATTGCAGAACTTGCCGCTGTTCGTCGACGAGACCGGCGGCCTGTCGGTGGCGCAACTGGCGGCGCGGGCACGGCGGCTCAAGCGCCAGCGCGGGCTCGACCTGTTGATTATCGACTATTTGCAATTGCTGTCGGGTTCGACCAAGCGCTCATCCGAAAACCGCGTGCAGGAAATCACCGAGATCACCACCAAGCTCAAGGCGCTGGCCAAGGAACTGCAAGTGCCGATCATGGCGCTGTCGCAATTGTCGCGTCAGGTCGAAAGCCGCGA
>JBBRAL010000054.1:0-29926 GCA_038206805.1 Hyphomicrobiales bacterium | reverse complement strand
GCTCGTCGTCGAGCACCCAGTCGCCGACATACTCGACACCGGCTTCGGACAGATAATCGAGCGTATCGAATGTCTGTGTGAGCCCTGGGCCAAACCAGCCACGCGGCCGCTTTCCGCTGAACTTCTCGATGATAGCCATTGATTTCATAATCGAGGCGCGCTGGTCATCGAGCTTGTGCATCGGCACCTGATCATAGCCGTGGGCATTAAGCTCCCAACCGCTGTCGACGCAAGCTCGCGCGACCTCTGGATAGGTTTCACAAACCCGGGCATTGAGCGTCACGGTCGGTGAGATACCGAGCTTGAGCATCATTCTGCGCAGCCGCCAGAAGCCGACGCGCATACCGTATTCATGCCAGCTCCAGTTCGGATGGTCGGGCTGCATTGGCTGCCCCTGTGGCGGCGAGATCACCATGCGCGCCATCGGGCGTGTCATGTCCCACTCCTCCAGCGCCAAGACCGGCCAGATCACCAGCCGCACCCCTTTTGGAAAAGCGAGTGGCGGTCTGTTTTCAATTGGCAAATAGGCCAATCTTTCGCGGGGATGCATTTTCTATACCGGCCTTCGCCGCCCTATTTGTATCTCTCGTTACTTTCTTAACCGAAATAAGCTTGGCGTACCTCGGTGTTGGCGCTGAGTTTGTCGGGCGTACCGGCGGCAACAACGCGCCCCTTCGACAACACATAGCCCTGATGCGCGATGGCGAGGGTCTGATGCACATTCTGCTCAACAAGAAATACGGTAATCCCGCGTTCGTTGATTTGGCGAATTGTGTTGAAATTCTCCTTCACCAGCCGCGGCGACAGGCCGAGTGAGGGTTCATCGATCAGCAGTAGTTTCGGTGCGCACATGAGGCCGCGCCCGATCGACACCATGGCCTGCTCGCCGCCGGACATGGTGCCTGCAAGCTGCATGCGCCGCTCGGCCAACCGCGGAAAAATATGGAAGATGTCGTCCAAGCGCGCGCGCACTACCTTGTCCTCGGTCTCCTGATAGGCGCCGACGCGCAGGTTATCCTCGACCGTAAGTTTGGGAAAGACCTTGCGGCCTTCCGGGATGCAAGCGATGCCGGCGGCGACGATCTTGTGCGTCGGCAATCTCGTGATATCGGCGCCGTTGAACACGATGCGCCCCGCGCGCGCCGGCGTCAGCCCGAGGATCGAGCGCACCAGCGTGGTCTTGCCCGAACCGTTGGAACCGAGCAGACAGGTCATGCTGCCCGCTTCGACCGCGAGCGAGACGCCCTGCAGCACGTCGGCCTTATCATAGGCCGTATAGACGTCCTCGATTTCCAGCATGGCGGCCATCATGCGACCCCGAGATAAGCTTCCTGCACCAGCGCGTCGGCGGCGACCGCGCGGTACGGACCCTCGGCGATCTTGCGGCCGAAATTAAGCACGACGCAGCGGTCGGTGATGCGCTCGATTACCCCCATCTCGTGCTCGACGATGATGATCGTGAGGTCCTTATTGCGCTCGCGCACCAGCAGAATGTCGTTCATCAGTTCCGCCGTCTCGTCATGCGTCATGCCAGCGGACGGCTCATCGAGCAGCAGCAGTTTCGGCGCGCTGATCAGCGCGCGGCAAATCTCGATGCGCCGGCGGTCGATCATCGGCAGGCCGGCGACCGGCTCCAGCATGCGGCCGGCGAGCGCTGGCTCGAACACCTCGACCAGCGCGCGCGCGGCGCGATAGCTCGCTTCGAATTCGCGCTTGAAATCGCCGCGCCGAAGCAGATTGAAAAAAAGCCCCTGATTGAGACGCTTGTGGTTGCCGATCATGATGTTGTCGAAGATCGACAGCGGCAGCGACAGGCGCGAGCGCTGGAAGGTACGCGACATTCCCGCCTCATAGACCATGCGCGACGTCGCTTGGGTGATGTCGGCGCCGCCGAAGGTCACCTGCCCCGCGTCGGCGCCATAGATGCCGGTGATGACGTTGAAAAACGTCGTCTTGCCGGAGCCATTCGGCCCAATCAGCCCAAGGATTTCGTTCGGCGTCACGCTGAGATCGAGGCCATCGAGCGCCAGCACGCCGCCGAACCGCTTGCTGAGCCCGCGCGCCTCCAACAGGGGCGTCATGGCCGCCATCCGGGGAAGTAGCGGCGCACCGGCCGTGGCAGCAGGCCCTCCGGGCGGAACAGCAGGATGCCGATCACCATCAGCGCATAGAGCAGAAAGCGATATTCCTGGATGGTCTGCAGCTTCTCGGGCACCACCACGACGATCACGGTGGCGACGATGAGGCCCCAGGGGTTGCCGATACCGCCGAGCAGAAGGATCGACACCAGAATGAGCGAGTCGGCGAAGGTGTAATTGTTCGGCGCAACGAAGCCGCCGACCATGCCGAACAGCGCGCCGGCAATGCCAATCAGAAAATTGCCGATCAAAAAGGCCGTGATCTTCCAGCGCGCGATGTCGAGGCCGAAGCAGCTTGCCGCCGTCTCATCGAGCCGCAAGGCGTCGAGATTAAGCCCGATCCAGGAGCGTTCCAGCCGCCGCACCAGGACGAAGGCGCCGATCAGCAGCAGCAGGCTGACGATGAAATAATTCATATAGAACGACAGCGTGATCGCGCCGATCTCGATATTGTCGTTGAACGACCAGCCGAGGATTTTCATCGGCGGCACCTGCAGGCCCTGCGGCCCGCCGAGCACGTCGTTGACTTCGAGAAAGGTCTTGAGCAGCAGTGCGAAGGCGATCGTCACCACCGCTGCATAATGCCCGCGCGTGCGCAGCACCGGCAGCAGCAACAGCGAGCCGATCAGCGCCGCCAGCAGGCCGCCGATTGCCAGCACGACCAGAGACGGCACCGCCGTATGCCCATTGAGAACCGCGGAGGTGTAGGCGCCGATGCCGAAAAACGACGCGCCGGCGAAATTCAGCACGCCGGCATAGCCAAACTGGATGTTCAGGCCGAGCGTCGCCACGCTGTAGAGCAGCACCGTGGTGACCAGCAGCAGAACGAAATGGTCCTCGTGGAAGAACGCAGCGACGGCGAGCGCCGCCAGCACGGCGCAGCCGTCCAGCGATTTCTCGTGATCGGCGAACGAGCCGCTGACGTCATTGAGCAGGCCGAACCAGGCGGCGGCGACAACGGCGGCGATGCCGACAACCAGCAGGGAGATGATGAGCGCCTGCTGTTCCACCGCCAGCAGGGCGATCACATAGACGGTCGCAGCGCCGAGCGCGATCAGGCCGGGCCACAACGACGCACGCGCATTCTCCGCCTGCCCCGCCATCGGCTCAGACCCGCTCACTTATTTTTTCCCGGATCAGCCCGGTTGGCCGCCAAGCCATGATGGCGATCACGACGGCGAAGGCGAACACGTCCTTGTAGGCGCTGGCGAACGGCAACATCACGGTGCCGATGGTCTGCAGGCCGGCGAACAGAAAGCCGCCGAGGATGGCGCCATAGATGCTGCCGAGCCCGCCGATGATCGCGGCGGAAAAGCCGATGACGCCGAGATAGAGGCCGATGCCGAAATTGATCTCGTTGTAGTAAAGCCCGTTCATCACGCCGGCAAAGGCGGCAAGCCCCGAGCCGATCGCAAAGGTGATGAGCACGATGGCGGTGAAATTGATCCCCATGGTGCGCGCGGTTTTCTCGTCCTGCGCGACTGCGCGAATGGCGAGGCCGAGCTTGGTGCGGTTGAGGACAAACTGAAGCCCGACGATCACCAGCACGCCGGCCGCGAGCATGAGCACATTGTCGAGCCGCAAATTGAAACTGCCGAGATCGATCGAGCTTTTCGGCAGCAAAGCGGGAAACGGCTTCGGATTGGCGCCCTGCGGATAAAACAGTCGCACGGATTCGCGCAACACCGTGCCCAGCATCAATGTGATCAGCAGCGTGTTGAGCGCCGGCGCCGAGCGCAATGGCATCACTAGATAACGTGCGATCAGCGTTCCCAGTATGGCCATCGCCGATATCGCAAGCGCCAGCATGACGACGAGATCGAGCCACTGCGAATTAAGCCCCAGCGCGTGCAACCCACCATAGGTCGCCAGCGCCGTGAAGGCGCCGACGGTAAGCACGTCGCCGTGGGAAAATTGGATGACGTCGAGGACGCCGAAGAACAAGGTGAAGCCGACCGCGACCAAGGCATACATCATGCCGAGCATCAGCCCGTTCATGATGTATTGCGCGAACAGGCCGAGGTCCATGTCCTAAGACTTTCCCGCGTCATGGCCGGGCAACCGGGACCGGCCTTTGGCCGGCCCGGTCGTGGTACTTGTCCCGGCCATCCACGTCTTTCTTTCACGCAAGCAAGCCGTAGATGCCCGGCACAAGGCCGGGCATGACGGTTTGGGTTAGCTCTTGCTTACTATTTCTGCCCCGGCAGCTTGCGCTTGCCGCTGGCGTATTCGCTCAGGTCCCATTCCACGAACTTGCCGTCCTGGATCACATATTTCGTGATCACCGGCACCGTGTTCTGCCCGTGGTCGTCGAAGGTGATCTTGCCGACGATCGAATCGCGGTCCTTTACATTACCGAGATCGGCGATGACCTTTTTGCGGTCCGGCCCGACCTTCTCGATGCTGTCGAGGATCATGCTCATCGCTGCATAGGCGAAGGCGCCATAGGCCTCAGGCGGCTGGTCGTATTTCTGCGCGGCGTATTTTTCCATGAAGAACTTGCCGCCCGGCAGCTTCTCGGTCGGCGCGCCTTCGCGGAAGGCAAGCGTGCCTTCGGCCAGCGGCCCGAGACCCTGGATATAGGCGTCGGACACGATGCCGGAGGTGCCGTCGAACACCGCCTTGATGCCGAGCTTGTCCATCTGCGAGCGGATGCGCACGCCGATCGGCGTCAAGCCGCCGAAATAGATCACGTCCGGATTGAGCGCCTTGATCTTGGTGAGCTCGGCGGTGAAGTCCTGCTGGTCCGCCGTGACGCCGAAGGTGCCGACGATCTTGGCCTTGCCGATCTTGGCGAGCGCCTTGCTGAAATATTCGTTGTGGCCCTTGCCGTAATCGGTGGTGTCATGGATCACCGCCACGGTCTTGTAACCGAGTTTGGAGACCAGATCGGCATTAGCGTCGTTCTGGTTGATCATGGTGCCGTTGACGCGGTGAACCTCGGCATATTTGTTGCGATAGGTGATGTCGGGCAGCACCGCGCCCCAGACGATCACCGGGAAGCCGAACTTGTGATAGACGTCGACCGTCGCGATAGCGGTCGACGAGCAGTAATGCGTCGCCGCGGCGATGATGTCCTTGTCGGCGGCCATCTTGGTCGCGACCTGCACCGCCACGTTCGGCTTGCATTCGTCGTCGAGCACGACCAGTTCGTATTCGTATTTCGCCTTGGCGTCGGCATTGCGCAGCCGCACCGCCAGATCGGCCGAGTTGCGGCCGCCGATGCCATTGACCGAAACGCCGCCAGTGAGCGGGCCGATAAAGCCGACTTTCACCTTGTCCTTGGCCAAGGCCGCTCCCGACGCCAGCGCCCAAACCACAGCCATGATACCGGCCGTGGCCAATTTGCCAGTCCTCGTCATCAGTCCCTCCTGTTCTGGATACGCGACCGCGTAGCGGACGATTTTCAGATTGCTCGCCCCATGCTTGCGCAGTCAGGCCAAGAGGGCAAGCCGACAAATGGCTATTCGCGGCAATGTGTCTCAGCGGTCTAAATCCACGACGCCGCGCAGGTTATTGCCGGCATCGAGGCCGGCATAGCCGCCCCGCGCCTGCCGATAGGATAGCAGCGTCAATGGCCATTCCGGTTTAGAGGCGGAAACCTAAGCACTGAATTTCGACCGGCGCTAAGCTTTGTCATCCCGCGATCCCCGGGTCACGACTGCCTTGCCTGTCCCTGTGGCTTTGCCAAGCACCGCATCCTGTCGTCATATTTTCAGAATCGTCACCAATCGTCAGTCGCGGTCCCATCGGCAAACCAATTGCAAGACCGGACGGATTTTTTAGCCGGGACGGCCATTTGAAATAGCCTCCGCCTGGTAATTCCGGGCCAAGGCTGCGGCTAAAAAAGCCTGCGCCATGAAACATTGCAATCGATATTCGTATTGTTGAAACGAATGTTGCAAACTCCGCCGCCCGTGAGCTAGGCTGGTGAAATGACAAGACTTTCCTCATTCAATTCACGGCTGAAAGCGGGCTTTGAAACGCTCTCGCCGCAATTGAAGGAGGCGGCGCGCTGGGTGATCGACCATCCCACCGATGTCGCGCTTCTCTCGCTGCGCGAGCAGGCGCGCCGCGCCGGCATCGCACCGGCAACGCTGACGCGGCTCGCCCAGCGGCTCGGCCTGCACGGCTATGACGGCGTGCGGAAGCTTTATGCCGACGCCGTTCGGCAGCGGCCGGAGAGCTATCGCGGCCGCGCCGAGGAACTACTGGTTCGTCGCGACAGTGAGGGCGATTCGGCGCTGGTCCAGGATATCTTCGCATCGTTGACGCAACATTTGCAGAACCTCTCGTTACCCGGCGCGATCGAACGGTTTACCGCCGCGGCCGATATGATCGCATCCGCGGACCGGGTGTTCTGCCTTGGGCTGCGCTCAAGCTTCTCCGTCGCCTACATTTTCCATTATGTGCGCTCGTTGTCCGGTTCGAACTCCGTGCTGGTCGATGGTTCGGGCGGCAGCGGCATCGACGTGCTTCGAACCATAGGCGGCGCCGACGTGCTGCTGGCGATCTCGGTAAAGCCGTATGTCAGCCATACGATCGAGGCCGCGAAATTCGCCAAAGCCCGCGGCACGCGCGTCGTCGCCTTGACCGACAGCGAGATATCGCCCCTCGTTTCCTTGGCCGATGAGGCCATCCTGGTTCATACCGACACGCCGTCCTTCTTTCACACCATGGCGCCGGCCTTCGCCGCGGTCGAATGTCTCGCGGCGCTGGTGGCGGCGCGGCGCGGGCGCGAGACCTTGGCGGCGCTGGATGAAAGCGAACGGCAATTGGCGGAATTCGGGACCTATCTTCTTCCGCGCTCGAAAGGACGCCGGCAGAAATGACACGCGTATTGCATCGATCGATTGCCCAAAGCTATCCGATGGCGGTGTCAGGCCGCGGCGTTTTCATCCGCGACGAGACCGGCAAGGATTACATCGATGCCTCCGCGGGGGCGGCGGTTTCCTGTCTCGGCCACGCGCATCCCGAAATTATCGCTGCCATGCGCGCGCAGCTCGATAAACTCGAATATGCCCATACCAGTTTCTTCACCACGCAGGCCGCCGAAGAACTTGCCGACGATCTGATCGCGCACGCGCCGCAAGGCCTCGGCCATGTTTTCTTCGTCAGCGGCGGGTCGGAGGCGATCGAGGCGGCACTCAAGCTCGCCCGGCAATATTTTGTCGAACGCGGCGAGGCGCAGCGGCGATATCTGATTGCGCGGCGCCAAAGCTACCATGGGATCACGCTTGGCGCGCTGGCGATTGGCGGCCGCGAGGCGCAACGCAGGCCTTTCGCGCCGCTGCTGATCGAAACGCACCACGTTTCGCCGGTCTACGAGTACCGGGAGCGCCGCCCGGACGAGACGCCAGAGGCCTATGGCGAAAGACTCGCCCAGGAGCTCGAGGCCAAGATCGCCGAATTGGGCGGCGAGAATGTCATCGCCTTTGTCGCCGAGACGGTCGTCGGCGCCACCTTGGCCGCCGTGCCCGCGGTGCCCGGCTATTTCAAGCGCGTGCGTGAAATCTGCGACCGGCATGGAATATTGCTCATCCTCGACGAAGTCATGTGCGGGATGGGCCGCACCGGCACCTTGCACGCCTGCGAGCAGGAAGGCGTCAGTCCGGATATCATCGCCATCGCCAAGGGATTGGGCGGCGGCTACGCGCCGATCGGGGCGATCCTGCTGCACGACAGGATTTTCAAAACCATTGCCGACGGCTCCGGCGCATTTTCCCACAGCCATACCTATACCGGCCATCCTCTGGCCTGCGCGGCGGCGCTCGCGGTGCAACGCGTGCTGCGGCGCGACGATCTGCTTGCCAATGTCCGCAAACAAGGCGCGCTGCTCTCACGCCGGCTGCACGAGCGGTTCGGCAATCATCCGTTTGTCGGCGATGTGCGCGGCCGCGGCCTGTTCCAGGGCGTCGAACTTGTGGCCGATCGCGGCACCAAGGAGCCGTTCGATCCGCAGCGTAAGCTGCATGCGCGAGTGAAGCGCGAGGCGATGGCCCGCGGCCTCATGGTCTACCCGATGGGCGGAACCGTCGACGGCACGCGTGGCGACCATGTATTGCTGGCCCCGCCGTTTATCGTCAATAACGGCGAGATCGACATGATCGTCGAACGGCTGGGAGACGCCATCGATGCCGCCGTAGAGGCGTGAAATAGTCTATCGTGGATCGCAGCGGTCGCCGCGACACGCTGTAATCGGCTAAGAGTTTCGCGGCTTAAAAAGGATGGAGGAACAGGCACATGAAATATCGGACAGGAACCTTGACGGCGGCGGCGCTGGTTGCGCTGACGTCGTTTGCGGCGCCGGCCGTGGCGCAGCAGAAATTCGTTACCATCGGCACCGGCGGCGTGACCGGCGTCTATTACGCGGTCGGCGGCGCGGTCTGCCGGCTGATGAACAAGAACCGGGCGCAGACCGGTCTGCGCTGCTCGGTCGAATCGACCGGCGGCTCGGTGTTCAACGTCAACGCCATCAAGAGCGGCGAACTCGATTTCGGCCTTTCGCAGTCCGACGTGCAATTCAACGCCTTCAAAGGCGAAGCCCAGTTCAAGGGCAAGGCCGACGCCGATCTGCGCGCGGTCTATTCCGTGCATCCGGAGCCGTTCACGGTGCTGGCGCGCAAGGACGCCGGCGTAACCAAGTTCACCGACTTCAAGGGCAAGCGTTTCAATATCGGCAATCCCGGCTCCGGTACGCTGGCGTCGATGGAAGAGCTGCTCAAGGAAATGAAATGGACCAACGCGGACTTCTCGCTCGCCGCCCAGCTCAAGGCCGACGAGCAAGGCGCCGCGCTTTGCGACAACAAGATCGACGGCTTCTACTACGGTGTCGGCCATCCCTCGGCCGCCATCCAGGACCCGACGACCTCTTGCGGCGCCAAGCTCATTTCGCTCACCGGTCCCGCGGTCGATGCGCTAATCAAGGCGCATCCGTATTATGCCAAGGCGACCATCCCGGGCGGCATGTACGCCAACAATCCGAACCCGACGGAAACCTATGGCGTGCTCGCCACGGTCGTGACCTCGGCGAAGGTTGCCGACGCCACCGTCTACGCACTGGTCAAAGCGACGTTCGACAACTTCGACGAGTTCAAGAAGTTGCACCCCGCCTTCGCCCATCTCGATCCGAAGGCGATGATCAAGAACGGATTGTCGGCCCCGCTGCATCCGGGCGCGATCAAGTACTACAAAGAAAAAGGCTGGATGTAACAGCATCTGAGGGGGCGGCGATGAGCCGCCCCCTTTCGCTTAGGTCGATTGCGCGCTCGGCTGGGGGAACGCGATGACGGACAGCATTCAGGCCGGATCGACGCGCGAAGCGCTCGAGACAATGGTTGCGGAAGCCGACACCGGCGGCCGCAAGCCAACCGGTACCGGCAAGGCCGTGATCTTCACGGCAGCGCTTGCCTGGGCGCTGTTCCAACTCTGGTATGCCTCGCCGCTGCCCTACATGTTCAATGTCGGCGTGGTCAACGATGGACAGGCGCGCGTCGTTCATCTGTCCTTCGCGTTCCTGCTGGCCTTTTTGACTTTCCCGGCGCTGAAATCCTCGCCACGCAAATGGATTCCGCTCTACGACTGGATCCTGGCCGCCCTCGGTATCGTCGCGGCCATGTACCTGCTTGTCTTTTATAGAGAGATTGCCTTGCGGCCCGGCCTGCCGACGCTGCCGGATGTCATCGTCTCGGTCATCGGCGTCGTACTCCTGGTCGAAGCGGCGCGGCGCGCCGTCGGACCGGCGCTCGCGGCCATCGCCAGCATTATGCTGCTTTATATATTTATCGGCCCTTGGCTGCCCGGAATGCTTGGGCACCAAGCCGTGTCGCTCTCGCGCGCAGCCTCGCAAATGTGGCTCACTTCGGAGGGCATCTTCGGCGTCGCGCTCGGCGTTTCCACCAGCGTGGTGTTCCTGTTCGTGCTGTTCGGCAGCCTGCTGGAAAAGGCCGGCGCCGGAAATTATTTCATCCAGCTCGCCTTCGCCATGCTCGGCACCTATCGCGGCGGACCGGCCAAAGCCGGCGTCGTGGCCTCCGGCTTGACCGGCATGATTTCCGGCTCCTCGATCGCCAATACGGTCACCACGGGCACGTTCACCATCCCGCTGATGAAACGCGTCGGCTATTCGGCGGTGAAAGCCGGCGCCATCGAATCCGCCGCCGGCGTCAACGGACAATTGATGCCACCGGTCATGGGCGCGGCAGCGTTTCTGATCGCTGAATATGTCGGCATTACCTATGCCGAAGTCGTCAAGCACGCCTTCCTGCCGGCGTTCCTGACCTACGGCGCGCTGTTCTACATCGTCGATATCGAAGCCGCGAAACTCGGCCTGAAAGGCCTGTCGCGATCGTCCACCGCGCCCATGCATCATTCATTGCTGCGCGCGCTGATGCCGATCTGCGGCATCATCATTTTCAGTGGCATCATCTACTGGGGCATTGGCTGGACCAAGGTCTTATTCGGCGCCGCGGCAACCTGGGTCCTCGGCTTCGCCCTGATCGCCGCCTACGTTGCGCTGATGCGTTACAAGGCGGCCCACGCCGACTTGCCGCATGACGATTTGTCTAAGGCCATCGTCAAGGTACCGGACTTCTTCGACACCGCGCGCACCGGCCTGCATTTCATGCTGCCCGTCGTCGTTCTCATCTGGTGCTTGATGGTGGAGGAACTGTCGCCGGGCCTGTCGGCATTCTGGGGCACGGTTTTCCTCATTTTCATCATGCTCACGCAGCGCCCCTTGGTCGCGGTATTTCGTGGCGAGGGGGCACTCGTGGCGCGCCTGCATGATGGGTATGACGACCTGATCGCCGCGTTTCAGGGCGCCTCGCGCAACATGACGTCGGTTGGCATCGCCACGGCGACCGCCGGCATCATTGTTGGCACGGTTTCATTGACCGGTGTCGGCCTGGTGATGACCGAGATCGTCGAGACCGTGTCCGGCGGCAACCTGATGATCATGCTGGCGATGACCGCGGTCATTTGCCTGATCCTCGGCATGGGCATGCCGACCACCGCCAGTTATGTCGTGGTTGCCACGCTGATGGCGCCGGTGCTGGTCGAACTCGCCGCCGAGAACGACCTCGCCGTGCCGCTCGTCGCCGTGCACATGTTCGTATTTTATTTCGGCCTGATGGCCGACGTGACGCCGCCTGTGGGGCTTGCGGCCTATGCCGCCGCCGCCATCTCCGGTGCCGATCCGGTGAAGACCGGAATCCAGGCGTTCCGGTACGAAATCCGCACCGGCCTGCTGCCTTTCATCTTCATCTTCAACACCGAACTGCTGCTGATCGATGTCGGCGGCGTGGGACATTTCTTCGTCGTTGTCATTTGTTCGATCATCGCCATGGGCTGCTTTGTGGCGGCGACGCAAAACTGGCTGCTGACGCGCAACCGGTGGTACGAAACAGTGGCTCTGTTGCTGGTCTGCTTCACGCTGTTCCGGCCGGGCTACTGGCTCGATAAATTGCAAGCGCCCTACGACACGCGCCCAGGGGCCCAGATCATCGACATCGCGCAAGCCGTACCGCAGGGCCTCACGCTACGCTTCCGCGTCAATAGCCAGTCACGCGCGGGCGATGACGTCGAAAAAGTGGTGCGGCTCACCATGCAATCCGGCAAGACCGGAATCGAACGCCTGCAAAAATCCGGGCTGACGCTGGCGCCACTCGGCGGCAAGATGACCGTGCAACGCGTGCAGTTCGGCAGCCAGGCCGCCAAATACGGTTTGTCGGCGGGTGACGAAGTGACTGAGGTGCTGGTGCCGGCGCACCGGCCAAGCCGTTATTGGTTCGCCATTCCGGGCGTGCTGCTGCTGGGCGGCATTGTCATGCTCCAGCTCAGGCGGCGGCGTTTCAGTCTCGCGATCGCGTGATGACGGCCAGTCGATCCCGTCAAGCCAAGGGACCACAAGAGATCAAATGACGGTGTTTGCCGCCGGATCGATCAGGTGCATATGATCGAGGTTGGCGCGCAATTGCATGGTCTCGCCTGAGCCCTTGGCGGCGGTCGGCTCGACGCGGCCGCAGACTTCGGCGCCATCGATCGTGAAGAATACCATGGTTTCCATGCCCATGGGCTCGACCACGTCGAGCATGATCGAAAACTCCTGGCCAACGCCATTCTCGCGGCCGCGCGTTTCGGTGATGTGTTCCGGGCGCAGTCCGAACAACAGGTCCTTGCCGATATGGCCGCGATACCGTGCGACCCGGCTTTCCGGCACATTGAATGACAGCGTGCTCGAAAGCCTGATTGTCAGGCTGCTGCCGTGACTTTCCAGTTTCGCCGGGATGAGATTCATGGCCGGCGAACCGATGAACCCCGCCACGAAGCGGGTCTTGGGATGGTGGTAAAGCTCGTTGGGTGTGCCGATCTGTTCGATCTTGCCGCCGTTCATGACCACCACGCGGTCCGCCAGCGTCATGGCCTCGACCTGGTCATGCGTTACATAGACGGTCGTGGTCTTGACCTTCTGATGCACGCGCTTGATCTCGGTGCGCATCTGCACGCGCAATTTGGCGTCGAGATTGGACAACGGCTCGTCGAACAGAAACACCTTGGGATTACGCACGATGGCGCGGCCCATCGCGACGCGCTGGCGCTGGCCGCCGGACAGCTGCTTCGGGCGGCGGCCAAGAAGTTCGGTGATGTCGAGAATGCCGGCCGCGTGGTCGACCCGCAGCTTGATTTCGGCCTTGGGAAACTTTCGCAGCTTGAGCCCGAATGACATGTTTTCCGCGACGGTCATGTGCGGATAAAGCGCATAGTTCTGGAACACCATTGCAATGTCGCGATCTTTTGGCGGCAAATCGTTGACCACCGCGCCGCCGATCGAGATTTCCCCGTCGGTGATTTCCTCCAGCCCGGCAATCATGCGCAGCGTTGTGCTCTTGCCGCAGCCGGAGGGCCCGACCAGCACGACGAATTCCTGGTTCGGAATATCCAGATTGATGCTGCTGACGGCGACGACGTCGTCGTACTTTTTCACCACGTTACGCAATGTAACTTCCGCCATACTCTTTTTTCCCGTCCTGCTGTATCGCCCGATTGCTAACCTTTTGTCGCTCCCGCCGTGAGCCCGGCGATGTAGTAGTCCATCAGAAATGCGTAGATCACCAGCGGCGGCGCCGCGGCGATCAACGCGCCCGCCATCAGCATGCCCCACTTGTAAACGTCGCCGCGAATAAGGCTGGTCACCGTGCCGACGGTGAGAACCTGCTGGTCGGACGAATAGAGGAACGCCATCGGATAGACGAAGGCCGCCCACGACACTGTGAAGGCGAAGATCATGGCAGCGATGATGCCCGGCAGCGCCACCGGAATGAAAATCTTCAGCAGCATCTGTATATGCCCGGCGCCGTCGATCAGCGCCGCTTCGTCGAGCTCTTTCGGAATCGACTGGAAGTAGCCGATCATGATCCAGGTGCAGAACGGCACCGTCAGCGTCGGGTAGACCAGCACCATGCCCCAATATGAGTTCAGCAGGCCGATCGATTTGACGATCTGGAACATCGGGATGAACAGCAGCGTGTCCGGCACCAGGTAGGTGAGAAAAATCCCGGTCGCCAGAATTCCCGACCCCCAGAATTTCATGCGGCCGAGCGCGAACGCAGCCAGGATGCTCACCACCATGGTGATCGCCACGACGCAAACGGTCACGATCGCGGTGTTCTTGAAGAAGATCAGAAAATCGGTGTTCCACAATAGGATCTTGAACTGATCGAGCGTGACCCCATCGGAGATGAACCACGGATTGGTCGCCAGGCGCGCCATCTCGGCGTCGCTCTTGAGCGCCGTTACCACCATGTAATAGGGCGGCGCCAGAAAGAAGATCGCGAACATGATCAGGAAAAAGTATGACGCGATCAGCGCCCAGCGGCGATTGCGGCGCAGGCTCGCGCCGACGCTGACGCGCTTCGTGGCCGGCGCGGTGGCGGCGAGCGTGCTCATCCGATCTCCCTCCCCCGCTTGCGTACGCCGCGCAGGATAAAGACCGCGGCGATGGCCAGGATCGGCAACATAAACAGCGACGTCGCCGCTCCGAGCGGCAGGTCGCCGGAGCGAATGCCGAGCAGGAACGAGTAGGTTGCGAACATGTGCGTCATGTTGCGCGGACCGCCCGCGGTCATGATCTGCACGATGTCGAAATTCGCAAACGTCACGATCAGCGAGAACAGGACCGTGATGGCGATAATATTGTGCATCATCGGCAGCGTGATGTGCCGGAATTTCTGCCAGGCGGTGGCGCCGTCGATCGAGGCCGCCTCGTAGAGCTGCTCCGGCACCGATTTGAGCGCGGCCAGATACATGATGAGAAAGAACGGCGCGCCGTACCAGACGTTGACCAGGATCACCGAGAAGCGCGCCCAATAAGGATCGCTCAGCCAGGGGATTCCTTCAAAGCCGAAGCTCCGCAGCGTATAATTGAAAGCCGAATTGGTCGGATCGAACATCCACCACCAGCCGAGCGTCGACAGCGCCAGCGGGATCACCCATGGCACCAGCAGCATGCCGCGCCATTTGCGTTGGCCTTTGACCGGCAGGTTGTTGACGAGATGCGCGGTGATCAGCCCGATCAACGCCTTAAAGAACACCGCGGAAAGCGCAAAAATCGTCGATTGCCGAACCACCATCCAGAACGTGTCGCGCGAAATCAGGAAGGCGAAATTCGACAGCCCGATAAAGCGCGTCTGCGCCTTGTTCAGCATCGAGAGATAGATCGAATAGAAGGCCGGGTAGATAATGAGGCCGATAATGATCGACATGAGCGGCAGACACATCACCAGCGCAATCGTCGAGCGCCGGCGCATGAAGCGTTGCAGACCCTTTTTCCTCACCGGTGCCGCAGCGGTGTCCGGTAGTCCCGCCTGATTCCAAGCTTGGACGGTATCGGCCATGGCTTATTCTCTAGTTTTGCGATGGTCTGGACGGGCTAAAATTCCGCATGCCGGCCATTGCGGCCGGCATGCAGACGTTTGCTCAAAGCCTTGACGAACGCTCAGGCGCGCAGCGTGCCTTCGAGTTCCTTCTCGGCCCACTTGATCACCTCGTCGAGCTTTTCTTTGCCCTGCGTGAACTTCGAGATCATCACGGTATTGATCGCCTGGTTGTACATCTGGGCGCCAACTTCCGAGCGCGCAGGTGCACCGAACATCGAGGTCTGCTCGTCGCCGCGCGGCGGATAGCTGTACACAGTGCCGACCGGCGGCTCGACGGTCTTCCAAGTGTCGAGATCGTACATGGTCTTGAACGAGGGCAGATCGTAGCCATTCGAGGCCGCGACCAATTGGGCGATCGATTCCTTCTGCGAGATGTGCAGCAGGAGATCTTTCGCCGCCTGTTTGTTCTTGGAGAACTTCCACAGGCCGTAGAATTGCGGAAGCTGCCCGACGAAGCGGCCTTTCGGTCCCTTCGGCACGGGATGCGTCCAGCACTGCTCCGCCACCTTCGGATTGTCGCGCTTGGCGACCGACCAGGCGCTCGGCGGATTCATGATGCCCGAGCCCTTGCCGGAAATTAGCCAGCGATTGTTGCCGGCGTCGTCCCAGGCGTACACTTCCGGCGGGCTGGCTTCCATGATCTTGCGGGCGATTTCCATCGCCTGCCGGGTCTCGTCGGAGTTGACCTTGATCTGGTCCTTGCCGTCGATGAACACCGCGCCGTAGGCGTTGAACAATCCGCCGACCCAGTCGACCGCGTCGGAGGTCTGACCCATCGGCAAGCCGACCGGGAAGCCGGCCTTGTGCAGCTTCTGCGCCGACGTGACGTAAGCATCCCACGTCCATTTGTCGGTCTCGGCCTTGTTGTATTTCGACTCGTCGTTCGGGAACATGGCGCGCAGATCGAGGCCGGCGTGTTCCTTGTAGAGATCGAAGCGCGAGCAGCACGGCTTCACCTGGCTGCCGACCGCGGTCGGAACGCCGAGCCATACGCCCTTGCTCTTGGCAAGATATTCGGCGACCGGGCTGATCGGGCCGTACTTCTTGATCAACGCGCCGATAACATCATCGAGCGGCTCGAGCACCGCCTGGTGAATGCGGATATTCCAGTCGCGGTGGGACATGATGTCGTGGCCGGTGCCGGCTTGCGCCTCGGCGGCCGCGGTCAGCTTGTCCTTCTCGCCTTGCGATGTGATGAAGTCGACGTGGACGTTGACTTTGTTTTTCGCACCAAACTCGTCGCAGAGTTTGATCAGCGCTTTGTTGGCGCCGGGAACCCAGTGGTCCCAAACACCTAATGACAGCGAGCCGGCGGCGTAGGCGCCCCGGACATACGGAGCGGAGATGATAGCAGCGGAAGCGAGCGCCGCACCTTTCAGTACGGATCGTCGAGAAGTACGAGATTGCATAGAGGCAGTCCTCCCTGTTGATGTTTAGCCATTCTTATTTTGCGTAAAGGCTATACCCAAATTAAATTGGTGCCTAGCGAAACAAAGCCATGCCGCGCCGCAGCAATCCGAATAAATTCGGCGTTATGGGGGGCTTGGCCGAAAGTCGAATACGCGCATCATAGGGGTTCCCAGGCAGCGGGAATTGACCCCTTTTGCTTGCGATTACGCCACTATTAAACCCGGCGGCCGATGCTACTCCCGCAACCGCCACATTGCGGCTTGCCGATGCGGCATATTGCGATCACACTAATCTTCAACACGCGCGTTGCGCGCCGCACCTCTGCGGGCGCGTCAAAGAATTTCGTCGAATGAACACACCCCGGACAATACGGCTGTCACCCGACGACAATGTCGTCGTTGCAGTCGACCAAATCGCGGCTGAGTCGAAGATCGACGGCCTGACGGCGCGCGAGCGCGTGCCACGCGGTCACAAAATGGCCGTGGCCGCCATTCGCGAAGGCGAGCCGGTTCGAAAATATAGCCAGATCATCGGCTTTGCCTCGAAGCCCATCGCGCCCGGCGATTGGGTGCATGAACACAATGTCGAGATGCATGATTTCGCGCGCGACTACCGGTTTGCCGAAGCGGCCAAGAACGATGAGATCCTGCCGCCGGAACTGCGCGCGACTTTCCAAGGCTATGTTCGGCCCAACGGCAAGACCGGCACGCGAAATTATATCGGCATTCTCACCTCGGTGAATTGCTCGGCCTCGGCGGCGAAATTCATCGCCGAGGAAGTGAACCGCTCCGGTATTCTCGACGACTATCCCGGCATCGACGGCGCCGTCGCCTTCGTGCACGGCACCGGATGCGGCATGGCGGCCTATGGCGAGGGCTGGGATCTGCTGCGGCGGACGCAATGGGGCTACGCCACGCATCCCAATCTCGGCGCCGCGTTGATGGTTGGGCTTGGCTGCGAAGTCTTTCAGATCGACCGCATGAAGGATGAATACGGCCTGGTGGAAGGCGACCACTTTCAAACCATGACGATCCAGGCAACCGGCGGAACCAGGAAGACGGTCGACCAGGGCGTCGAACGCATCAAGGCCATACTACCGACCGCGGCGAAGGCTAAGCGGGAGACCCGGCCGGCCTCCGAAATTATCTTGGCGCTACAGTGCGGAGGGTCGGACGGTTATTCCGGTATTACCGCCAATCCGGCGCTGGGCGGCGCGGTCGATCTTATCGTCAAGCACGGCGGCACCGCGGTGCTCGCGGAAACTCCCGAGATTTATGGCGCCGAGCATCTGCTCACGCGGCGCGCCGTCAACCGCACGGTCGGCGAAAAACTCGTCGAGCGAATCCGCTGGTGGGAGGACTACACCAAGCGCAACGGCGGCGAAATGAACAATAACCCGGCGCCCGGCAACAAGGCGGGCGGGCTTACGACCATTCTGGAAAAATCTTTGGGGGCGGCCGCCAAGGGCGGCACCACCACCTTGCGCGCGGTTTACGAATATGCCGAACCGGTCAAGGAGAAGGGCTTCGTGTTCATGGACACGCCCGGCTACGACCCGGTCGGCGCCACCGGTCAGGTTGCCGGCGGCTGCAACGTCATGTGCTTCACCACGGGCCGCGGTTCCGCGTTTGGCTGCAAGCCGACGCCTTCGATCAAGCTGGCCACCAATACTGAGATGTACCGGCGCATGTCCGACGACATGGACATCAACTGCGGCGATGTCCTCGATGGCGTGACGATCGCGGCGAAGGGTCAGGAAATATTCGACGAGGTTTTGCAGGTTGCGTCCGGTAAGCACACCCGGTCGGAAGACCTGGGCTATGGCGATCTGGAATTCGTGCCATGGCAAATCGGCGCGGTCATGTAGGCCCAATTCCGGCATAGGGATCATATGAAAGCGCAGCCATGCCGAATGTAGCCGTGGTCGGAGCGGGCTTGATTGGGCGCTCGTGGTCGATCGTTTTTGCGCGCGCCGGCTGGAATGTCGCACTCTACGATGCCGCCGCCCCAGCGGCCGAACGCGCGCGCGATGCGCTGATCGAGGCGCTGAGCGAGCTCAAAGGGCATGGTCTGGTCGACGATGTAAACGCCGCCACACAGCGGATCCGGATCGCGGGTTCGCTTGCAGATGCGCTCGAAGGCGCAAGTTTCGTGCAGGAGAACACGCCGGAAACGCTCGAAGCCAAACTTTCGATCTTTGCCGAGCTGGATCGGCTGGCGGCTCCCGACGCGATCTTGGCGTCTTCCAGTTCGACGATTGTGGTGAGCTTGTTCACCGAACGGCTCAAGGGCCGGCATCGTTGCCTGATCGCCCATCCGGTTAATCCGCCGCATTTGGTGCCGGTGGTGGAACTGGTCGGCGCACCATGGACGACGCCTGAGATCGTCGCGAAAGCCAAATCGATTTACGAGACGGTCGGCCAGGTCCCGATCCTGGTCAAACGCGAAATCGACGGCTTCATCCTCAACCGCCTGCAGGCCGTGTTGTTGTCGGAGGCGTTTCGTCTGGTCGGCGACGGGTACGTTACGCCACAGGATCTCGACAAGACTCTGAAGGACGGCTTGGGCTTGCGCTGGGCGTTCATGGGGCCGTTTGAGACTATTGAACTGAACGCACCCGGCGGCATTCCGGACTACTGCGAGCGCTACGGGCCGAGCCTGAGTCGATTAAGCGCGGCCGATCCCGCGATTTATAGCGGCGCGAATCTTGACCGCATCCTGGCGCAATGGGGAAAGCCAAAGCCCAAGGATCAAATCAATACGCGCATGCGCTGGCGCGACCGCCGGCTCGCCGCACTTCGCGCCCATAAGCGCTCGCAAGCCGCCGACTGATTGCCCGGCCGCTATTGAATGTCTCGTGAGCTTGCGCCCGATCAGTGAACATCGCCCTGCGGATAGAGCGTTACCACCGCCGCCGCGTCGAGTTCGCTTTTCCCCGACGCGACCAGAAGCCGGTACAAGGTCAGAGCTTGCGATGCCATCGGCATGGCCAGATGGCGGTCGCGGGCGGCGGCTTGCAGCATTTCCAGATCCTTGAGCACCTGACGCGCGAAACCGCGGGGCGCAAAATCCTCGGCGAGCATCTGCGGAAACACCGGGGCCAGCATATTCGAGCCGGCGAAGCCGGCCTGAAGTGCCTGCGGTATCCTTTGTGCATCGACGCCATAGGCCTGCGCCAGCCGCAACGCCTCGGCCAGCACGCAAAAATTCGTCAAAACAATTGTCTGATTGACCAGCTTGGTCGCCTGCCCGGTGCCGGCCGGACCCATATGCGTCATGCTGCCGAGGTCACGCATGATCGGCGCGATTTGCGCGATGGCGGTTTGCGGCCCGCCCGCCATGATCGCAAGCGTTCCCGCCTTGGCCGCGCCCGGACCGCCCGAAACCGGCGCGTCGATAAACGTCATGCCACGTTGTTCGAGCGATGCCGCCAGCCGCTTGGTCGTTTCCAGTTCGGTGGTCGAAAGGTCGACACAGATTTTCCCAGACGTGCTGCGGGCAGTCAGCATGCCGCGCGGTCCGGCCGCCACGTCCTCGACGGCAGCGGTGTTGGTGACGCTCACCAAAACGATGTCGGCCGCCTCGGCGACCTCGGCAGCGCTTTTCGTGGGCGTTACGCCCCAGGCCGCCGCCGCGTTGGTTTTGGATTCATCGATATCGAAGCCGACGACACGATGGCCTTTCTCAACCAGCCTCTGGGTAAAGCCCTGGCCCATCAGGCCCAGCCCGACGAATCCCACCGTAGTTGCGGTCATATGCCGTTCTCCCCGTTTGAGCGGCGCGGCTCTATGCGGATTGGCGCCGTTCAATCGCAAGGCTAACCGATAATCCATTGCAGCGGCGCTTGCCACGCGTCGCGCCTGCGGCGTGCCGTGCGCGCGGCCGGTGAATTGCCGGTTTTTTGAGCATGGCCGAGGGTGGCGATTGCCTTGCCGGCCGATCGCATCGGCCTTGCCAAGCCATTGTTTTGTCACTCGAAAGCCATTGCACAGCCGGCCCAATTGGGCCCTGCGCTGCTTGGCACACCGCTTGCGAGTCTCCTGACTGCATGCAATTCGCCCCGGCCGCAGCCCATGGCAGCGGCACGCCGGCGGCGACTGCGGCACGAGAGGTGCGTGGTGAAAACCCAAATCGTCGCCGAACCGCAACCGATCACGGTGGAACTCGACCGCACCGCGCTCATCATCATCGACATGCAGCGCGATTTCCTGGAGCCGGGCGGCTTCGGCGAAACGCTCGGCAACGACGTCTCGCTGCTGCAGGCCGCGGTCGGCCCGTGCAAGGCGGTGCTGGCGGCGGCGCGCGCGGCCGGCATGCTGGTCGTCCACACCCGCGAGGGGCATCGCCCCGATCTGTCCGACGCGCCGCCGGCCAAGGTCGAGCGCGGCTCGCCCCGTTTGCGCATCGGCGCGCCCGGCCCGATGGGCCGCATCCTCATTCGCGGCGAGCCGGGGCACGACATTATTCCCGAACTTTATCCGATCGCCGGCGAACCGGTGATCGACAAGCCGGGCAAGGGTGCATTCTGCGAGACCGACCTCGGGCTGACGCTGCGCAATTGCGGCATCGACAATCTCATCGTGTGCGGCGTCACCACCGAGGTCTGCGTCAATACCACCGTGCGCGAGGCCAATGACCGCGGCTACCGCTGCGTCGTGCTGGGCGATGCTTGCGCATCCTACTTTCCGGAATTCCACGACATGGGCCTGAAGATGATCAAGGCGCAGGGCGGAATCTTCGGCTGGGTTTCCGATTCGAAAGAAATGCTGGCGGCGCTGGCCCAGGCACGCAACACGCGCGCGGCCAGCGCATAAGGCACGTAACGGGGCAAGCTAACGGACAAGCTAAAGGACAAGCGAAGGGGGAACGTCATGGCAACTGCGACATCATTCAAACCGGCTCTGTGGACGAAGGGCGACTGGAACGCGTTTTTCGGTTTCGGCACCAACATCCTGGTCAACATGCTCACGCTCACCGCGCTGCTGCGGTTCGTGTTGAAAATGCCCGACTCGCTGGTGTTCGGCCGCATCCTTCCCGCGCTCGGACTGATGATGTGCCTCTCCACTTTCTACTATGCGTGGCTGGCCTATCAGCTCGCCAAGAAGACCGGCCGCAGCGATGTCGCCGCGCTGCCATCGGGTGTGAGCGTGCCGCACATGTTCATCGTCACCTTCGTCATCATGCTGCCGATTCTGCTCAAGACCAACGATCCGATCAAAGCCTGGGAAGCCGGGCTGACCTGGGTGTTCATCCAGAGCTTCATTCTGATGATCGGCGGCTTCATCGCGCCCTATATCCGGAAGATTACGCCGCGCGCCGCCCTGCTCGGCACGCTGGCCGGCGTATCGATCGCCTTCATCTCGATGAAGCCCGCCTTCGACATGTATTTGACGCCGGTGATCGGCATCACCTGCTTTGCCATCATCATGGCGAGCTGGTTCGGCGGCGTGCGCTATCCGATGGGCATCCCGGCCGGCCTGGTCGCCATCATCGTCGGCTCGATCATCGCCTGGGGCTCGAACCTGTTCGGCCTGAATTATGGTGGCATGAGCGCCGCCGCGCTGTGGACCTCGCTGCACAGCATTCATATTTCACTGCCTATCCCGGCCGGCATGCACACTTTCGGCGGATTCGAATTTATCGGCGCAATTTTGGTCACCGCCATTCCGTTCGGTGTCTATGACCTGGTCGAGGCCATGGACAATGTGGAAAGCGCGGAAGCCGCCGGCGACTCCTTCCCGACCACGCGCGTGCTGACCGCCGATGGCGTGGTGAGCTGCATCGGCGCGCTGATGGGCAACCCGTTCATCAACGCCGTGTATATCGGCCATCCAGGCTGGAAGGCGATGGGCGGCCGCATCGGCTATTCGGCGGCGACCGGCGTGATGGTGATCGTGCTGTCCTGCTTCGGCATCATCTCGCTGCTGCTCGATCTGGTGCCGGTGGTGGCGATTTCGCCGATCCTGCTCTACATCGGCATGCTGATCGGCGCGCAAGCGTTCCAGACCACGCCCAAGAGCCACGCGCCGGCCATCGTGCTGGCGCTCACCCCGCATCTGGCCGCCTGGGCCAAGGTACTGGTCGACGGCGCGCTCGGCGCCGCCGGCACCAGCGCCGCCGCGGTCGGCATCGACAAGCTCGCCGGCTTCGGTGTGCTCTACAACGGCCTCGATATCCTCGGCGGCGGCTCGATCCTCACCGGGCTGACGCTTGCCGCCATCGCGGTATTCGTGATTGAGCGCGAGTTCATGAAGGCGTCGGCCTTCGCCTTCGCCGGCGCCGTCATGACTTATTTCGGCTTCATGCACGGACCGGCCGTCGGCTTCGGCCAGCATGGGCTCGGCGTGACGCCCGGGGTGGCGTTCGCCTATCTCATCGTCGCCGCGTTCCTGCTCGGCTTGAGCAAGATGCCGGAAATGGCGACTGCCTCCGCTCCCAAGGCGGTACCGGCGGAATAGACCCGCCCGCCACGGCCTCGTATCGACGGCTCCCCTCCGGCGCCAAGCCATTGCATGGCTCCGGGGGGTTTTTGTTTCTGGCAGTTGCGGACGCCGCTAAATTTTCGCACAAGGAATGACACTGTGTTCAATCGGGGGCTTTGAGTGGCCGAGACCGTCGCCTCGATCGTCGCCGCGCATCGGGCGGGAACGGTGAGCCCGGTTGAGACCGTCGCGCGCAGCTTTGCCCGTATTCGCGCGCTCGGCGATCCGGCGCTTTTCATCAGCCTGCGCGAAGAAGCAGACGCGCTGGCCGAGGCCGGCGCGCTGATGGCGGGCGGCGGGGCCAAGCTGCCGCTGTACGGCGTTCCCGTCGCCATCAAGGACAATATCGACGTCGCGGGCTTTGCCACCACCGCCGCCTGCCCGGCATTTGCCTACAAGCCTACGCACGACGCCACCGCGGTGGCGCGGCTGCGCCAAGCCGGCGCCATCGTCATCGGCAAGACCAATCTCGACCAGTTCGCCACCGGCCTGGTCGGCGTGCGCTCGCCCTACGGCACGCCGCGCAATCCGTTCAACGCCGATCTCATTCCCGGCGGATCGAGTTCCGGCTCCGCCGTGGCGGTTGCCGCCGGCATCGTGCCGCTGGCGCTCGGCACCGACACTGCCGGTTCCGGCCGCGTGCCGGCGGGCTTCAACAATATCGTCGGCCTGAAACCGAGCCTCGGGCTGATCTCCAATTATGGCGTGGTGCCGGCGTGCCGGACGCTCGATTGCGTATCGGTGCTCGCGCTCACTGTCGACGACGCCTGGACCGCGCTGGCGGCGATGGCCGGGCGCGACGTCAACGATCCCTATTCGCGCGCCCGCCCGCTCGGCGCGCCCGGCGCCATGCCGGCCCATATCAAGCTCGGCGTGCCGCGCGCCGGCCAGCTTCTGTTCTTCGGCGACGCCGCCTATGCCGCCGCCTTTGACGCGGCGCTCAAGCGGCTCGCCCGGCTCGGCGCCGAGATTGTCGAGATCGACATCGAGCCGTTCTACGAAACCGCGCGGCTGCTGTATGACGGCCCCTGGGTGGCGGAGCGCACCATGACCGCGCGTTCGCTGCTGGCCTCCGATCCGCAGGCGATCCATCCGGTGACGCGCGAGATCATCCTTTCCGGCCTGCGGCCAAGCGCGATCGACGCCTTCGCCGCTTTCTACAAGCTGGAGGAGCTGCGCTGGATCGCGAGGCAGACCTTCCGCCAGCTCGACGCGTTGGCGCTGCCGACGGCGCCGACCGTCTACAGCATCAAGCAGGTGCTGGCCGATCCGATCCAGCTCAACAGCCGGCTCGGCACCTACACCAATTTCGTCAATCTGCTCGACCTCTGCGGCCTGGCGCTGCCGGCGGCGATGACCGGCGCCGGCCTGCCGTTCGGCATCACGCTGCTGGCGCCGGGCGGCGCCGACGCGCGGCTGGCGGAGATCGGCCGCGTATTCCACGCCGATACGCAATTGCCGCTCGGCGCACTGAACGAACCGCAGCCGGCGCCCGTGGCGATGGCGAAAGCCCCGGCGCAGGGAGAAGTCGCGGTCGCCGTGGTCGGCGCGCATCTCTCCGGCCTTCCGCTCAACGGCGAATTGCGCGCGCTCGGCGCCCGCCTCATGCAGACGACGACGACCGCCGCCGATTACCGGCTCTATGCGCTTGCCGGCGGAGCGGTGGCAAAGCCCGGGCTGCTGCGGGTCGAGCAAGGCCAGGGCGCGGCGATCGAGGTCGAGATCTGGGCGCTGCCGGTCGCCGCCTTCGGCGCCTTCGTCGCACAGGTGCCGCCGCCTTTGTCCATCGGCACGATCAATCTGCACGACGGCCACGGCGTCAAAGGCTTCTTGGTCGAAGCCGCCGCCACGGCCGGCGCGCGCGACATATCGAGCTTCGGCGGCTGGCGCGCGTTTCTGGCGCAAGGAAAAGTGCTGGCTTAGTTGTCATTCCGGGACGCCGCGAAGCGGCGGACCCGGAATCCAGAGCCACATGCGCAGTGCTCGCGTCCCTGGATTCCGGGTTCGCGCTTTCAGCGCGCCCCGGAATGACAACGAAGTTAAATCGTCTCCGTATAATGCTCATACTCATCGCGCACGGTGATGATGTGCGTGCGCATGGCCGCGGCGGCGGCGGCGCGGTCGCCGCGCAGGATCGCCTGCACCACGCGGTCGTGCTCCTCATGCGATTTAGCCAGCCGGCCGAGAATGCGGAACTGGGCGCGGCGGAACGGACGCACACGCGCGCGCGTCGCCAGCGTCATGTCGGCAAGATAGCGGTTGTGTGCGCCGGCATAGATGCCGGTGTGGAAGGCTTCGTTGACCTCGTGATAGCTCTGCGGGTCGCCGCTCTGGATCAGCACGCGTAGCTTCTCGTGGATATTTTCCAGCGCGCGACGCTCGAAGCCAGTCATGCGCTCGGCGGCAAAGCCGGCGCATAGCGCCTCCAGTTCCGCCATAGCCTCGAACATGCCGGCGAGATGCTCGGCCGTGGGCCGCGCCACCAGCGCGGCGCGATGCGCACGCGCGTCCACCAGTCCGCTCGCCGCCAGCAGCCGGATCGCTTCGCGCACCGGCGTGCGCGACACCTGAAAGCGGCGCGCCAGCCCGGTCTCGTCGAGCGCGGCGCCGGGCGCTAGCGCGCCGCGCACGATCTCGTCGGCGAGCTGCAAGCGCAGTTCCTCGGCCAGCGTCTTGCGCGCCCGGCTGAGCGGCGGCGTTTGCGGCCTGGGTGCCAGCATACTCATGGCTCTTTCTCGCGCACGATCCTGTCCAAAAACCCGCGCCTGCTCTTTAGATTCATGCGCTTGTCTCAGCCGGCTTGTCGATCAGGCTCACATGCGCGGCGACCACGCGCCAGCCGTCGGCGAACTTCACCCAGGTCTGCATCTGCCGGCCGATCTTTCCCGGCGCCGAGGGGCGCTCGTACAAAGTCGAGGCGACGGCGAATTCGCGCCCGAAAGTCGTTATCGTCGTGCGCGACAGCGTACGCCCGAGCGCCACCGGCGAGCGCGCGGCGCGGAACGCCTCGATCTCGGCATGGCCGAACAGGTTTTCCGCGGCGCCGAAGCGGATGGTGCGGCGATCGTCGCGGAACATGGCGTTGAGCGCGCCGACATCATTGCCGACCAGCGCGATTTCGTAGCGGGCAAATGCCGCTTTCACTTCAACCACGACCTCCGGCAGGTCGATGTCCATCCGTCTTCTCCTTAAAGGCTTGGCCTCGGCGCCGCGCACACGCCTTGGCTCTCCAGCGCCTGAGCGATGCGCAGGGCAATGTCTTCGCGCCACGGCGCGGCGATGATCTGAACGCCGATCGGCATCGGCTGCAAGGGTACCGGCACCGCCACCACCGGCAGGCCGATGAAGGAGATCGGCTGCGTGTAGAGGCCCATGTTCGGCCGCAGCTGCAGCTCGACGCCGTCCAGCGTGAATGTCTGCTGGCCGATCATGGGCGCCGTGCAGGGCGTCGCCGGCGCCAGGATCGCATCGCAATGCTTGAACAGTTCGAGCACACGCTCGCGATACCAGCGGCGGAAAATCTGCGCCTTCACCACCAGCGCAGCCGGCACAATGGCGCCGGCCATCAGCCGGTCGCGCACCGCCGGATCGAAGTCATGCGCCTGGCTGCGCAGTCGGTTCAAGTGCAGCGCGGCGCCTTCGGTGGCGGTGATCACATAAGCCGCGGCGCGGGCGCGATGCGCTTGCGGAATCTCGATTTCGCCGCGCGCGCCCAGCGCCTTGGCGACGCGGTCGAGCGCGCCAAGCGCCTCCGCCGACGCGCCTTTACGGAAATAGCCGCCAGCCACCGCGATACGTAGGTCGCCGATGCCGCGGTCGATGAGCGGCAGCGCCGGCTCGACGGCGCGATCGGTGCAGGCCGGATCGTCATTGTCGGCGCCCTGCATCGCGTCATAAGCGAGCGCCAGATCGCGCGTCGAGCGTGCGAACGGACCGAGATGATCGAGGCTGGCGACAAAGGGAAAGCTGCGCGCGCGCGTGAGCCGCCCATAGGTCGGCTTGAGGCCGAAAATACCGCATAACGACGACGGCACCCGGATCGAGCCATTGGTATCGGAGCCGAGCGCCAGCGGCACCATGCCGCCGGCGACCGCCCCGCCAGATCCGCCGGACGAGCCGCCGGTCATGCGCGTTGTGTCGTGCGGATTGCGCGAGGGGCCATCGTGGATGTTCTCGCCGGTGAAGTCGTAGGCGTATTCGCCCATGTTGAGCGCGCCGACGAGCACCGCGCCGGCCGCCTCCAGCCGTTCGATCAGCGCCGCGTCGCGTTTGGCCGGCGCGTGCGTGCGGTTGATCTTCGAGCCGGCGAGCGTCGCCAGACCTTCGATATCGAACAGGTTCTTGACCGCGAAGGGCACGCCGGCAAGCGGCAATTTCGTCTTGTCGCGCGTGGCATCGATCGCCTGAGCGCGCGCCCTCGCCCGCTCTTCGGTGACCGCGGTGAAGGCATTGAGCGCCGGATTACGCGCGGCGATGCGCGCGAGCGCGTCATCGATGACGGCGATCGCTTTGGTCTTGCCCGACGCCACGGCGCCGGCGATATCGGCGGCGCTCGCCCAGGCGGTATCGGCGGCCACGGCGTCAGGCCTTGAAGATGGGCGCGGGCTCGGCATCGTCGGGCAGCGCGAATTCGCCGACCAGCGCCGCATGCTTGAGCGTGACGTCGAGATTGGCCTTGACCGCCGGCAGCCAGGCCGGATCGATCGGCAGGCGCAGTGCCACAGCCGCGGCGGAAATAAAATCGTCGAGGGGATCGGAATTGTCGGCCATGCTTGTCACTCTATTACACCGGCGGATGCGGAATCGCGCTGAGCAGGTCGCGGGTATATTGCGCCTGTGGCGCCGTCAACACCTGTTCGGTCGGCCCCTGTTCGACGATCTGCCCGCTGCGCATGACAATGACACGGTCGCACAAGAGCCGCACCACATTGAGGTCATGCGAGACGAAAAGATAGCTCATCCCCAGCGAATCTTTTAGGTCCTGCAGGAGATTGAGCACCACCGCCTGCACCGACACGTCGAGTGCGGCGGTCGGCTCGTCGAGAATGATGAGGTCGGGCTTGAGCGCGATGGCGCGGGCAATGCCGACGCGCGCCTTCTGCCCGCCGGAAAGCTGATGCGGAAAACGGTCCAGCAGGTCGAGCGGCAGGCCGACCTGCCTGGCGAGTTGCTCGCAACGCTCGCGCACCGTGCCCGCCGCGTCCGCCGCGCCGAGCCGCAGAATCGGGTCGGCGATGGCGCGCGCGGCGGTATAGCGCGGATTGAGGCTGTCGGTCGGGTCCTGGAACACCATCTGGATGCGCTTGCGCAGCGGCAAGGTGGCGAACTTGCGAGCCGGGATGTCGCCGATGTCCTCGCCGTCGAACACGATCAGGCCGGAGGTCTTGTCGATCAGCCGCATCACCATCATCGAGGTGGTCGACTTGCCGCAACCGGATTCGCCGACCAGGCCGACACTCTCCCCGCGTGCGACGGAAAAGCTGATGCCGTCGACCGCGCGGAAATTGTCCAATTTCAGCGCGGGCTTGCGCGCGAACAACTTGGCAAAGGCGCCGCCGGCCTCGTTGCGCGGATATTCCTTGATCAGTTTCTCCACCAGCAGCAGCGGCGCGCCGGCGTCCTTCACCGCCGTTGTGCGCTTGGCATGGGCGGCGGCGGCTTCTTTCTCGGGCAACAGGTCGCGCAATGAGATCCCGGGCCGCGGCGTTGCCCGCATCAGTTTGCGGGTATAGCGGTGCGCCGGCGCCTTGAAGATCGTCTCGGATTTCGCGGTCTCCACCACTTGGCCCTTTTCCATCACGACCACCCGGTCGCAATAGGCGGCGGCGAGACCGAGATCGTGGGTGATCAGGATCGTCGACATGCCGCGGGCGCGCGTCAATTCGACCACAAGGTCCATCACCGCCTTCTGCGTGGTCACGTCGAGCCCGGTGGTCGGCTCGTCGGCGATAAGGAGTTGCGGCCGGCAGGCGAGCGCCAAAGCGATCACCACGCGCTGACACATGCCGCCGGATAATTCGAACGGATAGGCGTGATAGCGCTCGCGCGGCCGCGCGATACGCACCTGGTCAAGCATCTCGATCGCCCGCTCGCTGACGGCTTCGCTGTCGACTTGCGCATGTTGCAGCAGCACATCCTCGATCTGGCGGCCGATCTTGCGGATCGGATTAAGCGCCGCGCGCGGATTCTGGAAGATCATCGATATTTCACGGCCGCGCATATCGCGCATTTCCGACTCGGGCGCCGTGCGCAGGTCGAGACCGCTGAAGGAGACCGAACCGTCCGCAATATGGCCGGCCCGGTCGAGAATCCGCATCACCGCGTATGACGTGACCGACTTGCCGGAGCCGGATTCGCCGACGATGCCGAGGGTCTCGCCCTTGGCGACGGAGATGTTGACGTGCTGGACGGCTTTTACGATGCCGCGCCGCGTGGCGAATTCCACCGTGAGGTCGTTGACGTCGAGCAATGGCTGCGCGGTCATCGGGCTTCCCTCACGTTCTTCGCTGCGGATCGACGATATCGCGAAGGCCGTCACCGAGCAGGTTGAAGCAGAACACCGCAATCATCAGCGCAAGGCCCGGGAACAGCGCGATCCACCATTCGCCGGACACCATGAAGCCGGCGCCCTCCGCGACCATGATACCCCACTCCGCCGTCGGCGGTCGCACGCCGAGGCCGATGAACGACAGCCCGGCGGCGTTGAGGATGGCGTAACCCATGGTCAGCGACATCTGCACGATCATGATCGGCATGATGTTCGGCAGGATATGGACCAGCAGGATGCGAAATTCACCGTTGCCGGACAGCCGCGCCGCCTGCACGAAGCCGGCTTCGCGGCGCACATTGGCTTCCGCGCGCGCAACACGCACATAGAGCGGGAAGTTGATGATCGCAGTGGCTAGGACAATATTAGTGACCGTATTTCCCAGTGCCGCGACGATACCCATCGCCAGCACGA
>JBBRAL010000053.1:0-31850 GCA_038206805.1 Hyphomicrobiales bacterium | reverse complement strand
AGCGCTTCGAGCCGCTTGTTAGTATCGAAGAACCCGAATTGCCCCATAGACCGCTCCCGCTCTCAGACCTTGTGCGTTCCTTGAATCTGATTTGCAGTTCGTCGGCCAGACGGCAGCGTAATTATTCGAGGTGCCCTTAAGACAAAAACTGACCAATTCTGCTCGATTGTAGTTTTGTTAAGCGCGTGCGAATATTGAAAGACCATATCCGTGTCCTGTCGACTAGCGATACCCTCCAAAGCTCTGCGAAGCTGAACGGCGTCGAGCGCACAGATGTAACAAGCCGCTAAATATTCTTGAAATTGCCTATATTGAAATTCGTACCCAAATTCCACCTCTTCTAACAGCGCCATATTCACCGTAATGTCGTAAATAAAACTTTCGGTATCAAAGTCGAATCCGACTAGGTCTCGCGTAGCCTCTACATATTCCCGCAATGTTCGATATGAAAATGCATATGCATTCTCGACGTACGTAATAAAACTCAACGCGGCGACACATTGTCTAAGGCGCGTTGTCCCGAGCGCCGCTTTCCATTGTCGCTCGAACAACTCTTTAGCGTTATCGTGAATATGGATTAGCGTGTCTATACACCCATCAAAATAATCGACCGCCCGTACCATGTTTCCCCTGGATCTTAGGGCGGGCAGCAGCACAAGACACAAAAGAGGATTTTGAAGAATGTTTATGTTCTGCTGCAATTCGCCAGACTTTAATAACGCAATCAATTTTTCTTTTGGCGCGTCCTGATAAGGAAACCGCTCGACAATCTTAATTATGGTGTCGAGCGACTGCGGTTCAATTCGATAGACGATAAAATCGTTCCAGCCGCGCAAGGACTCCATATGCCGACTCGATATAAACATTCGCAAATAAGGATATCTAACCGAAATTCTAAGTATTTCCGCCTCTACCGCTTTCGACTTTTCACGATCGACTTCATCGAATCCATCCAAAATTATTGTAAAAATTCCCTGTTCAAGTCCTGACACTAATTGCTCGGGCATAAATCCTGGGAATGACGATTTAATCGTCGCGGCCATGACCCCAAGGATTGTGCCTTCCTCAAATTGAGGCAACTGTCTTAGCTCGATGAATACTGGAATAAATCCATCTTTTTTCCGAAGGGACTCGATCAGTACTTTTTTCGCTAAAAGAGTCTTTCCAGAGCCTGGTGAGCCAATCAACAACACTCTGTTCAATTGCGACAATGTTTCAATTAACTGGTCGAACGATTGCGGCACTCCTGACGAAGATAATGCAGGTTCAACAAATAGATCGTCGAGCAATACAGGCTTATCCCGTAGCAAGAAATTTTTAATTTTTGCATGACGAAGCAGTTGACGCTCGACATATGTGGACACCCCTTGTTGGGTCTTGATTTTGTGATTAGCCCAAGCGCGTCTAATCGCACTCTCGCCACCTGTTAACACTCGGTCTAAAATTTTTCCGACGACCCCCGTGACCAGCTTTTGCTCGTCAAGGGGGTCCCATTTATTCCCCAATGATTCAGTCATCTGAGTTCTCGATTAACGCTAGTCTGTTCTTACCATTCTTTCGAAGTGTCGATAACAAAATCCGCAAGAACTCGTAGGGCGGATTAGCGCAGCGTAATCCGCCAATTCATCTATTCCAATACGGCGGGTTACGCCCCCTGCACCACCACCGACATGTCGCCTGCCTTGCGCCGTCGCGCGGCCGGCTTGACCGTGACTTCGATGTCCTGGCCCAGCACCGTCAAGAATTCCATCAGCCGGCCAACCGACACCGAGACGGGCTTGCAGCGCATCAGCGCGGACACCTGTGCCTGGGTCGTCCCCAGGAGCTTTGCCGCCTGCTGCTGCGTGAGGCCGCGCTTCGTGAGCAGCCGATAGATTTCCACCGTGAGCTTCGCCTTCAGCAGTTCCTGCTTGGCGTTACGAAAGTCGAGATCGGCGAAAACATTGCCGCTGCTGTCTTCATAATCTTTTGACTTCCGTCTCATGGCGGTCCTTCCTTCATCGTCAATGCATTTATTTCTTCGGCGCGTTTCAGTCGTTCCTTGATCAGGTGGATATCGCGTTGCGGCGTCTCGCGGCCGCGCTTCGATTTCTTCTGAAAAACGTGCAGCACATAAATCGCGGTCGCATAGCGCACGGTGTAGACCGCCCGGTAGGTACCGCCCGCATCGTCTTCGATCAACTCGATGACTCCTGCGCCGCCAAATCCGCGCAATGGCTTGGCAATCGGAGGCGTCTCCCCGATTTGGACAGCATAGAGCGCCACGCCGAAGCTGCGGCGCACCTTCTTGGGCAAGGCGCGCATATCCCGGCGGCTGGAGGCGATCCAGCGCAGTGTTTTCGGCTCGCCCTGGTGCACGATCTAAATATATATATTTTTATATAATTGGCAAGCTGGTGCAGCGCCCCGTTTAGCAAGTGTAGAACGGATCAGCCGCGGGCCGGCGCAAGGCGCCGCCCGCAGAAACAAGACTTTGCCGCGCCGCCCAGTGAAATATGGCTAAGGCGCCGGCGTAATTGAGCCGAACCGCCCGGCGACCTCGCTCCGGGGTCCGGAGGTGAAATAGAGAGCGCTCGGATTTGTGCTGGGCGGACCGTTCGCGCCGGTGAACATGATTGTCCACAGGTTCGGGATTCTCATCGGCAGCTTCGTTGCCGCGTCCCCTAAAGCACCGAGAAATTTTCCAGTACCGTCGAATGCGTTGATCCGGCCGTTGCCAAAATTGCCCACCAGAACGGCGCCGCCCGGCCAGAAGCTGTCCGGCGCGAGCGCGACGCCCCACGGTGCATTCAGATGACCGTTCCTCGCCGCCGGGATAAGTCGCCTCAGCAACCTACCGTTGGTATTGAAAATATTGACAAAGCCGCAGCCCATGCAGCTAACGCTGTCGTGCTTTGCCGCATCCTGACTGGCGTAGGTTACGTACAGATCGCCGCCAAGATTGGCGATGCCATAGGGGGCATAGCCCGCCGGAATCCTGCTGTCGACGAACGCGGTTGCTCCGAGGCTGATCGGCTTGAAAGTATTGTCGTAGACTTCGATTTGTCCGGAACGAAAATTGGTCGCAAAGAGCAGAGCGCCGCGGGTCTTGTTTCGGCCCAGCGCCAGGCCCTTGTAGACCGCGCCCTGACAATTCGCCGCGGGCATCGGTTTGCAATTGGCGCCATTGAGCGAATTGTCCACCTCGATGTATGCAAAGGGCCCCCCGGTGTCGAACCACCCCGAGATCGTTCCGTCTTCGGTGTCGAAAATGAAACGGGCGGGCCAAAACGGGTCGCCATCGACAAAAAAATCATTCGCCGTGTTCGAGACGACGCCGGTTGGCGCCGAAGCCTTCGGGTTGATGTCGAGCCTGAGTGGCGGTGGCGGCAGCGGAACCTTGACGACCAGGCTGTCGATATTGCCAGCGCCGTCATAGAGCGTGGATACACCGGTCTTGTTGTCGCCGATCCAGAACAGATCGCCGGGCAGGAAAGCCATGCCCCAAGGATTCCGAAGATGGGCGTCTTGATGCGCGGCGCCCGTTTGGTTCGAAACCAGATAGTCGATGATATAGTCATTTGCCGCGGCTGCGGGCGCGAGAATTGCGCACAACGGCAAGGCGGCCACCGCAATTGCCGTAAGCAAACATATTCGGTTTCTTGATTGCATGACCCATCCCCCAATCAACGATGCCCCGATATAAACAATCGTTGACGGTGGAATATTCCCGTCACCACAGGCGGCAGGTGCCGCGCCATGTTCTCGTCGCCGTGGCGCGTTGCGTCTGCGGCCCATTCGGCATTATGGCGCAGACGCCACAAGCATTTTTGGCCGGCATCGCTTAAATTCGGGCATGGACACGATCAACCTCGTCTTACGGACCATTGTTTTCTTTCTTTTCCCGATCCCGTTCCTGCTCGGATTTGCGATCGCACAGGGCGACGATTGGACAGCATATGTGGCCGCTACGGCCATAGCCGCCTTGGTCGCGGCAGCAGTAGCAGCGGCGTGGCGTGCGCTCCGCCGCGGCGGCCAATGAACGGCGACGGAACAAGTCCAAGTCAGTTTCGCCGCATCTCCGCGCTACCCCTTGCATGCATAGCCGCGCGATAGCCAAACACCATCGCCGGCCCGAGCGTCGTGCCGGGGCCCGGGTAACTCCCCGCCATCACCGAGGCCATGTCGTTGCCGCAGGCATAGAGGCCCGGGATCGGCTTGCCGTCGTTAGCAAGCACGCGCGCGTCGGCATCGGTCGCCAAGCCGGTGCTCACTGCGATGTCGGCTGGCCAGACGGTAAGCGCATAGAACGGCGGCGCAACCAGCGGCCCGATGCACGGATTGGGCTTGTGCTCGGCATCGCCGTTGAAGCGGTTGAGTTCGATCTCGCCTTTGCCGAAATCCACATCGACGCCGGATTTCGCAAAGCCGTTATGGCGCGCCACCGTCGCGCGCAACGCGGCGGGATCGACCGCGATCTTGCCCGCCAGTTCGTCGAGCGTGCGCCCGCATGTGAGATAGCCGCTATCGACGAATTTGCCAGGATTGCGGTGGCCCGGATAGACCACGCCTAACCCGTATTTCTTGATGAAGCCTGCGTCGCAGATCAGATAAGCCGGGATCGACGGCGCGGTTTTGTGCGCCTCGAACATGGCGAGCGCGAAATCGTGATACGAGGCCGCCTCGTTGACAAAGCGGCGTCCGCTTGAATTCACCGCCAGCAATCCGGGCTTGGCGCGGTCGAACACCAGATGCGGAAACAGGCCCTCGCTGCCGTCGGCGCGCGGCACGATCGACACCGGCGACCACAGCCCGCTGGTGCAGCGCTCGGGCGCGATGCCTGCGCCCAGCCGCTGGCCGATCTCGATGCCGTCGCCGCGATTGCCTTCGAAACTCATCGAATGCGCCGGCACCGGTTGCGGCATAAACTTGTCGCGGAAACGCTTGTTGTGGGCGTAGCCGCCGGTCGCCAGCACAACGCCCTTGCGGGTGTTGACGGTCATCTCCTTGCCGCCGACTTGCAGGCGCGCGCCGGTAACGCCGTGGCGGTCGCCGATGACGTCGGTAATCGCGGCGTCGAACAGGATCGGCACATTGCGCCGGCGCAAGCTGTAGAACAGCCGGCCGATCAGCGCATTGCCCATCATGATGCGGGTGCCGCGTGGATAGCGCAGGCGGTCGATGAGGTAACGCGCGAATAATTTCGCGGCATAGATGAAATTGCCGAGCGAGCGGAAGCGGCCGATGAGATGGGCGATGTCGGCCTTGCCGATCATCATGCCGCCGAACAGCATGAATTCCGGAATCGGCGCACGGATGCGGCGGAAGTCTTCGCCCAGCAGCCGGCCGTCGAATGGCGCCGGGACGATGGCGCGCCCGGCCACGGCCGCGCCCGGCATGTTGCTACGATAGTCCGGATGCATTCCGCACGGCAGAAACCGCAGCTCGCTGTGGGCGCACAGATAGTCGATCGCCGCCGGACCGCTCTGCAGATAAGCCTCGGTCAAATCGCGATCGATCGCCGGCCCGATCAGCGCATTCAGATATTGTTCGGCCTGTTCGGCGCTGTCGGTGAAACCTGCGGCGCGGCTTTGGCTGTTGCCCGGAATCCAGAGCGTGCCGGCCGAGGTCGCTCCGGTGCCGCCGACTTGATCGGACTTCTCGCACAACAATACGTCGAGGCCCGCAAGCGAAGCGGCCAGCGCGGCGGTCATGCCGGCCGGCCCGGCACCCGCAATCAGCAGATCGACTTCCCGCTCGGCATCCATAGTGCCATCCCATACGGCGCTTGCCGCCGCGCCAAAAGGCATCGCTGCCTTCCCGGTTCTAGAGTTAAGTCAGAGTTACGGCAATCGGTGCAATTTTCAGTGGCCTTCGAAAAACATCAGCAAACACGCGACTATTCGGATTGGCCGCGGAGCTTTGCCGCGCGACCGCAAACGCCAGGGCCCGTCCGATAACATTATTTTCGCATCTGCCCACTACCATGATGTGGGGTCCGGGCAGCAATGTGAGTGTTGCATGCACGCTGAACAGCTTTCGTGGAGTCAGGCGTCGGGTTGGACGTCGCGCAATGGCGGCTCCGCGCCTGCCGGACTCGTGTTGTATTTCGGAATGCGCGAAGCGCTGGCCAGCGGCGCACATTACGCCGAACTGCGCGAAAAATTTCCGCACGCCCATCTGCTCGGATGCAGCACCGGCGGCCAGATCCATAACAACGACGAGGTCGATGATGAGATCGCCGCCATAGCCCTGCATTTCGATTCAACCGCGTTGGAACTTGCATGCGCGTCCGCTGTCCATCCGGCGCAATCGCGCATCTGCGGCGAAACAATCGGCCGCAAGCTTGCCGGCCAAGGACCTCAGGACAAGAAACTTGCGGGAATTTTCGTTCTGTCCGACGGGCTCAATGTCAACGGCAGCGAGCTGGTTGCCGGCATCGTTTCGGTCGTGGGCGAAGATGTCGCCCTTACCGGCGGGATGGCCGGCGACGCGGCGCTTTTTACGGAGACTTTGGTCGGCGGCAACGGTCCGCCGTGCAAGCATCTGGTCGCCGCCGTGGGATTTTATGGTGACAGCGTTCGCATCGGGCACGGCAGCGCCGGCGGCTGGGACGAGTTCGGACCGCGCCGCCGTATAACCAGCTCGCAAGGCAATGTGCTCTACCAGGTCGATGGCAAGCCGGCGCTCGACCTCTACAAACGCTATCTCGGCGAAGAGGCGGATGGCCTTCCCGGCACCGCCTTGCTGTTCCCGCTGCGTATTCAGGACCCTCAGCATCCGGAATATGAATTGGTGCGTACGGTCCTGGCCGTCGATCATACGGCGAACTCGATGACTTTTGCCGGCGACATGCCGGAAGGCTGGATCGCCCAGCTCATGCACGGCAATCTCGATCGCCTCGCCGCCGGCGCTGCCGACGCCGCCCGGCAGGCGGCTGCCGGCACGGCCGAGTGCGAGGGCGTCGCCATCCTGGTGAGCTGCATCGGCCGCAGGCTTCTGATGGGCCAACGCGCCGTCGAGGAAGTCGAGGCCGCCAGCGGCGAATTAGGCGCCGGCATGCCGCGGCTCGGCTTCTATTCGTACGGCGAAATCTCACCACACGGCGGCTCCGGCGTCTGCCAGCTGCACAATCAGACCATGACCGTGACCGTCATCAGCGAAATGGCCGCGTAACACCCGTGGACCGGCTATTCGCCAGACAACGCGTCAAAGCGACCTCGCCCTCCGGCGAGGTCGACATCGATGCCTTGGCCCGTCTGGTCACCGACGCTTATGACCAGGCCGAACGCGACCGGCGGCGCACCGACCGCTCGATCGCGCTGATGGCCGAGGAACTCGATCAACTCAATCGCGGCCTGGAAATCCTGGTGGAGGAGCGCACCGCCGCCGTGCGCGACCGCGAGACGCGGCTGGCCGAGCAGAATCTCGTGATCGATGCCGCGATCAACAACATGTCGCAGGCGCTACTGATGTTCGATGCGCAAGCGCGATTGGTCATCTGCAATCGACGTTACATCGAAATGTACGACCTGCCGCCGGACGTTGTCCTGCCGGGCAAGCCTTTGGTGGATATTTTGCGCTACCGGCAATCGACCGGGAGTTATTCCGGCGATCCCGAGGCCTACATCAAGCAACTGCTGGCCACTTTGGCGCGCGGCGAGTCGTCGAACTTTGTCGTCGAGCAGCCCGACGGCCGAACGATCGTGGTCGTCAATCGCCCGCTGGCGGACGGCGGCTGGGTGGCCACCCACGAAGATGTCACCGAGCGCCGGCGTTCGGAAAAGATAATCGCCCATATGGCGCACTACGACGCGCTCACCGATCTGGCAAACCGCGTTTTATTGCGGGAACGCCTGGCAGAAGCGGTCGCCAATTTGAAGGCGGGAGAACGTCTCGCGGTGCTGTATCTCGACCTCGACAACTTCAAAGGCGTCAACGATACGCTCGGCCACCAGTTCGGCGACGCGCTGCTCAAAGGCGTCGCCGACCGGCTGCGCAGTTGCGTGGACCCGAAAGTAACGGTAGCCCGACTCGGCGGCGACGAATTCGCCATTATTTTATCGGACCTGTCGCACCTGTCGGACGCGGCGACGCTGGCGCAACATATCGGCGAAACGGTGCGCATGTCATTTGACCTCTCCGGCCATGCGGTATTGACCGACACCAGCATCGGCATTGCCGTTGGCCCGGACGATGGCAGTGAACCCGACGAGCTGCTCAAAAATGCCGACCTTGCGCTTTACCGCGCCAAGGCCGACGGCCGCGGCACCTATCGCTTTTTCGAAACGGAAATGGATGCCTCCATCAAGGCGCGCCGGTCGCTGGAAAGCGAGCTGCGGACGGCCTTGGCCGAAGGCCAGTTCACTTTGCACTACCAGCCGATTCTAAGCCTGACCGACAATGTCATTTCCTGTTGCGAAGCCCTGGTGCGCTGGCGGCATCCGCAACGCGGGCTGATCGCGCCGGCCGAATTCATTCCGGTGGCGGAAGAAATTGGTCTCATCGTCCCGCTCGGCGAATGGGTTCTGCGCCAGGCCTGCGCCGACGCGGCAAGCTGGCTGGACGGCGTGAAAGTCGCGGTCAATCTGTCGCCGATCCAGATGGGAAACGCCAACCTGGTGCCGACCGTCGTCAATGCGCTCGCCTCCGCCGGCCTGCCGGCGAGCCGGCTGGAACTGGAGATTACCGAGTCGGTGATGATGCAGAATACCGAGGCGACACTGGCGGCCCTGCATCGGCTGCGCAAACTGGGCGTGAAGATCTCGATGGACGATTTCGGCACCGGCTATTCATCCTTGAGTTATCTGCGCCGGTTTCCATTCGACAAGCTCAAGATCGATCGCTGCTTCATCGGCGACTTGTCGCACGCCGACGCGCTCACGATCGTGCGGGCGGTAACGACCATGGCCAAGAGTTTGGGGATGATCACGACGGCCGAAGGCGTCGAGACCGCCGACCAGCTCGAGCAGGTGCGCATGCTCGGTTGCGGCGAGGTGCAAGGCTATTACATCAGCCGGCCGCAGACGGTCGACGTCATCACGCGATTGATCTCGGATTATTTGCCGCGCCAAGCCAAGATCGCCTGAGATTAAGTCAAGCTCGGCGTGTTCGGAAAGTGCCGCGCGTGCTCGATCAGCGCATAGCGGTCTGTCATGCCGCCGATGTAGTCGGCGATGCGGCGCGCGCGCGCGCCTTTGTCGGCGCCATCAACCCATTCGCGCCATTCCGCCGGCAGGTCGGCGGGCATCCTGGCATAATGCTCGAACAGGTCGCACACCACGCGCTCGGCGTCGTCCATCACGCGCATCACGCGCTGGTGGCGGTACATGCGCGGATATAGAAAGCCCTTGATGGCGGCGTCGGCCTTTTGCATGGCGGGTGAAAACGCAATCAGCGGCCCCGCGGCGTGGCGCACCTCGGCAGCCGAGGGCTTGTGCACCGCCACCCGCCTCGCGGTCTCGGCAATAACATCCTCGATCATGCGGGTGATCAGCCGGCGCACGACCTCATGCACGCGCCTGCCCTGCTCGATACCGGGAAATTGCGCATCGATGCCGTGCAGGATGTCGCCGATAATCGGCACCGCGGCGATGTCGTCGAGCGCGAACAGATCGGCGCGCAGGCCGTCATCGATGTCATGGGCATCGTAAGCGATGTCGTCGGATAGTGCGGCAAGCTGCGCTTCCGCGCTCGGCTGCGACCACAGTTCCAGGTCCTGGATCTCGTTGTAGGCCAGGATCGCCGCCGGCACGCCGTGCTCGGCGTAGCGGCCGACGCCGCGGGCGGCGCGGTCGGTGAGCGGGCCATTGTGCTTGACCAGACCTTCCAGCGTCTCCCAGGTCAGATTGAGCCCGTTGAAGGCGGCATAGCGGCGCTCCAGATCGGTGACGATGCGCAAACCTTGCGCATTGTGATCGAAGCCGCCGAACCGGCCCAGGGCCTGGTCGAGCGCGCGCTCGCCGGCATGCCCGAACGGCGGATGGCCAAGATCGTGGGCAAGCGCCAGCGCCTCGGCCAGGTCCTCGTCGAGCCCGAGCGCGCGCGCCAGCGAACGGGCGATCTGGGCCACTTCCAGGGTATGGGTGAGCCTGGTGCGGTAGTGATCGCCCTCGTGGTAGACGAAAACTTGCGTCTTGTGCGCCAGCCGCCGGAATGCCGCGGAGTGGATGATCCTGTCGCAGTCGCGCCGGAACGCGTTGCGGGTCGCGCTGGCCGCCTCGGCCACGCGCCGGCCGCGGCTTTTGCCCGGATCGGCCGCGAAATTAGCCCGCTTGGCGCCGGTTTCGATCACCATGATCGCATTGACCTTACGGTTGCATGCACCTAACTATCGGTAAGGCGGCTACCGGCACAAGGGCACTCGATGAACGCCAGCGTCACAGTCAGCGAAAAGGCGGCCCGGCGGATCGGCGAGATCCTCAAGGGCGAACCGCAAGGCAGCATGCTGCGCGTCTCGGTGGAAGGCGGTGGCTGCTCGGGCTTCCAGTACAAATTCGACATCGAGCGCGCCAAGAGCGACGACGATCTGGTGATCGCCCGCGATGGCGCCACCGTGCTGATCGATTCCGTTTCGGTCGGCTATATGGCGGGCTCCGAGATCGACTTTGTCGACGACCTGATCGGCGCCGCCTTCAAGGTGAAGAACCCCAAGGCCACCGCGTCCTGCGGCTGCGGAACGAGTTTCGCGCTGTAGTTCAATACATACCGGCCTATCCCGGCCTCATGGTGAGGAGCGCTGCGCAGCAGCGCGTCTCGAACCATGGGGCCGATATAGGTTCCAGTGTGGCGACTACTCCGCCGCCACCGCCGGCTTGCTCGGCAGATCGCCAACCTCTTCCAGCTGCGGCTCCAGTCCGCGCTTGATCATGCGGTCGAAGCGGTCGAGATAGAGATAGATCACGGGCGTGATGTAGAGCGTGAGCAGTTGCGACAGCACCAGGCCGCCGACCACGGCGACGCCGAGCGGCTGGCGCAATTCGGCGCCGGCGCCGGTGCCGAGCGCGATCGGCAACGTGCCGAAAATCGCGGCGAAGGTCGTCATCATGATGGGACGGAAACGCAGCGTGGCGGCTTCGCGAATGGCCGCCTCCGCGCTCAAGCCGACGCGGCGGCGCTCGATCGCGAAGTCGATCATCATGATGGCGTTCTTCTTCACGATGCCGACCAGCATCACGATGCCGATCATGGCGATCACCGACAGGTCCATCTTGAACAGCATCAGCGTCAGGATGGCGCCGATGCCGGCCGACGGCAGGCCGGAGATGATGGTGATCGGATGGATGAAGCTCTCATACAACACGCCGAGCACGACATAGGCAGCAAAGATCGCCGCCAAAATCAGAATGCCCTGCCCGCGCAGCGAATCCTGGAACACCTGCGCGGTGCCCTGGAAGCCGGTGGAGATGGTGGCGGGTAGGCCTTCGTCGCGCTCCAGCTTCTGGATGGCGTCGACCGCCTGGCCGAGCGAGAAGCGTGGCACAAGATTGAATGAGATGGTCACCGCCGGCTGCTGGCCCTGGTGGTTGACCAGCAGCGGGCCGACCGTGCGCACGAAATGCGTGACCGCCGATAGCGGCACCGTGGTGCCGTTGCTTGTCTTCAGATAGATCCGCTTGAGATCGTTCGGCCCGGCGCGGAACTCCGGTAGGCTTTCCAGAATCACCTGATAGTCGTTGGCCGGCGTGTAGATGGTGGCAACCTGACGCGAGCCGAAGGCGTTGTAGAGCTCCTGGCGCACCTGATCGATGGAGACGCCATAGACCGCCGCTTTCTCGCGGTCGACCTCGACGGTGACCTGCGGATTCTTGATATAGAGATCGGTGGCGACGTCGAGCACCTGCGGAAGTTTGGCAATCTTTTCGCGCAGTTCGGGCGCCACGCGATACAACGCCTCGGTATCGTTGGACTGCAGCGTGTATTGATACTGGCTCTTGTTGAGCCGCCCGCCCAGATTGATGTTCTGGATCGGCTGGAAAAAGATCTGCATACCGGGCACCACATTGGCGGTCCGGCGCAGGCGCGCGATGATTTCCGGCAGGCTGTCGCGTTCGGCTCTCGGCTTGAGCGCCACCAGCATGCGGCCGGAGTTACCTACCGTATTGGGCCCGCCGGCGCCTGCCGTGGAATTCACATAATCGACCGCCTTATCGGCGCGCACCAGATCGGCGACCTTGCGCTGATGCTCGGCCATGGCCGGAAATGCGATGTCGGTCTTGCCCTCGGTGATGCCGATCACGTAGCCGGTGTCTTCGGTCGGGAAGAAGCCCTTCGGCACCACGATATAGAGCCAGATGGTGCCGGCGATGGTGGCGATCGTCACCCCCAGCATGATCGATTTGTAGGTCAGCACGCGGTCGAGCGTCCATTCATAGGTGCGCAGCATGGCGTCGAACATCCGCTCAAACGCGCGCAGCACGACGTTCTGTTTCTCCTCGCCGGCATGATGGCTCTTGAGCACGCGCGCGCACAGCATCGGCGTCAGCGTCAGCGACACAAAGCCCGACACGATAATCGCCACCGACACCGACACCGCGAATTCGCGGAATACGCGGCCCACCATGCCGCCCATCAGCAGCACCGGGATGAACACCGCGATCAGCGAAAACGTGATCGACACGATGGTAAAACCGATTTCGCGCGAGCCTTTGAGCGCCGCCTCGAACGGGCGCATGCCGCCCTCGATATGGCGCACGATGTTCTCCAGCATCACGATGGCGTCGTCCACGACGAAGCCGACCGACAACGTGAGCGCCAGCAACGTCATGTTGTTGATGGAGAAGCCGAAGGCATACATCGCGGCGCAGGTGCCGATCAGCGACACCGGCACCGCCAGCGCCGGAATGATGGTGGCCGAGACTTTTCTCAAGAAAAGGAAGATCACCATGATCACCAAAGTGATGGCGATCGCCAGCGTTTCCTGCACGTCGAACACCGCCGCGCGGATCGAGAGCGAGCGGTCGAACAGCGGTTGCATCTGGATCGCCGGCGGGATTTGCGCCCGCATCGCCGGCAATTTGGCGCGCACCATGTCGACCACTTCGACGGTGTTGGCGTCAGGCTGGCGCTGGATCGCCAGCACGATGGCGCGCGAGTCGTTGAACCAGGTGGCGACCCGGTCGTTCTCCACGCTGTCGATCACGCGCGCGACTTCGGTCAATTTGATCGCCGCGCCGTTGCGATAGGCCACCACGACGTCGCGATAGGCCGCCGCGTTGGCCATGGCGCCAGTGGCGAGCAGCGTGACCGCCTGTTTGTCGCCTTGCAGGACCCCGACTGGCGCCGAGGAATTGGCCTTGGCGACCACGCTGCGGATATCGTCCAACGATATGTTGCGCGCGGCGGCCGCCGCCGGATCGACCTGAACGCGCACGGCGAATTTCTGCGCGCCATAGACCAGCACCTGCGCGATGCCGGGCAGTTGCGAGATGGTGGGCGCCATCACGCTCTCGGCGTATTCGTCCACCGCCGACAGCGGCAAGGTGTCGGAGCGCATGCTCACATAGAGCACCGGGAAGTCGCCCGGATTGACCTTGCGGAAGAACGGCGGCGTGGTCATTTCGACCGGCAGCCGGCGTTGCGCCACCGCCAGCGCGGTCTGCACGTCGAGCGAGGCGCCGTCGATATTGCGGCCGAGATCGAACTGGACGGTAATCTGCGTGGTGCCGAGCGAGGATGACGAGGTCATCGACGAAATGCCGGAGATCGTGGAGAGCTGGCGCTCGATCGGCGATGCCACCGAGGCGGCCATGGTCTCAGGCGAGGCGCCCGGCAAGGTCGCGGTAATCTGGATGGTGGGAAAATCGACCGCCGGCAGCGCCGCCACCGGCAGTAGCCGGTAGGCGAAGACGCCGAACACGATCAGCGACGCCGTCATCAGCGTCGTCAAGACCGGGCGGCGAATGCAGGTTTCCGAGATGTTCATGGGATCAGCCGCCCGCGGCCTTTTCGCCGCCGCCGGCGGACTTGGGCGCACGCGGATTGACCTTGGTGCCGTCCGAAAGCAGCAATTGCCCTTCGGTCACCACCGTCTCGCCGCCATTCAGGCCGGCGCCGATCACCGATTGCGCGCCGATCTCGCGCTCGACCTTGATCGGCTGGACTTTCGCGACGCCGTTCTTGACGACGAAAACAAAACTGCCGGTCTGGCTGACCTGCACCGCGTTCGACGGCACCACAACGCTATCCTCGATGCGCAGCGTCATCTCGGCGGTCACCAGCGTGCCCGGCCACAGCAATTCGTCCTTGTTCGGCATGGTGGCGCGGATTGTCGCCATGCCGGTCGTCGCATCGACGGTGTTCTCGATCATTGAAACCTGTCCGCTGGCGCGCTTGGCATCGCCCGGCACGGTAGCCTCGACAGTCGCCGTCTCGGCGGCAATCGCCTGGCGAATATCGGGAAGGTTCTTCTGCGGCACCGTGAAGCTGACATAGACCGGCGCCATCTGAATGATGGTCGCCATCGGCACAAGGTCAGCCTGACGCACGAAATTGCCTATCTTCACGCTGGCGGCGCTGATGCGGCCGGATATTGGCGCGGTGATGGTGCAAAAACCGAGCTGGACTTTCAAATTCTCAAGCAAGCCTTCGTCGGATTTGATCGCCGCACTAAAAACCTCGGTTTGGGTCTTGGCATTGTCGAGATTGACCACCGGCGTGGCGCTTTTAGCCACCAGATCGGTGTAACGCGTCACGTCGCGCGTGGCGCCGGCGAGCTGCGCCCGGTCGCGCGCAATGGCGCCCTCGGTCTGCGCCATCTGCGCTGCCATGGCGCGGCAATCGAGCGTGAACAGCAGGTCGCCCTTGTTGACGCGGCCGCCGTCGCGGAAATGAACGCCGATAATGGTGGTATCGACCCGCGCCTTGATGGCGACGCTGGCAATCGGGGTCACGGTACCGAGCGCATCGAGCCGCACCGGCACTTTTTTGCGTTCGGCCACGGCCGTCTCGACCGCGACCGTGCGGCCGGCCTGCCCCTGCGAACGGGCTGCTTTGCCATCCGCGGTCCAGAAGCCGCGCACGAGCACGGCCGTGCCAATCAGGGCGAGCGCCGCCACCCCAAACAGCCACTTTCGTTTGATCATCGGCAATTTACGGTCCGAGCTCATTTGGGCCCCGCCCGGACGCTCCCTATTCCGCGGAATGGCTTATGTTTCCTACCACTTGGCGGCCGCATTGGCCTGTTACCTAGCATATAAACGCAGCCGCGTGCATATCCCTGCGGCACTCTGGTAAACAAGCCGAAAGCCGTATTATTCGGGCTAGCCGGAACCTTAATTCCATGCGAATCGCCACCTGGAACGTTAATTCGGTCCGCCAGCGCTTGGACAGCCTGCAGGCCTGGCTCAAGGAGCGAAAGCCCGACATCGTCTGCCTGCAGGAGATCAAATGCGTCGATGAGGCGTTTCCGCGCGAGGCCTTTGAAGCGCTCGGCTACAACGTGGCAGTACACGGCCAAAAGGCGTTTAACGGCGTGGCGCTGTTGTCCAGGCTGCCGTTCGACGAGGTGGCGCCCGGCCTGATCGGCGATAAGAGCGACGTGCAGGCTCGCTTCCTGGAAGCGCTGGTATCGACCAAAGCCGGTGTGGTGCGCGTGGTCAGCCTCTATCTGCCCAATGGCAACCCGCCCGACACGGAAAAATATACCTATAAACTCAAATGGATGGACCGGCTTATTGCATTTTCACATGAGCGGTTGAAACTGGAAGAGCCATTTGTTCTGGCCGGCGACTACAACGTCATCCCGACGACGGCCGATGCAAAGCGGCCCGAGGCCTGGACCAGGGACGCGCTGTTTCTGCCACAGACCCGCGAGAAGTTCCGCAAGCTGCTCAATCTCGGCCTCACCGACGCCATCCGCGCCGTCAGCGATGCGTCCGACCTCTATACCTTTTGGGACTATCAGGCCGGCGCCTGGGCCAAGGACGACGGCATCCGCATCGACCATCTGCTGCTGTCGCCGCAGGCCGCCGACCGGCTGATCGATGCCGGCATCGACCGCCATGTGCGTTCCTGGGACAAGCCGTCCGACCATGTGCCGGTCTGGCTGGATCTGGATATCGAGGGGCGCTGACCGCTCTTGCGCTCGGCTTGTCCCTGCACGTTGCCCAGCGCAGTATGCCGCCAGCGAGAGCAACAATCGCGGCGGCTGAAAGGCCGACCAGAATAACAACAGGTGGTGGGGGAACCGTGGGCGACGGATCGACGCCGGATACGCCGCATCGCCATGTTGGCGACGCAGCTCCCATGCTTATGCCGGATGAGCTTGCAGGACGCCCGATCACCGGCATCGTGCGCGCGGTGTTTGCCATTGCCGCGGTGGCCTCTACCTTTCTCGCCATCAATCAATTGTTGAATCTGCAATTGCTGGTGGGCGTGGTTTTCATTGAGAACCGCTATTTGTTCCTGCTGGCCGCCGCGCTGTTTCCGCTGATTTTTTTGATATTTCCGGCGCGCAGCGGCGACCTTAGGCCGACGCCCTGGTACGACGGGCTGATTGCCTTTGTCGCCTTCGCACTTCTGATCTGGTTTGCGGTGCAGGCCGAACGAATATTAAGCGAAGGCTGGGAATATGGCGCGCCCACGCTGGCCAAGATTTTCGCCGCCGTGCTGTGGCTGATGATCCTGGAAGCGCTGCGCCGCACCAGCGGCTGGCCGATGGCTGTGATCGTGCTGACGGTATCGCTTTATCCGGTATTCGCCGACAGCATTCCCAATCCGCTGAAAGGCAATCCGCAGACGCTCACCGACACGCTGGCCTATCATCTGGCCAGCGCCGAATCCGCCTTCGGCATTCCGATGCGGGCATTCGCCGAGATCGTGGTCGGCTTCATTATTTTCGGCGTGGCGCTCAACTGCACCGGCGGCGGACGCTTCTTCAACGATCTCGCCTTCGCGCTGGTCGGCCGCTGGCGCGGCGGCGCCGCCCAGGTCGGCATCATATCGAGCGCGCTACAAGGCTCGATCAGCGGCAGCGTCATATCCAACGTTATCAGTTCCGGCGTCGTCACCATCCCGGCGATGAAGCGCACCGGCTTTCGCGCCGACTATGCCGGCGCGGTGGAGGCGGTGTCCTCGACCGGCGCGGTTCTGATGCCGCCGGTAATGGGTTCGACCGCTTTTGTGATGTCGTCGTTTCTTGGCATGCCCTACGGCGAGATCGCGCTCGCGGCGACGGTGCCGGCGCTGCTGTTTTATATCGCGCTGGTGGTTCAAGTTGACGGCTATTCGGCGCAACTCGGCCTTGGCGGCATGAGCAAGGCCGAACTGCCGCGCATGCGCGCGGTGATGAAGGAAGGCTGGTTCTATATTCCGGTGTTCGGGCTTCTGGTGTTCCTGCTGGTGTCGCTGCAGGAGGAAGCGCTGGCGCCGTTCTATGCCACGGCTTTGTTGATCGCGATCAACCAGGCGCTGCCGCAGCACCGCCTGAGCTGGTCGGGACTGATCGACCTTGCGGTCGCGATCGCCCGCGGGCTGGCCGAACTGGTGGCGATCCTGATGGCGATCGGTTTCATCATCGGCTCGCTGTCGGTGACCGGGCTCGCCGGCACGCTCGCCAACGACCTGGTCTATATGGCGGGCGGCGCCCCGCTGTTGCTGCTGGTGATGGGCGCCATCACCAGCTTTGTCTTCGGCATGGGGATGACGGTCACCGCCTGCTATATTTTTCTGGCGATCGTGCTGGCGCCGCCCTTGATCAAGGCCGGGCTCGACCCGCTCGCTGTGCATCTGTTCATCATGTATTGGGGCATGGTGTCCTTCATAACGCCGCCGGTCGCGCTGGCGACTTTCGCGGCCGCCCCGCTCGCCGGCGTATCCGCCATGCGCATCGGCTGGCAATCGATCCGCCTCGGCACTGCGATCTACATCGTGCCGTTCTGTTTCGTGCTCAATCCCGCGCTGCTGCTCAAGGGAGACGGCGCGACGGTCGCGCTCAATGTCAGTCTGGCATTCGCCGGCATCATCGTACTGGCCGCCGCCCTGCAAGGCTATGTGGTGGGCATTGGGCGCATTCCGCGCCATGCCGGCGGCTGGCTCGCCCGAATTCTCATGATCGGCGGCGGGCTTCTGCTGGCGGTGCCCTCGCCGCGGCTGACCGGCTTGCCGTTCAGTGCCAATGTTGCGATCGGCGCTTCGGCGGCGGTGCTGGCCTTGCTGATGATTTTTACGTTTATTCGAAAAACCGAACGAGGGAGGATCCTGCCATGAATCAAAAATTGAACAAGAAACTGATCGGCGCGCTCGGCGCCCTGCTCGCCTTTGCAGCGCCCGCGCTGGCGCAGGTCAAACTGCCCGAGACCTTGACCTGGACCGCCTACGATGTCGGCTCGGGCGGCTACAATCAGGCGGTCGCCATCGGCAATGCACTCAAGAACAAATATCACGTGAACCTGCGCGTGCTGCCCGGCAAGAACGACGTCTCGCGCAATATTCCGCTGCGCGACGGCAAGGTGCCGTTCTCGGCCAACGGCGTCGGCGGCAGTTATCTGGCCCAGGAAGGCGTGTTCGAATTCGGCGCCCGTGACTGGGGGCCGCAGGCGGTGCGCGCGCTGCTACTTAACAATTCCGACGCGCTGCTCACCATCATCACCGCCAAGGACGCCAACATCAAAACCGCGGCCGATTTCAAGGGCAAGCGCGTGGCCTGGGTGGTCGGCGCACCCTCGCTCAATCAGAACATCACCGCGTTGCTCGCTTTCGCCAACCTGACCTGGAACGACGTGAAGAAAGTCGAGTTCGGCGGTTTCGGGCAGGCGATGGAGGCTGTGGCCAACAATCAGGTGGACGCCGCGTTCTCATCGACCATCTCCGGCCAGGCCTACAAGATCGCCTCCTCGCCGCGCGGCATCCAATACCCGACCTTCCCGCATGGCGACAAAGCCGGCTGGGCGCGCGTGCACAAGCTCGCGCCGTTCTTCGTGCCGGCTTTCGGCACCGAGGGCGCCGCGCTTTCCAAGGACAACAAGGCCGAGGCCGCCACTTATCCCTATCCGGTGCTGATGACCATGAAGACCACCGATACCGAGCTGGTCTACAACATGACCAAGGCAATGGTTGAATTGTTCCCCGACTACAAGGACGGCGCGCCGGGCAATTCGGGGTGGGACATCAAGCGGCAGATATTCGCCTGGGCGATTCCGATGCACGAGGGCGCGGTGAAATATTTCAAGGAGCTCGGGCTGTGGACCGCCGAGTACCAGAAACACAATGACGAACTCATCAAGCGGCAGGACACGCTCGCCGCCGCCTGGGCCGGCTACAAGGCCAAGGCTTCGTCCGACGACAAGGAATTCAAGGCCGGTTGGATGACGGCGCGCGCCGAGGCATTGACCAAAGCCGGCATGGAGCCGGTGTTGACAACGTGGTGAGAACGATGCTGCGCCGACCTTAGAGCGTGCATCGCCATCGACCGCCGCGATGCGTGGGGGCTATGAATTATTGCCGGCATAGCGGCGGCCGGGTCCGCGCCGCGCAATCGTTGTGAGCGCGGGCTTGCCGCCAAGACTTTGCACAACGACGAGGCGATTGACTTCACCGCGTAAAACGGCGTGCAGGAACTTGGGATATTCCTTGAAGGACACACAGCCATTCGACTGGCCGTTGGACCCCAGCATGTAGCTATGCGCCAGCATGCCATCGCGGCCGAACATCTTGCCCTCGTCGACCGGATTGAGGCGAATGGCCCGCACGCCATGGAATGGCTGCTCGCGCAACGCGAGATCGTAGACATTCGGCGGCGTTGGCCCTCGATTCTTGACCCTGACATAGCGCGGATCGTCCAGTTTATTACCCAGCCCCGAATGCGCCTCCAGCTTGTCCCCGTTCGGCAGATAGACGGTATGCGCGGCGATGTCATAAACTGCGGTCCGACTGTCACGACCGGGCAGCGGCGTCGACGTATCGGGAGCCGGCTGCGGCGCAACGCGCATTGCAAGGCTGGACGCCGGCGGCGCCGCGCCCGGCGCGACCTGTGTCACGGCCTCACCGGCCGCGGAAAGCGCGATGGCACGCGGCGCTGGATGCGGCTTCGGCAGCGGTACGCCGACCGCCCGTTCAGGAGCGATCTCCGGCGGACGCTTGAGGCTAGCGGGGGGCGCGGAGGCTGGCGTCGCAGCGGGAGTCAATTCGGCAAATTGCATTGAGCCCGGGGCACCGGCGATTTCAGACCCTACTCGGCTCGGCGCAGGAGGCAGCCGATGCGGCCGCAGCGAAGCTACCTCGCTGGCGCGTTCGACGGGATGCTGCGGCACAAGCGCCACCGTGTGGGTGCGCGTCGAAGCGGGAGCGATCGCCCCCGCCCATCTGGCCTCAAAGCTCTGAGCATCGGCAGGACCGGCCGAAACCCGGATTGAACCGGTAATATCCGCCGCACCGGCTACTGTCGGATAGCGGCTGGCGAGCGCGATCGCCATCGGGCCGCTCGGCGTCCTCGCATGGAGATTGGGATTGCCGCCAACAGCGGCGCCGACGATCCATGCGGCCGCCACGGTGACAGTCACGACCAGGGCACATACTGCGGCCAGGCTGCCAAGGCCGAAGCCCGCACCAACGGCTAGAAATCGAATAACCCGGCGACATTCGCCGGGGGAGAAAATACGGCTGCCGGAATAATTGAAGTCGCCGAATGCCGCGGTCGTATCCGTCATTGTCTACGCTACTCAAAACGTTTGCTGACAATTACGCCGTGGCCGGTCGCGCAAGCTAAAGCGCGTCGACCGATCTTGAGCGCTTGAACGACACGGAACGCGATCCCGTCATCCCGTTCCGCCACGTCACGACCTGTGACGATGCGGAAACTATGGGGGGATTAAGGTTAAGCTGCGGTAAATGACCGCTCGCTTGCGTCCAAGTCGCTGTTCAAGGGGAACAGGCGGCCGTGGCGAGCCACAACGGCAAGCCGCCCGATCGCATGCGGGTCGCTATGGGCTTGAATAAGGGAGGGCCGCGATCTTTCGTCGTTCCGGCGCACCGGCAAAGCGAGCAAACCGGGAATGACGGGGTAAAATACTCTCGTCACGTATCGGGGCAACGCTTGAAGTGCCGACCGGCGCCTTATCGCGAATAAAATATTTTTCGACTGTCATAAGCGATTAATCCGGCTCATACTTGTTCACCTGTCTGGCCTGGAGGAACTCAATGCGTAAGATGGCTCGTCTGCTAATTGTCGTTGTCGCGTTGCTGCCGGTCGCGGGGTTACTGCTTTCGGCCTCGGCGTTTGCCGCCAGCGCTCTGGCCCCGGCCAAGGTCGCCGCCGTGCGCAAGGCCGCCGACGAGTTGACGAAACTGGGCGCAGCCTCCCGCCAAACCGGGCAACCGCCGCGCGAGGCGGACGCAAAGGTGAAGGCTCTGCTCGATACCGTATTCGACATTCGCGTCGTGAGCGCCGCCGAGCCGCTGCCATTTTCCGAGATCGACCACCTCAATGAATGGAACAAGGCGGTCATCGATGTCGGACTGGTGTACATTCTATCCGGCTCACGCGCCGCCGATTTGACCCAGGCGGCCAACGATCCCGCGTTCCAAAAGCAAGTTGAGAAAAATACCGTCGATTTCGCGCCGGAAATGGGCCGTTATATGGACGCCCAACTTGGCATATCGCAGGCAACTTTGGCACTGGTCGGCGCCCATCTTGCCGCGCATCCGGCCGATCGCGAAAAACCAAATTTCAAGAAAGGACTGCCGCAGATATATGACGGTTCGGCGCGCACGCTCGCCAGCGCGATCTCGACCTTGCCGACCGCCGGATTGAGCGATGCCTGGCGCAAGCAGCGGCTACCCGCGATGCAGTCGCTCGGGCCCCATGTCGCCAAGATTGTCGATGCCGAAGACGCCAAGGCGCTTTACGATATGTCGCTGCAGGCGGGCAAAGGGAGCGGCGATGCGGAATTACAGGCCGGGCTAAAAAAGCTCGCGGACACTTTCAAGCGATAAACAGGCATCAACGAAGGTCGATCTGCTCCACCGACGGCACGGCGTTATTTACTTGGTCGCTATGGAAATTGCTTGCGGGTTCGCGAGCGCAACGGCGATACGCTATTCCCGCCGTGTCTCGAGCCAGCGCTTGAGATAGACCAGCGCCATTGCGCGTTCGTCCTCGGTCGCCTGCCGGAATGCGCTGTCATACAGGTTGGCGACCCAGACCTGATCGGAGCTGCGCGCCGAGTCCTTGGCGAGCGTGAGCCACATCAGCCCGCGCGCGGCCTGGCGCGGAACATGATCGCCGGCAAATAGCATGGCGCCCAGCATCGCCTGCGCCTGGCATTGGCCCTTCTGCGCCGACAGGCCGAACCAGCGAGCCGCCTGGCGCGGGTCGTGCGGAGCGCCGTTGCCGTTGAGATAGAGCCGCGCCAGATAATATTGCGCATCGGGATCGCGGAAATACGAGGCCGCGTAGGCGAACATTTCGCGCGCGCGTTGCGGATCGCGCTTGATTTGCGTCTTCGGTATGCCCTCGAGGTAATAATGCCCGAGCGCCACGAACGCATTGGCGACAAAGCGCGCTTGCGGCGTGTCCGGATTATCGTCGGCATGGCGGTCGGCGATGCGGCGGAAATAGTCGAACGCCTTGAGATCGTCCTGCGCGACGCCCTCGCCTTCGGCATACATGCGGCCGAGCTTCCATTGCGCCATCGCATGGCCCTGCTCGGCGGCGTATTCGAGCGAATGAATGGCCTTGGCGGTCTGGCCGCTCTTGAGCTGATGCGCGCCCGAGCGGAACGCTTCCATCGCGGACATCGACGGCGCGGCCGCCATCGCATTGTCGGACTTGCTGCCGTCGAAGGCGATGGCCGGCTCGGCCAAAAGCGCGGCCATCAGGCCGGCACCCAGCAGCGTCGCGTGCAACAGGGACTCAACTATCCGCATAACACTCTTTCTCGGCCGCCCCGCCCGGATGGGTGACCGCGCCCTTGACGGCCGGACCCACCTGCTGGGCGTATTTCCACAGATATCCGGAAGTCGCATCGGACTCGCGCGCCTTCCATTTGGTCTTGCGCTGCGCCAGCTCGGCGTCGGAAAGCTTGACGTTGAGCGTGCCGGCAATGGCATCGATCTCGATGATGTCGCCGTCCTGGATAAGCGCGATTGGGCCGCCGACCGCCGCCTCCGGCCCGACATGGCCGACGCAGAAGCCGCGCGTGGCGCCGGAGAAGCGCCCGTCGGTGATCAGCGCGACTTTCTCGCCCTGGCCCTGGCCGTAAAGCGCGGCCGTGGTCGAGAGCATTTCGCGCATGCCGGGGCCGCCGCGCGGTCCCTCGTAACGGATGACCAGCACGTCGCCGGCCTTGTAGGTCTTTTTCTTGACCGCCTCGAAGCAGGCTTCCTCGCCGTCGAAGCAGAGTGCCGGGCCGGTGAACTTCAGCGTGGTCATGCCGGCGACTTTCACGATGCCGCCCTCGGGCGCGAGATTGCCCTTGAGGCCGACGACGCCACCGTTCGGCGACAACGGTTTATCGGCCGGACGAACCACGTCCTGGTCCGGGTTCCATTTCACGTTCTTCATGTTCTCGGCGATGGTGCGGCCGGTGACGGTCAGGCAATCGCCATGCATGAACCCGTGATCGAGCAAGGTACGCATGAGCAACGGCACACCGCCAGCTTCGAACATATCCTTGGCGACATAACGGCCGCCCGGTTTCAAATCTGCGATATACGGTGTCTTTTTGAAGATTTCGGCGACATCGAACAGATCGAACTCGATGCCGCATTCATGCGCGATCGCCGGCAGATGCAGCGCGGCATTGGTGGAACCGCCGGTGGCGGCGACGACGGTGCAGGCATTCTCCAGCGCCTTGCGCGTGACGATGTCGCGCGGCCGGATGTTCTTGACGATCAGGTCCATGATCATCTCACCGGCCAGCATGCAGAACTTGTCGCGCATCTCGTAAGGCGCAGGCGCCCCGGACGAATATGGCAAAGCAAGGCCGATGGCCTCGGAAATGGTCGCCATGGTGTTGGCGGTGAACTGCGCGCCGCAGGCGCCGGCCGACGGACAGGCGTTCTGCTCAAGCGTCAGCAGGTCTTCGTCCGACATCTCGCCGACCGAGTGCTTGCCGACCGCCTCGTAGACATCCTGCACGGTGACTTCCTTGCCCTTGAACTTTCCGGGCAGGATGGAACCGCCATAGATGTAGATCGACGGCACGTTGAGACGACACATCGCCATCATCATGCCGGGTTGCGACTTGTCGCAGCCGGCGATGCCGATCAGCGCGTCGTAGCAATGACCGCGCATGGTCAGTTCCACGCTGTCGGCGATGACCTCACGCGACGGCAGCGAGGCCTTCATGCCGGCATGGCCCATGGCGATGCCATCGGTGACGGTGATAGTGCAGAATTCGCGCGGCGTGCCGCCGACGGCGGCTACGCCCTTCTTGGCGGCCTGGGCCTGGCGCATCAACGCGATGTTGCAGGGCGCGGCCTCGTTCCAGCAGGTGGCGACGCCGACGAAGGGCTGGTGGATCTGCTCGGCAGAGAGGCCCATCGCGTAATAAAACGAGCGATGCGGCGCGCGTTCCGGCCCTTCCGTGGCGTGCCGGCTCGGCAGTTTGGCTTTCAGATTGCTCTTGTTGTCGAGTTTGGCGTCCATAACCCTGTCGTGCCCCCAGCCCCAATTATTGCTGCCGGAACCGCCCGGCTTATTCCGGAGCCCCCCGGCCCGGTGCTAAAACCTCAAAGCCCTGCAATGGTTTGCCGCCACGGCTGGACTGCCTTCGATGTCGTGGAAGGGTATGGCCAAATCGCGGCGCCAGCAGGATCATAAGGCGTGCTGACTCAAATGTTCTAAAGGTGTTGCGGCCAAGACACAGGCCCCGGCGGTCGCCCCGGCCGGGCATTTGCGAGAGCCAAGACCCAGCAAACCCAGTGCTGGCAATGCGGATAAACAGGGGCTACTGGATCCCCCGCATTCGCGGGGACGACAGTTGAGCACTTTGCCAAAACCACCCCGCCTCACCCGCAAATTCTTCGACCGCTCGGTCCACCAGGTGGCGCCGGAGCTGATCGGAGCGACAATCATGGTTAACGGCGCCGGCGGCGTCATTGTCGAGGTCGAGGCCTATCATCATACCGACCCGGCAGCGCACAGCTACAACGGCCCGACCCCGCGCAATGCCGTGATGTTCGGCCCGCCGGGCTACGCCTACGTCTACCGCTCCTACGGCATCCACTGGTGCCTCAATTTCGTGTGCGAGCGCGAAGGCAGCGCCAGCGCGGTGCTGATCCGGGCGGTCGAGCCGATGGCGGGAATTGCTGCAATGCGGCGGCGGCGCGGCGTGGCGGACGAGCGCGCGCTCTGCTCCGGGCCGGGCAAATTATGCGAGGCGCTCGGGGTCACCCATCGCCACAACGGCCTACCGCTCGACCGCGCGCCGTTCGAATTGCGCGCGCGCGAGCGCGAGCCGCAGATCGTGACCGGCCCGCGCATCGGCATTACGAAGGCGGTGGAGAAGCCGTGGCGATTTGGGATGAAGGGGTCGCGGTTTTTGAGCAAGCCGTTCAAGATTTGATACGAAACCCTGCATCGAAGCCGAAATCGTGCTTGGCCTTTTCGCTGGAAACCGCGCCGTCGTCTTCCGCGACGTTGTAGATGCCTCGCTTGGCATTGGTCAGCGCGAGCAGCGCCGCCTGCGCGGCGGCATCGACATGCAAGACCGGCTTGCTGCCCTTTTCGTTTTCGAACCAGGTGCCGGGGCCATAGAGCAACCCGTAGCGCAGCACGATGCCCTCCGGCATTTGCAGCGTCGCACCTTCCAGCGCCACCACGCCTTCCACCGTGCGCCTGCGCGCGCCGGTCGCAGCCAGATCGAGCGGATCGGTTTCGACGCGCGCGCCGTCACCCGGCGCATAGACGAATGCGATGCTCTGCGCGATCAGGCGCATGACGCCGGCGGATTTGGCGGCGGCCACCAGATTGCGGGTGCCGTCAATACGCAGGCGCGCATTGCCATCGAGGGCGGCGGCGTGTCCGGGCGTGCCCGGCGCGTGCGGCAAGTCAGTGAGCTGATGGATGATGGCTTGAGGTGCTGCCGCCTGCACCGCGCGCGCCAGCGCCGCCGCATCGAAAACATCGACCAGGACCTGCGTGGCGCCGAGCGCGACGAGTGCGGCGGCTTTTTCGGCCGAGCGCGTCGTCCCGACGACACTGTGGCCAGCGGCTACCAGCAGCGGCACCAGCCGCCGTCCGATGACGCCAGATGCACCGGCGAGAAATATTCTCATGCGATGGTCACCGGCTTATTTTTGTCGTCGTCGCGCCAAGCGCCGCCCAATCGCAAGCGGCGCGCTTCGCCATCGCACGCTTGGCCGCGACGACGGCGAACTATACCGCCAGCGGATCGGGTCCGTATTGGTTTGGACCCTCTTGGCCGACGCGAATGTAGACGACGATCAACGCCGCGAGCGCGACCAGTGCGCCGATGCTCGAGAGTATCAACGAGACTATGTAGAGCAAATAGGCGAAGTTGTACAAGAACAAGTCGAGGCTCGACAGCAATTCCGCGAGGAAAAACGGTACGATCCAAAAAAAGTTGTACCAGCCCGGATAGCCGACATCGTGGAACCGCTTGCTGCTGATGCAGAACTGTGGCCACAGCAAAACGAGAAAGACCACCAGGTTGGCAAACAGAATCATCGTCAGGGGCATGACGATGAGGGCGATGTAGACGAGTATTTTGAGGACGATGCTGGCGCCGATGATCGGCAGCACGCCATGCAGCCAAAACTGCTTGCGCGCGAGACGGCCGTCGGCCGTGGTGAACAAGTTGACCCAGTAATTGTCCGATGACGGAATGGCGCCGGCTTTGGCCATCGCGGCACCCAAGGCCGCCGATCCGGCCGCGTAGCCCTGCTGCGCACCAGTTGCGGCCCTGGCGGGCCCGCCGGACATCCGCGGCTGACCCATGCCGGGCCGCTGCGGCGGCGCGGCCTGCGGCGGGGCCGGAGCTTGCACGACAAATATGTTGACCGGCTGGCCTTCCCACATCTGGAACTCGACCTTCTGGCCGACCTGCACGGGGCCGTTACGCACCTCGCTGGTCCAGTAGCTGTAGCGTTGCCCGTCTTCAGCCGAGAGCTGCCCGTAGGTTCCGTCCTGCACGATACCCAACACAACGCCACGCATGTTGACCCCCCTGCACACCGTTGGCACCGATACTGCGCCCGCGCCCGCCGCTGTCAAGCATCAGATCGCGCCTTTAAGCCGTTCCAGCGCCTCGGCAATCTTTTCCTTGCGGCCAGCCGCCTCGGCGCGCTTTTCCTTTTCCTCCTCGACCACTTCTTCCGGCGCGCGCGCGACGAAATTGGCGTTGTTCAGTTTGCCATCGACGCGGGCGATGTCGGCCTCGGCCTTCTGCATTTCCTTTGCGAGCCGCGCACGCTCGGCATCGAGATCGATCACGCCGATCAGCGGCAGCGCCGCCACTTCGCCGCGCACCACCAGTTGCACCGAGCCCTGCGGCGCGGTCGCGGCCAACGAAATCTCCGACACGCGCGCGAGGCGCTTGATGAAGTCGGCCCAGCGCTCGGCGCGCTTTTGCGTTTCGGCAGAAGCGCCGGACAATACCAACGGAATATTGACGTTGATGTTCATTTCGGCGCGGATCGAGCGAATGGCGGTGATGAGATCGATCAGCCAGCCGATCTCGGCTTCAGCCTTGTCGTCGGCGAGGCCTTCGAGCGAAGGCCAATCGCTGAGGGCGAGCAGATGGGAACGCTTCGGCCCCTGCTCCGCCGTCACCGCCCACAATTCCTCGGTAATGAACGGCATGAACGGATGCAGCAGCTTGAGGATTTCATCGAGCGCCCAGGCGGCCATGGCGCGCGTCTCGTCCTTGGCCGCGCCATCGGGTCCCGTGAGCAACGGCTTCGACAGTTCGACATACCAGTCGCAATAGACATTCCAGACGAAACGATAGGCCGCGCCGGCGGCCTCGCTGAAGGCGTAAGATTCGATTGCCTGCGTGATCTCGGCGGCGGCCTTGGCGGTTTCATGCGCGATCCAGCGATTGAGCGTTTCCTTCGCCTGCTTCGGATCGAACCCCTCGACCCGCGCGGCGCCGTTGAACTCGACAAATCGCGCGGCATTCCACAGCTTGGTCGCAAAGTTGCGGTTGGTCTCGACGTCCTGCGGCCCGAGCCTGATGTCGTGGCCGGGCGCGACATTGCGCATCAACGTGAAGCGCAGCGCGTCGGCGCCGTATTCATCGATCACGCTAAGCGGATCGACGACGTTGCCCTTCGACTTCGACATCTTGGCGCCGGAGGCGTCGCGCACCAGACGGTGGATGTAGATGTCGTGGAATGGAATTTCCGGCGCGCCCTTGTCGTCCTTCATGAAATGAAGGCCCATCATCATCATGCGGGCGACCCAGAAGAAGATGATGTCGAAACCAGTGACCAGCACCGAGGTCGGATAAAAGCGTTTCAGCTCGGGCGTCGAATCCGGCCAGCCCAGCGTCGAGAACGGCCACAGCGCCGAGGAGAACCATGTGTCGAGAACGTCCTCGTCGCGCCATAAAGGAATCTCGCCTCCATTAAATACGTCATTGGCGAGGTTCATTAGCTCGCTGTCGCTTGCAGGCGCTGAAGCAATAACCTTGGCCGGACGCTTGTAACGCGCGAGAGCCAAGCCGACAGCGTCCTCTGCGTTATCGCAAACAAATAATTGAAATTCATCCAATACGATCGCTTTAGGTCCCGAAAATTTCGGACCGTACCAACACGGAATTTGATGACCCCACCACAATTGTCGCGAGATGCACCAAGGCTGGATGTTCTCCATCCAGTTGAAGTAGGTGCTCTCCCAGTTCTGTGGAACGAATTCTGTCTTACCTTCGCGCATAGCGGCAATCGCCGGCTTCGCCAGATCCTTAGCGTTGACGTACCATTGCTCGGTGAGGAACGGCTCAATGACCACATTGGAGCGGTCACCGTGCGGCACCGCAAACGCATGCGGCTCAATCTTTTCAACAAGATTACGTTCTTCGAGGAGCGCTACGATTTGTTTTCGCGCAGCAAATCTATCCTGACCATCGAGGGCGTGGACGGCGACATCTTCAGAAATATTGGCCAAAAACGGAAGATTTCCCTGTAGAGAAATCCGCCCTTCTCGATTGAGCACATTGATCTGCGGCAGATTGTGCCGCTTGCCGACTTCGAAGTCATTGAAGTCATGCGCCGGCGTGATCTTCACCGCGCCCGAGCCTTTCTCGGGATCGGAATATTCGTCGGCGATGATCGGAATTTTCCGCCCGACCAGCGGCAAGATCACGTGCTTGCCGACGACCGCCTTATAGCGCTCATCATCCGGATGCACCGCCACCGCGGTATCGCCCAGCATGGTCTCCGGCCGCGTGGTGGCGACCACAATAAATGTCGAAGGGTCTTCGACGTTGAACGTCTTGCCCTCGATCGGATAGCGCAGGTGCCAAAGATGCCCCTTGGTCTCGACCTGCACCACTTCCAGATCGGAAATCGCGGTCAGCAGCTTGGGGTCCCAATTGACCAGCCGCTTGTCCTTGTAGATGAGCTTTTCATTGTAGAGCTGCACGAAGACTTTGATGACAGCCTTCGACAGCCCCTCGTCCATCGTAAATCGCTCGCGCGACCAGTCGCAGGACGCGCCCAGCCGCTTGAGCTGGTTGACGATGGTGCCGCCGCTCTCGGCCTTCCATTCCCACACCCGCTTGAGGAACGCCTCGCGCCCCATCTCGCGCCGGCCCGGCTCATTGCGTTCGGCCAATTGCCGCTCGACCACCATCTGCGTGGCGATGCCGGCATGGTCGGTGCCCGGCTGCCACAGCACGTCGCGCCCGCGCATGCGCTCGAAGCGGGCGAGCACGTCCTGCAGCGTGTTGTTGAGCGCATGGCCCATATGCAATGAGCCGGTGACGTTGGGCGGCGGAATGACGATAGAGTAAGGCTTGGCGCCGGCGCGCTCGGGCCGGCCGGCGTTAAAGGCGCCGGCCTCTTCCCACGTCTTGTATATGCGGCCCTCGACTTCGGCGGGCTGATAGGTCTTGTCGATCATTGGCGCTATGTTCTGAACCGATTGGTGGGGTAGAAAGCCTGCCACGCCACCGCGAGTCAACTTTGCCGGAAAACCCAGCCACCTCGCCAGCGCGCGGCAGCGCCACCCGCGCCATCACGCTCTTGGCGCTCGCCAGTTTCGCCGCCCAGGCCATGGTGCGGGTGACCGATTCGCTGCTGCCGCAGATCGCCGCCGATCTGGGCGTGACCGTCGGCGCCGCCTCGATCGTGGTCACCGCCTATTTGCTGGCGCATGGCTCGGTGCAACTGGTGATCGGCCCGATCGGCGACCGCTTCGGCAAATATGCCTGCGTCGCCATTGCCGCCGCCGGCTCGACCGTCATGGTGTTTGCCTGCGGGCTGGCCGGCTCGCTGCCGGTTCTGGTGGCGGCGCGGCTCGGCAGCGGGCTCGCCACCGGCTGGATCATCCCGTTCGCCATGGCCTTTGTCGGCGATGTGATCCCCTATGAACGCCGCCAGCAGGTGCTCGGGCGCTTCCTGTCGGGTCAGATTCTCGGCCAGCTGTTCGGCCAGGCCGCTGGCGGCGTGCTCGGCGATTATTTTGGCTGGCGCAACGTGTTCTTCATCCTGGCCGGCGTGCTTGGGCTCGCCACGCTCGGCCTGTTCTACGAGTTGTGGCGCAATCCGATCACGCATGCCAGCAGCGCGCCGGTGCAGCGCGCCAGCGGTTTTGTCGCCGACTATACCGCCGTGCTGCGCTCGCCTTGGGCGCGCGCGGTGATCGCCATGGCCTTTGTAGAGGCCGCGGTGATGTTCGGTGCCTTCACCTATGTCGGCGCCGATCTGCATTTGCGCTTCGGCGTCGGCTTCAGCCTGGTCGGTCTGTTCGTCGGCGCCTTCGCGATCGGCGGCCTGATCTACAGCCTGTCGGTCCGCCAATTGGTCAACCGCTTGGGACAGGCCGGGCTTGCCGCCTGCGGCGGCGGATTACTGGCGCTCGCCTATGTGACGCTGGCCGTCGAGCAACATTATTGGATCGCACCGGCGGCCATCGTCGCGATCGGACTCGGCTTCTACATGCTGCACAATACGCTGCAGACCAATGCCACGCAGATGACGCCGGAAGCGCGCGGCACCGCGGTCGCGATCTTTTCCTCCGCGCTTTATCTCGGACAGACCGCGGGCGTCGCCCTGGGCGGCGTGATCTTCGACCGCTTCACCGCGGTGCCGGTGTTCCTCGCCGCGGCGGTGGCGCTGCTGGCGCTGGGGTTGTGGTTTTCGCGCCAACTCGCGCGTCGGCGCGAGAATCAAAGTTAACTTACCGTTTGCAGCCCACATAGCGTTATTATACTATAGGTTGCACCGTTTGAGCACGCAACATTTTCGCACTTGGCCGACCATGACTTTTGCCTTTGCCCAGACCAGTAATCCGGCAGTACAGGCGCCGGTGCCACCATCAGATCAAGATTTCGGCTTGTTTCATTCTTTAGCTGCCTATCTCACTTCTCCTGAGGCTACTGCAATCGGATGGCTTGCAACTATCTTGGGTGTAGTTCTCGCTGTCATACCGTTTGCCCTGTATATTAAAGAAAAACGAGCGAACAAGGCGCTCCAAGAAATATTTGCCGATTTCGAAATAAGGAAACGTCTGGAGGAAAATCTTAGTAAGACAAAAGCGCAAAAACGTAAGATGGAATCGCAGAGCACTCGATTAAAAAATCAAATTCAGAAATTCGAAAATGATATTAAGGGCACCTCGAATAATTACGCTGCCGTCTGGCCGACGAACTGCAAATCAGATTCAAGGAACGCACAAGGTCTGAGAGCGGGAGCGGTCTATGGGGCAATTCGGGTTCTTCGATACTAACAAGCGGCTCGAAGCGCTA
>JBBRAL010000052.1:0-31994 GCA_038206805.1 Hyphomicrobiales bacterium | reverse complement strand
GCACGCCGAGAGCGGGCGGCTTATTGGGCGAGTGGACCTGAACCGATGACCGAAATTCTTTTCTATCACTTGCAAGGCCAGAAGCTGGAAGGCGTGCTCACGCCGCTGTTGGAAAAGTCGCTTGAGCGCGGCTGGCGCGTGATCGTGCAGGGCGCTTCCGAAGAGCGCATCGAGGCGCTCGACGCGCATCTGTGGACCTATCGCGACGACGGATTTCTGCCGCACGGCACCTGGCGCGAGCCTGAGGCTGCCTCGCAGCCGGTGCTGCTCACGATCAATGACGGCAATCCGAATGCCGCGAACGTGCGCTTCCTGATCGAGGGCGCGGCTGTGCCGGCCGACGCCGAGACCTATCAACGCATCGTGCTGGTGTTTGACGGCGACGACGAGGATGCGGTGGCCGCCGCGCGGACGCAGTGGGCCGACGCCAAGACCAAAGGCTTCGAGGCGACCTATTGGCAGCCGGACGACGGCGGCCGCTGGGTGAAGAAGGCCTGAACCGGCGCTGGCTGCGCGCTAGAGTCTGATTCATTCAGACTGAATTAGTCGCGCCCCTAACATTTTGTTTGCGCATGATCTTATCCGACCTTGCTTCGCCCGCCGAAGCGAGCTTCGCGAAGGCGGGAAACCGGTTCCCACTTTTCGGGATCATGCGCCAGGACTATAATCACAGTCGCGTGAGAACTTATCCCCGCTCGCTTTGGCGGCCTTATTATGGGCGCGCTTGGTTCGACTGAGGGCGTCTTCGCGAGACGTTTCGAAGATGGAACCAAGTGCGGCGCCTGCGGGCGGGGACGAACGTACCCCCGCTCCCGGGAGGCCCCGGGTAACCGTCCGGCCCTACTATGGGGGTCTGCCTTAAATGGCTGGACGAGGTGCGGGTGAAGGGCGGCGAAAGCTGCCCGGATAAAGAGGGCGAAGAGTCCTCCGTCGCGCATCCGGAAGCACGGTCCCGGGGACAGAAAAGCCGCCAAATAAGCCCAGACTGCGCAAGCTTGTCTGGGTGGCGCGCCGAGAGGCGCCACGCATCGGAAACGGTGCGTGTACTGACGAAAGACTGCGCCGATCGGCGCGCCATCCCTCATGTTTGAGGGGGACGGAAAAGGGCGATACGGCCTGCCCGGGGCCGCAAAGAATACGGGCGATGGCGCTTGCCTGTGTGGTGAAATGCTCAAAACTGCAGGAAATAGGCCATTGCCCTATCGGCCATTGGCCTAGTTGGGCTGATTGGCCCGGTACTCCTTGATTGGCCCAGTAACCCTTTCATGCGCCAGGGCTTGCCTGCCGCCATCGTACTGACGCAAAATCCGGCTTTAGGGACAAGACGATAGATTGGTCCGGGGGTAGTTGATTTGCCGCGTCATCGTGCCGTTTCCAGGATTGCGCTGGTCTGCGCCGCCGTGCTGGCCCTGCCATTGGCGGGCTGCAAAAATGCGTCTGGCGTCTTCCAGGACTCAAACGAGGGCGGCTGGTTCGCCAAGCCGGTCGATGTTTTCACCAAGCCCGAATGGGCAAAGCTTAGCACCGAGGCCAAGACCGCCGAACTTGGCCCCAAGGGACCGGTCGGTCCGGAAGATCTTGTCGACGCCGATGGACGCTGCGTCGCCGAGGCACCGGCACCGGCTGCGCCAGAGGCGGTGGCAGAGGCCGCGAGCGCGCCGCCCGCCGACCGTCCGGTCGGAACGATAGCCGGCGATCTTGCCGGGCCGCCCATGCCGGCGGCCACGCTCGCCTCGATTACGCCCGCCGTGGGATTGCAAGGCGTCCCGGAGCCGGGCGCTCCACAGGTCATGGGCGGCATCGCGCTCGGCATGACCGAGTGCCAGGCGGCGCGGCGCGCCGGCGCTCCCGGCAACGTCAACATCGGCACCGGCGACAAAGGCGAGCGCAAGGTCGTGCTCACCTATCTCAGCGGCCCGTGGCCCGGCATCTATCGTTTCGGCGACGGCCGCTTGAAGGAAATCAGCCGCGCCCCGACCCCGCCGGCCCCGCCCAAGGCGCCGTCGAAAAAGAAGGCCAAAAAGCCCGCGCCGAAACCGAAAACCGCGGCGGTGCAATAGCCTTCGTCCTGCGCCGGCTACGCGGTCTCGAGCGCCGCACTCGCCGCCAGCCATTCCTCTTCCGCTTTGGCCAAAGCCGTCACGACATTGGCGCGCGTCTTTGAAAGGTCGGCGGCGCGTGCCGGGTCGCGCGCGAACAATTCGCCATCGGCCAAGGTATTGTCGAGCTTGCCGAGCTGGCGCGTCAGCTGCGCGATGATGAGTTCGACCTGCGAAATCCGCTTACGCAAGGGCGCCGTTTCGACCCGCTTGTCGGCGGCGGCGCGACGCGCCTGTACCGGATCGCGCGCCGGCGATTTTGCCCCCACCGTAATTCCGTGGTCGCCTCCGGCCAGCACGTTGCGGCGGTAATCGTCGAGATCGCCGTCGAATGGTTTCACCCGCCCGCCATGGACCAGCCAGAGCCGGTCGGCGCAGGCCTCCAGCAGATAGCGGTCATGCGATACCAGGATCACCGCGCCGGGATAATCGTTGATTGCCTCGATCAGCGCGGCGCGGCTGTCGATGTCGAGATGGTTGGTCGGCTCGTCAAGAATGACGAGATGCGGCGCGGCGAATGTCGCAAGTCCCAACAGTAGCCGCGCTTTTTCGCCGCCCGATAGCGTCTTGACCGCGCTGTTGGCGGCAGGGCCCGAAAATCCGATGGCGCCCGCTTTGCCGCGCACTTTGGCCTCGGGCTGGTCCGGCATCAGATCGCGCACGTGATCGTAGGGGCTGCGATCTTCGTCGAGCTCGTCGAGCTGGTGTTGGGCGAAATAACCGACCTTGAGGGTTGCCGCGCGCGTCACCGTACCGTGTTCGGGCGCAAGCTTTCCCGCCAGCAGCTTCACCAGCGTGGATTTGCCGTTGCCGTTGGAGCCGAGCAGCGCAATGCGGTCGTCATTGTCGATGCGCAGCGTCAGGCCGGACAGGATCGGATGTCCGGGTTCGTAGCCGACATCGACGTCGTCGGTGGCGATGATCGGCGGTGACAGCAGCTTGTGCGGCGCCGGAAAGTGGATCGGGCGCACCTCGTCGGTGACCAGCGAGACGACCGGCTGCAGCTTGGCCAGCATCTTGATGCGCGACTGCGCCTGCCGCGCCTTGCTGGCCTTGGCGCGGAAGCGGTCGACGAAAGCCTGCAGATGTTTGCGCTGCTCATCCTGCTTTTTCATCATCTTCTGGTCGAGCACCAGGCGTTCGCTGCGCAGCCGCTCGAAGTCGGAATAGCCGCCGCGATAAAGCGTCAGCTGCTTGGCTTCCAGCGACAAAATCTGGTCGACCGCGCTGTCCAACAGATCGCGGTCGTGGCTGATGATCATCATGGTGTTCGGATAGCGCGCCAGATGATCCTGCAGCCACAAGGTGCCTTCCAGGTCGAGATAGTTGGTCGGCTCGTCGAGCAGCAGCAGGTCGGGCTCGGCGAATAGAGTGGCGGCGAGCGCCACGCGCATGCGCCAGCCGCCGGAAAATTCCGAACAGGGCCGCGCCTGATCGGCGGTGGAAAAACCCAGGCCCGACAGGATCGACGCCGCGCGGGCGGGCGCCGCGTGGGCGCCGATATCGGCAAGCCTGGTCTGGATCTCGGCGATTCGATGCGGATCGTGCGCGGTTTCCGCCTCGGCCAGCAGGGCGCTGCGCTCGCCATGGGCCTTGAGCACCACATCGAGCAGGCTTTCCGGACCGTTGGGCGCTTCCTGCGCCAGCCGTCCGATGCGCCAGCGCGGCGGCAGTTCCACGCTGCCGTGCTCGGGCGAGATGTCGCCCGCGATTACGCCGAACAAGGTGGTCTTGCCGGAGCCGTTGCGGCCGACCAGGCCGACGCGGGCGCCCGGCGTGATGCGGACGGACGCATCCTCGATGAGCGGGCGGCCGGCAATACGTACGGTTAGATCGTCGATGACAAGCATGGCCCGCGCCTTTTGGCGTAGCGGGCCTTTGGATGCAATCCCCCATTCAGCAGGAGGGTTGGAACCTGTCGGGGCGGCGGCGACCCAAACTCCGCTCATTCCCGCGCAAGCGGGAATCCAAGGTAACGCACTCGGAGTCGGTATCTTGTGGCTCTGGGTCCCCGCTGGAGCCTGCTCCCGCGCAGGCGGGAGCGGGGACGAACGGAAAGTGGAACGAATCCACTCGAGCAAGGAGCGTTACTCCACCTTGCGCAAGCCGCCAGTTCCTGTCTCGCGCTGGTAAATGATCAGGTCGAAGCTGGGTGTGGCGTCGTTGCCGAGGATCGAGGAGAGCAATGCGTGCGCCTGGCCGCGGTGGTGGGTCTGGTGATTGAAGAAATGATCGAGCGCCGGCGCCAGCGTCTGCTCGATGGTCTGCGGATTGACCATGGTGCGGAAGCGGATGGTGCGATTGAGATCGTCCTCGCTCAAGCGGTTGATATAGCGGTTGATGAGCGTGTCTTCGCTTCGGCGCGCGGCGCGCAACGCTTCGAAATCGTCGTACAGGATGGCGTCGAGACTGGACGGAACTTCGCCGGTGCCGGTGAAGCGCCGCATCCAGATGCGGTCGCCGACCAGCAGATGGTTGAGGGTTCCGTGCAGCGACTTGAAGAAGGCGCCGCGGTCGGCACGGTAGTCGGCATCGGATACCATGGCGGCGGCGTCATAAAGCCGCGCATTGCACCAGGCGTTATAGGCCGCAAACATCAGGTAACGAGATTTCATCGCTTGTTCCTCACAGCCTTGCCGCGAATGAGGCCTCCCGCTATAAGCCGCGGCAAGCTTACTCCCCCGGCAAACTGTGTGAAGGATTAAATCAGATGGCGGTCGAGCGTACGTTTTCGATCCTGAAACCCGATGCGACCGCGCGCAATTTGACTGGCGCCATCAATGCCATGATCGAGGCTGCCGGCCTGCGCATTATCGGACAAAAGCGCGTGCTTATCACGCGCGAACAGGCCGAGCGCTTCTACGGCGTGCACCGCGAGCGGCCGTTCTTCGGCGAATTGGTCGCCTTCATGACCTCCGGCCCGGTGGTGGTGCAAGTGCTGGAAGGCGACAACGCCATCGCCAAATATCGCGACGTCATGGGGGCCACCGACCCGGCCAAGGCCGCCGCCAACACGATCCGCAAAGTGCACGCCCGCTCGATCGGCGAGAATTCCGTGCACGGCTCCGATTCCGCTGAAAACGCGGTGGCGGAAATTGTCCAGTTCTTCGCCGGCAACGAGATCGTCGGCTGACGGGGCGCGCCGCCGCCGTTGCGTCGCGATTTCGCGGCTAGCCACCCTGCCTTGCGGCCCTGTAGACTATTTGCGGGCCGACGATCACGCCACGGACCTGCCTTTGGCCTCAATTATTTGCGCCAAGCGCTAAAAGCGAATCTTGGGGGGTACGACCTGTGGAATCCATTGCGTCTCAGATGATGCATCCGGCCTTCTGGCTGGCGGCCGTCCAAATCATGGGCATCAATATTCTGTTGTCCGGCGACAATGCGGTCGTAATTGCGCTTGCAGTGCGCGGGCTTCCGCCCAAGGAGCGGTTCTGGGGCATGGTGCTGGGCGCAGGCTGCGCGGCGGTTCTGCTGATCCTGTTTACCGGCATCGTCGCGACCTTGATGCAGTTGCCTTACCTGAAGTTCGCCGGCGGGCTGGCTTTGTTTTGGGTCGCGATCAAGCTGGTGACGCCGCAGCATCAAGATGCCGATGATTCGACCGAGGCGGTCGAGGATTTGTGGCGGGCGGTTCGCGTGGTCGTTGTCGCCAATTTGGTGATGAGTCTCGACAACGTGATCGCGGTGGCGGCGGCGGCGAAAGGCAATTACGTGCTGCTCGGGCTCGGTCTGGCGGTCAGCATCCCGGTCGTCATTGCCGGCAGTGCGTTGTTCCTCGCCATCATCGAGCGCTTCCCGATTGTCATCTGGGGCGGCGGGGCGCTGCTCGGCTGGATCGCGGGCGGCTTGCTACCGGACGATCCGGCGGTCGCAATATATATTCCGGAATCGATGGCTTACTGGCTCGATGTGGCGTGCGGGATTGCGGGCGCCATCATCGTCGTCTCGACTGGCCTTTATTTGGTAAGATCCCATCGTCTGCAGGCGGAAACACAAGATGTCTAGCCGAGTCCTCCCAACGAGGAAGGCGATTGCCGGATGAACAAGGCGCTGCGGGACCGCGGTTCGGCGGTTCGGATCGGCTATTCGGCCTGTCCGCACGATTGTCCGTCGACCTGTGCACTCGAAGTCGAACTGATCGACGAGCGCACCATCGGGCGGGTTCACGGCTCGAAAGACAACGACTACACCGCAGGCGTGATCTGCGCCAAGGTCGCGCGCTACGCCGAGCGCGAACATCACGCCGATCGCCTGATGCATCCGATGCGGCGCGTCGGCGCCAAGGGCTCGGGCGAATTTGCGCCGATCTCCTGGGACGACGCGCTCGATCTGGTCGCCGAGAATTTCCTCAAGGCCGAGCAGCGTCACGGCGCCGAGGCGGTGTGGCCTTACTATTATGCCGGCACCATGGGCCTAGTGATGCGCGACGGCATCAATAGGCTGCGCCACGCCAAAAAATATTCCGGCTTCCATTCCACCATCTGTGTCAATCCGGCCTTCAGCGGTTTCGCTGCCGGCACCGGGCGCATTGCCGGGGTCGATCCGCGCGAAATGGCGAAATCCGATCTGGTGGTGATCTGGGGCACCAATGCGGTGAACACGCAGGTCAATGTGATGACCCACGCCATCCGCGCCCGCAAGGAGCGTGGCGCCAAGATCGCGGCGGTGGACATCTACATGAACGGCACCATGGAGCAGGCCGATCTTCTGGTACTGGTTAAACCGGGCACCGATGGCGCGCTCGCCTGCGCGGTGATGCATTGCCTGTTCCGCGACGGCTTTGCCGATTGGGATTATCTGGAGAAATATACCGACGCGCCGCGTGAGCTGGAGACGCATCTGCGCACGCGCGACCCGGCCTGGGCTTCCGCGATTACCGGCACGCCGGTGGAAACAATCGAGGCATTCGCCCGGCTGATCGGTGAGCGCAAGCGCGCTTATTTCCGGCTCGGCTACGGCTTTTCGCGTTCGCGCAACGGCGCGGCTAACATGCATGCGGCAAGCTGTATCGCCGCGGTGACCGGCGCTTGGGCAGTGGAGGGCGGCGGCGCCTTCCACAATAATTCCGATATCTACAAGCTCGACCGTACGCTGATAGAAGGGCTCGACGTGCACGACCGCTCGGTGCGCATGCTCGACCAGTCGCGTATCGGGGCCATCCTGACCGGCGAGCGCGAAGCGCTACAGGGCGGCGGGCCGGTCATGGCGATGATCGTGCAGAATACTAATCCGCTCTCGGTCGCGCCCGATCAGGCCCAAGTCAAGCGCGGCTTTGCGCGCGACGACTTGTTCGTGTGCGTGCACGAGCAGGTCATGACCGAGACCGCCAAGATGGCCGACGTGCTGCTGCCGGCGACCACTTTCCTTGAGCACGACGATGTCTATCGCGGCGGCGGGCATCAATACATTATACTCGGGCCCAAGCTGGTCGAGCCGCCGGGCGAATGCCGCAGCAATCACGAGGTGATCTGCGCTCTCGCCAAGCGCGTCGGCGCCGAGCATGTAGGGTTCACGATGAGCCCGCGCCAGTTGATCGATCAGATGCTGCGCGTGTCGAAGCGCGGCACGCTTGAACAACTGGAGTTGAACCGCTGGATCGACTGCCAGCCGCCGTTCGCGCAATCTCATTATCTTGAGGGCTTCGCCTGGCCCGACGGCAAGTTCCGCTTCAAGCCCGACTGGCCGAACGTGCCGTTCCGCAGTCCCTACAATTGCGGGCCGATTGCCGACATGCCGAGCCTGCCGGATCATTGGGCCTCGATCGAGCAGGCCGACCAAGACCATCCGTTCCGCCTGGCGACCTCGCCGTCGCGCGGTTTTCTCAATTCGACCTTCAACGAGACGCCGACCTCGCTGGCGCAGGAGAAGCGTCCGAATGTGATGATCCATCCCGACGACGCCAAGGCGCTTGCAATTGGCGACGGCGATTATGTCGTGCTGGGCAATACACGCGGCGAGGTGCGCCTGCACGCGCGGCTGTTTGCCGGCGTGCGGCGCGGCGTTCTGATCGCCGAATCGATCTGGCCGAATTCGGCTTACGCCGACGGCTGCGGCATTAACACGCTGACCGGAGCGGACGCAATTGCGCCCTTCGGCGGCGCCGCCTTCCACGACAACAAGGTGTGGGTGCGGCGCGCCTCGTGAGCCGTTCAGCCTTTACCCGCCAGCATATTGTCGATGCTGAAGCGACCGCCGCCGGTCACGAACAAAGCGAGCGCGCCGCCGGCGATGGCGAGGTCCTTGCTGAGGAAGACGTATTGCAGACCTTGCGCAGCCGCGGGAAATTGCCAATAGAGGTGCGCAGCCACTAAGGCGATTACGACGAATGCGAACGCGAGCAATGCGCCATAACGTGTGCCGATACCGAGGATCAGCGTAACGATAATGATCCATTCGACGACGTGCGCGAATGGGCTCATGAAATCGGGCGCGATAAAATTGATGGACTTGAGATAGGCAGCGCTCGGACCGCCGGTCCACACCGTCATTAAGAATACGGCTGCGAGCAGCACGCGGCCGATGAGCAGCAGGATATCGGTCATTCCAGTGGCGATGCCATCGGTACATGACAGCAGCGGATGCGACGATTTATTTGACATGGTTTCCCCCAGCATTGATTGGTTTGGCGGACGACCGTCGCATGATGGGACCCCGCGACGAAGGCTGCAATTCCTTTTGACAGGTCATCCCCAGTGGGCAAGCGGTGGCAGTGGACAACATTTCGGATGGCGTTGCGGGCCTAAAGTTCCTTGCCGATCACACGGTCGAGCGAATAGGGCCCGCCACCGCGCAATGCGATAGCGAACATGATGATGCCCCACATCAGCACGTATTCGTACCCCCCGGCTGACACGCCAAATCCCTTGGCGGCGTGAACGAGCCAAAGGGCGACGGCCAATTCGATCGCGATCGAGGCCGCGAAGAACCTGGTGGCCAGGCCGAATATGATACAGACGGCGCCGATGGTCTCGTTGGTGAACACCACATAGGCGAGCGGGGTTGGAGGCGTCAGGCCGACTTTGCCGAGATAGCCTGCAAGCGGGTTGATGCCGGAATTGATTTTGCCCCAACCGTGAACGAGTAAGATGCCGCCAGCCATGATGCGGATCATCGGGTACCAAAGATCGGAAACCGCTGCGTAAAACCCCGCAAGTCCCGGAAACAGTAGGTTAGGCTCGCCGCCTGCCCGTCCATTCATGACGTTACTCCCGTGCCGCATTCGGCCACTCTGAGCGGTGGCGTCCACGGTAATAACACCGCCGTGCCGGCAATATTCACGCTGCGCCGGTAAGTATATCAGGCCGATGGAACAAGCGAGGCGGTATCGGGCGCGGGTTTGCCATCGATCAGGCAGCGGCCGTCGATGACTTGCACGCGCCCTTGCGCCAGCAGACTGAGCGCCATTGGATAGATCCGGTGTTCGACGGCCAGCACGCGCGCGGCGAGCGTAGCTTCGGTATCGTCGGTGCGCACGGCGACCGCGCCCTGCATGATGACCGGCCCCGCGTCCATCTCCGGCACCACGAAATGCACGGTAGCGCCGTGCACCTTCACGCCGGCCGCGAGAGCGCGCTTGTGGGTGTCGAGACCCTTGAACGCCGGCAGCAGAGCGGGGTGGATATTGATCATGCGCTCATGCCAATGCTTGACGAACGCGTCGGTCAGTAGCCGCATGAAACCGGCAAGGCAAATGAGTTCGATGTGACTTTCATCGAGTACCGCCTGCATGGCGCGGTCGAATGCAGGCCGGTCCTTGCCGTAGGCCGTGTGATCGACGATTGCCGTGGCGATGCCGGCGTCGCGCGCAATAGCGAGACCGCCCGCGTCCGGCCGGTTCGAGGCCACCAGCACGATTTCGGCCGGAAAATTCTTGTCCTTCGCGGCCTCGATCAGCGCCGCCATATTGGAGCCGCGGCCGGAAATCTGAACGGCGACGCGTTTGCGGCTCATGTGTTACCCGGCAAGATCGAGCGCGCCGTCATAGACGACGCGCGGTTCGCTGGCGGCACGCATCACTTCGCCGATGGTGTGCGCCCGTTCGCCCGCGCGCGTGAAGGCGTCGGCGACCGCGCCAGCGTCCTTGGGTGAAGCGATCGCGATCATGCCGATGCCGCAGTTGAAGGTGCGCAGCATTTCCGCTTGCGCGATGCCGCCTTCGTGCGCCAGCCACTTGAACACCGGCAGCACCGGCACGCGTGACAGATCGATGCGCGCGCCCATGCCTTTCGGCAGCACGCGCGGGATATTGTCGGGAAAGCCGCCACCGGTAATGTGGGCGAGGCCTTTCACGCCCTTGGTCGCGCGGATCGCAGCCAGGCACGACTTCACATAGATGCGGGTCGGCGCCAGGATGGCTTCGCCCAGTGTCTGCGAAGGATCAAACGGTGCCGGCACGCTCCAGGCGAGCCCACTCTTGGCGACGACCTTGCGCACCAGCGAAAATCCGTTGGAATGGACGCCCGAGGACGCGAGCCCGATAATGACATCACCTGGCGCGATATCGGCGCGCGGCAGCACCTCGCCACGCTCGACCGCGCCGACCGCGAAACCGGCGAGATCGTAGTCGTCGCCCTGATAGAGCCCGGGCATTTCCGCGGTCTCGCCGCCGATCAGCGCGCAACCGGCCTGGCGGCATCCGACGCTGATGCCGGCGACCACGGCGGCGCCGGTTTCCGGCTTGAGCTTGCCGCAGGCATAGTAGTCGAGGAAGAACAGGGGCTCGGCGCCTTGCACCACCAGGTCGTTGACCGACATGGCGACCAGATCGATGCCAATGGTGTCGTGGCGGCCGGTCTCGATGGCGATCTTGACCTTGGTGCCGACGCCGTCATTGGCGGCCACCAGCACCGGATCGGTAAAACCCGCCCGTTTGAGGTCGAACAGGCCGCCGAAACCGCCGATTTCCGCGTCTGCCCCGGGGCGCGCGGTTGAGCGCACCAGCGGCTTGATCAGCTCCACCATCCGGTTGCCGGCATCGATATCGACGCCTGCTTGCGCGTAAGTGAGGCCGCGCTCCTTTTCTGCCATGATGGCCCTCGTTAGCGCATGATCCCGGAACCGGTTTCCCGCCTTCGCGAAGCCCGCTTCGGCGGGCGAAGGAAGGTCGGAAAAGATCATGCGCAAGCAAAATGTTAGGCGAGTAGGGTATTGTGGTCTAAGCCTGCGCTTTAGTGCCTGGGGTTACGTCGGAATCGCAAGTCGCGCAATGGTCAGCCCGTCGTTATACTCCGCCACTGGGAATGGCGTGCTGCCGGCCGGACCGGCCGGGGCGCGTCAACAAGCCGGGACTTTGTTTTGAGTATTCCGAACCTTATTACGCTTGGGCGTATTCTGCTGGTGCCGATCGTGGTCTGGGCGATTGCGTCCGGCACGATGTGGATCGCCTTCGTGCTGTTCGTGGTCGCCGGCGTGAGCGACGCGGTCGATGGCTTTCTGGCCAAGCGCTTCAATATGACCACCGAGCTCGGCGCCTATCTCGATCCGCTCGCCGACAAGGCGCTGATCGTGTCGATCTATCTAACCCTCGGCATTAACGGCTTCATCCCGCGCTGGCTGGTGATCCTGGTGGTGTCGCGCGACATCTTGATCGTCGGCGGCATCATGCTGTCCTGGGTGATGGGCAATCCGCTCAAGATCAAGCCGCTGCTGGTGTCTAAGCTCAACACCCTGGCGCAGATCCTGTTCGCCTGCGTGGTGCTTGGCTCGCTTGGCTTCGATATCCATACCGCCACGCTGACGCTTGTGCTGATGGGCCTGGTGGCAGCCTTGACCTTGCTGTCGGTGGCCGCCTATGTCGCCGAATGGGTGCGCCACATGAATTCCGCGACGGCCGGACCATGAGCCCGCGCACCCAGCCGCGCTCGCGTCGTCCCGCCGGCGGGGAGGCCGGCAACGCGTTCCAACGCCAGCTCATATTCTGGCTGGCGGCGCTGGCCGCGTTCGTATTGGTGTTGTGGCTGCTCAGCGAAATCCTGCTGCCGTTCGTGGCGGGCGCGGCCATCGCCTATCTGCTTACGCCGCTGACCGACCGGATTGAAAGCATCGGCGTCAACCGGCTGGCCGCCGCGCTTTTGATCATCATGCTGGTGGTGATGGGTTTCGTGCTGCTTATCTTTCTGGTGGCGCCGATCCTCGGCAGCCAGCTCACGTCATTCATCGAGAATATTCCGGGCTATGTGACCAAGCTGCAATCGCTGCTCAGCGATCCGAGCCGGCCCTGGGTGCACAAGCTGCTCGGCGCAGGGTTCAACACCGACAAGACGATCACCGATCTGGTGACGCAAGGCGTCGGCTGGCTGACTACTTTTCTGCGCTCGCTGTGGTCGGGCGGACGCGCGCTGGTGTCGCTGTTCTCGCTGATTGTGGTGACGCCGGTGGTGGCGTTCTATCTGATCTACGATTGGCACCGCATGATCCGTACTGTCGACGACTGGGTTCCGCTGTCGCAGCGCGCGACCGTGCGTCAATTGGCGCGCGAGGTCGATGCGGCCATTGCCGGTTTTGTGCGCGGGCAGAGCGCGGTCTGCCTGATCCTCGGCTCGTTCTACGCGGTGGCGCTGATTTTGAGCGGGCTCAATTTTGGCCTGTTGATCGGCCTGATTTCCGGGCTGATCACGTTCATCCCCTATGTCGGATCGATGACCGGCTTGATCCTTGCGCTCGGCGTGGCGGTGGCTCAGTTTTGGCCGGACTATAGTTCGATCCTGATCGTCCTCGGCATCTTCCTGGTCGGCCAGTTCTTGGAAGGCAATGTGCTGTCGCCCAAGCTGGTGGGCCAGAGCGTGGGTTTGCACCCTGTCTGGCTGATCTTTGCGCTGCTTGCTTTCGGTTACCTGTTCGGTTTCGTCGGCCTGCTGGTGGCAGTGCCGCTCGCCGCCACCATCGGCGTGCTGGCGCGGTTCGCGCTGCGGCGCTATCTGGAAAGCTCGCTCTTTACCGGCGGGACATCGGGTTGAGCGGCAAGCACAACATATTGGATCGTGATCTGGGCCGCGCGTTCGGTCCACGTCAGCTCGTGCTTGCGCTCGATCACGCCGTCAGCTTTGCCCGTGAGGATTTCCTGTCCGGCCCGTCGAATGCGGCGGCGCTGACGCTGGTCGATCGCTGGCCGGATTGGCCGGATCGGATCATGGGGCTGATCGGCCCGCATGGGTCAGGCAAGAGCCATCTCGCGGCGATCTGGGCCGAGGCCACGGGTGCGCGGGTGCTGTCGGCGAAATTGTTGGGTGATACCGATCCACCGGCGGCCTTGGCTACCGGCGCGCTGGTGATCGAGGACCTCGATCCGGACGGCCTCGACGAACGCGCGCTGTTCCATCTCATCAACCTGGCGCGTGAGGAGGCAGCCTTCGTGCTGCTGACCGCGCGTTCGGCGCTCTCCGGTTTTCCGGTTGGCATCCGCGATCTCAACTCGCGCCTGCGGGCGCTGCCAAACGTTTCGCTCGCTCCGCCCGACGACGTGTTGTTGCGCGCGCTGATCGTCAAACTCGCCGCCGACCGGCAGCTCGCGGTCGACGAGGCGCTGGTGAATTATCTTGCCAACCGCATCGAACGCTCGTTTTCGGCCGCCCATGCCGCGGTGGTGCGGCTCGACGAGGAGGCGATGCGCCAGCACCGGCCGGTGACGCGGGCGCTGGCGGCGGAGCTGTTCCGCTAGTACGCTATAGAGAAAGGCCTGTCCTCTGACTTATTCGGTGGGTGGGAACCGGTTCTCGGACTTGGCTACATGCCACCAAATACCTTGGCTACATGCCACCAAATACCTAGGGCGTGTACTCATAAATCCGCTTTTTTAAGTGCGGCTTGGTCAATGGCTGCTTTGCTCTCATAGCGACCGAAATGCTGCATTGCCGTAAATTGGCGCGATGTGGCAATGCCGGAATTAACTCGATGTCGCCCGTTTTCTTCGAGCCAAGCAAATCAGAAAGTCCGCCGGCTATGGCGGCGCAGGGGTCGTCTTTGCATGCTCAAAAGACACGGTATAATGAGTCGGTTTTATTGGGGGGATAGTGCGATGACAAAAAGTCGCGCGCGTTGGATAGCCGTATATTGCGTAGCCATTTTGGTTGCCGGAATTGCCGCGTTCGGCAATATTACGGCGATCGCGCAAACTGCGCCTCAGCGCTTCGAAGGAATCCTTACTGTCATATGGGGTGACCCAGCGCCCGGGCATTCCGGTGGTGCAACGTATTTCAATATCACGTTACCCGATGGCACGACCTACCAGCTCGACATAAACAGCGCGCAGCAGACCGGAGCAGTTCAATATTTCGGGAAGCAAGTCGCGATCGCAGGTCGATTGAACCGCAATGCCAGTGCGACCGGTCCGGGCCGAATATCCGTCGATCGCCTGGAGCCGGTCGAGTCAGCCGTGCCTGTGCAGCCGCGGGTCCCGACCATTCGCCGCGTGTTGTTTTTATTGCTCAGATTCAAAGGCGACGCGCAGCAACCAAATACCCCGCAATTCTTCAAAGACCTGAGCAACCCGAAGATATCGGTTAACGCCACTATCCCGGCGACGATAAACGGCTTCTTTAACAAGACCTCGTGGGGCAAGTTGCAATGGAAGGCCGATGTCGGCGGCGTAGGGGGCCTCAACCCGACAACGTGGCTCACTCTGCCAAAGTCGAAAACCGGCTACGCGAATTGCGGGTGGTCGAGTGCTTGTGCCAATATAATGACGCTCGCGAAAGATGCTATGGATATGGCTGTTGCTGCTGGGATCAATGTTACCGTCTATGACAATATCAATTTTGTGTTGAACAACGATCTCGATTGCTGCGCCTGGGGCGGCGGTTTCTTCTACAACGCCAAGCTATACGGAGCGACCTGGGAGCCGCCATGGGGGCAGGAAACCGGCGTCTATTCGCATGAGATGGGCCATAGCCTTGGGCTACCGCACTCGGGTTGGGTTTACCACGCCTATGACAGCCCATGGGACATGTTGAGCTCGGTATCGGGCGTGAATTACAAACAATGCGGCAGCTACAATTCCGCCAACAGCGCTGGCGCCAACACTTTGTTGTACTGTAGTGAGCCGGGCGACGGATACATTACACCGCATAAGGACCATGTTGGTTGGATTCCCGCGGCCAATCAGGTCGTCATCAATAGCGTAACAACTCAGACCGTGAATCTCGAAGCCGACGCATTGCCTTTGGGCGCCGGCATCAAAATGATAAAAATATGCTTGGCAGGGGTGTCCTGCACGGGTTCTGCCGCGCACTACATTACGGTCGAGACGCGCCTCAAAAACTGGCAATTCGACCGTGGGCTTACCTTTGGCGGTGTGATTATTCACGACGTCCAAATGAACCGCGCGCCGATCGGCGGCCACTGTTACTTTAATAGCCAGAGCGGATGGGCGGTGCCGATGGACGCGACTAAAAACGATTATGATTCCACGAACTGCACCGCGCCTGCCGGGAAATCTTGGCCGAACTACGCATTGGGCAATGCTGAATATCGACCTGGCAGGAAGTATAGAAATCTTGCCTTAGGGGTCACCATCGAAGTAGTGAGTTACAATACCACAACCCACACCTACAGCGTTAAAGTCACCCGCTCGAAGTGACGGCGAGCCCTGCTCGTCTTCGAACATAGCCTACGCCGCCGAAGCGAACGTGACTGCGGCGCGGGCAGCTAACTTGCCTTTGATCAGTACTTGCTCTCGCTCGTTCTGCGGCTTGCTCGATTTTTTGTTCGAAAACGCCGAACTGCGCAGCGAGGGACTTCCGCTGCGGGGTTATTTTCGACCGGGGCAGCCGAACTGTCATCCAGCCGCCATCTTTGTCGGCTATAGTTATGTTGGTTCAGGCCCCCTTTCAAATGGCAGATCGCGCACAAGCTATTGCTCCGGTTGAGGAAATCGTTTCGGTCGTGAGCCGTGGCGAAGTCCCGCAGCAAGCTCATTCCTCGTCCTTGTTAACCATAAAGTCGCGCCCGGACCGCTTCATCAACCGCGAACTGTCCTGGCTGCACTTCAACCAGCGGGTGCTGGAAGAGGCCGGCAATGAGCATCACCCGCTGCTGGAGCGGGTGCGCTTCCTGTCGATCTCGGCCAACAATCTCGACGAATTCTTCATGGTGCGGGTGGCCGGCCTCAAGGGTCAGGTGCGCCAGGGCATCGTGACCCAGAGCCCGGACGGACTGACGCCGGGCGAGCAGCTCGCGCGCATTGGCGAGGCGGTTGCAAGCCTCGCCAGCGACCAGCAGCGGCGCTGGCTGGATCTGCGTCCGGCGCTGGCCGGCGCCGGCGTGACGCTGATCGAGGGGGCCAACCTCAAAAAGGCGGAGCGCGTCTGGCTGGAGGATCGATTCCTCACCCACGTATTTCCACTGCTGACGCCGCTCGCCATCGATCCGGCGCATCCATTCCCGTTCATCCCCAATCTCGGTTTCTCGATCGCGTTGCAGCTCGCGCGCGTCAAGGACGGCAAGGCGATGAACGCGCTCATCCGCATGCCGCAGAAGATCGAGCGTTTCATCCGGCTGCCGAGCGGTAGCGATCAGGGCATCCGCCTGATCGCGCTCGAAGAGGCGACCGCAATGTTCATCGGCCGCCTGTTCCCCGGCTACGCCGTCAAAGGGCAGGGCGCATTTCGCGCCATCCGCGATTCGGAAGTCGAAATCGAGGAAGAGGCCGAGGATCTGGTGCGCCTGTACGAGACCGCGCTCAAGCGCCGCCGGCGCGGTTCGGTGATCCGGCTGGAACTCGATGCGGCGATGCCGGAGGAATTGCGCAACTTCGTGCAGCGTGCGCTCGCGGTGGCGGACGACGAGGTATTTCTGGTCGATGGCGTGCTGGCGCTCAACGATCTGGCCCAGCTCACCCGGCTCGACCGTCCCGATCTCGAATTCGTGCCCTACAATCCGCGCTATCCCGAGCGCATCCGCGATCACGGCGGCGACTGCTTCGCCGCCATCCGGCAGAAGGATCTGATCGTTCACCACCCTTACGAATCCTTCGACGTGGTGGTGCAGTTCCTGCAGCAGGCGGCGCGCGATCCCAATGTGGTGGCGATCAAGCAGACGCTCTACCGCACGTCCGCCGAATCCCCCATCGTCAAGACGCTGGTGGAAGCGGCGGAGGCCGGCAAGTCGGTCACCGCGCTGGTCGAGCTCAAGGCGCGTTTCGACGAGGAAGCCAATATTCGCTGGGCGCGCGATCTCGAACGCGCCGGCGTCCAGGTTGTGTACGGCTTCATCGAACTCAAGACCCACGCCAAGCTGTCATTGGTGGTGCGCCGCGAGGGCGGTGCGCTTGCGACCTATGTTCACGTCGGCACCGGCAATTATCACCCCGTTACCGCGCGTGTTTATACCGATCTGTCGTTCTTTTCCGCCGAGCCGGTGATTGCGCGCGATGTGGCGCGCATCTTCAACTACATCACCGGTTATGCCGAGCCGGCCGAGCTTGAAAAAATGGCGATCTCGCCGATCAATCTGCGCGAGCGGGTTCTCGACCATATCGCGCATGAAGCCGCCAATGCCAGGGCCGGCAAACCGGCGGCAATCTGGATGAAGATGAATGCGCTGGTCGATCCGGAGATCATCGACGCGCTCTACGACGCATCGAGCGCCGGCGTTGCGGTCGATCTGGTGGTGCGCGGCATCTGCTGCCTGCGGCCCGGCGTGCCGGGCCTGTCCGACAATATCCGGGTGAAATCCATCGTCGGCCGCTTTCTCGAACACGGACGCATCTACGGCTTCGGCGCCGGCCACCTGCTGCCGCACCCGAAAGCGGCGCTCTACATTTCCTCCGCCGATATGATGCCGCGCAATCTCGACCGCCGGGTTGAGGTGCTGTGCCCGATTCTCAATGCCACCGTGCATGAGCAGGTTCTCGGGCAGATCATGGTGGCGAATTTCAAGGACAACGAACAAAGCTGGAAGCTCTTGCCGGACGGCAGTTCCACGCGCATAAAGGCCGCGCCGGGCGAGGAACCGTTCAACGCCCACAAGTATTTCATGACCAATCCGAGCCTGTCGGGCCGTGGCAAATCGCTCAAGGAATCCTCACCGCGTAGCCTCATCCGGCGCCTCGTCGAAGGTGCCTAAGCGATCCCGCGCGGGCGCGAGTTCGGCCAAGGGCCGGCTCGATCACGGACCGCCGATCGGCGTGATCGATATCGGCTCGAACTCGGTCCGCCTCGTCATCTACGAAGGCTTGACGCGGGCGCCGACGCCGATCTTCAACGAAAAGGTTCTCGCCGGCCTCGGCCGGCAGGTACAATCCACCGGCTTACTTTCGCTCGATGCAATCGACACCGCGCTGGCCGCGCTCGATCGGTTTCGGGCCTTGTGCGACATTCTGCACGTGCGCCGGATATGGGCGATCGCTACCGCCGCCTGCCGCGATGCCCGCAATGGCCGCGCGTTCATCGCCGAGGCGGAACGCATCTGCCGCACACCGATCAGGATACTGTCCGGCAAACGCGAGGCTCATTTAACCGCGCTCGGCGTCGTGTCGGGCATCTACAAGCCGGACGGCATTGTCGGCGATCTCGGCGGCGGTTCGCTCGAACTGGTCGACGTGCACGGCTCGAAGGTGCGATCGGGCTTGACGTTGCCGCTCGGCGGCTTGGCCTTGCAGGACATTGCCGGCAAATCGCTGAAAAAAGCCGAAGAGATCGTCGAGCATGCGTTCGAAGACCTCGACATGCTGAAGCAGGGCGAGGGCCGCACACTCTACGCGGTCGGCGGCACCTGGCGCGCGCTGGCCCGCCTGCACATGTGGCAGACCGGCTATCCGTTCCATGTGATGCACAACTACCGGATCTCGGCGCGCGAGGCGCTGGAATTCTCCCGCCTGGTGCACCGGGTCGATACCGAGACGCTGTCGAAGATCGAAGTGGTCAACGCCGCCCGTAGGCCGCTGCTCGCCTATGCCGCGCTGGTGCTTGAAAACCTGGTGCGCCGGATCAAGCCCAAGCAGGTGATCGTCTCCGTGCTGGGCGTGCGCGAAGGCCTGCTCTATTCGCTGCTCGGCGCAAAAGAACGCGCGCGCGATGCGCTGATCGCCGCCGCCGCCGACCTCAACGTGTTGCGCTCGCGCTCGCCCCGCCACGGCGAGGAATTGATCGCTTGGACCGACCGCTTCATGGCCTCATCCGGGCTTGAAGAAGATGCCGACGAGCGCCGGCTGCGCCACGCGGCCTGCCTGCTCGGCGATATCGGCTGGCGCGCGCATCCGGATTATCGCGGCGAGCAGTCGATGAATATCATTGCCAATGGCGCCTTCGTCGCCATCGACCATCCCGGCCGCGCCTATCTCGCGCTGTCGGTTTATTTCCGCCACGCGGGCTTAAGCGAAGAGGACCTGTCGCCGCGCCTGCGCGAACTCGCCACCCCGCGCATGCTCGACCGCGCGCGCGTGCTGGGGGCCGCCATGCGCGTCGCCTATATTCTCACCACGGGGCAGGACGGCGTGCTGCCGAAGACGCCGATGCAGGTCAAACGCGGCAAGCTGGTGCTTTGGCTACCCGGCCGATACAGCAAACTCGTCAGCGACCGGCTGGAGCGGCGTCTTGGCCAGCTCGCAAGGCTGGTCGGCAGAGAGCCGGCGTTTGAGACTTGAAGCGCGTGGCTCATAATACGGGCGGATACGCCAGTGCGCGTTTAGGTTTTCGGTGCACGCATCCCTTGGAACCATTAGCAGGCGAGCGCATTGAGGGTGTAGGGGCGCTTACAGTTTAAGCCGAATGACGCCATGCGCTAAGGTCATGGATTTCGGCTTCCATATTCAAAAAATTTCGCTGTGTCTGATGGGGGTGCGGGTACTCGCCGCTCCCGCTTGGCCGATAAGATTCGGTCCGGACCACCAGCCAGCTCACCCGAAAAGCGATAGACCATGAACATCATCACGACGCCCAAACCGGCAACCAGCGCTAAAGTCACAACAGCCGCGATGATGAAAGCGCTCGTCTATCAGGGGCCGGGCAAGAAAGCCCTGGAAGACCGTCCGAAGCCGCAAATTACCGCGCCCACCGACGCAATTGTCAAAATCACGAAGACGACAATTTGCGGCACCGATCTGCACATCCTCAAGGGCGATGTCCCGACTTGCAAGCCAGGCTGCATTCTCGGCCATGAGGGCGTCGGCATCGTCGACAAGGTCGGCGCGGCCGTCACGGCGTTCAAGGCGGGCGATCATGTCCTGATCTCCTGCATCAGCGCCTGTGGCAAATGCGAGTATTGCCGCAAGCAGATGTATTCCCACTGCACCACCGGCGGCTGGATCCTCGGCAACAAGATCGACGGCACGCAGGCCGAATTCGTCCGCATTCCTTATGCCGATATGAGCCTTTACCCGATTCCCGAAGGCGCTGACGAAGAAGCACTGGTGATGCTCAGCGACATCCTGCCGACCGGCTTCGAGTGCGGCGTGCTCAACGGCAAGGTTGCGCCGGGCAGCACCGTGGCGATCGTCGGCGCCGGGCCGATCGGGCTTGCTGCCCTGCTCACCGCCCAGTTCTACTCGCCGGCCGAGATCGTCATGATCGATCTCGACGACAATCGCCTCGATGTGGCCAAGCGTTTCGGCGCTACCGCGACCATCAACAGCAGCGACGGCAAGGCGGTGGAGGCGGTCATGAAGATGACCGGCAAGCGCGGCGTCGATACCGCCATCGAGGCGGTTGGCATTCCGGTCACGTTCGAGCTGTGCCAAAAACTCGTCACGGCTGGCGGCACCATCGCCAATATCGGCGTGCACGGAAAGAAGGCCGATCTCCATCTTGAGGAGCTATGGGACCGCAACATCTCCATCACCACGCGGCTGGTCGATACCGTCACCATACCGATGCTATTCAAGACCGTGGCGTCGAAAAAGATCGACCCCAAGCTGCTTATCACCCATCGCTTCAAGCTCGATAAAATCCTCGATGCTTACGAGACGTTTGGAAATGCCGCCAAGACCAAAGCCCTCAAGGTGATTATCGAGACCTGAGTACGGCCGCGACGATTCCGCACTTAGTACTGCACGCCGCTACGCCGAAGGCGACCCTGGAGGAACTCAATGCTCACGTTGCGCAGCCTGCCCATCGCCTTTCGTGCACTCTTCAGTAGTTTTCTCATCCTGATCGGCGTCGGGTATCTGATGGCGCTGTCGTTCATGTACCTGGTTGTGATCAAGCCTCATCAACAGATGGGGCAGGGCTTGGTGGCGGGTATCAGCGACCAATATCACGGGCTGCCGAAAGGAAAGACCTTGATCGAGTCGGCGCTGATGGGGCCGATGGCCGACAAACTATCAGGCGCCGACCGCACGCGCCTCCTGAAGTGGGTGCATGATGGCGCGAAAGCCGAAACCTATCCGCAAGTCAAACCGATATTCACCGCGAACTGCGTCAGTTGCCATATGGCGGGCGCCCAGTCGATCCCGCCGCTGGCGAGTTTCGAGGCCGTGCAGAAAGTCTCGAAAGCGGACACCGGAACGAGTATCACCGATTTGGCCAGAGTGTCTCACATTCATCTGTTCGGTATCAGCATCATCTTCCTGCTGACTGGCGCAATTTTCGCGCTGAGCGAAACGCCGGTCTGGCTACGCGTCTCTCTCGTCGTCGTCCCCTACCTGACAATTGTGATGGATATCGGTTCTTGGTGGTTCACCAAATATCTCGACCCGGCGTTCTTCGCCTACGTCGTTGTTGTCGGTGGAGCTTGCATGGGTTTAGCGCTCGCTGCCCAGATTCTTATCGCACTATGGGAAATGTGGATTGATCCCATTAAGACCACAGCTCTCGGCGGACGCGGCTCAAGACCGGTCACGCCGCTGGCTATTCACTCATGAAGCAGCGGAACCGAACCTGATCGATCGCAGTCAATCGCCACTAAAATTGTCTGCGTTCAGCTTTTTTCCACCGTCACCACGCGGCCCTTTTCGACCGCCAGTGCCAAGCGGCCGTGCTTGAGCGCGAGCGCCTTGTCGCCGAACAATTCGCGCCGCCAGCCCTTCAGCGCCGGAACGTCGGCCTCATCGTCGGCGGCGATACGCTCGAGTTCATCGACGGTAGAGATCACCTTGGCGGCGACGCCGTTGCTCTCGGCGGTCATGCGCAGCAGCACCTTCAGCAGTTCGACGGTGGCCGCGCCGTTGGGCGCCGGGCGGAAGCGGTCGAGCCGTGGTAATGTCTTGGGATCGCGTTCTAGGCCGCGCTTGATGGCATCGACGATCGCCTCGCCCCAGCGCGAACGCTCGAAGCCTTTCGGCAACGTGCGCAATTGACCGAGCCGCTCGATCGTGGTCGGCGCCTGCACCGCGATGTCGCCGACCACATCGTCCTTGAGCACGCGCGAGCGCGGGGTGTCCCTGGTCTGCGCTTCGCGCTCGCGCCAGGCGGCGACCTCGATCAGCACCGCCAGCTCTTTCGGCTTGCGCACGCGGCTCTTGAGCCGCTCCCAGGCATTTTCCGGCTCCATGCGATAGGTCTCGGGCGAGGTGAGCACGCCCATCTCGGCCTCGACCCAGTTCTTGCGGCCGCGCTTTTCCAGATCGGCGGCGAGTTTGAGATAGACCTCGCGCAGATGGGTGACGTCGGAGAGTGCGTAGAAAATTTGCGCGTCGGTGAGCGGCCGGCGCGTCCAATCGGTGAAGCGGTTCGACTTGTCGAGCATGTCGCCGGTGATGCGCTGCACCAGCTGGTCGTAGGAGATCGAATCGCCGTAGCCCAGCACCATGGCGGCGACCTGCGTGTCGAAGATCGGATGCGGAATCTTCTTCGCCATGTTCCAGACGATTTCGATGTCCTGGCGCGCGGCGTGGAAGACCTTGACTACCGCCTCATTGGTCAACAGGTCGAACAACGGGGAGAGGTCAATGCCGGCGGCAAGCGCGTCGACTATGACGGCCTCGTCGGGGCTCGCCAGCTGCGCCACGCACAGCAGCGGGTAATAGGTGGTCTCGCGCAGGAATTCGGTATCGACGGTGACGAAGGGGTGGCGCGCCATGCGGGCGCAGACTTCGGCCAGTTCCGCGGTGGTTGTAATCGGCTGCATTGTGCCGGTAACCCTAGCCCGAACCGTGCCGGTCATGGAAATTGATTTGGCAAAAGTCGTCACTTTCCGCGCACGCGCGGCATGTGGATGAATTCCCAGGGGCTGGGCATCGGTCCGACCGGCACCTCGATCAGCGTCGGCTCGCGGCGCGCAAACGCCAGCCGCAGCGCCGCGCCGAGCTCCCCGGGGGTTTTCGCGCGCCGGCCGGTGGCGCCGAAGCTTTCGGCGTATTTGACGAAATCGGGATTGGCGAGATCGCAGGCGATCAGCCGGTTGCCGAAGCGCTCCTCCTGAATGCGGCGCACATTGCCGAAGGCGCCGTCGGCGAACACCACCGCCACCAGTGGAATGCGGTGGCGCATGGCGGTGGCGAACTCGTTGGCGGTGTACATGAAGCCGCCGTCGCCGTTGATCGAGAGCACCGGCACTTGCGCGCAGGCATGCTGCGCGCCGAGCGCGGTGGCATAACCCCAGCCGAGATTGTCCTGGAAGCCGGGCGAGAGGAATGTGCGCGGCTTGTAGACTGGCATTGCTAGCCGGGCGGCAAAGCCGATCTGGGTTACCTCGTCGACATAGATGCCGTTCTCGGGCAGCTCGGCGCGAATCACCTCGAGGAAGGCAAGCTGGGGCGCAAGCTTGGCCAGCCGTTGCCGCATCTTGGCCTGGCGGTCCAGCATTTCGTCGCGGCGCGGCGCGCGGCGCGGGTTGACCTTGGCCAAGGCGTCGATCAGCCGCCGCAGGATCGGCGCGGTGTCGCCGATGAGCGCGACTTTCGGCTTGTGCAGGCGGGCAGGCTCGTCCCGGTCGGCATCGACGCGCACGATCTGCAAGTCGCGATCGACGCCCCATTGCGTCATGGGATTGAACAATCGAGTGCCGACCGCCAGCACGGCGTCGGCCTCGCCCCACAATTCATGACCGAGGGGCAGGGTTACGCTGAACGGGTCGCGGCCGTCGAGCACCCCGCGCCCGCGCCGATAGGCCAGCACGGGCGCCTGCAACATGCCTGAGAGGAGCGTCACTTCGAGCGATGCATCCTGCGCGCCGCCGCCGGCAACGATCAATATGCGCTTGGCCTTGCCCAGCAGCTTGGCCGCAGCGTGCACCGCGTCCTCGTCGATTACCGCCGTCCGGGGCGGCTTGGGCGGCAAGATCGCGGCAACTTTTCCGCGCTTGCCCCACACGTCGATGGCGCATTCGAGCGCGGCCGGACCCGGCCGGTCGGCGGCCATGGCGCGGATTGCCTTGGCGGTTTTGCCGGCCGCCTCGGCCGGCCCGCCAATATGCGCGTAATGATCGACCAGCCGCGCGATGATGCCGGCCTGATCGCGGATCTCGTGCAGATGGCCCTGGCCGCGGCCGATGGCGTCGGCCGGAATCTGTCCGATCAGCGCCAGCACCGGGGCGTTCATGCCGTAGGCGGTGAGCAGCGCGGCAGCGGAATTGAGCAGCCCGGGGCCCGGCACCACCGAATAGGCCTGCGGCTTGCCGGTCGCCAGCGCCGCGCCCAGCGCCATATAGGCCGCGCCTTGTTCGTGGCGGGTATGGATGACGCGCAAGCGGTCGCCGGCGCCATGAAAGGCGTCGAACAGGTGATCGTTGTGAACGCCCGGCAGCGCGTAGACGGTGTCGAGCCCATGCGCGATCAGCGTGGCGACGGTGGCCTCGGCCGTGGACATATCGGTGAGAACGGGCTTCGCCCTGCTGTCGGCGGCGGCAGGCTTGGCCGTCTTCGGGCGCTTCGGTTTAGGCATGGCACGCTCCGGCTACTCAGCCTTGAGTTTGCAGATCGGAGCGAGTCTGTCGAGCGGCTTGCCCGCGAGTGCTCCTTGCCTTGACAAAGCCGACCCCCCATGCGCTTTTCGCCGCCTCTTCAACCACTCTGAATCGCCTGCCGGATCGGCCTGAAATGACCATGCATCGCTATCGTTCCCATACCTGCGGCGCACTGCGCGAGGGCGACATCGGAAAGACCGTGCGGCTGTCCGGCTGGTGCCACCGTATCCGCGACCATGGCGGGGTGCTGTTCATCGACCTGCGCGACCATTATGGCCTCACGCAAGTAGTGGCCGATCCCGACAGTCCGGCCTTCAAGCTGGCCGAGACCCTGCGCGCGGAATGGGTCGTGCGTATCGACGGCAAGGCGCGCCGCAGGCCCGCCGGCACCGAGAACCCCGATCTGCCGACCGGCCAGGTCGAGGTCTATATCGACGAGATCGAGGTGCTGGGGGCGGCCGGTGAATTGCCCATGCCGGTGTTCGGCGAACAAGAATATCCGGAGGAGACACGGCTCAAATACCGCTTCCTCGATCTGCGCCGCGAACATCTGCACAACAATATCATGCTGCGCGGCGCGGTGATCGACTCGCTGCGCACGCGCATGAAGGCGGGCGGGTTTTTCGAATTCCAGACGCCGATCCTGACCGCCTCCTCGCCGGAAGGCGCGCGCGATTATCTGGTGCCGTCGCGCATTCATCCGGGAAAATTCTACGCGCTGCCGCAGGCGCCGCAGCAGTTCAAGCAATTGATCATGATCGCGGGCTTCGACCGCTATTTCCAGATCGCGCCCTGTTTCCGCGACGAGGACGCGCGCGCTGACCGCTCGCCCGGCGAATTCTACCAGCTCGATCTGGAAATGAGCTTTGTCACCCAACAAGACGTGTTCGACGCGGTCGAGCCGGTGATCCGTGGCGTGTTCGAGGAATTTGCCAAGGGCAAATCGGTGACGCCGAAGTTTCCGCTCATTCCCTATGCCGAGGCAATGTCGAAATACGGTACCGACAAGCCTGACCTGCGCAATCCGATCGTGATGCAGGATGTCAGCGAAGCGTTCCGCGGCTCCGGCTTCAAGATTTTCGCGCGCATTCTTGAAACCGCGGGCAACGCGGTGTGGGCGATACCGGCCAAGGGCGGCGGCAGCCGCGCCTTCTGCGACCGCATGAATTCCTGGGCGCAGGGCGAGGGCCAGCCCGGCCTCGGCTACATTTTTTGGCGCGAAGGCGAAGAGGGCGGCGCGGGGCCCTTGGCTAAGAATATCGGCCCGGAGCGCACCAAGCAGATCGCCGATCAACTGGGCTTAAGCGTCGGCGATGCCTGCTTCTTCGTCGCCGGCAAGCCGAAGGATTTCGTCAAGTTCGCCGGTCCCGCGCGCAGCAAAGTCGGCGAGGAACTTGGCCTGATTGTCAAGGATCGTTTCGAGTTCTGCTGGATCGTCGACTTCCCAATGTATGAATGGAACGAAGAAGACAAGAAGATCGACTTCTCGCACAATCCGTTTTCGATGCCGAACATGCCGGTCGATGAATTCCTCGCGCTCGATCCGAAGGACAACGACAGACTGCTGGCGATCAAGGCGATCCAATATGACATCGTCTGCAACGGCACCGAATTGTCATCCGGCGCGATCAGGAACCATCGCCCCGAGGTGATGAAGAAGGCCTTCGCCATCGCCGGTTACGACGAGACCGTGCTGGAGGCGAAGTTCGGCGGCATGCTGCACGCGCTCTCGCTCGGCGCGCCGCCGCATGGCGGCATCGCGCCCGGCATCGACCGCATCGTTATGCTGCTGGCGGGCGAGGAGAACCTGCGCGAAGTGGTGCTGTTCCCGATGAACCAGCGCGCCGAGGACCTGCTGATGGGCGCGCCGTCGGAAGCCACGCCCAAGCAGCTCAAGGAGCTGCATATCCGGCTGGAATTGCCGAAAAAATAGCACGACCCCCTTGCTTGCGCGAATTGCTGGGTGCAACCTATCCGGCAGTCGCTCAGGGGGGGGTGCAATGGATAGTTTGAAACGGAATGTCGATCCACGGGATGGGTGGCAAAATCGGTTATTCAAGTTGCTGCCCGCAGAATTTACCGGACTATTTCTCCTCGCTCGGACATTGGCTGACACTAATAAAATTGAGTTGGACAAGAATGTTTATTGGCTTTTTCTGATACTTTTGGTCAGCCTTCCATTTTTTAATTGGCGAGTACTAAATATCCAAAGATTTTGGAAGCAGAATTTTATCATGTGCGTGTCGTTTTTGATATGGTGCATGAACATTGAGCTATTTCGCCTCAAGCGAGGTCCTGCTCAAAGTTTTCACAATTTTAAACCCGAAGATATTGATTTCTGGGCTCCCATTATAATGGGCTTATGGGTTGTTATCCTCGTGCCTCTGGTTTTGGGAAAACAAAATTGGGACGACGACTTCTTCCGAGCTCAGCTGAAGCTAGAAAAAGGTGAGTAGATGCCCGTGTGTGAAGGTGAAGGCGGGCGAACGTGGAACAGGCCAGCCACCTACGTGCGCATGTTCCTGGTTGCGATCGGTTTTTGTGCTGTCGTTAACTTCGCTGTTGCCGAAGATTGCCCCGCAGTTAGAGATGTTGGGCGGCAATCATTCAGTAATTTTTCTGTAGATTTTCCAGCAAATCTGGCCTGGGTTTCCAACCCGTCATTGGCGAAGAAGCCACTCCGAATCGATGTACAAAATTCTTCAAATTTTTACCCTTTGGATCAAGGCGGATGCAAATCAATTCGAAGGTCGGAGCTTCGGAATGCGACCCCTTATGGTTACTTTTGGTTCGTATTAAACAACGCAATAATTGTTACAGAAGATACTGAAATCGAAGGTCGTAGTTTTGTTGCGATCCAGGTCGATGCAAGATATCGCGGTGAGCCATCGACATTGGTGCTATCAATCTTCCGCAACTCGTCCAAAAAAGGACAGCCGCTAATCTGGGAGCGCGATGACAACCCAATCAGGGGAATGCGACCGACAGTAGTTAATATGAGCGTTACCAACTGGAACGATGCGCATCAAAAAGAAGACATCGGTGACAACGATAAAGCACTTTTTCCGAAGTCCGGCCGCGTCAAGCTGTTGTTTCACGCAACACCAGTTGAAGGAGAAAAGAGCACTTGGGACTTTCGTGAAAAGTTTATTCTGAACCCCACTAACGACGTGCGTAAAGTTTCTAATTTATTGATGTCATTTCTGGTTGCGGACGCGGAGTTGGGTGGATCTGGCGTTCCATTTCAGATACGCGCCGGCGACCTAAATAATTTGACGGAAGTCAGTGTGCGCGTGATATCGGAAATAACTGATCTCAATTTTACCTCGCGTCTTGTGATAAACGACAATTGAGTGGATGTGCTCGGACTCAAGTTGTCAGTCTCGCCTTCACTATTCCGGCAACGGAATAAACTTAATCTCACTCGCCGTCGCCTTGCCGAAATGGCCGGCGGCCCATTCGCCATCGCCGGCTACGACGAGACCGTGCTGGAGGCGAAGTTCGGCGGCATGCTGCACGCGCTCTCGCTCGGCGCTCCGCCGCATGGCGGCATCGCGCCCGGCATCGACCGCATCGTCATGCTGCTGGCCGGCGAGGAAAACCTGCGCGAAGTGGTGCTGTTCCCGATGAACCAGCGCGCCGAGGACCTGCTGATGGGCGCGCCGTCGGAGGCTACGCCCAAGCAGCTCAAGGAGCTGCATATCCGGCTGGAATTGCCGAAGAAGTAGTCGCCCGTTTTACCAGACGGGCGTCAATATATAAAGTTGCGCCTATATTGTTTCACCTGTGTTCCACAGCCGAGCTTTCGATATCGGAATGAATGCGCCGGCGGCGCCTTTTTCTAGGAAGACGATATTGCCGGAGGCGTCAAAGCCGTCAGGCCTGCGATCGTTCGACGCGACAATATTTCCCCGGTCTATGATGCGCCGCTTGCACAGAAGCACGAGGTTCCTGTTTCTCGGCTGCGACGCCAGGATCGTGCCTTCCTCGCAGTGCGCGCGAAAGCCATCGGCCGCGACGGCGTATGAATATTTCTGAATGCTGTTGCGCAGCACGTTAGGAATTCCATGCCGGAATAGAGCCGCAGCGATCAAGCCGATTGTCAGAAATGATGCGGCGACGATCCAGCCACGCCAGGCTCGATTAATAGCGTCTGCGAGATACAACAAGGCCGCAAGTTCCGCGGTTGCAACGATCATCATCGCATGCCGGCTTTGGATGATTCCCAGGCCGTTAAATCGGTTCGATGCAAGGCTTAACGCAAGCGATGCGAGACCCAGGTAAGCCAGACCTAATATTGTAGTCAGGCGTGGGTTGCCGGTTTCCGTTCGGATCAAGACGATCGCGCTAACGAAGATTAAAAAGATCGCCGCGACCATTGCTGCGCCTTCAACGCTCGCGGGCTTGCTGGCGATGTTCGATAAAAGCGCCGCTCCAGCCGCGGCTGGATCGGCATTGAGAAGAATTATGTTCGTCGGTCCCAACGTAAAAAATGCCGCGTAATATAGAAGAATTAAAGCCGCCAGAAAAATATTGGCGGACGCAAGCCCGCGTGGCCCGCGCAGGGCAAAGAAAATAAGTAGTGGAATAAAAATGACTGCGATCGGGTTGGACAGGCAAGCAATGGCCGTCCCCGTCACGCCGAGCATCGAATAGCGCTGTTGGGTGGTGTTCTTGCGTAGAATGTAACAGCCGGCCGCCAGAATGGCCGGCCAGACACTCCAGACCATCTGATTGAATGCGGGGATTAGTAACCGCACCGAAAGCAGCACGAGGATCGAGAATACTGCGGCTTCGAATGGGCGATGGGAGATTTGCAAAACCTTCTGCAGCTCGCGCTGAAGCAGAACCGCAATGGCGATTGCGACCATGAAATACAGCGAGATTTGCGCGGCGGCGGGAAAATCGCGAACGCAATATGCGATTACCGATGGATAAAATTGCACCCAGCCGTTGAAATAAAGCAACGGCTCGGCGTTGGTTGCGTTGTTGAAAAAATGAAGAAGATAGCGTCGAATTCGCCGGCGATTTCGAATTTGGAAAATATGGCGATAGCCGCTGCCAAGGAGGTCGCGAAAAATCCGATGTGACCGCTGCTCAATCGAAACGGAAAAGTTAAGCGGCCTGCCTCGATCATCGACGATCGCTCGAAAAAATATCAGCGCTCCGGCAACGGAATAAACTCGATCTCATCGCCCGGCACCTTGCCGAAATGGCCGGCGGCCCATTCGGCCTTGGCCTGTTCGATGCGCTCCTTGCGCGACGACACGAAATTCCACCAGATATGGCGCGGGCCGTCCATGGCTGAGCCGCCGACGATGACGAAATGGCTGTCGGCCGCCGCCGTGATGGTGACCTTGTCGCCCGGCTTGAACACCAAGAGCCGCCCCGGCTCGAACTTGTCGCCGGCGATGTCGATTGAGCCCGCGATCACATAGACCGCGCGTTCCTCGTGGTCGGCGTCGAGCGGCAGGCTGGAGCCGGCCTTGAGATAAACATCGCCGAAGATGGTCTCGTGCACCGTCGGCACCGGCGACTGGGCGCCATAGAGCGCGCCGACCACCACGCGCACCGATTTGCCGTTCTCCTTGATCAGCGGAAACTCCGCGATCTCGTGATGCGCGAATCCCGCTTCCATCTCTTCCTTGGCGGCGGGCAGGCCGACCCACATCTGCAAGCCGTGAATGGGGCTGCCGCTGGCGCGCAATTCCGGGCCGGTGCGCTCGGAATGCACGATGCCGCGCCCGGCGGTCATCCAGTTGACTTCGCCCGGCTTGATCGCCGCCGCGGTGCCGAGGCTGTCGCGGTGCATGATCTCGCCGTCGAATAGATAGGTGACGGTCGCAAGCCCGATATGCGGATGCGGCCGCACGTCGAGCCCGTTGCCGGCGCGAAATTCCGCCGGCCCGAAATGATCGAAAAAGATGAACGGCCCGACCATGCGCGTGCGCGTCGAGGGCAAAGCGCGGCGCACCGAGAAGCCGTCGCCGAGATCGACCGTGCGCGGCACCACGACATGGGCGATTGCCGCGCACTGATAGACGTCGCCCGCTTCCGGGTCCTTGCCGGGAAAGAAACTCATCGCGTCGCTCCTTTGAATTCTTGCGCGCCAGGCCGCCGCGCAATCCGGGATCACGGGATGCACATAGGGCGCGCCGCCGTATAATGCCAGCCGTCTAGCCGGGCTTCGGCCCGAACAGACGCCATGCATTTTCGTGGGCGATCCGGCGCGCCTGCTCCGGCGGAAGCTGCGCCAGCCAGGCGCGATATTCCTTGTAGATGGTATCGTAGCCGAACCAGCGCTCGTTGATCCAGGTGTCGGAGCCGAGCAGGAAACGATCGGAATGGCGACCGAACAGCTCGCGCCACTCGGCCGTCAGTTGCCCGCCGCCATCGGTGAGGCCGCTGCGGTAGGACAATTCGCCCCACAGCGCGTCCTTGTGCTGGTCGAGCAGCGCAGCGACCCGCGCCGGCGGCGTCGAAAAGCCGGTATGCGCCCAGATGATGCGGGCCTTGGCGTTATGCCCGAACAGAATGAGCAGCGCCTCCTCGTCGCAATGCGCGTGCAGATAGAGATTCCGCTCGACCGCGAAGTCGACCATCTTCTTGACCCAGTCCGACGCCGCCGCCTTGCCGTAGATATGGAATTCGCCGATGCCGCGGTAATAGCCGCGCTCGTATTCGCTTTTGATCAGTTCGACGATGGTGGGATCGTTGAACCAGGTCTGGATGTCGTTGCGCACGCGGTAGGGCCGGATGAAGGGCACCACCCACAGACCCTGCGCCTTGGCCTCCATCAGTTGATGGGTGCCCTTGTTCGGCCGGCTGGTCGCCAATATCCCCGTGATGTTGTTGCGGCGGAAAACCTCCAGCACCTTGTCGAGCGGGTAGAACGGCGCCGGTTCCTGGTTGTAGTGCAGGTGGGCGTCGAAGATTTCCATTCGTTCCTGGGCCGGCGCGGCGGTGACACCGATGACCGCCGCGGCCAATCCTGCGATCAAGCCTGCGATCAAGCCTGCGGCCAGGCCGTTTCGCACCCTGCTCGGAAAATCCATGATCCGTCCCTCCGCTTAGACTGCCCAAAAACACCCAGGCGCGCCTTTGTATTATTCCATGCTT
>JBBRAL010000051.1:0-32206 GCA_038206805.1 Hyphomicrobiales bacterium | reverse complement strand
CGCGCTTGACCTCGAGCTTGTATTCCGTGTCGCCGAGCCAGACGGCGCGGTTGGCTTCGCGCGTGACGGACCGGCCCGTCATCTGCCCGGAGATATTGCGCCTCCGCTCGCCCAGCACGTGGTCAATTGCCGCGGCGACCGTCGCCAACACATCCGCGCGCGCACCCTCCGGCACCTGCGGATGGAAGCCTTCGGGAAATTCCTCCGCGATAAAGCCGGTCGAGAGCTTGCCGGCCTTCCAGCGCGGATGCGCCATCAAAGCCGACAGAAACGGAATGTTGTGGCGAATGCCGTCGATGACAAAGGCATCGAGCGCCGACCCTTGCGCCTCTATCGCCTCCGCGCGTGTCGGCGCGTGCGTGACCAATTTGGCGATCATTGGATCGTAGAACAGCGAAATCTCGCCACCCTCGTAAACGCCGGTGTCGTTGCGCACGGTGACGCCGTCGACGCTGCACTCCTCCGGCGGGCGATAGCGCGTCAGCCGTCCGGTCGACGGCAGGAAATTGCGGTACGGGTCCTCGGCATAGACGCGGGTTTCCACCGCCCAGCCGGAAAGCTTCACGTCGCTCTGCTGGATGGCCAGTTTCTCGCCGGCCGCGCTGCGGATCATCTGCTCGACCAGATCGATGCCGGTAATGAGTTCGGTCACCGGATGCTCGACCTGCAGCCGCGTGTTCATCTCGATGAAATAGAAGCTCTTGTCCTGGCCAGCGACGAATTCCACCGTGCCGGCTGAGTCGTAGCCGACGGCCTTGGCCAGCGCGACCGCCTGCTCGCCCATCTTCGCGCGGGTGGCGGCGTCGATCAGCGGGCTCGGCGCCTCCTCCACCACTTTCTGATTGCGGCGCTGGATCGAGCATTCGCGCTCGCCGAGATAGATGACGTGGCCGTGCTTGTCGCCCAGTACCTGGACTTCGATATGGCGCGGATCGGTGATGAATTTCTCGATGAATACGCGGTCGTCGCCGAACGAGGATTTCGCCTCGGAGCGGGCGCGCGCGAAGCCTTCGGCCACTTCGGATTTGGAATGAGCGATACGCATGCCCTTGCCGCCGCCGCCGGCACTGGCCTTGATCATCACCGGGTAACCGATCTGGTCGGCGATCTTCATCGCCTCGACATCGGTCTCGATGACGCCGAGATGGCCGGGCACGGTCGAAACCTTGGCCGCCGCCGCCGCCTTCTTCGACTCGATCTTGTCGCCCATCGCCGCGATGGCTTTGCTATTGGGCCCGATGAACACGATGCCGGCCGCCTGCAGCGCCTTGGCGAAAGCCTCGCGTTCCGACAAAAAGCCGTAGCCCGGATGCACCGCCTGCGCCCCGCTGGCCTTGCAGGCAGCTACGATCTTGTCGATCAGCAGATAGCTTTTGGCGGCTTCCGGCGGCCCGATAGCGACGGCGCTATCGGCCATTTCCACATGCAGGGCGTCCTTGTCGGCGTCCGAATAGACGGCGACCGTCTCGATCCCCATGCGACGCGCGGTCTTGATGATCCGGCAGGCGATCTCGCCGCGATTGGCAATCAGAATACGCTTGAACATGCTGGGTTAAATTTCCGCCGCAGGCCGACTTTCGAACTTTGCGGCACTGCAGCGAAAAGTCAATGCGGACTTGCCCCGGATGCGGTGCCGCGCACTAGCGGTGCACCGCCGATCCGGGGCCGTTCCAATTGCTGAATTTGCAAAGGTCCCGGGTCTGCAGCGCAGCGTTTCACGCCGCGCTGCGCCCGGGACACGTGACCTAAAACTCGAGCGCGGCGGTCAGATCGCCCATCGGCGGCTGGCCGTTGGCCTTGAGCGCGGCATCGCGCGCGGCGATCCCCGGCAGGGTCGGCAGATCGAAACGCTTGGCGATGAAGCGCAGGATCGAATTGGTGTCGTATTGGGTGTGATCGACAAAGCCTTTCTTGGCGAAGGGCGAGACGATCAGCGCCGGGATGCGCGAGCCCGGTCCCCAGCGGTCGGCCTTGGGCGGCGCGACGTGATCCCAGAAGCCGCCGTTCTCGTCATAGGTGACGATCACCAGCATGCGCGGCCATTGCGGGCTTTTCTCCAGATGCTCGATCACTTTGGCGATGTGCTCGTCGCCCGCCATCACGTCGGCATAGCCGGCATGCTCGTTGAGATTGCCTTGCGGCTTGTAGAATGTGACCGGCAGCAGCTCTCCGGCATCGATCGCCTTGAGGAATTCGCTGCCACCCAGGCCGCCGTCCTTCAAGCGCTTGGCGCGCTCCGCCTTGCCGGGTGCAAAATTGCTGAAATAGTTGAATGGCTGGTGGTGGAACTGGAAATTCGGCACCGGATGGCCGCGATTGCCATCGAGCGCATCCTTCCAGGCGCCGGAATACCAGGCCCAGGTCACGCCCTTCTCGCTCAACAGATCGCCGATGGTCTTGTCCTTCTGCGGCGGCAGCGTGGTCGGTGCGTTCGGATCGGCGTAGTGCGTGTCGCCGCCTTTAGCCGGCTTGTTCTTGCTCGGCTGGTAGGGCGGCTGCATGGTGTTGACCGCGTAGAAGTCGGGCGTGAGGTCGCCGTCTCTAACGAATTTCGGAATGCCGTCGATCGCCGACTTCGGTGAATCTGCCGCGAGCGTCAGCGTCACCTTGTCGCCGTCTACAACGGCGATTTTGCCTTTGGCCGGGCTCTTGTCAGCGTCCGCGTAATAAGGCGCACAGGCACAGACCAGCCAGAAATGATTGAAGAACGATCCGCCGAACGCGCCCATGAAGAAATTGTCGGCCAGTGTGTATTTCTTGGCGATGTCCCAAAGCGGCAGCTTCGAGCCGTCATAGTGCCCCATCACCAACGCGCCGGAATCGGCATAGGCGACAAATCGGTCGTTCTTGCCGCCGTTGATCTGCATCTGATGATGGTAGAAGCGATGCCAGAGATCGTGGGTCACAACGCTGGGAGACGTATTGAGGCCCTTCGGATCGTCGATCGCGAACGGTTTGTTGGGCAGATGTTCGGTCTGAGCCTGCGTCACCGGCGGGGTAACGCCCTTGGCGGTGAGCCCGTCCCAAACCGGCGGCAAGCTCTTGAGCACCGTGCCGTCGCGATCGAGCTGCGTGGAATTGGCCGGCGTAACGTTCTGCAAGCCGTTCGCCCCCGGGAACGAACCGTAGAGATTATCGAAGCTGCGGTTCTCCGCATAGATCACCACCACCGTATCGATATTGCCGATGCCGGTGCGCGGCGCTTGCGCGCGAGCCTCCATGCCGGCGAACGATACCGCCGCCAGCAAGACGAACGGCGCGATAGACTTCTTCATGGCAGCTCCAAAGAAAAGACGGCGTAGGCCGCAGGCGGGGTTTGTCGTCACGATCCTTGTCATGTTCCAATGGCCTTGTCATGTTTCCATGGCTGCGGCATGAAGTCCTTGCAGGCTGACCGAAGGCGGCCCGGTCGACCGGCTTATTGCCTTGCTTTGAGAAAATCCTTTCATGCCGGCGCTGCACCGCCGAAGTGTTATTCCCTTCGACGCGCGTCCCACGATGGATCGATACTCTTTGCGCCGGGGTCTATTCCGCGCTGGCCCGGCCCCCTATATTAAGCGGGGTAACACATAACGATCCTGAGCATTTGGAGGCTTCCCATGACATTGGCGATTGGCGATACCGCCCCGGATTTCGAGGCGGAGACCACCGAAGGCAAAATCCGCTTCTACGACTGGCTGGGCAATTCCTGGGGCGTGCTGTTCTCGCACCCGAAGGACTTCACCCCAATCTGCACCACCGAACTCGGCACCATGGCCCGGCTCAAGCCCGAATTCGACAAGCGCAATGTCAAGATCATCGGCCTGTCGGTCGATCCGGTCGACAACCACAAAAAGTGGGCGGTCGACATCAAGGACGTGGTCGGTTTCGCGCCGAACTTCCCGATGATCGGCGACACCGAACTCAAGATTTCCAAGGCCTATGGCATGCTGCCGGCAAGCACGTCGGGCACCTCGGAAGGCCGCACGCCGGCCGACAACATGACCGTGCGCAACGTCTTCGTCGTCGGGCCGGACAAGAAGATCAAGCTGATCCTGGTCTATCCGATGACGACCGGGCGCAATTTCGACGAATTGCTGCGCGTCATCGACTCGCTCCAGCTCACCGCCAAGCATCGCATGGCGACGCCGGCGAACTGGAAACAGGGCGAGGATGTGTTCATGACCGGCGCCATCACCGAGGACGAGGCCAAGAAGCTTTATCCGGGCGGCTGGAAGCAGCCCAAGCCGTATATTCGCATCGTGCCGCAGCCGAAGTGACGCGCTTCGCATAGGACGTCATCGTCCGTTAAAAGGGCGCGGGTCACAATCCGCGCCCTTGCCATTTCCGCTGCAGAACACTATTGCGATTGCCGCACAATGGCTGGAAGAATTGGGGCGGGGGCCTTCAAAATGAGTGACGGTGAGATCAACAAAGCGGCCAATTCGCAGCCGCCTTTCGCTCAGTTTCTGGGGATGAAAATCACCCACGTCTCGCCCGAACGCGTCACCGCCGAGCTGGTGGCGCGCGAGGAGCTCAACAATCGCTTCGGCATTCTGCATGGCGGCGCCATCATGGCGCTCGCCGACAATCTCGGCGGCACCGCCACCACCGCCAATCTGAAGGACGGCCAGTCCACCACCACGATCGAGAGCAAGACCAATTTCTTCGCCGCCGTCCCGATCGGCGACACAGCCTATGCCGAATGCACGCCGTTGCATCGAGGCCGCAGCACCATGGTCTGGCAGACGCGGATCACCCGCGGCGACGGCAAATTGTGCGCGCTGGTGACGCAGACGCAGATGGTGCTTAACCGGACGAAGTGAGTGCGCGGCCTATCGATAACATGCGGCTGACAATCGCGTTTTTTGAGCGAAAATTGCTTCCGCTTGCGTTAGGTTCAGGTTCTTGAAGCTGTAGGGCGATATCCTTGGGGGAGCACCACAATGAAAGCTCGATTGATCGCGGCCGTGGCGTGGGGGCTGCTGTTGGCCGGCAGCGCGCAATCCGCTGAAATCTCGGTATTGTCGTCGGGCGCGGTGCGCGAAATCGTCACTGAGCTATTGCCGCAATTCGAAAAGTCATCCGGACACAAGGCTGCGGTCACCTGGTCGGGCACCGCGACGATCAAAAAACAAATCGGCGGCGGCGAGATCTACGACCTCGTGATCGTAGGCGCGCCGGTGATCGAGGATTTCATCAAAGCCGGCAAGGTGCGGCCCGGCAGCCGCGTCGACCTTGTGCGGTCAGGCGTCGGCGTCGCCGTCAAAGCCGGCGCGCCCAAGCCCGACATTGGCTCGGCCGCGGCGGTCAAGAACACCCTGCTCGCCGCCAAATCGGTCGCCTACTCGACCGGGCCGAGCGGAGTCTATGTGCAGAAGCTGTTCGAGAAGCTCGGCATCGCCGATCAGATGAAGGCCAAATCGAAGCAGACTGCCTCCGGCACGCGGGTTGGCGACTATCTGGTGCGCGGCGAAGCGGAAATCGGCTTCCAGCAGGTCGCCGAGCTGATCCACAAAAAAGGCATCGATTTCCTCGGGCCGCTGCCGCCGGAGATCCAGAACATCACGGTCTTTTCCAGCGGCATTCACGCCGGCGCCAAGCAGCCGGACGCCGCCAAGGCGTTGCAGGCATTCCTTGCCGCGCCCGCCGCCGCCCCGGTGATCAAGAAGAACGGCATGGAGCCAGCCGCCGCCAACTAAACTGCGCGCGCGCTGGCGCCGCGGTTGACCAGGATCACGCCGGCCGCGCACACCACCATGCCCACGACCGACAGCGCATCGAGCTTTTCCCCGAACAGGAAATAGGCCAGCAACGCCGTCACCACCGGCACCAGATAGAACAGGCTGGCAAAGCCGGTCGCCAGCGACCGGCGGATCAGCCAATACATCAGCCCGACCGCGGCGAGCGACAGCACAATCACCAGCCAGGCCATGGCAAAAACGAGTTCGCCGCTCCAGTGAATGACGCGCGTCTCGAAGGCGAAGGCGCCGAGCCAGAACAGCAAGCCTGCGCCGGAATATTGCACCAGGTTGCCAGTGCGCCAGTCGATGCGGCCGCAATAGCGTTTCTGGTAGAGCGTGCCGAGCGTGATGCCGAACAGCGAGACGAAGCTGGCGATCCAGCCCAGCGTCGATCCGGCCGCTACGATGGCATGGTCGTGCAACACCAGCGCGACACCGGCGAGGCCGAGCGCCAGGCCGAACCATTGCAGGCGCGTCACCGTCTCGCCCATGAAGCGATTGGCAATGGTCGAGGTGAGGATCGGTTGCAGGCCCGGAATCAGCGCCGAGATGCCGGCCGGCACGCCCTGACTGATGGCAATGAACACGCCGCCGAGATAGAGCCCGTGCACCAGTGCACCCGCCACCAGACTATGGCCGACCTCAATCCCTTGCGGCCAGCGCGCGCGCCAGATCAGCGCAATGCTGCCTAGAATGAGCACCACGAACACCATGCGCACCGCCAGGAAGGTCAGCGGCTCGATATAGGGCAGACCGAAACGGGCGCCGATGAAGCCGGTGCTCCACAGCAGCACGAACAGCACCGGCGCCGCCGCGATTGCCACATTGGTCAGGCGCATGATGGTCTCGGCTCAATCGTTCTGACTTGGGTCCAGGCGGCGGGCGGCGCATGACGCCGGGGCAATTGGCGGCTGCTTTGGTCGGATCGTTAGCGTTAGCCGAAGAATGCGTAGATCCCGAAGCCGACGGTCGTGCTGACCACCGCTTCGAGCGCCTGGAACTGCATTCCACTCAATTCGTCGCTGACATAGGGAAACAGCATGCGCCCGACCGGCAGCATGATCGCGGCCACCAGGCCGACGCAAAGAATTTTCGTCAACAGCGGCCGATCCCACATGCGGCGTTCTCCCCTGGCGCCATCGCGCGGTTTTTTTGCACTTTGTCACGAACGGGCTCGTTCAGGCAATCGCGTCAGGTGAGGTATCCAGGATCGACCGGAACCCGGTAACCGTTGGCGAGCCTATTGGTCTCGTTCGCCATGCCGGTGACCGCCATCAGCTCGCCAAACATGGCCTCGGTCATGCCGGCCTTGCGCGCAGCCGCCGTGTGGCTGGCAATGCAATAAGCGCAGCCGTTGGTGACGCTGACCGCGAGATAGACCATCTCCTTGGTGAGCGGGTCGAGCGCACCCGGCGCCATGATCTGCTTGATGCTCTCCCAGGTGCGCTTGAGGGTTGCCGGATCGCGCGCCAGATATTTCCAGAAATTGTTCACGTCCGGCACGTTGCGGGTCTTTTTGATATCGTCATAGACCGCCCGCACGGCGGGCGAGGCATCGGCATATTCGACCGGTGGGTTCATGGCTGACCTCTCAGAATTCGAGCTTGTCGCAATCCGCGGCGTGCATAACGAGTTTTGCGGGCAAGCGCCATCGCCCGCAAGCTTGACTGTGCCGGACCAGCATTAAGACGCCTCCGGAAGGCGCCTTCGCGGCCGGAATTCAACGAATTAGTTCCTAACGTGCGTTTTGTGAGGTTGCCGCGCACGACAAATTTATGTCCGGTGATATAGGCTGTCAGCCGCGCGCGGGGCTATATTCATGGCAAGGGCGCGATATCCGTTCACGGAGATTATCCGTGTTGCAACTTTACGACCGTGCGGCCGGCGCTGTCCGCGCCATTTATGACCGCCGCATCGCGACGCCGGCCACGCTCGACGCCGAGCATTATTTTCCCAATGCCAAACGCTTCACCGATCGATGGACCGACATCCGCCGCGAGGCCCTCGGCCTCATTGGCATGCTCGATAAAGTGCCGCGTTTCCACGATTTGATGCCGGCGCAGGCGGATATTTCGGCCAATGATGGGCGCGACTGGCGCATGTTCATCATGAAGGCCTATGGCGTGACGGTGGCCGAGAACCTGCAACGCTGCCCGACCGTCGCCGCGCTGCTAGACGAGACCCCCGAGGTAGTATCGGCTGTATTGTCGTTTCTGGCGCCCGGCAAGCACATTCCGAAGCACCGCGGCCCGTTCCGCGCCATCCTGCGTTATCACCTGATGTTGTCGGTGCCGCGCGACGGCAACGGCCGGCCGGCCTGCGAGCTTAATGTGGACGGCGTGCCCCATATGCTCGGCGACGGCGATAGCCTGCTGTGGGACGATACCTATCCGCACGAAGCCTGGAACCGCAGCGGCCAGGTGCGCATCGCGCTGTTGCTGGACGTCTGGCGCAAGGACATGCCCGCCGATGTTGCGCTGCTGTCGAATACTATCCTGCTGGCGGCCAAAACGGTGCTGCGCATGCGCGGGGTGTCGTACGGCGGGTGAAGAATGCGCTAGTCTTCGGCGGCGGTCATAATGACCGCCATTGGACGAGGAAACCATGCCGAAGACACCGGACTATTTCACGGGCAAAACCATCATCATCACCGGCGCCGCCAGCGGCATCGGCCGGGCCGCCGCACTTATTTTCGCGCGCGAGGGCGCCAATGTTGTGTGCGCCGACATCGACGAGAATGGCGTCAAGGAGACGGTCGAGAAAATCAACGCGACAGGCCGCCAGGCGCTGGCGCTCGCCATCGACGTGACCAAGCGTGCGGCCGTCGACGACATGGTGCAGCTGGCGATCGACGGTTTCGGCAGCGTGCAGTTCCTGTTCAATTCGGCCGGCGCCGCCATCCGCCGCTCGAAATTCCTCGACATCGACGACGACCTGCTGGAGCGCACCTTCGATCTCAATCTAAAGGGCACGTTCTACGCCATGCAGGCGGTGCTGCCGCATATGCTCAAGAACAAATTCGGCGTGATCGTCAACATGGGCAGCATGTCGCACAAGCGCGGCGGTCCCGGTTCGTCGGTGCATTACGCCGCCGCCAAGGGCGCGGTAGTGACCATGACCCTAGGCGTCGCGCGCGAATTCGCCACGCAAGGCATCCGCGCGCTGTCGATCTCGCCTGGGCCGATCAAGACGCCGTTCCAGGACGCGGCGGCAAGCTCACCGGAACTGGTACAACGCTTTCTCGACGACGTGCCGATGGGCCGCTTCGGCGCGCCCGAGGAAATCGCCGAGCTGGTGCTGTTCATGTGCTCGGACGCCTGCCAGTTCATGACCGCCGATACCGTTTATGTGAACGGCGGCGGCGGCTGGCGCTGAGGCGCGCGCATTTATGCCTGCTCGCCCGTGGTCGCGATCCAGATGCCGGCCGCGACCGCGACCAGCCCGGCGATCAGATTGAGCCCGATGCCCTCCCCGATCGCCAGCGCGCCGACGATCGAGGCAAATACCGGATTGACCGTGATGGTCACCGCCGTTTTGGTTGGACTGATGCGGCCGAGCGCGAACACCCACAGAATGAACGCACCGGCGCTGCCGACCACACCGAGATAGCCGACAGCGATCCATTGCGGCGTGCCGAAATGAACGACCGCGTCGAAGCCGTGGATCGCCAAAGCCCACACCAGCAGGCAGAACGCCGCGGCGCCCATGCCGGCGGTGAGAAACGCCAGCGGATCGGAGCGCGCGATGAACGGCCGCGACCAGACGTTATAAAGTGAGATACAGAAGGTCGCCGCCAGCATCACCAGTTCGCCGCGCCAGGCGTCGGGCGGCGCGTTCGATAGGCCCAGCATCAGCGCCAAAAATACCCCGGCCATGGCGATCAACACGCCAATCGTCTTGCGCGCGGTGACGCGTTCGATGCCGAGCGCCGCCCCGACCAGCATGGTCAGCAACGGCATGGTGGAGAGCGTCAGCGCGCCGCGCGCCGCCGTGGTGTAGCTGTAGGCGAGATTGAATAAGACCGAGAAGGCAAAGAAGAACAGAATGCCAAGCAGCGCCACCGCGATCCAGTCGCGCCCTTGCGGCCAGCGGCTTTTCAGCAGCAGCGCGATCGGCAGCAAAATGAGAAAACCAGTGCCGAAGCGGAACACGCCGAGCGTGACCGGATCGGTCGCATGAATGACGAAGCGCGTGGCGCCGCCGGCGACGCCGCCGATCGCGCTCGACGTCACCGCCGCCAGCACGCCGATCCGTTCACGGGTCATGGCGCCATGCGCTATTGCTTGTTCATCTTGTCGAGCATCCTCTGCGCATCCGGCGGCAACTGCTTGCGCATACGCTCAAGCATTTTGGCGGGATCGTTGGCGAGCGCTTCCGCGTCATCGTCGTCATCCTTGTCGGCGTCCTGCGCCGGCACTTCCGGATTGGTGCAACTGCCGCTGCCGCCGACCACTCTCACCAATTTGCCCTTGTCGAAAGTTTGCGTGCAGAGCACCACGGCGCCTACGCCGGGCGCGACCGATTTCGTGCAGGAGGACTGCAGCGTGGTGCCGGCATTGGTGGTCGCGATCTGGCAGTTCACCTGGCAGCTCGCATCCGCCTTATAGGGATTGGCGATCATCGCATCGAAGGATTTGCCGTCGGCCGCGATGCGGCAGATGAAGGTGCCGGGCTTGACGGCCGGCGCCGCAGCGGCAATCGGCGCGGGCGCAGCGGAAGCCGCCTCACCCTTGCAGCTGTCTACCGCCGAGATGACCTTTTTGTACCAGAGCTCCGGCTTGTGGAAGTCGCAGAGCGAATGCGCCTTGGCGCGCGGCGGCGCATTGCCGCCGCAGCCGATCTGCACGACGCCGATCTTGGTATCGACCTGGCATGTGACCGAGCAATTCTTCTCGGCGCTGGAGCCATTGTCGGTGATGACATTGATCGATTTCCCGCCCGGCGCGATGACGCAGCCGGCGAACGCCGTCGGCGGCAGGCAGCCGACGGCAGCGGCGGCCAAGGCCGCGCGCAAAATTCGAGCGTTCATTGAATCACCCCCAAGCATGAGTCATTCAGCTCTTATGCGTCGCTTGAGCGCGAACCAAGGTTCAAACCGGCATGCCCCTGAAACTCATTCGTGCCGGACTATTTTACCGGCTGCACCAGTGGCTGGCCCTTCTCGACCATATAGACTGCGACCAGCTTGGCGGGCTTGGCGCCGACCGCGCCTTCATTATGGATCGCTTTCAGCGGCACTTCGAGCGACTGGCCGGCAGTGAAGATCTTTTCCGGCTGACCGTCGAGCGCCAGCATGAATTCACCGTCGAGGATCTGCGCCTGTACGATGCCGGGGTGAAAATGCCGCCCGGCCTTGAAGCCCGGCGCGATCTCCACCATGGCGGTGATGACTTCGTATTTTCCGCCCGGCACTTCGATCTTGCCGATCAGCGTGCGCTTGACCGGCGACGGCGACACCGGCGATTTGTCTTGCGCGAGCGCGGCGGTGCCGATGGCGAGCGCGGCGAGTGTGGCGACGACGATGGATTTCTTGAGCATGACGTTCCCCCCTGACTGAAGCCGGGATCATACGCCAGGAAGCGCAATACCGACAGTGGGGTGGGCCCCGATCTTGACCACACCCGCAATCCAGACGCATGCGCCATGCCGGCGGCGCTGGAGTCCAGATTCGCTCGTTTCACGCGCGTCCCGGAATGACGATGGAAGACGGCAGGCAAGCATTGTCGCCCGCATTCCCCGCCGCGCTGTTTTTCAACAACAGTTGTTCGGCCGCCCGCCGCCATCGTCGCCTTGCATGGGCGGGCACGGCACCGTCCCATAGGAACAGAAAACGCAGCAATCGCCGGGCCGCGGCTTGAGCCGCGCGCCACAGCCTTTGCAGTTGTAGAAATACTGGCAGGCGTCCAGCGGCATGCTTTCGCGTCCGTGATGGCCGCATTGCGGACAGGTGATGGTGGATTGTTCGATGACCATGGCTAAACCTTACGCCAAAGCCTAGCGCAAAGCGCCATCGACATGAAAGGAATACGCAAGGCGCCCGCCCCCGCTATGACGCGCCGCGCTCCTCCACCAGACTGACGATATCGCGCGTGCGGGTAACGCCCTCAGGCCAGGCGCGGTTGAAATCGGCGACCATGGCCTTGAACTCGTCGCCGCCGAGGGCCGCATCGCAGGCCGGCTTGTCGGCAAAGCGATAGACCGCGTAGTGCACGCCCTCCTCCACCTCGCTCCAGAAGCGCCAGGCCTTCTCGCATTTGAACGACTTCATCGCCCAGGGCAGGTGGTCGGTCGAATACCAATGGTCGAATTTATCGCGCAAAGGCGCGGCGACGACGGCGCGGACGAGGAAGAAGGTGGGGGGCATGGGCAGTCCTCCATGATAGCGCAGCGATGAACGCTTGGCCACGTGCCAATCTACCGCCCTGGGAGGCTTGAGCCACATGCAAATTAAGCCGGCTGTGCGCGGGCCGCCGTTCTGCGCGCCGCCAGCGTGCGGAAGCCATAGGCCACGCCCAGGCCGACAACGATGACGGCAATCGACACGACCGGCCGGTACCACAGCCAGGCAAAGGCGATGAGCGCCGGCGCGAGCACGAAGGTGCAGACCAGGGCAACCAAGAACGCGCCCGCCCCCACGATGCTGCCGATAAACGGCACGAAGTCGGCGACCACGCTCAAGGGCCACAAGATCAGCACAAAGCCGATGAACATCGCAAACACGCCGGCCGCCCGCAATATCCAGGTCAGCATGCGGTTCTCGTCCTCGGCAACCTTGAACATGTCCGGCGCCGACATCAGCCCGCTGCGCGCCATCAGAAGCCGGTCGCCGCTCTTGGTTTGGTATTCGGAGAAGTCGGCGCCGCTCTGACGCCCGATGAAGCTGGCCGGCCCGTTCGGAACGATGGTAAAGGAGATGCGATGATCGCCGGCGCGCGGATGGCCGGGGTCGGCGCCCAGATAGAGCTTGCCATCCGCAGCCTGGAGCGGCCCACTGATCCGCCCGCGCAGGCTGTTGGCAAGCGCCGGCTCGACCCGCACCACCTGGTTGGCCGGCAGCAGTCGCAGCGCGGGTTCGCCTGGCCGGAATGCCCCAAGCGTGGCGTCGCGCGCCGTGTAGGTCGTGCGCGAGTAGCGCATCTGCGGATTGTTGTGGCCCTCCGGACGGCGGAAGTGGCTTGAATCGATGCGGCTGCCATTCCACGTGAAATGATAGGTATAGGTGGTGACTGTATCCTCACCGCCGCCGAGCGTCTTGTGGGTCTCACTGTGCTTATCCTCTTTCCACTGATACATTTCCACCGTGCGCACCAGCCGCAGCCCGGTGACGGCGACAAGGAACTCCGGATCGCGCAACGGCGCCACCGCCTTCACCTCGCCGTTGACGTGAATGAGCTTGCCTTCGTTGGCCGGATCGACACGCGCCGGCTCGACGTCGATCACCAAACCCCGGCCCTCGGCCAGCGAACGTTCGGTCTGCACCGCGCGGCCTTCGTTCCAGACCAAGAGAACGCTGGAGCCGACCAGCAGAGCCAACCCGAACACCACGCCCAGGATCGCCCCGCCGATGCGCGAGAACCAGGATTTGTGGGTTCTTTCGGTAAAACTATCGCCGATGCCCGACAAAGGCCTCTCCCTTTAAGCTATTGAATGCGGTCCTTGGCGCACAACAAGAGCGCGGGGATCGCACCGGTCTTGAAATCGTAGATGGCAACGATATCGACGTTTTTCGGATCGGCAATCGATTGTACCACGACAAATTCCGTCCGGGCGCGCGCCACCATCTCGAAGAACAATTTGGCGTCGCCCTTGGCGACCACGACAAAGTCGCCCTGGCTGGGTTTCGGCACGTAATAGTCGAACTTGCCGTTGTAGGCCTGCAGCACGGTGAACTCATTGGTGGCGTATTCGCCCTTGGCAATCTGCTTGCCCGCGAATACGCGCAGCGGCGGCGCCGGCGTGTTCTCGCGCGAATCGAATGTTTCCAGGCGGATGAACGCGCCATCGGCGGTGATGCCGATGTCGAGCGAATGGCTGGTGCCTTCCTCGCGGACGTAGCAGGCGATCTTGCCGGCCTTGGTCTTGCCGACATTGACCTTTTGCGCGCGGTCGAAGATCGCTGCCCGCGTCAGCGGGCCGATCGGATCGCCGCGCTGTTGTGTGAATGCGACGCCCGGCGCCAAGGCGGCGAGCGCCACGATGGCAAGAAAGCAGCAATGCCGCCAGAGAGCCATCGCGCGATTCCCGGCTTTGACCGTCGAATGACCGGAGCAAGCTGCACAGAAGCGCGAAAATCGCCATGATATAGGTCAATGAATTGAGGCAGCGGCGTCAGTTGGCCGCAGCTCGATAGGCTTATGCAGCAGCATTGCCAGCCCGCGCGGCAGGTGGTCAGTCGAAGTCAATGGTCGAATTTACCGCGCAAGGGAGCGACGACGACGGCGCGGACGAGGAAGAAGCATTTACGCATGAAAGTCCCTCCGCCGCCGCGTTGAGCAAATTACTCGCCAATAAACTAGCGCCCAGCCACCATCAAAGCCCGGTATCCAAGACAACAATCCGCAAGTACAAATTCTTTTGAAGCCATTTCGACAGCCAATAATTTGGCGGGTCGGACGGTATGGCAGCGCCCTCGAGCAAGCCGGCATCGAGCGTGGCCGCGGAATTGTATGACCGTTCCCAAATGAAGCAATCGAGGTCGAAATTGACAAGCGCCCGATAGCAGCGCGAGACATACCAAACCTTCACCAGAAATACGATCGCTAGCGCCAGCACAGCGGCCAGCGTCCCGGCCGGAGAAATTCGAACACTCCAGACGGCCGACGCGATCAACAGCATAACTATAAATATAGTATAGGCCTTCACATAGGAACCTATCTTGGTTGCATGCTCGATACCGGCAACAAGTTCGTTCCTGCGCGCCAGCCGATATTGATCGGCATTCTTGTGACTCAAATAGGCGCCGATGGTGCCATAGATTTTCACAATATCGCAGGGCCGCTTGAATATTTTCTTCAGTGCCCTGTCCCTGCCCTCACGCGCCTTGGTCTCGTAGGACCGCAGATCGAACTTGAAATTCGGCGGCATGAAATAACCGATATAGAAAAACGTGCGATCGACCAGGTAAACCAGGATGACCACAACCAGAAACACGGTCGCCGCCAGGATCGACGAGATCGTCTGAACGGCATCCTTGTACGCTTTGAGCGCATCGGCGATCGCGGTCAGGTTTTTTTCGATGAGTTCGGTCAAAGCGCCAATGATGCCGCTGGAAGCGCTACTGGCGGCGGCCATAATTGTATGCTTGTCCGTGCTCGTCACGCTGTAGACGATTAATGTCACCATCAGGATATTGATCAGAGGAAATAGAAACACGGCGCCCAGCCGCCGAATAATATCGTCAATTTTGTTGATCATCGCGTTACCAAAAACCCGCTGCGTCGGCAGCGTATGGCTATTGTTATTGGTTTACAAGGCAAGCTTGCGTCACGCGGCATCTCGACATGCCTATTGCGCGGCATGAAGCGCGCGGCAGGCGGGCGGGCGAGTGGCAGTGGTTGAATTTCTTGCGCAAGGGAGCGACGACGACGGCGCGGACGAGGAAGAAGGGGGGCATATAGACTCCGCTGCTATTTTAGTTAGTTAAGATGAGGTCTTTTCACTCGTGTGAGGCGCAAATGAAATAGTTGGTAAGTGCAGATTCTCAATTTTTTGGGTTATTTACATCTCCTCCGACCCCGATAACGATATGTGCGGTAACAGAACGTTTCCAATTTACGTAAGTGCTCACTTGAAGGAATTGGGGCTGATGCTCGCCGGGCGGCTTTACAAATGCATTTAGAATAACAGTCCACGCAGTCTTTCCGATTGAATCAATGATTTTATGAAATTCGAAGTTCGAATCGCGCGACTTCATCGTCGCTTCAATCTTTTCGCGCGGCTCTCCGTGCAATAAATTGTTTCGAACGTAAAACAGATCGTCAATGAGCGGTTCTGGAAGCCCGGTTTTGTTCAAGAGCATTTCAATCGCTTGTTTTTCGAAAGGACGGTGTTTCGAAATCTCGTTACAAGTCGCACAGTACAATTCCCCTCGGCACTTTTGACATTTGTCGGCAACTAGCTCGGGCTCCTTTGTTGATACAGCAATCAACTCGATAACGAACCAAAACAGCTGAAATTGATCTTCCATCGTTTTCGCATTCACACCGGCCGAATACCATCGTAACGCTGTTTCAAGAGCTGGCGACACACCCCATTGATGCAGCATCTTCGCCGTATCCAACAATTGGGAGGACAATGCTTCGATTGGACCTTCTACAAGGTGACTTGAGTACTGCAACGCTTCCCGCTGGAAAATCCCCGGAGTCCAATCGACCAAACAAATCTTCCTCGTAATTTTAAATCCGGTGCTTGTAATGAATGCCAGTAAACGTAGGAATTCTCTTAAATGGGTCTCGTTCAATTCCGCGGCGGATTCCTTGTCCGGTGCCGATAAAATGATCTGAACAGACAAATTCTCGTCATCGCCGGAACTGGCAGGCGCGTTACTCAATTCGACTTCGTAAAGTCCCTCGGGATGCGAATAGCGAATCTTTTTCTCGTTCTGTACCAACTGCAGCTCCGACGCGACTCTATAGTCCGCCAACCATCGTTTTGCCTTTTCTGACATGTTAAGCCCGTTCATCACACCGGCAAATTATCATGCTTCCTTCCCGGCATCTCGACATGCTTGTTCTTCAGCATAGCCAGCGCCCGCGCAATCCGCGGCCGGGTCGAGTGCGGCATGATCACGTCGTCGATATAGCCGCGCTCGGCGGCCACGAACGGCGATAGGAAGCGGTCCTCGTATTCCTTGGTGCGGGCGGCGATCTTTTCCTTGTCGCCGATGTCGGCGCGGAAGATGATCTCGACCGCGCCCTTGGCGCCCATCACCGCGATCTGCGCGGTCGGCCAGGCATAGTTCAAGTCGCCGCCGACGTGTTTACTCGCCATCACGTCATAGGCGCCGCCGAAGGCCTTGCGCGTGATCACCGTCACCAGTGGCACCGTGCACTGGCTGTAGGCGAACAGCAGCTTGGCGCCGTGCTTGATCAGCCCGTTATATTCCTGCGCGGTGCCGGGCAGGAAGCCGGGCACGTCCACGAAGGTCACGATCGGAATATTGAAGGCGTCGCAGAAGCGCACAAAGCGCGCGCCCTTGCGTGAGGCGTCCGAGTCGAGCACGCCGGCCAGCACCATCGGCTGGTTGGCGACAAAGCCGACCGTTCGCCCGGCGATGCGGCCGAAGCCGGTGACGATGTTCTTGGCGTAAGCAGAAGCGATCTCGAAGAAGTCGCCCTCGTCCGCGACCTTCAGGATCAGTTCCTTGATGTCGTAGGGCTTGTTTGGATTGTCGGGGATCAGCGTATCGAGCGACAAGTCGATGCGGTCGCCGGGGTCCTTTGTCGGCCAATCCGGCACGCCGGCCTCGTTGTTGGCGGGCAGGAAATCGATCAGCCGCCGCATCTGCAACAGGCATTCGACGTCGTTCTCGAAGGCGCCGTCGGCAACGCCCGACTTGGTGGTGTGCACAGACGCGCCGCCCAATTCCTCGGCCGTGACCACTTCGTTCGTCACCGTCTTCACCACGTCGGGCCCGGTGACGAACATGTAGGAAGTGTCGCGCACCATGAAGATGAAATCGGTCATGGCCGGCGAATAGACGTCGCCGCCCGCGCACGGTCCCATGATGACGCTGATCTGCGGAATGACGCCACTGGCGATGACGTTGCGCTTGAACACCTCGCCATAGCCGCCGAGCGCGGCGACGCCCTCCTGGATGCGCGCGCCGCCGGCGTCGAACAGGCCGATGATGGGCACGCGCGCCTTCATCGCCATGTCCTGCACCTTCATGATTTTCTGCGCATGGGTTTCCGACAGCGAGCCACCGAACACTGTGAAGTCCTTCGAGAACAGGTAGACGGCGCGGCCGTTGACGGTGCCCCAGCCGGTGACGACGCCGTCGCCCGGCACCTTGCTCTTTTCCATGCCGAAGTCGGATGAGCGGTGCTCGACGAACATGTCGAATTCCTCGAACGAGCCCTTGTCGAGGAACAGCTCAATTCGTTCGCGGGCCGTCAACTTGCCGCGCTTGTGCTGGGCCTCGATGCGGGCCGCCCCGCCGCCCAGCCGGGCCTCCTCGCGCCGCTTCTCAAGCCTGTCGAGTATGTCTTTCATGGCTACGTCGTCCCTAGGTCCGGAATCTCCGCCGGAACTGTGGCAAAAGCCATACCATGGAGGCCGCCATACTGTCGTCCCGGGCGACCGAGCGCAGCGAAGGAGGCCCGGGACCCATAACCCCGGTGTTCAAGATACGGACAGACAGGGATTATGGGTCCCCGCTTTCGCGAGGACGACAGCAGAGAGCTTGGCAGGCCGTGCAATCCCTGCTTACAACCCCCCAATGACCGAACCAGCCACCGCCGCCACGCTTCTGCAACAGGGCCTGTTCCACCACCGCCGGGGTGAGCTGTCGCTTGCCATGGACCGCTACACCGACGTGCTGCGCATCGACCCGAGACACGCCGACGCGCTGTATTACGTCGCCGTGGTCGCCTGCCAGGAGGGCCAATACAAGCAGGGCGTCGAACTCGCCGAGCGGGCGATCGCGTCCGGTCCACCGCAGGCGCGCACGCACAATCTGCTCGGCCAGGCGCAGCAGCGGCTGGGCGAGCCGCTGGAGGCGATCAAGAACTACGACAAGGCGATCGCGCTCGATCCGGATCTCGCCGAGGCCCATGGCAACCGCGCCGCCATCCTGATGGATGCCGGGTTGCCCGACGAGGCGCTGAAAAGTTTCGATCGCGCGCTGGCGCTCAAGCCGGACTCGGTGCCGGATTGGATCAACCGCGGCACCTTGCTGCAGGAAGTCGGCCGCCTCGAAGAGGCCCGGGCAAACTACGACAAGGCGCTTGCCGTCGCGCCCAACGACACCACCATCCTGATGAACCGCGCCAATGTGCTGGCCATGCTCGACCGGCTCGAGGACGCGCTTGCCGACTACGACCGCGCCATCGCGCTCGACCCGAGATTTCCGACCGCGCATGTACATCGGGGGCTGACGCTGAAATATCTCGGCCGCTTCGCCGAGGCGCGCGGGGCGATGGAGCATGCACTCACACTCGACGCGAACAATCATTCCGCCGCCTTCACGCTGTCGCAGCTCCTGCTTTTGCAAGGCGAATGGAGCGCGGCCTGGCCGCTGATGGAGCGGCGCGCATCGCTGCCCTTGCCGCCCTATTTGCCGCTCGACTTTCCGCGCTGGAACGGCGAGCCGCCGGACGACCACCGATTGGTCGTGCTGGCGGAGCAAGGGCTCGGCGACAATATCCAGTTCAGCCGCTACGCCGCGCTGCTCGCCAAGCGCGGTTATCCGGTGACGCTGCTCACGCGCGACGTGCTGGCGCCGCTGATGCGCAGCCTGCCCGCTATCGAAAAGGTCGCCACCTCGGCCGACGAACTGGCCGGCGACAGCCGCCCGCTGCGCTGGCTGCCGCTGATGTCGGCATTGCCCGCACTCCATCTGACGCCGAATGCCATCCCGGCCGAGGAGCCCTATCTGCACGCCGAGCCGGCGCGCATCGCCAGATGGGCCGAACGGATCGGTGCGCAAGGCTTCAGGATCGGCATCGCCTGGCAGGGCACCAGCTGGCTTTCGGAAGCGCCGCTCGCGGCCTTCGCGCCGCTCGCCGAGATTGCCGGCGTGCGGCTTATTTCATTGCAGAAGGGCAGCGGCAACGACCAGATCGGCGCTGTCGCGTTCGGCCGGCGCATCGAGCGCCTGGCGAACGAAAACGATGTCGGCGCCGAGGCGCTGCTCGACAGCGCCGCGATCATGCAGAATCTCGATCTGGTGGTGAGCATCGACGCCATGCCGGCGCATCTTGCCGGCGCCATCGGCCGGCCGGTCTTCCTGGCGCTGCGCAAGGTACCGGAGTGGCGCTGGCTGCTCGATCGCGAGGATTCTCCGTTTTATAAAGGCACACGATTGTTCCGGCAGGCGGCCGACCGCACCTGGGCTCCGGTGTTTGAGCGCATCGCCGCGGCCGTGCGCGAGCGGATGGCCGGCGCCGACTAGCTTCCAATCGATTCCGATTTACCCCGCATTTTAAAAAAAATGCCGACGTTCAAACCGATCCTTGGTCATTCGGCGAATGTGGGGTAAAAAGATTCAATTGGCAGGCAACCATGCGATATTTTCTTGTCCGGACGGGTTTGCGAAAGACCGCCATCATGTTGCTGGCGGCGCCGGTGTTGCTGGCGGCGGCGCCGGCACCGGCGGTGGAATCCGTCGTCTTCACCGTCGATGCCGCAAAAAACGTCAGGCCGATCTCGCGCTATATCTATGGCGTCAACGCCGCGCTCGGCAGGCAATATCCAAACCTCACCTTTCGCCGCATGGGCGGCAATCGGTGGACCGCCTATAATTGGGTCAACAACGCTTCCAACGCCGGCAGCGACTACCTATACCAGAACGACGACTATCTCGGCGGCGGCGATACGCCGGGCGGCGCGCTTATTGCCGCGATCAATAATGCCAAGGCGCATTCCGCCGGCCTGCTGGCGAGCATTCCGATCAACGGTTATGTGGCTGCCGACAAGAACGGCGGCGGCGACGTCCGCAATAGCGGCCCGGACTATCTGAAAACTCGCTTCCATCAGGAACTTGCGGTCAAAGGCTCTGCCTTCACACTCAATCCCGATCCTGCCGCCGAGTTCGTGTATCAGGATGAATTCGTCAACTGGGTGAAGACGCTCTACCCTTACAGCCAACAGATCGGGACCAGCCGGCCGATCTGGTTTTCTCTCGATAACGAGCCGGACCTCTGGCAGGAAACGCACAAAGAAATTCATCCGGACGCGGTGACCTATGCCGAACTCGTCAAGAAGAGCATCGGCTACGCGCTCGGCATCAAGGCGGTCGCGCCCAACGCCATGATCTTCGGCCCAGTCAGCTATGGCTGGTACGGCTATGTCCGCCTGCAAGGCGCGCCCGACGCCAACAACCGCGATTTCCTGCGCTTCTTCCTGCTCAAGATGCAGCAGGCGGAAGCGGCGAACGGCAAGCGGCTGCTCGACGTGCTGGATTTGCATTGGTACCCGGAGGCGCAAAGCAGCGACAATATCCGCATCACCGGGCAAGAGACCACGCCAACGGTGGTCGCCGCCCGCCTGCAAGCGCCGCGCTCGCTATGGGACGCGACCTATTCGGAGCATAGCTGGATAAGCGAGGACTGGATCGGCGGCCCGATCAAGCTGCTGCCGTTGCTCAAGGGCAAGATCGCGACGGCCTATCCCGGCACCAAGCTGGCGTTCACCGAATATAATTACGGCGCCGGTCAGCACATTTCCGGCGGCATCGCGCAAGCCGACGTGCTCGGCATTTTCGGCCGCGATGGCGTGTTCGCCGCCAGCCAATGGCCGCTCTACGCCGACGAGCGGTTTGTGCAGGGCGCATTCAAGATGTATCGAGACTTCGACGGCAACAATGCCAGTTTCGGCGACACATCGATCTTTGCCAGCACCAATAATGCCGCCGACACATCGGTCTATGCCAGCCTCGATTCCGGCAACCCCAATCGCCTCGTGCTCATCGCCATCAACAAGTCGCCCAATACGATCAGAACCGTCATCAGGCTGCGAAACGCCCCGGCGCTCAATCTTGCCGGCATATATCGATTGACCGGCGCGTCCGCCGCGCCACGGGCCAGGGGCGAGATGGTGCTGAGCGACCCCACGCGCTTCATCTACGCGATGCCGCCCTACAGCGTCAGCACGCTGAACCTGTCCAATAATTAGAGCGGTTTCCGTTTGTATGGAATTATCCGCTCGTCCCCGCGCAAGCGGGGACCCAGGGGGAAAGATTGCCGCTATAGCGATCTTGTCCCTGGATTCCCTCTTGCGCGGGAATGAGCGGAATATGGGTCCACGCAATTGGAATCTGCGCTAGCGTCGTAATCTCACGGTACGAGCCGTAGCACCGTCGCCGCCGCCCGCATTTCGGCAAACCGAAAGGCGTGGCGATCCTGCGCGAACGGGTCGCGGCCCCACTGCTCGATCTGCCAATCCTCGTCGACATGAGCGGCCGCCCAGGCCGCGCCGACGTCAATGGCGCCGGCATTGAGCGCCAGCGCCAGCAGTGCCGAGCCGGTCAACGTGGTGATCGTGGCCACCGCGCCCAGCCGCCACGGATCGACCGGTACGGCCGTGCGCGCCGCCGCGATCGCCTCGGCTGGCTGGCCGGCAAACATCACGCCCTCGATCAGCACGAAGCGTGCGCCGAGCGCCTGGTGCGCCCAGGCCAGGACCGGATCCCAGGCTTGCGCCTGCCGCTCGACCAGGCCTTCCGGCCCCGCGGCGCGATAGAACAACAGATCGGAGCCGAGATATTTCGCCACCTCGTCGGCCACCGGCTGGACCTGGTCGGCCACCGCGTCGATCACCGCATTGGCGAGCCGGGTCAGCGGCATGCGCGCCGGATCGATCATCACCGCCTGCGCATTCCATTCCTTTACGATCTGCTCGGCCAGCGCCTGGGTCGGGGCGGCCAGCGCGCGCCGCGCCGGCGTGGTGACCTGCTTGCGGTCGAGCAGGACCGCAAAGTTCTCGCCCTCCCCGGCAGCCTCGCCCACATGCGCCCGCTCAAAGAAGCGCTTTCGTAAGGCCGGCCGCCCGCCACGGCGAGCCGACTCCATCGGGTCGGCCGGCTGGTTTTCGAAAATCTCGGTAAAAATGTCGCGCATCGGGATTCTGTCTTTGTGCGCCGCAGCATGATGGAACCACGGCAGGCCGCAACCTCGAACGGGGGCCAGAAACAGCCCTCCGGCACCGCTCAATCTTTAATCCGGCGAAGCTATATTAACTCCGCCGGCGCCTTGCTGGCGCCCCTTTCTTAGAGCGAAAACACCAGTGCAGACTTGCGGTTGATAGGCCATAGCCATGACGGAAGGATAGGTAGCCTTACGGGGTTCTACCTCATATATTCCGCCCCGGATTCGGGCCGGATAGCGACAAGACTGCCGGCCCCAGGGGGATATGCCAGTCACCTAAGACTGTGGCACGGCACGGATGAGTGCGCCGCGGTGCGGGGTGCGTTTTGAGGAGTCAATGAAGAATACCGACATTTCGGCGCCGGACTATTTCCACAAAGTCGTGGATTGCCAATGGGCTTGTCCGGCACACACTCCCGTCCCCGAATATATCCGGTTGATCGCGGCGGGGCGCTATTCCGACGCCTACATGGTCAATTGGCGTTCGAACGTGTTTCCGGGGATTCTCGGCCGCACCTGCGACCGCCCGTGCGAACCGGCCTGCCGGCGCGTGCGCGTGGAGGATGCGCCGGTGGCGATTTGCCGCCTCAAGCGCGTCGCCGCCGATTACAAGGACGACATCACCGCGCGCCTGCCCAAACCGGCGGCGCATAAGAACGGCAAGCGCATCGCGCTGGTCGGCGGAGGCCCTGCCTCACTCACCGTCGCCCGCGACCTGGCCCCGCTCGGCTATCAGGTCGTGGTGTTCGACGGCGATGCCAAGGCCGGCGGCATGATCCGCACGCAAATTCCGAAATTTCGTCTGCCCGACAGCGTCATCGACGAGGAGACCGGCTACATCCTCGACCTCGGCGTCGAATTCCGCGCCGGCCACCGCGTCGAGAGCATGAAGGCGCTGCTGGCGGAAGGCTGGCACGCCGTGTTCGTCGGCTCCGGCGCCCCGCGCGGCCGCGACCTTGAGATTCCCGGCCGCGCCGAAGCGGCCAAGAACATTCATATCGGCATCGACTGGCTGTCGTCGGTGTCGTTCGGCCACACCACAAAGATCGGCAAGCGGGTGATCGTGCTCGGCGGCGGCAACACCGCCATGGACTGCTGCCGTTCGGCGCGCCGGCTCGGGGGCGACGAAGTGCAGGTGGTGGTGCGCTCGGGCTTCGAGGAAATGAAGGCGTCGCCTTGGGAAAAGGAAGACGCCATGCACGAAGGCATTCCGATCCACAATTTCCTGGTGCCAAAGGCCTTCACCCACGACGCCGGCAAACTCACCGGCATCACATTCGAGAAGGTAAAGGCTGAGTTCGACGCCAAGGGCCGCCGCAAGCTGGTGCCCGCCGGCGAACCGGAACAGCATATTCCCTGCGACGACGTGCTGGTGGCGGTCGGCCAGGAGAACGCTTTCCCCTGGATCGAGCGCGATTGCGGCATCGAATTCGACGAATGGAACATGCCCAAGGTCGACAAAGTGACCATGGCCTCGACCAACCCGAAGGTGTTCTTCGGCGGCGACGCCGCCTTCGGTCCGAAGAACATCATCTGGGCGGTGGCGCACGGCCACGAGGCCGCGGTCTCCATCGATAAGCTGCTCAACGGCGAGGACATCACCGACCGCCCGCTGCCGGCGGTCGAGCAGATGAGCCAGAAGATGGGCATCCACGAATGGTCCTACGATAACGAGGTCGCGCTCGATCAGCGCTACAAGGTGCCGCTGCGCGACAAGGCGGCGGCGCTCAAGGACATCAAGGCCGAGGTCGAGCTCGGATTCGATCCCGAACTGGCGCTGGCCGAAGCCGGGCGCTGCCTGAATTGCGACGTGCAGACGGTGTTTTCCGCGCAGCTCTGCATCGAATGCGATGCCTGCGTCGATATCTGCCCGATGGACTGCATCACCTTCACGCTGAACGGCGAGGAAGCCGCCTTGCGCCAGCGCCTCACCGCGCCGGCGCATAATCTCGCGCAAGACCTCTATGTCCAGGACGGGCTGAAGACCGGCCGCGTCATGGTCAAGGATGAGGACGTCTGTCTGCATTGCGGGTTGTGCGCCGAACGCTGCCCAACCGGCGCCTGGGACATGCAGAAATTTCTACTGGATATGACCTACGCAGGAACTTCATGCCGAACGCCACGCCGATCAGCCGCGTAAACGATTTCGTCGTCCGCTTTGCCAACGTCAACGGCTCGGGCTCGGCGAGTGCCAACGAGATGTTCGCCCGCGCGGTGATGCGCATGGGCATACCCGTGGCGCCGCGCAACATTTTCCCGTCCAACATTCAAGGCCTGCCGACCTGGTACGAGGTGCGCGTCACCGAGGCGGGTCATCTCGGCGCCCGCGGCGGCACCGACCTGATGGTGGCGATGAATCCGCAGACCTTCGAGCGCGACATCGCGGCGATCGAGCCGGGCGGCTACCTGCTGTACGATTCCACCAAGGCGCTGCCGGCTTCCAAATTCCGCCAGGACATCACCGTCATCGGCGTGCCGCTGACCGCGATCTGTAACCGCGAATATACCGATCCGCGCCAGCGCCAACTGTTCAAGAATATCATCTATGTCGGCGCGCTCACGGCACTGCTCGACATGGACGTGAAAGTGGTCGAACATCTGATCGGCGAACAGTACAAGGGCAAGGACAAGCTGATCGGCCCCAACATCAAGGCGCTGCATATCGGACGCGACTACGCCACGCTCAATCTCGACTGCCCGATCGGCCTGCGCCTGAAGAAAAGCGACAAGGTCGGCGACCGCATTTTCATCGAGGGCAACGCGGCGGCGGCGCTCGGCGCGGTCTATGGCGGCGCCACCGTCTGCGCCTGGTATCCGATCACACCGTCATCCTCGCTGGCCGACGCCTTCACGCGCCATTGCGCCAAGCTGCGCGTCGATCCGCAGACCAAGCAGGCCAAATACGCCATCATCCAGGCCGAGGACGAACTCTCCTCCATCGGCATGGTGATCGGCGCCGGCTGGAACGGCGCGCGCGCCTTCACCGCCACCTCCGGCCCCGGCATCTCGCTGATGCAGGAATTCATCGGGCTTGCCTATTTCGCGGAAATTCCGGCGGTGATCTTCGACGTGCAACGCGCCGGACCCTCGACCGGCATGCCGACGCGCACCCAGCAATGCGACATCATCTCCTGCGCATACGCCTCGCATGGCGACACCAAGCACGTGCTGCTATTCCCCGAAGACCCGGCGGAATCGTTCGAATTCGGCGCCCGTGCCTTCGATCTTGCCGACCGCCTGCAAACGCCGATTTTCGTCATGCTCGATCTCGACATCGGCATGAATCATCATCTGTCGCGGCCGCTGGCCTGGGACGACTCGCGGCAATATGACCGCGGCAAGGTGATGACCGCCGAGGAACTTGAGGCCGGCCGCGAATTCGGCCGCTATCTCGACGTCGACGGCGACGGCATCCCCTTCCGCACCTATCCCGGCACGCATCCGACCAAGGGCTCGTTCTTCACCCGCGGCACCTCGCGCGACCGCTATGCCAAATACACCGAGGAAGGCGCGCCTTACGTCGACAACATGCAGCGGCTGGTGCGCAAATTCGACACCGCCAAGGACCTGGTGCCGCGCCCCTTGCAGGCCAATGCCGACAAGCCGACCAAATACGGCGTGGTCTATTTCGGCTCGACCGCGCCGGCTATGAACGAGGCGATCGCCATGATCGAGGCGCGCGGCCATACGCTCGACCGCATGCGGATTCGCGCCTTCCCGTTCCATTCATCGGTTAATAGTTTCGTCGCCGACCACGATTTCGTGTTCGTGGTGGAGCAGAATCGCGACGCGCAGTTGCGCTCGCTGATCGTCAACGAATGTGACATCGATCCGGTGCGGCTGGTGCCGATCCTGCACTATGACGGCACCCCGATCACCGCGCGCTTTATCGCCAAGTCGATCGGCGATCATCTCGACGCGCTCAAGCTGACGCCGATGAAGATATCCTCATGACCTATCTCGCCCCTTCTCTGTCACGTGCGGGCTTGACCCGCGCATCCCGCTTAGGCGGGCGCGGTGCGTCCCTTATCGAGATGGCCGGGACAAGCCCGGCCATGACAGCAATAGAGTCAGCATCATGACCTATCTCGCCAAGCCGAAATTCCATCACCCCGAGCTACCGAAGAACGAGCTCGGCTACACCCATCGCGACTACGAGGGCACCGTCTCGACGCTGTGCGCCGGCTGCGGGCACGATTCAATCACCGCCGCCATCATCCAGTCGTGCTTTGAACTGTCGATCGAGCCGCACCGGGTGGCCAAGATTTCCGGCATCGGCTGCTCGTCAAAGACGCCGACCTATTTCCTCGGCAATTCGCACGGCTTCAACTCGGTGCACGGCCGCATGCCGTCGGTGTTGACCGGCGCCAATCTGGCCAACCGCGATCTCATCTATCTCGGCGTCTCCGGCGACGGCGACTCGGCTTCGATCGGGCTCGGCCAGTTCGCCCATAGCCTGCGGCGCGGCGTCAACATGGTCTATATCGTGGAGAACAACGGCGTCTATGGCCTGACCAAGGGGCAATTCTCCGCCACCGCCGACCGCGGCTCCAAATCCAAGCGCGGCTTCATCAACACCGACAATTCCATCGATCTGGTGGCGATGGCCCTCCAATTGGGCGCTTCATTTGTCGCCCGCTCGTTCTCCGGCGACAAGCAGCAGCTGGTGCCGATCATCAAGGCGGCAATCGCGCACAAGGGCGCCGCGTTCATCGACATCATCAGCCCTTGCGTGGCGTTCAACAATCACGCCGGCTCGACCAAGAGCTTCGATTTCGTGCGCGAGCATAACGAGGCGGTCAACCGGCTCGACTTCATGGCCAGCCGCATGCCGATCGAGGTCAAATACGAACCCGGCACCGTCGAGGTAGTCGAGCAGCACGACGGCTCCAAGATCGCGCTGCGCAAGCTCGCCGCCGACTACGAGATCACCGATCGCACCGCCGCGCTCGGCTTCCTGCAGCACCATGCCGCCAAGGGCCAGATCGTCACCGGCCTGATCTATATGGAGAAGGATTCGGAAGACCTGCATTCGCATCTGCGCACGGTCGCCGCCCCGCTCAATTCGCTGAACGAAGCCGAACTCTGCCCCGGCCAGGCCGCGCTGGAGCAGTTCAACGCGTCCCTGCGCTAGCCGTAACCCTCTCCGCCGTCATTGCCGGGCTTGACGCTGAAATGGAAAAACGCCGCCTCGGCCAATCCGATCTCCAGATCGCCCCGCTCATGCTCGGCGGCAATGTATTCGGCTGGAACGTCGACCAGGCGACCTCGTTCGTCATTCTCGATGCTTTCGTCGATGCCGGCTTCAACGCCGTCGACACGGCCAACAGTTATTCGCGCTGGGTGCCCGGCCACCAGGGCGGCGAGTCGGAAACCATTATCGGCAACTGGCTGAAGAAAAGCGGCAAGCGCGACAAAATGGTGATCGCCACCAAGGTCGGCGAGGACATGGGCGCCGGCCGTGGCCTGAAGACCGCCGACATCCTGCGCGAGGCCGAGGCTTCGCTGAAGCGGCTGCAAACCGACCGCATCGATCTTTATCAGACCCATTTCGACGATCCGAATACGGCGCCGGACGAAACGCTCGCCGCCTATGCGCAACTGATCGCGCAGGGCAAGGTGCGCGCCATCGGCGCTTCCAATGTCAGCGCCGCGCGGCTGACGGAATCCCTCGCCGCCAGCAATCGGCTCGGCGTCGCGCGCTATGAAAGCCTGCAGCCACGCTACAATCTCTACGACCGCGCGGCATTCGAGCGCGAATTCGAGCCGACCTGCCTCAAGGAGAAGATCGGCGTCATCACCTATTATTCGCTCGCCGCCGGCTTTCTCACCGGCAAATACCGCTCGCTTGACGATCATGGCAAGAGCGCGGCGCGTGCGCCCCGCATCAAGGACTTTCTCAACACGCGCGGCTTTGCCATCATCGCGGCGCTGGACGGCGTGGCCGCCCGCCATGCCGCCACGCCGGCGCAGATTGCGCTGGCCTGGCTGATGGCGCGCCCAAGTGTCACCGCCCCGATCGTCAGCGCCACCAGTCTGATGCAGTTGGCCGAAATCTTGCCGGCAGCGCAGATCAAGCTGGCGTCCGCGGACATTACGGCGCTGAACGACGCGAGCGGCTAGACTATAGCTCCGGCGGCGCGTTCAGGCTGCGCGCACAACGACGCCCTTGCCGGCAAGCTGGCCTACCTTGATCTGATTGCGGCCGGCTGCCTTGGCGGCGTACAGCAGTTTATCCGCGACGCCGACCAGCGCGTTCGGCGGCCCACTCAAATCGTTTGCCGTCGCGACACCAATGCTCACGGTCAGGCGGGGTCCGAGCGGCGAGCGCGGATGCGGGATGTCGGCCTCGCGCAATGCCGCGGCCAGCCTGGTCGTCACCGCCAAGGCGCCAGCACCACCGATGGCCGGCAACAGACAGACGAATTCCTCGCCGCCGTAGCGCGCGACCAGGTCGCCGGGCCGGCCGAGACTTTCAACCAACAGCCGCGCCACCTCGCGCAAACAGTCGTCGCCTTGTAGATGGCCGCAATAATCATTGTAGGCTTTGAAATGATCGACGTCGATCATCAGCAGCGACAGCGGCGTTCCGGCGCGGGCGCAGCGGCGCCATTCACGTTCGAGCATGTCGTCGAAGTGACGCCGATTGGCGATACCGGTCAATGCGTCGGTGGACAAAAGCTGCTGCAGCACAAGGTTTTGCGCATATTGGATGCGCTGGCCGCGTTGCAATGAATTCGCCGCGGTGAAGCCGAGCGCGTTGGCGAGCGCAAGCCACAGGATGCCGCGATAGACCTCCTCACCGGGTAGAACGGGATATTGCAATTGCAGCCGCCACCACCAGATCGCCGCGACAATCGAAAAACAGGCAGCGAGCACGACCGAGGCGACGAAACGGACAGGCAGATAAAGATAGAACACGAATATCACGCCGATCATAAGCGTTGGCCACATGCTGATCAGTTGCGGATGCAGCGTCAGCACCGCCATCCGTGTCGTGACGCCGGCGGCGGCGCCCGCCACCATCAACGTCTCCAGCATGCGCGGCGAGTTGATGCGCGCGAGAACCAGCAGGCCGAACACCGGCACGATACTGGACACGAGCGGCGGTACCAGCGCGTCGAGCCGGCCGGCAACGTGCAGATAGGCGTAAAGCTCGCCGAGGAAATTCAAGGCGCCGGCCACCGTGATCAACGTCAACAGAAGCAAGGCGCGGCGGCGATCGTCGGGAAAACGCTGAACGCGATAGTGGCGCTCGCATTGTGCCTCAGCGAGCTGCGCGGTCCAGCGCGTGACCGCGACCGGCTTTGATACCGGTGCCGCGGCGTGAAATAGGGCCGGGGATGTGCTTGTCTGAGTGTCCATCAAGGTTCCGGCGGACGACTGGAAGAGCCCGGTATAGGTACAACGGGTTGACAAAACCCTAGCGGCCCGTGGCTGCGGATTCCGATTGAAGCCGGCCAGGTATTCCGACGCGAAGCCGGCCATCGTTCCGATTTGATGTCGGCCACCATTCCGAAATAAATCCGGCCACCATTCCGATTTGAAGCCGGCCACCCGGCTGGCGATGGATTGGGGCGTTTCCCTGCAGGTCAGCAACTCGGGCATCAGGTCTCCTCGACGATCAACGAGGGGAACAGGATGCCGGCGAAAAGAGAGCTGACGATGCGGCAAATTCGACAGATGCTGCGGCTTCACCGTGACGGGGTGAGTGCGCGCGAGATCGGGCGCACGCTGGGGGTGGCGCGCAGCACGGTTCAGGACAATCTCAAGCGGGCGGCGGCGGCCGGGCTGGCGTGGCCGCTGGCCGCCGAGCTGACCGACGACGTGCTGGAGCAACGGCTATTCGCCCGCGCCGGGGTGAGGTCTGGATTCCGCCGGCGGTCGGAGCCGGATTGGGCGGCCCTGGCGCGCGAGCTGAAGCGTCCGGGCGTCAATCTGATGGTGCTGTGGGAGGAGTACCGGGACGGCCATCCGGACAGCTACGGCTACTCGCGGTTCTGCGACCTGTTCCGGGAGTTCGAGCGGCGCCTGTCGCCGGTGATGCGCCAGCACCACGCAGCCGGCGACAAGGTGTTCGTCGATTACTCGGGCAAGAAGATCGGGATTGTCGATCCCGAGACCGGTGTGGTGCGCGACGCCGAGATCTTCGTCGCCGTGCTGGGGGCCTCGAACTACACCTATGCCGAGGCAACCTGGACCCAGACACTGCCCGATTGGATCGGGGCCCATGTCCGCATGTTCCGGTTCCTGGGTGGCGTGCCCCGCCTGGTCGTGCCCGATAATCTGAAGTCCGGGGTCCACAAGGCGTCGTTCTACGACCCTGAAATCAATCGCAGCTACGGCATGATGGCGGCACATTACGGCGTCGGCGTTCTGCCGGCCCGCCCGCGCAAGCCGCGCGACAAGGCCAAGGTCGAGGCGGGCGTGCGCTTTGCTCAGAGTTACATCCTTGGGCGACTTCGGCACCAGACCTTCTTCTCGCTCGGCGAGGTAAACGCCGCGATTGCGGTTGTGCTTGGGCGCATCAACGGCCACGTCATGCGCCGCCTGGGCGTCAGCCGGCACGACCTGTTCGCGAGTATCGAGCGGCCAGCCCTCAAGCCGCTGCCGGAGACGGACTACGAGTTCGCCGAGTGGCGTCTCGCCCGAGTCGGGCTCGACTATCACGTCGAGGTCCAGAGCTTCCTCTACTCGGTGCCGCATTCTCTGATCCGCGAGCAGGTCGACGTCCGCATCACGACCCGCACGATCGAGGTATTCCACCGCGGCCGGCGCGTCGCCGCGCATCAGCGGCGCTATGGCGGCCGCCGGCACGGCACCGATCCAGACCACATGCCGAGTGCGCATCGCCGCTACGCCGAATGGACGCCGGAACGGTTCCGGCGCTGGGCGCGCTCGATCGGGCCGAGCACCGAAGGGCTCGTCGTCGCCGTGCTCGCCAATCGGCCCCACCCCGAGCAGGGCTTCCGCACATGTCTCGGCGTGCTCCGGCTGTTTAAAGGCATCGATCCCGCCCGTGCCGAGTCCGTCTCGGCCCGAGCCGTCGAGATCGGCGCGCTCAATTACAAAAGTATCGCCTCGATCCTCGCCAACAAGCTCGATTGGGGTTCTCGCCAGACCGAGAACCCGGCGGTGATCGACCATCCCAATGTTCGCGGCCCCGGTTACTTCCACTAACGGAGACAATCCATGCTGACCCACCCGACTATCGATCTTCTGCATACCCTCGGCCTTTATGGCATGGCCAAGGGCTTTAAGGCGCTCGAAGCCACGCCCGAGACGCGCGACCTCGAACATGCCGAATGGCTCGGCCTTCTGCTCGACCATGAAGTGACGCTGCGACGACAAAAACGGTTCGAGCGACGCGCCCGGGTGGCTCGGCTGCGCCATCAGGCCAGCGTCGAGGACGTCGACTTCCGCGCTGCCCGCGGGCTCGATCGCACGTTGTTCCTCAAGCTCGCCGCCTGCGACTGGATACGCTCGCGGCGTAATCTGCTGATCACTGGCCCTTGCGGCGTTGGTAAAAGCTGGCTCGCCTGCGCCCTCGGCCAAAAGGCCTGCAGGGAAGACCTGTCCGTCCTCTATCAGCGGGCGCCGCGTCTGTTCGCCGCCCTCACGCTCGCCCGCGGTGACGGACGATACGCCAAGCTGCTGCGCTCGCTCTCACGCGTCGAT
>JBBRAL010000050.1:0-32283 GCA_038206805.1 Hyphomicrobiales bacterium | reverse complement strand
ATCCCGCACAAGCGCCTTCAGACGACGGCGATCGGCAGGCTTAAGAGTGATGTAAATTCCGGTTCGCATGCGCCAGACTCGCATGCAACAAGTCAGTTGGGAATCCCCTCCGGGATGCAAATGTCAGACGCTATCCACTAGCACGCAGCACATAGCGACCGCTGAGCCAGAGCATCGGGAGGAACGTTACTGTGCTAACGAGCACGAGCGCGCTCCGGAAAATCCATCCTATCCAGACCGCGCCGAACTCGGCGTCGATCCTTCCTGGAGGACCAATGTTCAGTAGCCACACCGTAAGGGCTATCGGGGCTACGGTAATCATAGTGAGGCCCCAGAGCGTCCAGGCTCGCTTCGATATGAATAGAATGGATTTTTCCAAGGCGTCGCGCATGTATGCCTCGATGCAAAAGAACAGATCATCCCAGGAAAAACGACGCTGTGTCCGTCGTCAGATAATTTGAGACAGAAGGCGGCTTGATTTACGGAAGTGACCGGCCCATCTTGTTTTAGATTATGCGGCTTTCTTTCGGTGCTGCAAGCGTCGATTTTGGATTGTGTTGCGTTTGATCCTTTCTCTTTCAATTAAGATTTTTTGACCGCGGCCGCAGTACATATCGGCCGGCGTCAGATTGCTTACTCGATGCGCATCTGCCTTCGTGGTGAGCCATCGGCGGAGCGCGTGGAAACCCGTCGCACCCGACACCGACTCGCTGCCCGCGCCTGATATCCTTGCTGCTTAAATAGCCGACGAGATGGAGGCAGCATTCGACTTGTTCCCCAAGATCGCCGCGAAGCTGCCGAAGTCGCCAGTCCGATCTGCACATTTTTGCATGAGCTATGCGCTACCGCCGTGATATGGAAGGTGATGAGCGTGCTGATTGGAAGCGGCAGTCCAACGTGGATTGCCAGTGTGTAACGACACTGATAAACAACTGCCGAGCAGCTAAGAAAGAGTCTTATAATTTCAATCGCTTAGGATTGGGCGAGCGCAGTCCGGCCAGGGGCACCATCCTACGCGTTCCGCTTCGGATGGCTTCGGCAATAATCTCGCGTGGCGTAGGATGCCCGCCGAAGCCCTATGGGCGAAGGCGGGCGAGTCTATTGTGAATAGCTGGCGGGGCGTTGAGGACAAGCATGATGAACGAATATTTGGTCCTGGCCCGCGACAAGCCGCAGCTTTCCGCCGCGGCCATCATCGCCGTGGTCGGCGCGCTCGGCATCGCCACGGTCTACGTCTTCCAATACGTCTTCTTGATCCTGCCGTGCCCGCTCTGTCTCGAGCAGCGCATCGCGTTTTATTTCAGCATTCCGCTGGCGGCGATGCTCTGGCTTGGCGCGCGTCACGGCGTTTCGCGCAAGGTGATGCTACTGGGCTTCCTGGCGATCATGCTCGCCATGTTGTGGAATACCGGGCTTTCGGTCTATCACGCCGGCGTCGAATGGAAATGGTGGACGGGGCCGATCGACTGCTCCGGACCGATCAACAAATTCGGCAACGCGCGCGACATGTTGAACCAATTGCAAAACCGCATCAGCCTGGTGCGGTGCGACGAGGCGGCATGGCGGTTCTTGGGGATTTCGCTCGCCGGCTATGACGTGCCGCTGTCGTTCTTCTTGGCGGCGGTCGCCGCCTGGGGCGCGTTGTCGTCGCGCACCCGCCAGGAGTAAATTTCCGTGGAAGTCCTGATCGTCGGCGCCGGCATTGGCGGGCTCACTCTCGGTCTGATGCTGCATCGCGCCGGCATTGCTTGCCGCGTGTTCGAGGCCGCGCCTGAGCTGAAAGCGGTCGGCGTCGGCATCAACATCCTGCCGCATGCTTCGCGCGAATTGTGCGCGCTCGGCCTGGAAGATGCGCTCGCCAAGGTCGCTGTCACCACGCGCGAATTTTGCTTCTACAATCGTTTCGGCCAGCACATCCACAGCGAGCCGGCCGGGCGCTTCGCCGGCTACGACGTGCCGCAGTTCTCCATCCATCGCGGCGACCTGCAGATGGTGCTGCTCGACGCCTTCAGCGCGCGCGCAGGCGCCGACAAGGTGCTCACCGGCTGGCGCTGCACGCGCGTCAAATACGACGGCGGCGAAGCGATCGCGCATTTCGAGGACGCCGACGGCAAGCCGCTGCCAACGCAACGCGGCGCGATTGTGGTGAGCTGCGAGGGCATCCATTCGATCTTGCGCAAGCAGCTCTATCCGGACGAAGGCCCGCCGAAATATTCCGGCATCAACATGTGGCGCGGCGTCACGCGCTGGCAGCCGTTCCTCACCGGCGCCAGCATGATTCGCATCGGCTGGCACCATCCGGCCAAGCTGTTGATCTATCCGATCCGTAACAATATCGACGCGCAAGGCCGCCAGCTGGTGAACTGGGTGTGCGACATCGAGACGCCGGTCTACAAGCCGCGCGACTGGAATAGGGGAGGGCGGCTGCAGGACTTTCTGCCCGCCATGGCGGACTGGCATTTCGACTGGCTCGACGTGCCAGAGTTTATCCGCGCCTCCGACGCCATCCTGGAATATCCAATGGTCGATCAGGACCCGCTGCCGCGCTGGAGCTTCGGCCGGCTGACGCTCCTGGGCGACGCCGCCCATCCGATGTATCCGCGCGGCGCCAATGGCGCGGCGCAGGCGATCCTGGATTGCCGCGCGCTGGCGGATGCTTTGCAGGCCGATGCCGATCCCATTGCCGCGCTCAAGGCCTACGAAGCCAAGCGGCTGCCTGCGACCAGCGACGTGGTGCTGGCCAATCGCAAGGCGCCGCCCGACGCCATCCTGCACGAAGTCTACCGCCGTACCGGCGACAAGCCGTTCAAGAACATCGACGATGTCATCAGCCGCGAGGAATTGATGGCGCTGTCGGAAAGCTACAAGCGCGTCGCCGGCTATGACAAGGAGCGGTTAAAGGCGCGAGGGTGATAGCAGCCTCAAAACGATAACGACCACGAAAACGAGAAGGTGCGCGTACATCCGGCGTCACCCGCTGCATTTCGTGGTCGCTCACCGCAGGGCAGGTATTCCCGCCCGTAGGCCAACGATGGAGCCTTGCGGCTCGACATCGCCGTTCGACGATATATAGGTGCGCTCGGCTCCACCACAAGGGACTACGGAAATCATGGCGCAAGCGGAAATCAGGCTCGGCTATAGCGGGACCACGAAGGCGTTGCACTGGCTCATCGTCGCGCTGCTGATCGTTCAATTCGTGCTGGCATGGACGATGCCGGAAATCCGCCGCAACACCAAGCCCGAAACGCTGATCAATCTGCATCTGTCATTCGGGGCGCTGCTGCTTGGCCTCGCCGCCGTACGCCTGGGCTTGCGCCTAATTTACGGCAAGCCGCGACCGGCCGCCGGCTTGTTGCCCTGGGAGGAACGCAGCTCGCAAATCGTCCATTGGCTGCTTTATCTGCTGCTGGTGGTGTCGCCGATCCTGGGCTGGATCAACGCTTCCTGGCGCGGCTTCCCGGTCACAGTGTTCGGCCTGTTCGAATTGCCGAAACTGGTCGCGACCCGCGCAACGGGTTTCGGCTGGACCGGCGACGTGCACGGCCTGCTGTCGAATTACCTGCTGCTGGCGCTGGTCGGCCTGCATACCGCGGCCGCGCTCTATCATTATTTCATCCGCCGCGACGGCGTGCTGCAACGGATGTGGCTGGGCTAGCGCATGATCCCGAAAAGTGGGAACCGATTTTCGGATAAGATCATGCGCAAGTCAAAAGGCCGCTATTCATACCGCAGCGCCTCAATCGGATCGAGGCGGGCGGCTTTGCGGGCCGGATAGTAGCCGAAGAAAATTCCGACTGCCGCCGAGAACAGGAATCCGCCGGCGATGGCGGCCAGCGAGATCGGCGCCGGCCAGCCGGCGAAGTACGAGATGGCGGCGGAAAACGCCACACCCATGACGATGCCGGCGAAGCCGCCGGTTACGCTCAGGAACACCGCCTCGGCGAGGAATTGCAGCAGCACATGCAGGCGGCGCGCGCCGATCGCCATGCGCAGGCCGATCTCGCGCGTTCGCTCGGTCACCGACACCAGCAGGATGTTCATGATGCCGATGCCGCCGACCACCAGCGATATCGAGGCGACCGCGGCGAGCAGCAGCGCCATGATGCGGCTTGAGCTCTCGGCGGCTTCCGCGATCTGGCTCAGATTGCGTACGGAGAAATCGTTGTCGGCGCCGGGCTTAATGCGGTGGCGGCGGGCAAGGATCTCGGTGATCTCGCGGATCGCCGGCTGCACGTCCGTCGAATTGGCGGCTTGCACGTAAATCTGGTTGACGAAGCCTGCGAGGTGCGCCTGCAGGCCGTAAGGATTGGGCGGAAGTGGATAAATCCAATTGAACTGCGTCTGCGCCTGGGACGGCGCGGCCACGCCGAGTACCTTCCGCTCGGCGGTGGTGAACGGAACCATCACCAGATCGTCCTGGTCCTGGCCGAACGACGTTTGCCCCTTGGACTCCAGCACGCCGATCACCCGCAACGGCACGCCCTTCACCTGGATGAGCGCGCCGATGGGGTTCTGCTGCTCACCGAACAGCTGCCTCGACACGGTCTGCCCGATCACCACCACCAGCGCCGCCATCGCCTCGTCATCCGGCGAGATTTCGCGTCCGCTGTCGATCCGCCAGTTGGTCATCGGCGGGTAGTTCGGGCTGATGCCTTGGATGCTGGTGGCCCAGTTCTGATTGCCATATTCAACCTGGCCGGATTGGCGGATGAGGTAGCTGACCTCGCCGACCGCCGTGCTCTCGCGCCGGATCGCTTGCGCGTCGCTGGTCGTGAGCGTGGAGGCGCTGCCGGATCCCGCGCGCATGCCGCCCGCCGTCCGTGCGCCCGGCAGCACCACCACGAGATTGGTGCCGAGTCGCTCGATCTGCTTGCGCACCGCATCGTTGGCGCCCTGGCCGACGGCGACCATGGCGATCAAGGCGGCGACGCCGATGAAAACGCCGAGCATGGTCAAGGCCGAACGCATCATGTTGCGCCAGATCGCCTGCATGGCGGCGGCCACGATCATCAGCGCGAATCCCCAAAAGGTATTGCTGCGCCGTGCGGCGGCCGGCATCGGCCGCTTTGATCCAAGAATCGATACGCGACCGGTTGCGGGCCCGGCAGTCTTTCCCGGCTTCGGATTACGCACATCCGAGACGATCTGACCGTCGCGCATGGTCAAAGTGCGATCGGCGTAGGCTGCGATGTCGGACTCATGGGTGACGACGATGATGGTGACGCCGTGCTCGCGGTTGAGGCGCGTCAGCGTCTCCATGATTTCGTGCGAGGTACGGGTATCGAGGTTGCCGGTCGGCTCGTCGGCCAGCAGCAAACCGGGCGCATTGATCAGGGCGCGCGCGATTGCGACGCGCTGCTGCTGGCCGCCCGAGAGCTGGCCCGGCGTGTTGCGCTCGCGGTCGCCCAATCCCAGCAGCGTGAGCGACGCGCGTGCCCGCTCGACGCGCGAAGCAGCGCCGGCCGGCCCAGATGCGGCGTAGAACAGCGGCAACGCCACGTTCTCGAGCGCGCTGGTGCGGGACAGTAGATTGAAACTTTGGAACACGAAGCCCAGCCGTTCGCTGCGCAGCCGCGCGCGATCGGGTTCGCTCAAGCCCGCGACGTCGGTCCCTTCGAAAAAATAATGTCCGCTACTCGGCCGGTCGAGGCAGCCGAGCACCGCCATCAGCGTCGATTTGCCGGAGCCAGAGGAGCCCATGATGGCGACGAAATCGCCGGCATTGACCGTTAGGCTCACGTCGCGCAGCGCATGCACGCCCATATCGCCGACGTGATAGGTCCGCGTGACGTGCTCAATCCTGATGATTGGTTCCGCCATGGTGGATTCACCGGCCCTGGGCCGCGTCACAACTGCAGGCGCGGCGCCGCCGGCTTATTGCTGTTGGTGCGTTGCTCGGCGGTGATGACCAGGTCGCCGGCCTTCAGCTCGCCTTTGACGATTTCTGTGAAGGTGTCGTCGTCGAGGCCGGCGGTCACCGCGACCCGCACCGGCTTGCCATCGCGCAGCACCCAGACCCTGGCTTGCGCCTCGGTCCGCGGTTGGCCGGACGTGCCGCTCCGCCGCGTTGCAGCTCCACCGGCGCCGGCCGGCGCATAACGTAGCGCCTGACTCGGCACCCGCAATACGTCGTTGCGCTGATCGATGACGATCTGGGTTGCCGCTGTCATGCCGGGCTTGAGCGCCAGGTCGGAATTATCGACGCTGACCACGACGTCATAGGTCACCACGTTCTGCAGGTTCTGCGGCGATTGGCGTACCTGTGCGACGGCTCCTTCAAAGCTGCGCTTGGGGAATGCATCGACGGTAAAGATCGCCTTGTCCGAATCCTTGATGCCGCCGATGTCGCTCTCGCTCACATTGGTATCGACCTGCATCTTGGTGAGGTCGGTCGCGATGAGAAAAAGCGTCGGGGTCTGAAAACTGGCGGCCACCGTCTGTCCCATGGTGACGTTGCGCGACACCACCGTGCCGTCCACCGGCGAGACAATATTGGTGTAGTCAAGATTGACCTGGGCAGTGGCGAGTTGTGCATCGTGCAACGCGATGTCGGCCTCGTCGACGCCGACCTGCGCGCGTGCCTGATCGCGGAGATTCTTGGCGTTGTCGACGGCATCCTTGGAAACCGCATTGGTTTCTCCCAGCCGCGCCATGCGGTCGTAAGTGAGCTGGGCATAGGCGAGGCCCACCTTGGACTTTTCGACTTGCGCCCTGGCCGCTGTGAGATTGGCTCGATTCTGGTCGATGATCGTCTGATACGGACGCGGATCGATTTTGGCGCAGACCTGGCCCTGCTTCACAACCGTATTGTAATCGCACGCGAGGCTCTGGATGACGCCGGACACATAGGTTCCGACGATGATCGTGAGCACCGGGTTGACCGTGCCGGTCGCTGTCACCGTGCGGGTGACCGCGCCGCGCGCGACCGGCGTTGTGGTGTAACGGACAGGGGCTTCGGCAGTGGCGAGCCACCAGACGAGGCCGACGGCGGCGAGCAGCGCGAGCGACATCAAGCCGGCGATAAACCAGATTTTTCGCGAACGGGGAGCGGCCGGAGGCGGTTTTGGCGCCAACACCACGGGCGCCACCGGCTCGATTCGCGCCGTGTCGATTCCGATGGGCTTGTTCATGCAGAAAACTCCGCCAACGCCCCCACCAATGGGCACGCTAGCGGATCGGTGCGCAGCCGCCTTGATACGGGTCAATTGCCGGGAAACGCGAACGAAATAGCCCGAATCCGACCGGCGGGCGCGGCATGGGCCGGGGCGCTTACGGCTCCAGCTCGGTATCCCAGTAGAGATAGTCGAGCCAGCTTTCGTGCAGGTAGTTGGGCGGGAACAGCCGTCCGTTGCGGTGCAGGTGATGCACTGTCGGCTGGTACGGCATCTGCGACGGCCACATCCTGGCTTCGCTTGGCGTCAGGCTGCCCTTGCGCAGATTGCAGGGCGAGCAGGCGGCGACCACGTTGTCCCAGGTCGTGTGGCCGCCGCGCGAACGCGGCAATATGTGATCGAAGGTGAGGTCCTCGCGGTCGCCGCAATACTGGCAGGAGAAGCGGTCGCGCAAGAAAACGTTGAAGCGGGTGAAGGCCGGGTGGGTGGAAGGCTTCACATAGGTCTTGAGCGAGACCACGCTCGGCAGCTTCATTTCCAGGCTGGGGCTGTGCACCGCGCGGTCGTAATTGGCGACGATATTCACGCGGTCGAGAAACACCGCCTTGATCGCGTCCTGCCAGGACCACAGCGACAAAGGATAATAGCTCAGCGGCCTGAAATCCGCGTTGAGCACCAGGGCCGGAAAGCCACTAGCCGAAACGTGCAGGTTCAAGCGAGGCTCCTCCACCTCCCTAATGCTGCCGCCACGCAGCGAACTCTCTACTAATAAGGCAGCGTGACGGGATTGTGAAGTAGCGGCGGGGAGTTACCCGCTATGGGCTTACGACCGGCTGGCGAAGCTGCGCGCCAGAAATTCCCCGCCCTGCCGCAGGCCTTCCTGGTCGATGCCGTGGCCGACGCCGGGCGAGATGTGCCATTCCACCGGCACCTCCAGCGCCGCCAGCCCTTGCGCGGCATGCATCAGCGCCTGCACCGGGATGAGTTCGTCCTGGTCGCCGTGGACCAGAAGCACCGGCGGATGGCCGCGAATCTCGGCGGCGAATTTGTCGGGATCGATATTTTCCGGCATCACCAGCATGCCGGAATAGCCGACAATGGCGGCGGGCGCGACGGCGCGGCGCAAGCCGACATGCAATGCCATCATGGTGCCTTGCGAAAAGCCGACCAGCGCCAAAGCCTGCGGCGGCAAATTGCGCCGTTGCAATTCGGCATCGAGGAACGCGTCGAGCGCGGGCGCCGCCTGGTTGACGCCAATCCAGCGCTCGTTCGGATCGCGAAACGTGAGCGGAAACCATTCGCGCCCAACCGGCGCCTGCCCGCAGGGCCGCGGCGCGTGCGGCGATACGAAAGCAGCATCCGGCAGCAGGCCCTGCCAGGCGCGGCCGATCTCGATCAGGTCGTTGCCGTCGGCGCCGTAGCCGTGCAGAAAGACCACCAGCTGCTTTGCGGCGCCGGAGCGCGGCTCGATTCTTGGCCCATCAAGTTTTGGACCGTCAAGTTTTGGGCCATCGAGTTCAGCCATTTCGATTTTTCCTTTTCGTCGCTTTCTTGGCGGCCATCTTTTTCAATTGCGGCTGAACCGGCATCACGTCGCGCTTCTTCACCGCATGATAATAGGCCCATAGCAGATGCGCCGCCACACCGCGCCAGGGACGCCAGGCCTGCGCGATTTTTGCAAGCGCCTTGGCGTCGGGCCGCTTGCGAAGTCCAAGCGCGATGCGGGCGGCTTCCTGCACGGCGAGATCGCCGGACGGAAAGGCATCGGCATGGCCGAGGCAGAACAGCAGATAAATATCGGCGGTCCACGGACCGACGCCGTGCAGCGCGGTGAGGGCGGTGTGCGCGACATCGGCCTCCATGGCGCCGACGGCATTAAGATCGATGCGGCCATTGGCGAGCGCCTTGCCGATCTCGCGGATCGATTTGATCTTGGCGGCGGACAGGCCCAGCCGCTTGAGTCTGTCGCCGCGCGCCCGTCGCACCGTGTCGTGATGGAACGGCTCGAAGGCGGCGAACAGCCGGTCGCGGATGGCGGCCGCGCTCGCGGTCGAGAGCTGCTGGCCGCAGACGATGGCGCATAATCCTGCAAAGCCCGCCTCGCGCCGGCGCAGGCTGAAGGCGCCTGCCTTTTCGGCCACCGGCGCCAGGCGCGGATCGGCCAGGATCAGCTGCGCCAGCCCCGCCCGCAGATCGGCCTCGGTATGGAGGAAGTGGGTCATGCGCTTGCGTTAGCCGCGCTTCTTTCCCTCTCCCCTTGTGGGAGAGGGTGGCGCGCACTGAGCATTAGCGAAGTGCGTGCCGGGTGAGGGAGCTTCTTTACATCGTGCTAGTTTGAAAGCTACCCCCTCACCCGGTCCCTCGCCAAAGCGCGTTGAAGAAGCGCGTAAACGCGCTTAAGGCTCGGGACCACCCTCTCCCACACGGGGGAGAGGGGAAGCGAGATTGCATCGACCAAATCATGCCGCCACCCGTTTTCCGCTTCGCGCCGTCGCCGAACGGCTATCTGCATCTCGGCCACGCGCTGTCGGCCCTGCTCAATGCCGATCGGGCGCGAGCGGCAGGCGGGCGGCTGCTGTTGCGTATCGAGGACATCGACGAGGCGCGCTGCCGGCCGGAATACGAGGCGGCCATTTACGAGGATCTGGCCTGGCTTGGCATCGCGTGGGAAATGCCGGTGCTTCGGCAATCCGCGCATTACGAGGACTACCGCGCGGCGCTCGCCAGGCTGGAGGCGATGGGCCTGATCTATGCGAGCTTCGAAAGCCGCGCCGAGATCGCGCGGCTGGTCGCCGAGCGGGGCGAAACCTGGCCGCGCGATCCCGATGGCGTGCCGCTTTATCCGGGCGATGCGAAAGCGATGGGCGCCGCCGAGCGCGCCCGCCGCATGCAGGCGGGCGAACTTTATGCTTTGCGCCTCGACATGCGGGGGGCGATAGAGCGTGCCGGTCCGGTAACCTGGATTGAGTCCGGCGCAGGCCCCGCCGGCGAATCGGGCAGCATCGCCGCCGATCTCGCTGCCTGGGGCGACGTGATCCTGGCGCGCAAGGGCATTCCGACCAGCTATCACCTTGCCGTGGCGGTGGACGACGCGGCGCAGGACGTCACCGACGTGGTGCGCGGCTGCGATCTGTTCCACGCCACAAGCGTCCATCGCCTTCTGCAGGTGCTGCTCGATCTGCCGCAGCCCCGCTACCACCACCATCGGCTCATTCTCGACGCCGACGGCCGTAAACTGTCGAAATCGACGTCGGCCACAGGCTTGCGCGAACTGCGCGCGCAAGGCGCCTCCGCCGCCGATATCCGCCACTTGGCCGGGCTCGATTGACGCTGCCTTCCGTGGCATTGTTCGGCTCAATCGGGGACTGCCATGGCGAAATCGAAGGCCAAAACGGCCAAGCGTTCGCGTGCGCGCAAAAAGCCGCGTGCGCGTCCGCGCAAGGCGGTCGCGCCGGCCGGGATCGAGGCCGCGCTCGCCGGCATCGCGCATGACATCCGCACGCCGCTGACCGGCATTGTGGCGCTGGCCGAATTGCTGGCCGCGTCCGATCTGGGCGCACGCGAGCGCGAATGGGCGAGCGCGATCAAGAGTGGCGCCGATCATCTGGCGGCGCTGAGCTCGCTGATCGTCGATTCCGTCAAGGCCGGGTCGGCCGGCCTCGTTCTGCAGCACAATCCGTTTTCGCCGCGCGCACTTGCCGAAGCGGTGGGTCAGGCGCTGATCGCGCGGGCGGGCAACAAGAACATCAAAGCCGAAGTCGAAATCGCGCCGGATCTGCCGGCCATGGTGTCGGGCGATGTCTTGCGCCTGCGCACGGCGCTGGAAAACCTCGCCGACAATGCGGTCAAATTCACCAGCCACGGCGCGGTCGTCTTTACCGCCGGCGCCGAGCCGGCCGGGCGCTCGCGCGTGCGGCTCATTTTTACGGTCGCCGATAGCGGCATCGGCGTTAGCCCCGGCGAACTGAAGCTGTTGTTCCGCCCGTTCGCGCAGGCGAGCGAGCAAATCGCCAAACGCTTCGGCGGTGCCGGTCTTGGGCTGATGTTTGTCAAGCGCATCGCCAAGGCGATGAACGGCGATCTTGCCGTCACCAGCAAGAAGGGCCGCGGCTCGACGTTCCGTCTCAGCGTGCTGGTCGAGCGTGTGGACGTCCCGGCCGCGATCGAGAGCAGCGGCGCGGGTTCGCGCCCGGCGCGGCCGCTGTCGATCCTGTGCGCCGAGGATAATCCATATGGACGCGTCGTGATGAACACGATCCTCGGCCAACTCGGCCACCGCGTCGATTTTGTCGAAACCGGCGAGGCGGCGGTGCAAGCCGCCGAGAGTGGTAGCTACGACGCGGTGCTGATGGACATCACGCTGTCGGGCCTCGACGGTATCGAGGCGACGCGCCGCATTCGCGCGCTGGCGGGAAAGACGGGCCAAGTGCCGGTGATCGGCATTTCCGGCCGCGGCGATAGCGGTACCGAACAGGCCGCGCGTGCGGCCGGCATGAATTTCTATTTCAGCAAGCCGGTGAGCCCGGGCAGATTGGCCGAGGCGCTGGCGGCTCTTTCCTCTCCCCGCGTGCGGGGAGAGGGTGGCGAGCCGCAATCGTGACTAAGAACAAATTGACAAATATATCAGAACTGATATAATCCGAACAATGAAACCTGTCGTCTTTCTTGGCGACTCGCTTGACCATATCCGCGCGTTTCCTGAGCGGTCGCGCCGCGATGCCGGGTTTCAACTTGATCGCGTGCAGCGTGGGCTTGACCCGGATGATTGGAAGCCGATGGCGACGATCGGCCCTGGAGTGCGGGAAATTCGTGTGAGAGATGCAACGGGAGCCTATCGTGTTGTTTACGTCGCCAGCTTTGCCGAAGCGATCTACGTGCTGCACGCGTTTCAGAAAAAGACCCAACGCACGTCACCGCGCGATACGGCGCTCGCGCAGTCGCGCTTCCGCGACTTGAAGCAAAGAGGTTTGCGATGAAGAAACAGCGGTTCGCCAATGTGTGGGACGCCATTGAGCCCACGTCCTCCGATGCGGCGAGCATGAAAGCGCGTGCCGAAATGATGATTGCGATCCGCGAAATCGTCACGGCTTGGGGCGTGACTCAGGCCACCGCCGCCAAAAAGCTTGGACTAACGCAACCGCGCATGAACGACCTGCTGCGCGGGCGGATCAATAAATTTAGCCTTGATATGTTAATGGATATTGCAACCCGCGCCGGGCTTGCGGTGCGTGTGGAAGTCGTGCGCCCGGCGGCATGAAATTCTAATTCACCAAGCAGGTCAGCCCCGGCAAACTGGCGCAGGCGCGAGCGAAACTGTCATCACCGGGCTTGTCCCGGTGATCTCGCTTAGGGACGCAATGGTATGCCAATTAAGTCGGGATGGCCGGGACAAGCCCGGCCATGACAGAATTAGCCGTTCGCCCGCTCAACGATCCGCACCAGGTCCGCCATGATGCGGTTCAATTCGAAATCCTTCGGCGTATAGACCGCGGCGACACCTGATTTTTCCAGCGCGGCGGCGTCCTCCGGCGGAATGATGCCGCCGACGATCAACGGCATATCGAGGCCGGCTTCCTTCATGCGCGCAACGACATCGGCCACCAGCGGCAGATGGCTGCCCGACAGCACCGACAGGCCGATCACATGGGCTTTCTCTTTGCGCGCGGCATCGACGATTTCCTCCGGCGTCAGGCGGATGCCTTCGTAGACCACCTGCATGCCGGCATCGCGCGCACGCACCGCGATCTGCTCGGCGCCGTTGGAATGACCGTCGAGCCCGGGCTTGCCGACCAGGAAAGTGAGACGGCGGCCGAGCTTTCTCGAAACACGATCCACATCGGCGCGGATATCGTCGAGCCCGCTCACATCGTTGCGCATGGCGCGGCCGACGCCGGTGGGCGCGCGGTATTCGCCGAAGGCTTCGCGCAGCGTCCAGCCCCATTCGCCGGTGGTGACGCCGGCTTTCGCACACTGGATTGAGGCCGGCATGATATTGGCTCCGCCGGCGGCGGCGCGTTTGAGGTCGGCCAGCGCAGCAGCAACCGCATTGGCGTCGCGCGCCGCGCGCCAGGCCTTGAGCCGCTCGATCTGCCCGCGCTCGGCGTCTTCCGATACCGTAAGTATGGCGTCGGCGGCTTCCGCCAGCGGGGAGGACTCGCTCTCCAGGTATCTGTTGACGCCCACGACGACCTGTTCGCCGCGCTCGATTGCTTCCAGCCGCGCGGTGTTGGATTCCACCAGTTGCTGCTTGAGGTAGCCGGTGTCGACCGCCGCGACCGCGCCACCCATGGCCTCGATACGCTTGAGTTCTTCCTTGGCCTCGTGCTTGAGCGAGGCGACCTTGGCCGCAATCTCGTTCGAGCCGTCGAAAATATCGCCATAGTCGAGCAGGTCGGTCTCGTAGGCGAGAATCTGCTGCATGCGCAGCGACCATTGCTGGTCCCACGGCCGCGGCAGGCCGAGCGCCTCGTTCCAGGTCGGAAGCTGTACGGCGCGGGCGCGCGCACCCTTCGACAGCGTCACCGCCAGCATTTCGATCAGGATGCGCGCGACATTGTTTTCCGGCTGCTGCTCGGTCAGGCCGAGCGAGTTCACCTGCACGCCATAGCGAAACAACCGCTGCTTGGCATCTTTGACGTCGTAGCGCTCTTTGGTGATCTCGTCCCACAATTCAACGAACGCGCGCATCTTGCAAAGCTCGGTGACGAAGCGCAGCCCGGCATTGACGAAAAACGAAATGCGCCCGACCACCTCGCCGAATTTATCGTCCGGCACCTCGCCGGACGCCTTTACCGTGTCGAGCACGGCGATGGCGGTGGCCAATGCGAAAGCGAGTTCCTGCACCGGCGTGGCGCCCGCCTCCTGCAAGTGATAGGAGCAGACATTGATCGGATTCCATTTCGGAATCTCCTTGGTCGTGAACACGATCACGTCCTTGATCAGCCGCATCGACGGGGCCGGCGGAAATACATAGGTGCCGCGCGACAGGTATTCCTTGATGATGTCGTTCTGGATGGTGCCGGTGAGGTTGGCGCGGGCCGCGCCTTGCTCGTCGGCCACCGCGATATAGAGCGCCATCAGCCATGCCGCGGTGGCGTTGATGGTCATCGAGGTGTTCATGGTGTCGAGCGGAATGCCGTCGAATAGCGCGCGCATGTCGCCGAGGTGGTTGACCGGTACGCCGACCTTGCCGACCTCGCCCTTGGCCAGCACATGATCCGAGTCGTAGCCGGTCTGGGTCGGCAGATCGAAGGCGACCGAGAGGCCGGTCTGGCCCTTGCTCAAGTTCTTTCGGTAGAGCGCATTGGAGTCCGCGGCCGTCGAATGGCCGGCATAGGTGCGGAAAATCCAAGGCTTGTCGCGTTGTGTTTTGTCGTGCATCGGCCGCCTGTTGCGGCAGTGTGGCTGAAGCCTTGTTGCAATGCAACATAGCGGCGGAGCAATGCGCACGCCACGGCCGGGGGCGGACGCGAGCCCGGCCCTTCACCTCAACGCGAAAATGCGTGCCGCCGCTAGCGTTTGATCAGGCGGAGGATGAACAGAAGGATGCAGGCGCCAACAACCGCGCTGACAACTGCCGTGAGCCACCAGGGTCCGAGGATGGGCAAATGCAGCACGCCCCACAGCCAGCCGCCGATGAAAGCGCCGATAACGCCGACGATGAGATCGCCGATGAGGCCGAAGCCGCCGCCCTTCATAATCTGGCCGGCCAGCCAGCCGGCGATCAGGCCAATGATCAGGATGACGATCAAACTGTTAGTTGCCATCATGACGCCGATTCCTCCCCAACAAGAAGCTGCCGACATCCGCCGCCCGGCGGTGTTGCCCCGGCGGACAGTAGCTCCTCATGCCATTCAACAGCAAAGCAGCAGGGGCGTCGATATGGGATGTGGGCGATTGTGGATGGCAGACTTGGCTTGCTGCCGGGCTTATTTCGCTGGGACTATCGACACTTGCCCATAGGCCACTGCGTCGGGTTGCGTCGTGGGCCGAGTCAGAAAGCTGGCAACCCGCTGCGCGGCCAAAATGGCCGCGGTCGCGATTGCGATGCCGGCGAAGACATCGACAAAATAGTGCCCGCCGCCGAGCGGCGTTGCCAACAGCATGGCGATATTCGCCGCCACCGCGATTGGGCGGAACCACCGCACCGGCCAGAGCGCCCACAGATAGAGCACGGCCGCCGCCGCATGGAAGCTCGGGAACGTGACGATGCCAGTCAGCTTTGTCATTCCGAGGTGGCGCAGCGAGCCGTCGCGCACCATCGGTAAGTCTCTCAGTTGATCGAGATAGGCGGCGGGCGTGGACACATTCGGATCGGTCGTGAGGTGCAGGAAGTCGTATGTACCCATGGCCGGCGTGAATACCGAGATCGCTGTCGTCACCACGAGCGCAATCGCAAAGGCGAGCGTGAATTCCTGCAATCGCCGGTAACGGCGCGTCGCGCCCAGCACGATGGGAACGCCGAACACCGGCCAGCCGATCATCAAATAGGCGGCAACCGTCGCCCATCGCAGTGCAACGTGGCTTTCGATGAAATTGAAATAGGCCAGCCAATCGAGACCGAGCGCCCGATCGAACGCCATCAGCGGCGCGTCCACCAGCGGCAGATTCGCCGCGGCGGCGACGTAGGTCATCGGCGTCATCAGGACCGGGATCAGCAGCACCTGTCCGGTCGAACCGAGGATGAAAACCACGCGCGGATCGGGCTTGGCGGCCCAATGCGCTTTGTAATAGGCGTAGCCGACATAGGCCGCGGCCATCCCGAAGGGCAGCGGCAAGCTCGCCAGTTCCAGGGAAAAGCCGGTCAGCGCCATGGCGAGGGCGAGTGCCAGCGCCATCAGGCCGAGCGGAACCCAATTGAAAGTGAACAGGCGCCAGGCCACTCGCTCGTCGAGATCTTGTGACATGTCTTCGAGGCCCGTCACCCGTAGTCGTTCGCAGCCAAGGTAGTTTGGTGCTCCTTAATGGCCTCGTAACCGCAATGGTTAACTTGACCGCGAAATCAGGCCGGTTTGGCCGCGAGCGGTCTGGCGGCTTTCCACTCCCCGCACCCCAAAAGCTTTTATTGCACCGCAACATAAATTGCGTCACACTGTTGAAAACTTGGCTCGCAAGGTTGGCTCGCAGGGAGAGTGCAGATGTCGGTTGTCGCGCAGGTGAAGAGCGTTCCGCCGCTCAAGGACCTCTATGGCATCGGCGAAATTCCGCCGCTCGGCCATGTGCCGGCGAAGATGCACGCCTGGGTGATCCGCAAGGACCGCCACGGCCCGCCCGACAAATCCATGCTGCTCGAAGTGGTGCCGACCTGGACCATCGGCGAGGACGAGGTGCTGGTGCTCGTGATGGCGGCGGGCGTCAACTACAACGGCGTATGGGCCGCGCTCGGCCAGCCGGTCTCCACCCTCGACTCGCACAAGCATCCGTTCCACATCGCCGGCTCCGACGCCGCCGGCATCGTCTGGGCGATCGGCAACAAGGTGCATCGCTGGAAGGTCGGCGACGAGGTCATCGTCCATTGCAATCAGGACGACGGCGACGACGAAGACTGCAATGGCGGCGATCCGCTGCTGTCGCCCTCGCAGCGCATCTGGGGCTACGAGACGCCGGACGGCTCGTTCGCGCAATTCTGCCGGGTGCAGTCGCGGCAATTGATGCACAAGCCCAACCATCTCTCCTGGGAAGAGTCGGCCTGCTACACGCTCACGCTCGCCACCGCCTACCGCATGCTGTTCGGCCATTCGCCGCACACGCTCAAGCCGGGCGACAATGTGCTGGTGTGGGGTGCATCCGGTGGCCTGGGTGTGTTCGGTGTGCAGCTTGTTGCGGCCTCCGGCGCCAACGTCATCGCCGTCGTGTCCGACGAGTCGAAGGCGGAATACGTGCTCAATCTTGGCGCCAAGGGCGTGATCAACCGCAAGGACTTCAAGTGCTGGGGCCAGATGCCGGCGGTCAACACCGACGAATACAACGCCTGGACCAAGGAAGCGCGCCGCTTCGGCAAGGCGATCTGGGACATCACCGGCAAACGCGACGTCGATATCGTGTTCGAGCATCCGGGCGAGCAGACCTTTCCGGTCTCCTGCCTGGTGGTCAAGCGCGGCGGCATGGTCGTGTTCTGCGCCGGCACCACCGGCTACAATCTCACGTTCGACGCGCGCTATGTCTGGATGCGGCAGAAGCGCATCCAAGGGTCGCACTTCGCGCACTTGAAGCAGGCCTCGCAGGCCAACCGCTTCGTGCTCGAGCAGCGCATCGATCCGTGCATGAGCGAGGTGTTTGCCTGGGAGAATATCCCGCTCGCGCATATGAAAATGTGGAAGAACCAGCATCCGCCCGGCAACATGGCGGTGATGGTCAATGCACCGCGCCCTGGGTTGAAGACGCTGGAGGATGCGCAGGAGGCGGCGGGCGGTTAACGGCCGGAATTGCGGCTGCGCGGCTTTCGCACGTTGGTGCCTTCCTTCGCGCGCTCGTTGGCGATGACGGTATTCATTTCCCCGCCATAGATGAAAATCGACGCGCAGACGTAAAGAAACACCAGCGCGACCATCGCTGAGGCGAGGCCCGCATACATCGAGATATAGGTGAAGGCGTAATTGGCCAAATAGCGGCCGAAGGCGGCGCCGCTGATCAGCCAAAGCAATAGCGTGGCGGCAATGCCGGGTGCGATCTCGCTGAACGAACGCCGGCCGGCCGGCAACCAGCCGTGCACGATCAGCAGCGCGATCACCAGCACCACCACGGCCACGGCGTAGCGTGCGAAAGTGATGAGGCCGCTCAGCGGCTCCAGCGTCGGCACGTAGTGCAGGAGCTTGTCCCAGATCAGCGGCGCCAGCACCACCAGAAACGCGAAGGCCAGGATCGCCACTGCCGCAACCAGCACATAGCCGATCGATTCCAGCCGCAGCAGCCACCAGGCGCGCGGCTCGTGCATGCGGTAGGCCCGGTTGAGCCCGACGCGCAGGCTTTCGACACCGCTGGAAGCAAAATAGAGTGCAAACAGAATGCCGAATGTGAGCACCCCGCCGCGCGTATCGGTGAGTACGCCGGCAATGTCGAGCGCGATCGGGCCGGCGACTTCCTGCGGCCAAGCTTCCAGCACAATGCGCGCGGCCTCGTCGGCAAGCTCCTTGGAACCGAAGAAGAAACCGGCGAGCGCGGTCACCACAATCAGGAACGGAAACATCGCCATCAGCGTGGAGAGCGCGATATGGCTGGCGATCGCCCAGCCGTCGTCGGCGAGAAAATGCCGGAATGCGTCGAGCGCGATCTGCAATGACAGTTTGAGAATGCGCAAAGCGCTTGCCCCAATCGGTCTCGTTCGCTTCCTGAGATCGGCTATCGCCGAGCGCTTTGCAAGCCCATCAACTATCATTCCGGGTCCGGCGCTTCGAGCCGTCCCGGCATGACGGTAAGAGGCGGGCAAAGGAAGCTAGGCCGCCTGCACGTTGGTGAGGAACTGGCGCACTTCGGCTTCCAGGCTCTCGGCCTCGACTGCAACCGCGTCGGCGAGGTTCTTGACGTCGGCGGCGGTCGAGCGGGCATCGGTCGTGACGCCGGCCACCCGGCTCATCGCCTCGGCGCCGGTGCGCGCCTCGCCGGAGGCGCGGCTGACGCCTTCCGCGATCGAGGCCACCGCCGAATTCTGCTGATCGACGGTGGCGGCCACCGTGGTGGCGATTGACGACATGTCGCGGATGATATCGTTGACCTGCTCAATGGCTTGGGCAGCATCGGCGGCGGCCGATTGGATCGAACCGATCTGCTCGGCGATCTCCTCGGTTGCCTTGGCGGTTTGTCCGGCCAGCGATTTTACCTCGGCCGCGACCACCGCGAAGCCCTTGCCGGATTCGCCGGCGCGGGCGGCCTCGATAGTGGCGTTGAGCGCGAGCAGGTTGGTCTGGCCGGCGATCGCCCGGATCAAACCCACCACTTCGCCGATGCGGGTGGCGGCCTTGCCTAGCTCGGACATGGTGACGACGGTGCGCTCGGCTTCCGACACCGCGCGCCCGGCCACGTCGGTGGATTTTGCCGCCTGCGAGGCAATCTCGCCGATCGACGCCGCCAATTCCTCGACCGAGCTTGCGGCCGCCGTCACATTGTCGGAGGCGGCGGTGACGCGTTGCTCGGCGGTATGGGCTTCCGAGGACACAGTATCGGCGGTCTTGTTGAGATCGGTCGAACTCATTTCAAGCTGCATCGCCGCCGCCCGCAGCTTGCCAAGCACATTTTCGACTGAATGCTTGAACTGCGCGATCGTCTGCGCAATCGTGTCGCTGCGCAGTTCCTTGGCGTGGCTGTCTTCGGCCTGCGTCTGCGCCAGCGATTCACGCTCGATCATGGTGTCGCGAAACACGATCACGGTACGCGCCATCTCGCCGATCTCGTCGTGCGCGTGGGTGGCGGGAATGCGCGTGCCGGTGTCGCCAGCGGCAAGCCGTTTCATTACGCCGCCCAACCCGTTGAGCGGGCGCGTGATGCTGCGCCCGATCAGCCAGGAAAAGCCCAGGCCAAGCGCCACCATGGCGATGCCGACTGCGATGATCCCGGTGCGCGTGCGTGCCTGCGAGGCGGTGAGCCCCGATGAAGCTTCTTGTGCGGTTTGGCGCGCGCGGTTGATGATCTCATCGGCTCGCGGCAGCATGCTTTGACTGTCAATTTCGATCACCGCGCGCAGTGGATGCACGCGGTCGAACCCCTCGATCCATTGCGCGAAGGTGTCGGCATAGTTTTTCACCTGCTGCTCGAGCGAGACCTTCATCTCATCGGTGCCGTCGATCTGGGAGAATGTGCCGGTGAATTTCTTGTAGCCGATGAGAAATTGCTGTCGGGTCAATTCCGTTTGAATGAGCCGATACTCGGCTTCATGGTGCCGCATCGTCAGGAGCGCAATCATCAGCTTTGTCGCTTCCGCCTCGGCGAGCCAGTTCATGTTCTCGTTGACGATGCGCTCGACCGCATTGCCGGCATCGCGGAGACGGCCTCGCAGGCCCGAGGTTTCGTCGAAGCCGAGAACTTTCTGTTCGCGAACCAATTCGTTGAACGTCTCATTCAGGTTCATCACGTCGTTGCGTAGGCTGACGATATTCGACGTGTAGTGACGATCGATCGCCGCCTCGATGCCGTCGAGACTGCGCAGCGCGCGTGAATGCACTTGCTCGAAGCTCACCACCAGATTGTCGCTGGGCGTGACGCTGAAATCCCTGACGATGATTCGCATCGCCGTGACCGCGCTTTTGAAATCGCGGCTGGCATCGGCAAGCGCGCCGGAACGATTGACGGTCTTGAAGGCGGTGCCCACGTCGCCCTCGCCGGATACGTAAGTAAGCCCATTGGCGAGGAAACCCACCACCGGGATGACAGCCAGAACGACAATGCGGGTGCGCACCGAAATGGAGGTGAGCAACCGGGCCAGCCGGTTGAACGGAAGCATTGGTTTGATGAGGCGCATGGGGCCGGTTCAGATCCCGCCGGTGGCATGGGACACCGTTCAAAGGTGCTGCATTAAGAAAGCGCGAAATGGTTAATTTTGTAGCAATTTGGTACCGCCACGCCCGTTAAACCGTCAGGAAACCCGCGAAATCAGTGGCACTTTGCTTTTGTGCACTGCACGCGTAGTGTCGTTAGCGCAGACGGCACATTCGATGCCGCCTGATCGAGGAAGCCATGCCGACCCCCGTCTCCCGCCCCGCCGCCGAACACGAACTGGTCGAACTCAGCCGCGGGGCGACCGCCGCGCTCGATGCGCTGCTGGCCGATGCGGTCGCCAAGGTGCGTGAGCGGGTGGTGGTGGAAGGCCACCCGGTTGGTCGCCTGTTCGATCGCGAGCAGCGCGCCACGCATGGCTTGGCTTGGCTCGCCACCTATGTGGAGGCGGTGCGCCAGCTCGCCGCCTATACCGCGCGAATGGTCGGCGACGGCACCTTCGGCGAACTCGAAGAACAACTGGTGCGCATCGGGCTTGGCGAATATCTCGCCCAGATCGTCGGCGGAATACCGATGAGCCAGGGCGAAATGGTGCGGCCGGGCGACCTCGGGCTTTCGCCTGCGCAGGTTGCCGCACGTATCGGCCCGAGCGTCGAAGGCCTGATCGCCACCGGCAACACCGCGGAACGGCGCGCCCGCCTGATCGGGCTGATACGCGCCAGCCACGGTGCCACCGTCGGCATTTGCGGCCTCGACGAGACGCTGGAATCAATTCGCGAGGAAATGCGCAAATTCGCCGACAGCGAGGTGATCGGCCACGCGCAGACCTGGCATCGCACCAACAGCTATATACCGCTCGAAATCATTTCGCAGATGTCCGAGCTCGGAGTGTTCGGGCTCACGATCCCCGAGGCGTTCGGCGGCATGGGTCTCGGCAAGGAGTCCATGTGCGTGGTGTCGGAGGAACTGGCGCGCGGCTATATCGGCGTCGGCTCGCTCGGCACGCGCTCGGAGATTGCGGCCGAATTGATTCTCGGCAGCGGCACCATTGAGCAGAAAGAAAAGTGGCTGCCGATGCTCGCCTCCGGTCAAGTGCTGCCGACCGCCGTGTTTACCGAACCCAATACCGGCTCCGATCTTGCGTCGATCAAGACCCGGGCGGTGCGTAAGGGCGACGTTTACCAGATCTACGGCAACAAAACCTGGATCACCCATCCGGTGCGCGCCGACCTGATGACGCTGCTGGTGCGTACCAATCCGAAGGAGTCCGGCCATCGCGGCCTTTCCATGCTGCTCGCCGAAAAGCCGCGCGGCAGCGACGAAAACCCGTTCCCTGCAAAGGGCATGAGCGGTACCGAGATCGAGGTGCTCGGCTATCGCGGCATGAAGGAATACGAGATCGCCTTCGACGGCTTCGAAGTGAAGGCGGAAAACCTGCTGGGCGGCATCGAGGGTCTCGGATTCAAGCAGCTCATGCAGACCTTCGAGTCGGCTCGCATCCAGACTGCTGCCAGAGCGATTGGCGTGGCGCAGGCGGCTATGGAGCGGGCGCTCGATTATGCCCAGCAGCGCGTGCAGTTCGGTGAGCCGATCGTCGCCTTTCCGCGCGTCGCCGACAAGATCGCGATGATGGCGGTGGAGATCATGATAGCGCGTCAGCTCACTTATTTCGCGGCGCGCGAGAAGGATTCCGGCCGCCGCTGCGACCTGGAAGCCGGCATGGCCAAGCTGCTGGCCGCGCGGGTGGCCTGGGCCGCCGCCGACAATGCGGTACAAGTGCACGGCGGCAACGGTTTCGCGCTGGAATTTCCGGTGTCGCGCATTCTGTGCGACGCCCGCATCCTCAATATTTTCGAAGGCGCCGCCGAGATCCAGGCGCAGGTCATCGCCCGCCGGCTGCTCGACGGCACGAATTGACGCATTCGCTGCAATAAAACGCATAAAATCGGCAACGAAATTGAGGTTTGCGGCGTTGATCCAGAGCAATACGCGGCATTCGAAACCGTTTTAGATTTTCATTCAATTTAGGAGGTCGGCCATGTCTGCATTATTGATCCACGAAGGCGAATGGGTGGTGGTCTGCGACGGCGCCAAGGCGCTGGTGCTGGAGAATGTCGGCGACACAAAGTTTCCCAATCTCAAGACCGTCGAAGTATTAGAACATAAGGAACTGGCTACCCACGAACTGGGCAGTGACGCGCCCGGCCGCGCCTTCAGTCCGGCCGGTCACGGCCGCAGTTCCGTCGAGCAGACCGACTGGCACGACCAGGCGGAACGCGCCTTCCTCGTGCATCTGGTCAAGCACCTCGATGCCGCCCTTGCCGCCGGCAAGACCAAATCGCTGATCATGGTGGCGCCGCCGCGCGCGCTCGGCATGATCCGTCCGGCCTATTCGCATGCGCTGCGTGACGCCGTGCGCGCCGAGGTGGACAAGGATTTAGTCAAGCTGCCGGTGCATCAGATCGAAAAGCACCTGACCGGCGCCAAATAGCGCCGCCGCCACGGATTAACGGCGCATTGCGATTAACGCTGGCTCGCCGCCATGGCGATGCTATGTTCGCCGCGATTCCTCTCTCAAGGCTGGCGAATGAATCGATTTCGTGGTCAGCGCGCGCGCGGCGGCTTTTGCGCATTGCTTGCTGTCATGCTGGCAGCGAGCATCGCCACGGCCGGCGCGCAGCCGGCGCAGCGTCCTGCCGGCCAACCGGCCAGCCCACCGCCGGCCGCGGCAACGCCCGCGCCGCCGGCTGCCGGCGCGGCCGCCGACCCGATGGCGGTGCCCAGCTTCTGGGACCCGCGGCGGCGGCCGGAACGGCCGGACCTTTCGCGCATCACCATTATCCGCTTTCTCACCGAGACCGACTATCCGCCGTTCAACTATGCCGGGCCGGACGGTGCGCCCGCCGGCTTCAATGTCGATCTGGCGCGGTCGATCTGCGAGGAGATCAAGGTTGCCTGCACGGTGCAGATGCGCCGCTTCGATACTCTGGTCGACGCCTTGAACGGCAACAATGGCGACGCGGTTATTGCCTCGATCGCCGAGACGCCGGAGATGCGCCGCCAGGTCGATTTCAGCGACCCTTATTATCGCACGCCGGCGCGGTTTGTGGCGCGGCGCGATGCCGCGATCGAAGACGTGCGGCCACAATCGCTGGAGGCCAAGAAAATCGCCGTGGTCGCCGGCACCGCGCATGAAGCCTATCTCAAGACCTTGTTCACCGAAGCGGTGCCGCAACCCTATCCGACGCCCGAGGCCGCGCGCGCGGCGCTGAAAAAGGGCGAAGTCGATCTGCTGTTCGGCGATGGCGTTGCGCTCGCCTTCTGGCTCAACGGCACCGATTCAGCCAATTGCTGCGAGTTCCGCGGCGGGCCCTATATGGAGAGCCGCTTCTTCGGCGAGGGCGTTGGCATCGCCGTCAAACGAGGCAACGACCTGCTGCGGCAGGCCTTCAACTGGGCGCTGTTCCGGCTGTGGGAGAAGGGCCGCTTCACCGACCTGTGGCTGCGCTATTTCCCGATCAGTCCTTACTGAGTGGGGTGTTGCTCGGCGAGCCAGGCAATCGCGCCGCGCGCGGCGGCGACCGCGGTCGCGAACGAGGCCTGCAACAGATAGCCTCCGGTCGGTGCGTCCCAGTCGAGCATTTCGCCGGCAACGAATATCCCCGGATAGCGCCGCAGCATGTAACGATCGTCGAGTTCGGCAAAACTGACGCCGCCGGCGGTTGAAATCGCGGTGGCGATCGGCTGCACGCCGGTCAGCCGCACCGGCGCGGCCTTGATCAAGCCGGCGATTTGTCCTGCGTTCAGCGCCGGCAGCGACTGGCCTTGCGACAGCGCGGCTTCACGGACCAGCGCAAGGGCCGCCGGCGACAGGTGGGTCGCCTTGCGCAGAAAATTCGACAGCGACTGCTTGCCGCGCGGGCCGGACAGCCGTTCGGTGAGCTTGGCCGCCCCGACATCGGGCAACAGATCGATTGCGATCGTCGCCTCGCCATCGCGGTCGATCGCGGTGCGCAGCGGCGACGACAGCGCATAGACGGCGCCGCCTTCCAGTCCGTCGCGGGTGATCATGGCCTCGCCGCGCACGCTGCGGCCGGCAAAAGCCAGCGCAATGCGCTTGAGCGGCTGGCCTTCGAAACGGCGGAATACCTCCGACCAAGCGGCGAAGAATCCGCAATTTGCCGGCCGCAGCGGCGTTATCGCAATCTCTTGCTCGCGTAAGATCTCGACCCAGCGCGCGTCGGAGCCCAGCTTCGGCCAACTGGCGCCGCCGAGCGCGAGCAGGGTGGCATCGGGTTCGACCGGCAGTTCCTTTCCGTCAGCGCTGAAGCGGAGGCGGCCCTCGTCATCCCAGCCGGTCCAGCGGTGACGCAGCTTTATGGTGACGCCCAAATTGCCAAGACGCAGCAACCAAGTCCGCAGCAGCGGCGAGGTCTTGAGCGCGGTCGGAAACACCCGCCCGCTGGAGCCGACAAAAGTCGGTTGGCCGAGACTGTCGCTCCAGGCGCGCAGCGCCGACGGCGGAAATGCCTCGATCGCCCCGCGCAACAAGGGGTCGCTATCGCCATAACGGCTGAGGAGTTGCGCCAACGGTTCGCTGTGGGTGAGATTAAGCCCGCCGCGGCCGGCCATGAGGAACTTGCGTCCGGGCGAACTCATCTGGTCGTAGACCGTCACGGTCGCGCCCGCCCGCGCCAGCAGTTCGGCCGCCATCAGGCCGGCCGGTCCGGCGCCGACGATGGCCACGGTGCGGTCAGCCGTTAGCCGAATTTCGCTCGAATCCGACACTGAACGATTTTCCTCCGCCGGAAGCCGGCTGATTTGACGGGGTAGGGCGCTTTCCCTATGTGTGCGCTCGGAGTTTCATAATGTCGAATACCGTTGAAAGCGCGCCGGATCTACCTTCCCTCGCCGAGCAATCGCATGCCTGGCCGTTCGAGGAAGCGCGCAAGATTGTCGCCCGGCTGAAGAAAGCGCCCAAGGATGAGGTGATCTTCGAGACAGGCTACGGCCCCTCCGGCCTGCCGCATATCGGCACCTTCGGCGAAGTGGCGCGCACCACCATGGTGCGCCACGCTTTCCGCGTGCTCACCGGCGACAAAATAAAGACACGGCTGATCGCCTTTTCCGACGACATGGACGGCTTGCGCAAGGTGCCGGACAACGTGCCGAACAAGGAAATGCTGGAGAGTCATCTCGGCAAGCCGCTGACCCAGGTGCCCGATCCGTTCGGCACCCATACGAGCTTCGGTGCGCACAACAATGCGCGGCTGCGCGCCTTCCTCGATCATTTCGGCTTTGAATACGAGTTTCTGTCTTCGACCGAGTGCTACAGCTCGGGACGTTTCGACAGCGCGCTGCTCAAGGTGCTGGAGCGCTTCGACAAGGTGATGGCGATCATGCTGCCGTCACTGCGCGAGGAGCGCGCCGGGACTTATTCGCCTTTCCTGCCGATCGATCCGCGCACTGGCGTGGTGTTGCAGGTGCCGGTGCTGGCGCACGACGCCAAGACCGGCACCATTACCTACGAAGATCCGGATACCAAGGCGCAAGTCACCACGCCGGTCACCGGCGGGCGCTGCAAGCTGCAATGGAAACCGGACTGGGCGATGCGCTGGGTCGCGCTCGGCGTCGATTATGAAATGGCCGGCAAGGATCTGATCGATTCGGTAAAACTGTCGGGCGAAATCTGCCGCGCGCTCGGCGGCTTGCCGCCGGAAGGCTTCAACTACGAGCTGTTCCTCGACGAGAACGGGCAGAAGATTTCCAAGTCGAAGGGCAATGGCCTTACGATCGACGAATGGCTGCGCTATGCCTCACCGGAAAGCCTGTCCTGCTACATGTATCGCGAGCCGAAGGCGGCCAAGCGGCTCTACTTCGATGTGATCCCGCGCACCGTCGACGAATATCAGCAGTTCCTTGAGGGCTATCAGCGGCAAGACGGCAGGCAACGGCTGTCTAACCCGGTGTGGCACATCCATCAGGGCCATCCGCCGGCGATCGAAATGCCGGTGACGTTCACAATGCTGCTGACGCTGGTGTCGTCCTCGAACGCGGAGAACGCCGAGACGCTGTGGGGCTTCATCGGCCGTTACCGGCCGGGCGTGACGGCGCAGTCGCATCCCAAGCTCAATGCCATGGTGGAATACGCCATCCATTATTTCCGCGACTTCGTGCAGCCGACCAAGAAATTCCGCCAGCCGACCGACGCCGAGCGCGCGGCCTTGATCGACCTGCGCGATGCGCTCGGCCAGCTACCAGCTGACGCCAGCGCAGAGCAAATCCAGGAAGTGGTCTACGAGATCGGCCGCCGCGAGCCGTTCCTCGACCAGAAAAAGAAAGCCAAGGACGGCAAGCCCGGCGTCTCGCTCGACTGGTTCAACATGCTCTACCAGGTGCTGCTCGGCCAGGAGAAAGGCCCGCGCTTTGGCTCGTTCGTCGCGGTCTACGGCCTGCAGAACACCGTCGACATGATCGACGGCGCGCTGGCGCGGAGCGCCTAAAATCTGTCATGGCCGGGCTTGTCCCGGCCATCTCGCTTAGGAAGGCACTGTGCTCTCCTGAGCGGGGTCACCGGGACAAGCCCGGTGACGACAAAAAACTAGCTGAACATCTCAACCTTGCCGTCGAGCGCCATCAGGCCGAGTTCGACCTGTAGCTTTGGCTGCTTCTTGGCAACCTGTTTGCGGAATTCCATCAGCGCCGCTTTATGCGTCTCGGTTTCGATTTGCGGGTTAGCTACCTTGGCCGCCCCGTAAGCGATCTTGGCCGCGCCGCAGTCGCGATGGTTCATCGCGATCACTTTCGGAATGTGGTGAAGCTGGATCGACGCCGCGAGATTGTCCCAGAACGCCGGTGCCCAGGTCTTGAATTTCGGCGCGACCACGCCGATCGAGGCGCCGGCAAAGGTGAATTGGCTGTACTTGCCGACCATGTTCCGGCCTTCCATGTACTTGATCGTCGGCTCGGGAAAGCGCGGATCAATGCAGGTGAGCAGCATGGCGTCATAATTTCCTTCCGCCGCGAATGCGAACGAAGGAAACGCCGCAAGCAATCCGGCGCCGGCCGTCAAATGAAGAAACCGCCGCCGGTCGAAACGCGTCCGCAGCAAGTCGGCGCAGCAGGCGCATGCGTCCGGATGATCGATAGTGTCTTGAATCATGAGTGCCCCCCACATTGGCTAAATGATTGCGCCGGTAGCTTAGCGGGGGTGGCCGAACTTGGCCAGACACATCCGCGCGACTAGAGCATTTTCCGGCGATGCGGGCACCGGCTCGCCTTAGAGAATGCTGTCAAAAAATGAATCCAGAACTACTGGCTCGCCCAGACGATGCGCGCGATCCACAGCACGTCGGACATCTTTAGCGTACGGTCGCGGTGCTCGGCGTTGAGCGATTTGAGCTCGATGTTCTTGCTGCTTTTGCGCTTGAGTTCTTTGACCATGACCTCGTCGTCCTTGGTCTTGACCACCACGCGGTCGCCGCGGCGCACCGGCGCCGACGGCGAGATGACGATGATGTCGCCGTTGCGGTAGGCCGGTTTCATTGAGTCGCCCGAGATTTCCAGCGCATAGGCGTGCTCGTCGGTCACCGAGGGGAAGGCGATCTCCTCCCAGCCCTTGCCGACCGGGAAGCCGCCATCGTCGAAATAGCCGCCTGAACCGGCCTCGGCGAAACCGATCAGCGGCACGTTCGAAATCGCCGGCCGGCTGCCGTCGGTGATCAGGGTGACGAAGGTATCGACCTTGGTGCCGGTGGCGGCGAGCGCCTTGGCCACCGATTCGGTGGACGGCCAGCGCGGCCGGCCTTCCGGCGTGATTCGCTTGGATTTGTTGAAGGTGGTGGGGTCGAGGCCGGCCTTTTTGGCAAGCCCGGAGGGGGTCAGCTTGGCGCGCGCGGCCAGCCGATCCATGGCAGTCCAGATCTGGTTATGTGTGAGCATGGCAATACCCGGGGCCGTTGGGGCCCGTGCGTGTGATTCCGGTGCAAGATTTAGGAATTATAGCCGTGAGTCGCCGTTTTGTCATAACAGTTTTGTGTATGGTCGTCTTGAACAAACCGCAGGCCCGCCGATAGGGTCAAGTCCAGCGCAACCCGGAGCGGCCATTGGTATTCGGCCTGATCGACCGCCTGTCCCGCCCGCTGATGCGCGCCCTCGACCCGGAGGACGCGCACACCTTGGCGATCAAGGCCTTGCGGTTTATGCCGGCCGGACAGTCGGCGCAAGACGCTCCCGAACTCGGCGTTCGCGCCTTCGGGCTCAATTTCCCCAATCCGATAGGCCTGGCCGCCGGTTTCGACAAAAACGCCCAGGTCCCCGATGCCCTGCTCCGGCTTGGTTTCGGCTTTATCGAAGTGGGGACCGTGACCCCGCGGGCGCAGGCCGGCAATCCGCGTCCGCGGCTGTTTCGCCTGGAGGCGGACGAGGGCGTGATCAACCGGCTCGGCTTCAACAACGAGGGTGGGGCGGTGGTGCTGGCGCGGCTGGCGGCGCGCGCCCGCCATGGCGGCATCGTCGGGGTCAATATCGGGGCCAACCGCGATTCGCCCGACCGCGCCGAGGACTATGTGCGGCTGATCGAAACTTTCGCGCTGGTGGCTGGCTATTTCACCGTCAACGTGTCCTCGCCCAATACACCGGGCTTGCGCGACCTGCAGCAGGGCAAGGCGCTCGACGATCTGCTGGCGCGCGTGATCGATGCGCGCGAACGGGCACATCCGCGCGCCGGCCCGACGCCGGTGCTGCTCAAGATCGCGCCCGATCTCACGCTGTCCGATCTCGACGACGTGGTCGGCATCGCGCGCAAGCATCGGGTCGACGGCATGATCGTTGGCAACACCACCGTTGCGCGGCCCGGCTGGCTGCGCCAGCGCGACCGGGCGGGCGAGGCGGGTGGATTGTCCGGCCGCCCGCTGTTCAAGCTCTCGACCCGCATGCTGGCGGAGACCTTCGTGCGCACCGAGAGCGCGTTCCCGCTGATCGGCGTCGGCGGCATCGACTCGAGCGCCACGACAATCGCCAAGTTCAAGGCCGGCGCCTCGCTGGTCCAGCTTTACAGCGGGCTGGTGTATCGTGGCATCGGGCTGGTGGGCCAGATCAAGGCGGATCTGCTGGCGGCGCTTAAACGCGGCAACCGCGAATCGCTTGCCGCCATGATCGGCGTCGACGCCGCCGACATGACGGCGGAGAGTTGGCCTTCCTAAACGTCATGGCCGGGCTTGTCCCGGCCATCCACGTGTTACATTTCGTCCAAGACGTGGATGCCCGGCATAAAGCGGGGCATGACGACGGAGAGGATGGCGTGCGCTTCTACTTCCCTCTGGGCGCATTGACCACGCGCATGATGATCCAGATCGGGATCACGATCGCCGCGCCGAGCAGGAAATAACGCCACAGCCAGCGGAATGCGTCGAAGCCCATGTTCCAGATGGAGCGGAACAGCCGCTCGATGCTGCGCAGGATGTCGAACGGGTCGAGGCCCAGCGCCGACAGGATGACGCCGACCAGGATCGACACCAGGACCAGGCGTACAGCCACCGCCAGCGGCGAGCCGCCGAATACCTTGGTCACGGTATCGTTGTGTTTGGTCGCGGTGTCGTTGCTCATGGCCATCCCGGTCCTGTTCGGAGTTGTTTCGATCTTATCACCATTTGCCGGCGGCAGGTTTTGCAAGCGCATGAACTTTCCCGAAAAGCCGCCCCGATTTTCGCGACCGGCCCCTACATATGCTCTAAAATCCCGCACGCCAACCCTAGCGCATGATCCCGAAAAGTGGGAACCGGTTTTCGGATAAGATCATGCGCGAACAAAATGTTAGGAGCGCTACTCATTCAAACTGAAAGAATCAGCCTCCAGAGGGAATGCATTTGCAACCGCTGCCGATCCATCTGCCGTCCGGCAACCTGATTGCCGATCGCCGCTTCGAATGGGCGCGCGATCTGAGCGCCAAGGGCGACCTCGCCGGCGCCGCCGACCTGTTGAGCCAGGCGCTGGAGATGGCGCCCGGTTACGCCTCGGCCTGGTTCGCGCTCGGCGAATTGCGCGAGAAACTTGGCCTGCGCGATGGCGCCATCGCGGCCTTTCGCCAGGCGGCGCAATGCGACCCACAGGATCGCCACGGCGCCTGCTTGCATCTGATTCGTCTCGGCGCAGAGCCCGCGGCCGGCATGCCGGAAGGTTATGTGCGCGCGCTATTCGACGGCTATGCGCCGGCGTTCGATCGTGCGCTGACCGAAGGGCTCTCCTATCGCGCGCCCGAGCTTCTTCTGCGCGCGGTTGGGTCGGCGCATCCCGGCGAACGGATGAAATTCGGCTCGGTGCTCGATCTCGGCTGCGGCACCGGCCTGGCCGGCGCGGCATTCCGGCCGTTTTGCGATTGGCTGGTGGGCGTCGATCTGTCGCCGGCCATGCTGGCGCAGGCGCGCGCCAAAGGACTTTATGACCGGCTGGCCGAAGGCGAGGTGCTGGCGTTCCTGGCCGCCGAGGCCGCCGCCAAGGCGCGCTACCATCTCATCCTCGCCGCCGACGTGTTCATGTATCTCGCCGATCTCGCGCCGGTGCTGACAGCGGCGGCACAGGTGCTGGCGCCATCGGCCCCGATCGCGTTCAGCGTGGAAACCCATGACGGCGACGGCGTCATTCTGCGCCAGACCTTGCGTTATGCGCACGGCGCGGCGCATGTCCGTGCGGCGCTGGCGGCGGCGGGCCTGATGTTGGTCAGTCTCGAATCGGCTGCCACGCGTACGGAAAAAGGCGTGGGCGTCGACGGGCTGATTGCGTTGGCGAAAACGATAGAGTGAAACCGTCATGGCCGGGACAAGCCCGGCCATGGCGAATGAGAGTCAGGCATTTGTCGCTTCTTGCACAAACAGAGCTGCCGCTCCTCCCCGAACTCTTCGCCGGCTGGTTCGCGCAGCGCGGCTGGCAGCCGCGCGCGCATCAGCTCGCCTTGCTGGCCAAGGCCAGAGTCGGGCGTTCGGTGCTGCTGATTGCGCCGACCGGCGGCGGCAAGACGCTCGCCGGTTTCCTGCCGACGCTGGTGGAGTTGACTGAACGTTACCTCTCCCCGCGTGCGGGGAGAGGCCGACCGGGCGAAGCTCGGTCGGGTGAGGGAGCGTCGACAATTGGGCAATACATTGAGGCCCCCTCATCCGGCTCGGCGCCGCGCGCCTCGCCACCTTCTCCCCGCCTGCGGGGAGAAGGAAACGGCCTGCACACGCTCTACATCTCGCCGCTGAAGGCGCTGGCGGTGGACATCGCGCGCAATCTGGAAATTCCGGTCAAGGAGATGGGATTGCCGGTGCGGCTGGAAACCCGCACTGGCGACACGCCGGCCAGTAAGCGGGCGCGCCAGCGCCGCGACCCGCCCGACATTCTGCTCACCACGCCGGAACAACTCGCGCTGTTGCTGGCGAGCCCCGATGCGCCCTATCTGTTCGGCACGCTCCGCCGCGTGGTGCTCGACGAATTGCATTCGCTGGTCACGTCCAAGCGCGGCGATCTGCTGTCGCTTGGTCTGGCGCGGTTGTTCAAGCTGGCGCCGCAGCTCACAACGGTCGGCCTTTCGGCCACCGTGGCCGAGCCGAATGAACTTTGCCGCTTTCTGCTGCAGCAGCCGCTGGCGGGAGAGGCGCGCGCCGATCTGGTGCTGGCGGACGCTGGCGCGCAGCCGCGCGTCACCATGCTCGATACGGAGGAGCATCTGCCCTGGGCCGGCCATTCGGCCCGCCACGCGCTCGGCGAAATC
>JBBRAL010000049.1:0-35521 GCA_038206805.1 Hyphomicrobiales bacterium | reverse complement strand
CCTGGCCCATCGCGTCATTTCGCCGCAGTGCAACGAATGGTCGCTGTTCCCCCGATAGCGGACATGAAATCGCACTTTGCGACCACTGAGGCGGATGGTCGCTATGGCCGATTTTCGTTCGCTATGAGGGGGATATCGGCTCAATCGCAAGGCGCTCGCTTTCTTGCGCCTCGCATCAATCCACCTCATGCTTCGAAAACTTTGTAATCCCGCTTGATGTTCCCGGACAGACTCTAACCGCCAAGGATTGGAACTAAAAATAGTGCGCGCCACAGAGAGCGATGCTTGAATTCACCTATCGGTATTATCCGAGGAGGTTTTGTTGCTGGCGTCGATAAGCCGGCGAAATGCTCCCACTGCCGGTGTACCATAAGCGCTCTGCACCGATAGACCGACAAAACCGCGATGGATGTCGCAAACCGCAAATAGGGTATTCGCCCTTGTGCGGCGCGGGTTGTCGATGAACCAATTGATTGGGAAAGCCCGTGTTGTGCTTTCGAAAAGCAGTGTATTTTTGACCCCAATTACAACCGAGAATCTCTCGATCGCGATTGAAATTCAAGAATTTTTCGATTCCGACCGAACAAAAACAGTACCTATTTGGTACGTCGGCAAAGATTATCGCTGTTTTGGCGCGATTTTCACGATAAAGGCTGTGCGAAATGGATCGCCGCCGGTCAAATCTCCCGGTCTAAAAAGCCAAATCCATGGTCGTTGGACCGAAAACTGCACCTTTTGTCGTCTCGTCGGACGTTTTCTATACGTACTGAAAACCAAAACAGGCACTAAACTACACGTCGATAGGCACTAAACTATACGTCGTAGAAGTAGCAAATTTATCGTTGGTTGTGCGCCAAGGGTTGGGGATATTTTTTCTGCCAAGCCATGCTCCATAGGGGTGGCGCGTTTGCATTTCGCGGCGGACTTCGTCTCGGGTCGAGGATCGTTGACTGGATGCACGGTGCTTTTCACCGAGACGATCCACATCCAAGCCGCGCGGTAGATGCATCAACCGCGAGGCCGCTCCGGCGGATGAAATGATCGAATGACTTTGAAACGTTGGACCACGTCGCCACCAATCACCGCCGACTACATGTTGCCGCTTATTGAGTCAGGAGAAGCCCTCACGTAGGACCGTTCGAACATCGTCGTTGCTGTCAATAACGCTCCGGGAAAAATTGAATACATCGTATTGGGCCAGCGACGATCACTGGTGAGTCCAACTACATTGCCCGCTAATACCCTAGCCGAAACGCACTTGGACTCACCCAGGGGCCGCACACTGCCATTCTAGGCTTCAGTACTATTTCTCTGCCGTGAGCGGGCGGAGCCCGCGATGGCCGAGAGCATTTATCCTTTTGCGTTTTGCTTTTTTGTTGTGAGCGGGCGCAGCCCGCGATCTACCGGGAGTGTTTGGATCAAACGTAGCCGTGGAATGACTCTCTCTCCGGGGGTGATACACCAACTAACGTTTCTTCTCTTAATAAGACTCTTTTAAGTAGTACTATATATAGGTGAAGAATCGTTAGCGTTTGTATCCCCCTCTAATTTAACGCTCCGGCTTATTTCTCTCTGCCGCTTGAACACCTTGTGAGAAAACTAGGGTGATACGGATGGTGGTACACTCCCGCAACGCTTCAAGGGGAGATACACCGGCTAACGATTTCTGTGCCAAGGCCCACCGACGGCGAAGAGGGCCGTCAATACCCTCATCCGGTTCTGTGCCGCAGAGCGAGTGCATCCTATTTCGGTGGCAAGCTCGCCGAGAGACGGTGCCCGCCCGGAACGGCGGCGCAGCCTGTAGTACGCCGCTGCCGCATTCACAAATTCTCGCTCGCGCCCGTGCCATTGCCGTGCCCGCGGGTCGGGGCCAATGTTCCACTTCTTGAGCCGAGAGAATTTATCGGCAATCCATTCCCTGGTTACGGTCGCCGCTGGCAACTCCGTCTTGCGCATTGACTCTGCTTTGCGACTGGCCGGCTGCTTCGCGCGCCACCTGCGCGATCTAACTTGATTGCTGATTAGCCGCCGTTCGTGTTCCGGGCGCTCGTAATAGTCTCGTGGGTAACCGCGTTTTATCATCCGCTCCACGCGCTTAGCGAAGCGCTTCTGCGCCATCACCGGGCCAACCACTTCGCCAAGCAGGCGTCCGCGATCTGCCTCATCCGGCTCGTCCCAGAAACCAGCCGGCAATTCACTTTCCGAGAGGCCGAATTTTTTTAGGTATCGTGCGACCTTAATTTTTTGTGTTGCAAGAGGATCATCCGCCGTGACCTCTACACCGCCATTGATCTTCTTCCTATATGCCCTCATTTCTGCCAATAACTTTTGCCTCTCATCGAGATGTTCTTCGGCGGCCATAATGTAAACTCTCTTCCTGTTACAGCTATCGATGCAATCGCGATCTCTGATATAGTCAAAAGGACACGCGATGCACAACGCGCACGCGCAATACATTTTCGTGCAAGGGGTCCTATAAATCCACGAACGAGCCCTTTCTCACCGAGCCAGCAAAATGACAGCCTGCGGTTCCTGCGTGAGTCCATGTGTACTAACGAATAGACTACACTGATTGTGGAGGGCTTTTGCCATAATTGGTCTTCAAGGCGACGTCACATTCGCAACTCGATCATAATTCTTGCGGATCGCATTGTGGTCACAATGCGCGGTCACCAGAGCAAGTTAATACTCAATCCAGACGGCTGACCAAATCAACAGCCCGAAGGTGAGTGTATCGCTGAAGCATCCGCAGTTCCTTGTGCCCGCTGATAGCGCTCACCTCGGCGATATTGAGTCCGCGTTCAAATAATCGAGTGATTGCCTCATGTCGAAGGTCATGGAAATGAAAATCCGACATCTTGGCGCGGGTGCGCAGGTGCTCGAAGGCCAATCGCACCGAATTTCCAGACACCGGGAAAACTAGATCAGCTTTGGGTCGTTTATTCTTGGACAACGCCACCAAAGTATCAGTCGCTCGCCGTGACAATGGCACGTCTCGGCTTTCGCCGTTTTTAGTAAGGGGAAGATGCACAATCCGTTTCGCGAGATGAACATGCTCCCAGCGAAGGCCGAGCAGTTCCCCGCGACGCATTCCCGTCTCGATAGCGAGAATGATAAGCTGCTTTAGCAATGGCGTTCTTCCCCTGTCGCACGCTGCGAGCAGGCGCTCTTCTTCCCCATCTTCGAGACGGCGCTTGCGCCCTTGCGGGACGGTCGGGCGTCGCACCATCTTCACCGGATTACGCGGAAGCCAGAGCCCCCATTCTCGGAGCGCAATCTCGATGGCGTGGCTAAGGGTGTTTAGCTCGCGCACGACTGTCGCAGGGGCAACGTCCTTTAAACGTTCATCGCGATAGGTCGCGACATCTGCGCTTGTGAGTTTAGCCAGTGTCCGGTGCATTATGGATCGACGCAAAATCGCGTTGATACGTGACCGCTCGGTGTGTGCGCTGCGCTTGGTAGGTGACACCTGGTCGCGATAACGCGTTAGAAGCTCGCCCAACGTCGTTTTTTCAGCGAGGCGCGTATCAGCGACCCAGCCAGAGCGATCTGCTTCAGCCTCAAGCTCACGCGCCCAGCGTGTTGCATCGCTGCGCTTATCGAACGACTTGCAGCGGGGTGGGACGCCCCTGCGCCTGACCTGCGCTTGCCAGCGTCCCCGTAGCTGTCTGATGGTGGCCATCGATCCGCGTCTATCCTTCTGTAATCATTGAAGGACATCGGTGACTCGGTGCCAAGCAGTATTCCTCCATAGCCCTGGTTGTGCTGTCAGTGTGCCGCTTGTGTGCCGATCGCACACAGCGTTGAGCAAGTGGGCGAGGGAAGACCTATCGGATCAACAGCTTCCGATTATCGGCGCCGCGCGAAACGCAGCGGAAGCGTTGCCGTGTGTAGGCAACGCTCTCGATGCGGAACTGAACTGCTGTTTAATGCTGACGATAGGGCCGAAGTGGGTCTGTTTCGGCCGGCGTCACCGGCATCACCGATGCGCACGCGCTTTTGGTCGGCATCATCACCGACGGCGATCTGCGCTCCATATGCGCAACGACCTGCTCGACGCGCGCGTCGACGACGTGATGATGCGCGGAGCCAAGACCGTGCGCCCACAACCAGCTGGGTCAAGGTTGCGCAGCACCCGCATGGCTTGACCTTGACGGCAGCGCAAGACGCGGGCGCAGGTTCGCGCTCAGTGTGGCAGGAGAGGCCTGCTTGCCTGGGGACGCGCACGTCGGATGTATAACGATTTCAAATGGCGCCATTTTATCGGTTGCCCCATGGCTCACCCGCACGGTATGGTAGCTCTCATTCTCGGGGGCGGGCATGCGGTGGAAAATCCGACGAGCAGTCGAGGCCGCCTGGCTTTGGGCAATCATCCTTCCGCTAACGGTTGTGAGTGTTGAAGCGCAGCAGCCGAGCTCTGCTTCGACGCAGCCGCAATCTTCTTTAGCAATTGATGGGGCTACCAGAAAACACGAGAGGCGCAGCGCTACGCTAACCGTGAATGTGTCGGCGTCGGAGCTAACTACCCTGCACAGCTTCACGGGTGGCACCGACTGTGCCCATCCTTATGCGGGACTAATCTTCGATCAGAACGGTGCACTCTATGGTACGACGTACGATGGCGGGGCTTTGCACCAAGGTACGGTGTTCAAGCTGACGCCGCCGGCCGTTGGCCAGACAGCTTGGACCGAGACCGTGCTGCACAGCTTCACGGGCGGCACCGACGGTGCCCATCCTTATGCGGGACTAATCTTCGATCAGAACGGTGCACTCTATGGTACGACGGTAGTTGGCGGGGCTTCGGACTTTGGTACGGTGTTCAAGCTGACGCCGCCGGCTACCGGCCAGACGGCTTGGACCGAGACCGTGCTTCAGAGCTTCAGGGGCGGCACCGACGGTGCCTATCCTCTTGCGGGACTAATCTTCGATCAGAACGGTGCACTCTACGGCACGACCGGCGGAGACGGAGCCGGGACCGGTTCATGTGTTGGTAGCTGTGGCACGGTGTTCAAGCTGACGCCGCCGGCCGTCGGCCAGACAGCTTGGACTGAGACCGTGCTGCACAGATTTGGCGACACCGACGGTAACAGTCCTAGTGTGGGGCTAATCTTCGATCAGAACGGCGCGCTCTATGGTGCGACGCAAGCTGGCGGGTCTTCGGGCCAAGGTACGGTGTTCAAGCTAACGCCGCCGGCCGTCGGCCAGACGCGTTGGACCGAGACCGTGCTGTTCGCGTTCACGAGCGATACCGACGGTGGCTTGCCTGAGGGGGGACTGATCTTCGATCAGAACGGTGTGCTCTATGGTACGACGGTAGTTGGCGGGGCTTCGGACATTGGTACGGTGTTCAAGCTGACGCCGCCGGCCATCGGCCAGACGGCTTGGACCGAGACCGTGCTGTACAGCTTCACGGGCGGCACCGACGGTGGCTATCCTGATGCGGGGCTGATCTTCGATCAGAACGGCGCGCTCTATAGTACGACGCAAGTTGGCGGGGCTTTAGGCAACTGTTTCGGCGATGGATGCGGTACGGTGTTCAAGCTGACGCCGCCGGCTATCGGCCAGACGGCTTGGACCGAGACCGTGCTGTACAGCTTCACGGGCGGCACCGACGGTGCCTATCCTGTTGCGGGGCTGATCTTCGATCAGAACGGTGCGCTCTATGGTACGACGGGTGGAGGCGTAGCTTGGAGCCAAGGCACAGTGGTCAAGCTGACTCCGTGGTTGATATCGCCGAGTTCCACCTCGGTGGCGGAAAACGCGGGGTCGCTCCAATTCAAAATCACCCGCCCGGATGGCAGCGCTACCCAAACAGTCTATGTGAGCACGGCGCAGATCGAAGGCTTCACCAACAACAACAATTATGTGGGAATTGCGGACAAGGCTGTCACCTTCGCGGTCGGTCAAACCTCGAAAACCGTAACGGTCACCATCAAGAATAACGGTGTCAGAGAGCCGTCCAAAACGTTTGCATTCATTGTGCAACAAAATCTTGGAGACCTACCGTCGACCTACCTGAGCAAGGCAACCTTCTCCATCGACGATGTCGACCCTCTCACATGGTCGATTTCGCCGCCCACGCAGTCGGTGAAGGACAGCGCGGGATCGGTCGCCTTCACGCTCGCGCGCGCAAGCGGCAGCGGCGCGCAGACGATCTATGTGAGCACGGCGCAGACCGAAGGCTTCACCAACAGCCACGACTACGTTCCGCTGGTGAACCAACCGGTGACATTTGCCGACGGTGAGACATCGCGCGCCCTGGCGGTCAATATCTACAAGAACTTCGCGAGCGGACCGGACAAGACGTTCGCATTGCTCGCGCAGCAAAGAACCGGCGATCCGCCGGCGGTCCACCTGGCCAAATCGGCCTTCACCATTATCAACACCAGCAAGAAGGCATGGTGGATATCGCCGACCGCCCGCTCGGTGCACGAGAGCGCCGGCCCGGTCCAATTCACGGTCAACCGATCGAGCGGCCGCGGCGCAGACACGGTCTATGTGAGCACCGCGGAAACGGAGGGCTTCACCAACAATAACAATTACGTAGGAATTACGGACCAGCCGCTGGTCTTTGCGGAGAGCGAAACCAGTAGAACGGTGACGCTGACGGTCACGGATAATGGAGTAATCGAGCCGAACAGGAGGTTCGGGTTGATCGTCCAGGCAAACTCCAGCGATCCGCAGACAACCTATCTCGCGAAATCGATTTTCACCGTCATCGACGATGACGGCACGAAGATTCCGAAGCTCCAGATTGTCAGCCCCTATCTGATGCCGGCGTTCCAGACCACGCCGACCAATCTGAACATGAAGGGGTTCCTCGCCGATCAAAAAGCGCAGGACAAAGCCCAGGCGCAGGGTTTGGCGGCGGACGAGACCTCCGAGGCCATCGTTATTTACCAAACCAACGGTACCGCCCCGGTCGACTTCAATGCGGCAGGCGCAATTTTGACTAAGTATGCTGACAATTTTTTAACGTTACCCTTACAGCTTTGTTGTGATCGCCTAACGATTGAGTCAAAAGAGTTTTTTGCTGTCAACGGCAAAAGCTATGCCGTCGCGCTGGTTCGAGCAAACGCGAATCAATTTTCAACGCTGCGTGTAACCGCATCGCAAAATGGAATCCAAGCAACGCCGATTTCTCTGCCTGTCGTGGCGCTTCCGGTTATTCTGGTTCATGGATTATGGGGCGATCATTCGACATGGGATTCTTTGTCCAACTACCTGAAAAAAACACCTCCATACACCAGTGAAAAATATTTCCTTCCCATCGATTACTATTTCCTTCCCATCGATTACAAGAACTCTTTGCCTTTTGATGCGGATCCAGCAAACGACAACCTGCCAGCTGGTGAGACTCCTCCTTGGAATCAATTGGATTCGACGATTACCAGCATCATAAATGGCTTTGATCAAGCCCACATCGTCGGGGGCCGAGTCGATATCGTCGCCCACAGTATGGGCGGGCTAGTCGCGCGCGTTTACTCAACCAAACCGTTTCGCAAATCCTGGCACGATCGCAACTTTGGTCGCGTCCATCGGATAATCACCCTCGACACTCCGGGGAAAGGTTCACCTATTGCGACTTACCTATTCAACAACTCAGAAAGTACCTTTAACCCTTTAACAGGAATAGGTTGGTGGTGGTCTGGGCCCGAAATAGTTTGGAAAAGTCTTTGCGGCGATAATTATTTAACAGCGAAGCTATGGGAGTGTTTTGCCGCTCACGGCATGCCAATGGCACCCGGTACAGACCTGAATAAAGGGGCTATTGCCTCGCTCATACCAGATTCGCCAAATCTGGCACGAATCAAGTTCGCCAGCCCCAAAAATCTCGGTGCTGAATGGAATGCGATACAGTCCCAGATACCGAGCAGCAAAAACAATTTAGACAAAGCCGTTAATAACCAATTGGTTTATTTTATAAACCGCCTAATTGCCGGAGCCGGGAAAACGGATTCGATCAATAGTCTTATGAATGGTCACTTGAATGATGGGGTCGTGTCCATCGCGAGCCAGATAGCCGGCGGGATTCCCGACCATATTCAAAGAATCGATTATATTGCCCATGCTGGGCTAGATAACCTTGGACTCGCTTTTTTGGGGGTGGCGGACTATAATGTAACATCAAGTAATCTGGTCAATTCTATTGTGGCATGTTGGCTAGTTAACGACGTGGGCTCCTGCAAGAGCATCATGCCATTACAGGCCGCTCAAAGGGCCGTTGCTCGCCAGGCGCTAAATCTACGCTTTACACCACCAATCCATTCGAGACGGCTTGCCGTCGATCAACCGAAACGGGCGAATTTAGCGTTACCGGTCGAACTTACCGCGCGCGTCACGTCCGCCGGAATCGAGCGCCTCATGGTCCGGCAGCGCGATGAATGGGGTCATATTGGCAAGTACCGATCTGCAAAAATTCTGCAGTCGTCCGGCGGCACCGTCCGTGCGCAGGTTTATCCCGAACTTCTTGGAAATGTCACTTGGGATGTTACGGCCATCTTCAACGATGGCGCGGTATCGTCGCAGCAGATCAGCTTCCTCGTCGGAATTCCCACGTCGGCGCCAAGCGAATTCAACGGCGACAAGAATTTTCGGGAGATCCTATTGGGTCACATCGGAGCGATGTATCAACTGCATCCGGTTGCACTCTATCCAGATAACCCGGAGATCCAATGGCTGGATGACCACTGCGTGCACTACCAGGTGGTACCGAGCACAGGTGAGCCGGTCGTGCAGCTTGTGACTAATGGCAGCAATACCAGCATTGCAGCGTTGCGAGCCGGAACGGGTCAGGTCGTGGCGACCTTAGACTGTTCGGCAGCGCCCCAGCCAACCGATGTGATCACTGTCATCGTCAGGCCAGGTGCGTGATCATCCACACCTTGAACAAAACTGAGAAACTCAATCGCTACGGTTCCAAGTCTATGAGTTTACGCCCTATAAGACGGTGCGACATATTCAACTCAAAAAGCCATCAAATTTAAGCTTCTCGATCGCGTCCTTCATGGTTTCGACCGATGTTTCATGCACGTAGCTGGCGCCTGCTGAATTATCGCTGTGCCCGCACAGATCGTCCTGTATTGGTCGCTGCACACCAGCGCGCGCTAGGCCGGTCTTGAAGGTATGTCGAAATGAGTGCCACGTCTTGCGGGGATCGTGCATTCCCATGGCGCGAATGTCGGATATGAATCGCTTAGGAATGAACCTCGGGAAGTAATGATTAAGTGTGCTTTTTGTCTCTTTCGAGTTTGCGGTTGCTTTAGCTTTCATACCCTTTTGATACCAAACCGGAAACAGGTGGATTGCGCCTGCATTGCGCAATTCCTGAACTCGATCTTCAAATTTCAACGCGAGCAATCTGCTATGAATTGGAATGATACGCTGCGATCCTCGGTTCTTCGTCTGCTCCTCAATCGCGATCACCAAAACGTTTCGCTCGGTGCGAATGCTATCGAGCTTAACTTGGGCAAGTTCGCTCGCGCGCGTTCCGGTGAATAGCGCGAGCAATTCAGCCCATTGCGCTTCATTGAACGTATTCGACTTATTGAATCGTTCAACGCTGAAAATCTTCGTTAGATCGCCCGGTGAAAAATTAATACGCGGCGCCTGAGCTTGATCTTTCGCCGAAATGATTTTGATGCCCGCAGCGGCATTATCTGGAACGATGTCGTTCCGAACGCACCAGTTCAATAGGGAATGAAGCTTGCCTAGATATTTGCCGTTGATAGTCTTAGCACTGAGACTGGCAAACGGCTGGGCGCGTTCCTTATTGGCTTTGATCGCTTCAGGAAGCTTCAATGCAAAACGTTTGGAATAGTTTGCTGGCGTCTCTCCTAGCGCGCGTTTAAAGCCGTTCACATCGACCCGTGTTATACGATAAACTGGCCGAGCTTCCTCCATAAACTCTTCAAACATCCTGACCGTTACGTCTGAATCGTAGTCGGATCGAGCGGCAGCCCCACGCTCTTTAAGATAGAGCGGCAATATCTCGCTTAAGGGCTTGGCGCTGTCTGGACTAATGTTTCGGAGGGCAAGGGGGTCGCTGGGCAGGGGCTCCGCTTTAACAAGCAGCGGGTGTTTGGCTGCACTCGAAAAGTCGCCGAGGTCGCGTTCTGCGATGCGCTTTAAACTTTCCAGTTGAACCCCGGCCAACGCTTTTGCGAGTTCACGCCATTCCTGGGTTCCGACGGTTAACGTGGTGTGGTGTCGCGCTCTAAAGTCGTCGATTGCCCAACCGATGACACTGGCGGCAAGATCATCTGAAAACCTGCCACTCGCAATGGTTTGGAGAACCCTCTCATACTCGCCCGCAAACAGTTTCATATCGGTGAAGTTGGCCCCAACGGCGGAACGGCTCGCATCGTCAATACTCAATTCGTTGTTATAGTGAGCGACAGCCATTTGACGAATAGACAAGACTTGTTCCGCGCGCGGGACTTGAAAGCGCAGGAGGTTATCCTGAAATGTAGGGCGCCCGGCATCAATCTCTGCCCGAAGGCGGCTTACAACCGAAGGCAATTTGCGAATGGCTTCCGCTCTCGATTTAGCGCCAAGCGGCGCCCAAAGTTCCTTTTTTCCGATCAGTGCTCGAAGTGCTTGAGGGACGACCACGCGAGCATAAAAGCCGCTGGAACGCTGCACGAGGTATCGAGGATTCTTTGCCATGAGCCACCGAAATTATGTGAAAGAAACTGTAGCAAGATAATGAGAAAAAGTATCGTGAAATCAGATACTTCTTAAAAATCAATAGCATGAGAATTGAAAGCGAGGACTCCTCTTGGCCGCACCAACTTGCTTATTTGATATTATTTCAATGCCTTAGGGGGCGTTCGCCCGGTTTCTCAGCCTCAAATGATGGCGTGGCGGACCTTGGCCGACACCCATTCGCTGACGATCACGGTGCCGATGATCACCAGCAGCATCAGCGACACCTTCGTCCAATAGAGCTGGGTTATCGCGGCGTTGAGTTCGAGCCCGATGCCGCCGGCGCCGACCAGACCGAGCACGGTCGATTCGCGGATATTGATGTCCCAGCGGAACACCGAAACTCCGGCAAAGGCCGGCATGATCTGCGGCACGATGCCATAGACCGTCACCTGCGCTCCGCCGGCGCCGGTCGCGCGCACCGCCTCGACCTGGGCCTCGTCGATCTCCTCGATCGCTTCGTACAAGAGCTTGGCGCAGAAGCCGATCGAGCGTAGGCCGATGGCAATGATGCCGGCGAACACGCCGGGACCGACGATGGTGACCAGCATCAGCGCCCAGATCAGCGAATTGATCGAGCGCGACGCCACGATGATGAACAGCGCGACGGGCCGCACAAATGTCGCGCTCGGCGTGGTGTTGCGCGCGGCGCAATAGGCGATCGGCACCGCCAGAATGACCGCGATCACGGTGCCCAGCGTTGCGATATTGAGCGTGTCCCAGAGCGGCCGCCACAATTGGTGAATGTATTTCCAGTCGGGCGGCACCATGCGGGCCGCCAGATCGCCGGCCTGGGCGGGCGCGTCCCAGACGAAGGCCCAGATGGTCTTTTCCGAAATGAGCTGGAAGCAGAACACGAACAGCGCGGTCGCGGCCAGCCACGCCGCCCAGATCGCTAGCTGAACGTTGCGCTCGCGTCGCCGCCAGACTTTCAATTCGCCGCCTGCGGTCACCGTCATCACTGCACCCAGCGGCGCAGATAGCCGGACGAGTATTCGACTGCCATCACAATGACGATGATGACCAGTACGATGGCCGCGGCCGAATCGAATTCATAGCGCTCGAACGCGGTATCGAGCGTGGCGCCGATGCCGCCGCCGCCGACGATGCCGACCACCGCCGATTCGCGGAAATTGATGTCGAGCCGGTACAGGCCAAGCCCGATCATGCGCGGCATCACCTGTGGCTGCACGCCGAAATTGATCCATTGCAGCCAGCTTGCGCCGGTGGCGCGCACGGCTTCCGCCTGGCTCGCATCCATATCTTCGATGTCTTCCGCCAGAAGCTTGCCGTAAAAGCCGATGGTGGCAAACGAAAGCGTCACAAAGCCGGCGAACGGCCCGAATCCGAACAGCTTGACGAAAAATATGGCGAGGATGACTTCCTGGAAGCTGCGCGTCACCGCCAGGATGGCGCGGCAGAAATAATACACCGGGGCCGGCGCGATATTGCGGGCGGCGCCGATGCCGACCGGAATCGAGATCGCGATGCCGACCACGGTCGACACGACCGTCATCCACAGGCTTTCGGAAATGCCTTCGACAATCTCATCCCAGCGGCTGACGAAGTCCGGCGGGAAAAACGCCGTCACGAATTGCGCGCCGCGCGGCAGCCCGGCCCAGACGCGGGCCCAGTTCACATCCGTGGTGCCAAAGGCGAGCGCGAGATAAAGCGCGGCGCCCAGCGCAAGCGTCCAGCGCAGCCAGGCGCGCTTGATCAGCGGCGGCTTTTTCCAGGTGCGGTGGGCGGGGAGGGCGATGGTCATTGCTTGACCCCCACCCCAACCCTCCCCCTTTCAGGGGGAGGGAGGATTTGCCGCAAGGTCATCCTCCCCCTGAAAGGGGGAGGAATGTGGAGGGGGTCGTCAGCGAACGGGACCACGATCATTGACCTTAAGTCAGACCTGCCAGTCGATCCCGGCTGGGCAAAGGAGCCTCGAACGGCACGACATTGTCGGCCTCCGGCTCTTCAGTCTCGTCGGCCTTGCGGATGGTGGCGGACCAGTCCTCCTCGCCGTAGATCGAGGTGAGCGCCGCGGCGGTGAGTTGGTCCGGCGGCCCGTCATAGACAATCTCGCCCAGCCGCAGGCCCACGATGCGTTCGGCGAACATCTGCGCCAGCATGACGTCGTGGATATTGATGATGGCCGCCAGCTTGCGCTCGGCGCACAGTTCCTTGATCAGCCGCATGATCTGGCGCGAGGTTTTGGGATCGAGCGAGGCGGTCGGCTCGTCCACCAGCAACAGTTCCGGATTCTGAATCAAGGCACGGCAGATGCCGACGCGCTGGCGCTGGCCGCCGGACAATTCATCGGCGCGCTTGTCGGCCATGTGGTCGAGGCCGACGCGTTGCAGCAGCCGGAAGGCCTCGTCGATGTCGGATTGCGGAAATTTGCGAAGCCAGCTCCGCCAGAAACCGACATAGCCGAGCCGGCCGCTGAGCACGTTCTCCATCACGGAGAGGCGTTCGACCAGCGCATATTCCTGGAAGATCATCCCCATGCGCCGCCGCATGCGGCGCAATTCCGTGCTGCCAAGGCCGGTGATCTCGGCGTCGTTGAGTGAGACCGAGCCCGCGGTCGGCTCAACCAGCCGGTTGATGCAGCGGATGACGGTCGATTTGCCGGCGCCCGACGGCCCGATCAGCGCCATGACCTGGCCGTCCGGCACATCGAGATCGATGCCCTTGAGTGCGAGGTCGCCGGTGCGATAGCGCTTGGTCAGCCCCTTGATGCGCAACATGACGCTTGCCCCCGCGCGCGTAGCGGGCCGCGCCAGGTGAGGGCGCGGCCCGCATTGTGCTAGTTCGGTTGTTTACTTGCAGGCGTATTTGACGCCGTTGGCTGCGTCGATCTTGCGGATCACGCTCCAGTCCTTCTGGTAGGTGATCGGCACGAAGCGGTCCGACTTCTTGAACTCCGCCTTCAGCGTGGAGCCCTCCCACTGGAACGTGAAGAACGCCTCCTTGATCTTGGCGACCAGTTTCGGATCGAGATTGTAGGCGTGGCCGTAACCGGTGGTCGGAAATGTCTCCGATTTGTAGATGGTGCGGATCTTGGCGCGATCGACCACTTTGCGCTCGAACATGCGGAACATCACTTCATTGGCGATCGCCGCGGCATCGTAATCCTTGTTGGCGACACCCATGACCGAGTTGTCATGCTTGCCGGAGAATACCGGCTCGAAATCCTTCTTTGCCTCAAGATTGAAATCGGCTTTCAGGATCGCCGACGGCGCCTTGAAGCCGGAGTTTGAGGTGGGCGAGGTGAACGCCACTTTCTTGCCCTTGAGATCGGCCGGCGTCTTGATGGCTGAGTCGGCGGGTACGATGATTTCCATCTCGTAGCCGAACACGCCATCCTTTGACGCCATGATCGCGAACGGAACGAAACCGGCGCAGTTCACCGCGATCGGATTGCCGCCGGTGTTGACGCCGGCAACATGCAGGCGGCCCGAGCGCATTGCCTCAAGCTGCGCCGCATTCGACTGCACCGGGAAGAACACCACTTTCTTGCCCGTCACCTTTTCCATGTGCTTGATGAAGCTGTCCCAGACTTTCGAATAGACCGCCGGGTCTTCGACCGGGGTATAGGAGAAAATGATTGTGCTCGGATCGACCAATTGCTTGGGATCGGTCGGCGTGTCGGCGACCAGGTCGCCGTTGCGATCGCAATAAGCCTTGTCGAGACTGCCACGCGGACAGTCTTGCGCGCCGGCCGCGCCGATCAATCCGGCGCTGACGATGAGTGCCGCGAAAATGCTCGCGATTGTGTTGAATAGCCGTGCCATGGTTGCCCTCCCGGTGGTTCCGGCGCCACGAGCTCCCGCCCGTGCCCGGACTGCTTGTCCTTGCCCGGCAGCTTAGCGCACCATTCGCAGAAGAGAAATTGGCCGGATCGGCGTTCGCCTGAAACCGGCCTATATTCACCGGAGCCGGGTTTTATGCCCATCCTGCGCTGACGAGGCGGTCTCGGCTTTGTGCTTTTTCTTGGCAATACTGGCGGTAATATCCGCATCGCGCTGGCTGAGCGCGAGCCGCTTACCGTTCTGCTTCAACTTGACCGACTTAGCCGTCGTGTGGGCCGTCGTGGGGGCCGTCGCCGGCCTGGTCGTAACCAGCCGCGGCCAGCCGCCGCTCTCGGCAACCGCCGGCGCCGGCCGTTCGGGTACCGATTTCGGCCGTACACCGGCCGGCACCGCCTGCACAATGCGATAGCCGCGGCGTTTGAGTTCCTTCAGCAGGATCGGCATGGCCATAACGGTTGCGGGATGGATATCGTGCAGCAGCAGCACGCCGCGATGGCTGTGCGCCTCGATCCGATTGATCGCCTTGCGCACGATGCCTTCTGGGGTCGCGCGTTTGTACCAGTCGTCGGCGTCCACATCGGCGCTCCACACGGCCAGTGACCGCGAGGCGAGATAGCTATCGACCTGCTTGGTGCGCAGCAGGCCCGGAATCCGGAAGAACGGCGCCACCGCACGCGGATTGCCGACCGCGGCCCGCACCGAGGCGATGCCGGCATTGACCTCGTTTACGACCCTCGGCAGGGCCATCTGATCGAAAGTGAGGGGGTGGTTCTGGCTATGGGTGCCAATAACGTGGCCTGCATTGTAGATGCGGCGCACCACGCTGGGGTAGTCGTTGGCCATCCGGCCGACCAGGAAGAAAGTGGCCTTTACGCATTCGGCGGCAAGGGTAGCAAGGAGGCGGTTGGTATAGGGCGGTAATGGGCCGTCGTCGAAGGTGAGCACAACTTCATGATCGTTGAGCGGCAGCGTATTACGGTATTGCATGTTGCCGATCCGGGGCAGCACCGCCGGATCGACCGCGATGGTTCGGCTGGTGCCGATCGCATTCGGGTTGCCCGGGCACGATTCCGCCATGGCCGGGACCATGCCCATGCCACCGACTACACAACAAAACGCAACCACCGCGCGAAGCATTTCGCTCCCCGCCCCCCGTACGTGTCATTTGACACTAACACCGAAACGGGCGGACTATCGAAGGCCAACTATATAGTGTTAACGGAAAATTAATCATTATTAACGGCGCTTAGCCATTGATCCTGCGGATTTTTCCTGGGCTGCGGCAAAAATGCGACGGTCAGTTCAATATACCCCGGCTACCGGCCGGGACCACGTGCACGATGCGGAATCCGCGCCGTTTAAGCTCGCGCAAAAAGGCCGGAAGCATCCGGGCGGTCTGTGCCTTGGTATCGTGGAATAGCACGATACCGCTGCGGATTTGCTCGATTCGGCCCAAAATCAGGTGCAATTCCTCATCCGGCCCCATCGGCAGCCAGTCGCTGGCCCAGACGTCGGCGCCGAAAACCATGATGCCGCGGGTCTGCAACCAGTCGAGCAGCGCAGGGCTGGAGGCAAACCCGGGAAAGCGGAAGAACGGCGTGATCGGGGTCGTTCGCCGCTGGCCGTAGACTGCGACTTCGTCCGCCTCGATGCCGCGGTCGATCTCGGCTTGCGCCTTGGCGAGCGGCATGCGGTCGAGCAAGGGGTGCGAATAGGTGTGATGGCCGATGCTGTGGCCCTCGGCCAGCGTCCGGCGAGCCAATTCCGGATGCGCCATGGCATTCCTGCCGAGCACAAAGAACGTCGCGCGGACGCATTCGGCTTTAAGCGCATCGAGTACCTTCGATGTGGTGCCCGGCCAGGGGCCGTCGTCGAAAGTGAGCACCAGTTCCTTGGCGCGCAGCGGCAGCGTGTTGGGGAAGTGCTTGCGTCCGACCCGCGGCGTGCTCTTGGCGTCGACTTCGATTACCCGCTCGGTCCCGAGCGCCTGGCTGTTGCCCGGGCACGGCTCAGCCAGAGCGGCCGAAGGAGCAAGGGCTGCCAAAGGCGCAAGCGCTGCCGCGACCGCAACGGCAAGGCGACAAATCATTTTCCCGTCCCAGCGCATGGTCCCGAATTGCCTGTCCTCGAATTGATCGGGGATGGGAGTCGACTTTCGGACCAAATCATGGACTGTCATTCAAGTAAATCATGCTTATTGCAAACTTGTTCCCGCCATTGCGCGTGGTGGTGCCCGGCCGGCAAACCTAACTGGCAAGCCCAACCGGCAAGCCTAATTCGCCGGCAGTGTTTACGCGTTAATCGTTTGCACCGGCCCGCGTCCGGGGCGTAAAAGCTGCGACAAAATCCGTCAGCCGCCGAGGTCCGGCATGCTCGATCTGAAAAACGGCACGCCGCCGCTGCGCACCAAGGACGGCTCGATCCGTGTTGCCTTTGTCAGGCAGGTCGCCCGCGCGATCGATGCCGGCGACGTCGCGGCCTTGCGCGGCTTGGTCGGCGATCTGCACGAATCCGATCTCGGCGCAGTGCTGCAAGTGCTCAAGGCCGACCAGCGCACGCGCCTGGTCGAATTGCTCGGCATCCATTTCGACTTCACCGCGCTCACCGAGGTGGACGACGCGGTGCGCGAGGAAATCCTTGAGGAGTTGCCGCCGCAGACGGTGGCGGAAGGCGTACGCGAGATCGAATCCGACGACGCGGTGGCTATTCTCGAAGATCTGCCGAAGCACGAGCAGGCCGAAATTCTCGAACAATTGCCGCCGCTGGAGCGTGTCGCGTTGGCGCGCAGCCTCGATTATCCGGAGGATTCCGCCGGCCGGCACATGCAGACGGAATTCATCGCGGTGCCGCCGGCCTGGAATGTCGGCCAGGCCATCGACTATATGCGCGAGACCGTCGAACTGCCGGAGCATTTCTACAAGCTTTATGTGGCCGACGAGCACCACCACTATCTCGGCGCGGTGCCGCTCGACCGATTGCTTCGGAGCAAGCGGCCGGTGCCGATCCAGGATCTGTTGGAACCCGAACTCCTCCCTGTGCGTGCCGACCAGGACCAGGAGGAGGTGGCGCGGCTGTTCCAGCGTTACGATCTGGTGGCGGCGCCGGTGGTCGATGCCGACAACCGGCTGGTCGGCGTCATCACCTTCGACGACATCGCCGACGTGATCGAGGAAGAGGCGGAAGAAGACATCAAGGCGCTCGGCGGCGTCAGCCATGATGAGGAATTATCCGACTCGGTGTGGACCATCGCGCGCGGGCGCTTCAACTGGCTGCTGGTCAATTTGGCCACCGCGTTTTTGGCCTCCTCGGTGCTCGGTCTGTTCGAGGGACAGTTGCAGAAGATGGTGGCGCTGGCAGTGTTGGCGCCGATCGTGGCGAGCCAGGGCGGCAATGCCACTACGCAGACAATGACCGTCGCAGTGCGCGCACTGGCGACGCAGGATTTGAGCGACGCCAATGCCTGGCGGGTGGTCAGGCGCGAGCTGATGGTCGGTGTGCTCAACGGCATCGCCTTTGCCGTCATCACCGGCATCGCGGCCTATGTCTGGTTCAATGTGCCCGCGCTTGGCGTGGTGATCGGGCTCGCCATGGTCTGCAATCTGATCGCCGCGGCGCTCGGCGGTATTCTCATCCCGCTGGGTCTCAGCCGGCTTAAATTCGACCCGGCGGTGGCCTCGAGCCCGTTCGTGACGACGGTGACTGACGTGGTGGGTTTTTTCTCGTTTCTGTCCATTGCCACGTACTGGTTTGGATTGCGCTAAACCCTGCATTTGGCGCGGTTACACTTCATTCACCTTGTTTGCTGACCGGCCATTAAGGCTGAATCTTTAAGCCTTATCCACGGACGCCGCACGCCAGCGCGGGGAGATTTTCGTGGACGGCGAGGTGAATTCGCAGGCGGCGGGCGCAACTCCCGGCCGCTCGCTGCTTGCTTGGATGCGGCGGAAGCGCCCGGCCGGCAGCGACCGCGCGGCGAAGTCGCGGGCCTATGCGCGGCGGCTGTTTTCGGCCTCGCGACTAATCGTGCTGCTCGCCGGCCTCGCCATGAGCGCGACCATACTCAGCGCCGGCATCGGCTATGGGCTGGCGCGCCAGAGCGACGAGCGCCTGTGGTCGGAGCAGCGCGCCTCGCTGCGCAACGCCATCGCCGAATTCCGCACGCTGTTCGGACAGTCCAAGGAGATCGATCCGCGCTTCGTGCGCATGGTCGAGCAGAGCACCGGTCTGAAGGGCCTCAAATTCGAAAGCGAGCCGACGCTCAGCGAGCGCGAGATGCAGCCCGCGATCGATGCGCAGGGCCGCATTGCCGGCTTCTTCACCTGGGACAAGGCCTATCCGATGACGCAGGCGATGAACCGGCTGATGCCGTTCATTGTCTGTATCGCCGTCGCGCTTGTCGGTTTCGCCGGACTTTCGCTCTGGCAATTGCGGCGCGCGCGGCGCGATCTTAACGCGAGCGAAGCGCAGGCAGCGCGCGCCGCCGACGAGGATAAGCTTACCGGGCTGCCCAATCACGCCAAGACGCTCGAATTGCTCGACTTGAAATTGGCCGAGCGAGGCGGCGATCAGGTGACGACCTTCGCGCTGATCGAGCTCGACGGCATGGCCGATGTCAACGCGCATCTCGGCGTGCTCGGTGGCGGCGACGAGCTTGTCGTCGCCGTCGCCAGGCGGCTGGTCGAAACGCTGCCGGCGAATGCCGTGTGCGGGCGCATCGGCAGCGACGAATTCGCGCTGACGCTCACCGCCGATAACGATGTCGATGCCGAAGCCATCATTCGCGATGCGCTTGAGACCGTCGCGCGGCCGCATTGGATCGATAGCGTCGTGCGCCTGAGCGCGCATGCCGGTTTTGCGCAGACGCCGCGTCACGCCACCACCCGTGGCGAGCTCGCGCGCCGGGCCGGGCTGGCGTTGCGCGCGGCCGCCAAGAAGGGCCCCGGCGCCGTGGTCGCCTTCGAACTTGCGCTCGATACCATCTCGTCCGATCAGAAATTCATCCAGCGCGAGCTGCCGCGCGCGCTCAGCGCCAATGAACTGGAACTGCACTACCAGCCGATTGTCGCCGCCAATGGCGGGCGCGTGGTCGGCGTCGAAGCCTTGCTGCGCTGGACCCATGCCACGCGCGGGCCAATCGGGCCGGCGGTCTTTATTCCAGTCGCCGAGCAGATGGGCCTGATAAAGACGCTCGGCGCCTTCGTGCTGCGCCGCGCGCTGCATGAGGCCAAGCGCTGGCCGAACCTCTACGTGGCGGTGAACCTGTCGCCGCTGCAGGTGCGCGACCGTTCGATTGTCGAACTGGTGCGCTCGGCTTTGGCCGAGAGCGCAATGGCGCCATCGCGGCTGATGCTGGAAATCACCGAAGGCGTGCTGATCGATAATCCGGAGGAGATGGTCAAGCGCATCGAGGACCTGCATGCCCTCGGCGTGCGCATTGCGCTCGACGACTTCGGCTCGGGTTATTCCAATTTGGGCTATCTGCAGCGCTTTCCGCTCGACAAGCTCAAGATCGACAAGAGCTTCGTGGCCGCACTCGGAAACTCCGCCAATGGCGGGGTGATCATCCAGGCCATGGTGGCGCTCGGGCGCGCGCTCGGGCTGTCGGTGCTGGTCGAGGGGGTGGAGACCGAGCAGCAAAGGGTGTTGCTGCGGCTGGCCGGTTGCGACGAGATGCAGGGTTACCTGTTTGCCCGGCCGGCGCCGGCCAAGGCGATCGACCGCCTGCTGGGGAAATCCACCGGTAGTGGCCGCATGCTGCCGCCCCCGCTCACGACGCTGACAGCGTAAGCCGCAAGCTATAGAGTCGGGCGCAACACGACCGCGCCAAGCGGCGCGCTCCGGGAGGGCGGCCTCATGACCCCCAGTGCAATTCCCAATGCTTGGGCAGGCTTCGATTTCGGCCTCGGTTCCGAGGTCGATATGCTGCGCGCGTCGGTCAGCGGCTTCGCGCATGACCGCATCGCGCCGCGCGCCGCGGCAATCGACCGCGACAATACGTTCCCGCGCGACCTTTGGCCGGAGATGGGCGCGCTCGGCCTGCACGGCATCACGGTGCCGGAGGCCGACGGCGGCGCCGGGCTCGGCTATCTCGCCCATTGCGTGGCGATGGAGGAGATTTCGCGCGCCAGCGCCTCGGTCGGCCTGTCCTACGGCGCGCATTCCAACCTCTGCGTCAATCAGCTCAACCGCAACGGCAGCGCCGAGCAGAAACGCAAATATCTGCCCAAGCTGATTTCCGGCGAGCATGTCGGCGCGCTGGCGATGTCGGAGCCGGGCGCCGGTTCCGATGTGGTGTCGATGCGCACGCGTGCCGACAAGAAAGGCGACCGTTACATTCTCAACGGCTCCAAGATGTGGATCACCAACGGCCCGGTGGCCGATACGCTGGTGGTCTATGCCAAGACCGACCGTACCGCCGGCGCGCGCGGCATCACCGCTTTTGTCGTCGAGAAGGGCATGAAGGGCTTTGCGCCCGCGCAGAAGCTCGACAAGCTCGGCATGCGCGGATCCGACACCAGCGAATTGGTGTTCACCGATTGCGAGATCCCGGAGGAGAATGTGCTGGGCGCGGTGGGCAATGGCGTCAATGTACTGATGTCGGGCCTCGACTATGAGCGCGTGGTACTGGCGGCGGGACCCTTAGGGATCATGCAGGCCTGCATGGATGTCGTTGTGCCCTATGTGCATGAGCGCCAGCAATTCGGTCAGGCGATCGGGCAATTCCAACTGGTGCAGGCCAAGCTCGCCGACATGTATGTGACCATGAACGCCGCCAAATCCTATGTTTACGCGGTGGCGCGCGCCAGCGACGATGGCCGCACCACGCGCGAGGACGCCGCCGGCGCCATCCTCTATGCCGCCGAGCGCGCCACCTGGATGGCGCTGGAGGCGATTCAGTGCCTTGGCGGCAACGGCTACATCAATGATTTCTCGACCGGGCGCTTGCTGCGCGACGCAAAGTTGTACGAGATCGGCGCGGGCACCAGCGAGATCAGGCGCATGCTGATTGGGCGGGAGATATTCGAGAAGACGCGGTAGGGCGGGGTAATTTTACGAAAATTACTGCAGCCAACTATGACTCCGCGAAAATGTTCGAGTCCCTAACTCTTAGAGTCCCGAACAATCCTTACGCTGAATAAATGTGGCGGACTCTTCGCTTTGTTGTTGATCCTCCGTTATTGGTGGGTCAAATACATCCCGTCAAATAGGAGGGACCCCATATGTTCGTCGTATTGCCGTTGATTGACCAAGCCGAACCAAAAGTGTTCCGCTCGGCAAAGGGGGCAAACGAATGGGCGCAAACCGGCGCGTTTGCAGAAACGGGCGCCGATAAATGTGAGGTGCATTGGGTTGAAGACGCTATGAACGAGATGCAAGCCATCGCTGCAGTTAAAGGTGGCTCATCCGAAAAACGGGCCACCATTCATCGCCGTCTGAGCGCCGCCGAGATTGAGGAAATAGTGCGCCTAGACGCGATCGCCGAATTGCGCCATTTGGGTTTATGACTTCCTTTGCGCCCCCGCATTAACTTTTGCTGCCCGCGAATCAGCTAGTGCATTGGCCTACCGGCGATGGAGGCCAGGGCCATGATGCGGGTGCGGCTGAAGGCGGATGGGTGGATCGTCGAGATCATGCCCGACGGAGCTGAGAAAACCGTCGACCACAACGACCCGGCCGCATTCGTGCGCCATGTGCGCGCGCGTTGCGGGCTCACGCAGGCAGCCTTTGCCGAAAAAATCGAAGTGCCGATCGAGACCGTGCGCAACTGGGAGCAGGGCAAGCGCAATCCGCGCGGGCCCGCGCGCGCGCTGCTCAAACTCATCGACACGGCGCCCGACGCGGCCTTTGCTGCGCTCGGCGGAAGGCGGCGATAATACAACGCCACGCGTCATGAGATTGCTTTAAGCCGCCACGCGCCGCCGGCGCTCTTGAGGCGCGGCACCCTGTGTGGGAGGATTATCCAGCCGCTCGCCGCGGCGATCCGCCGTCAGAGTGACCGAAGATGTGGGCAGTCCTGGGTTTTCTGATCGCTTCGGCGGTGGGCATCGTGGTGGTGCTCGCGCTGTGCCGCCACGGCGCGGCACAGCGCAGCGTCTTCCCATGGATGCTCGACGAAACGGCGAAACTGCACGCCGTGATCATGGCGAGCCTTGCCGGCTTTGCCTTTACCGGGATCGTGCTGGTCGTAACCCTCGCGCACGACCGCCCCGGCGCCGACGCAAACGCGCTCGATGCCGTCGTCGTCATGTTCCTGGTGGCCTACCTTTTCGGGGTCGGCAACTCCTTCCTGATATCCTACATGCCGCATTCCGACATGAGCGGCGACCTGGTGCCGCGCATCCATTTCAGCCTGGCCTCGACCATCGAATACCGAACGGTCTTCATATCCTGGTTTGCGCTGCTGCCGCTGCTTGAGGCGAACGACCTCGGTCGCCTCGCTTACGTGCTCTACTTCCTGCTGCCCGCGTCATTGCTGCTCGGGTCCGTGGTCATTGCCATGGCCGCCGACGGCCTGGGACTCCTGCGGATCAAGGAAACGTATATTTCCGCGGCCGTGAGCACGGGTCTCGCTTTGGCGTATACCGCGATTGTCGCGTTTGCGATGCCCGGCGCACGCTCGCCGGTTTCTGCGCTGAACCTCGCGGTCGTTATTTTCTGCGTCAATACGGTAGGTTTCGCATTGGCGGCGCTCACGCCGCTTTCGCCGCGCTATGCCGGCGTCAAGAAATTCTACAAGCGCTACGGCAGATGGATCGTCATTGCCGATATGCAATTGACAATGGCGTCGCTCACGTTCCTGTGGCTTGCCGTCGTCGGCGCCATCTGAATCGGTCAGTGAGGCGCTAGGCCGGCATGCGTTGTTGCGGCTTGTAGCGCGCGAGCCGCATCAGCAGATACATCGCCAGCAGCGTGGCGATATAGACGATGAGCTGCATTTCGGTCGGCCGGTCGGTGTAGCCGATCAGCGTGTGCAGCAGGCGGCCGAACAAGCTGCCGTCCGACAAAATCCACGACGTATCCCAGACCGTGCGGTCGAGTACGACCAGGATTCCGCCATTATTAAGGAACTGCACCGACTGCGCTGCCATGCCGGCGGCCAGCAGCGCGATCAGCCAGCTCGTCACCGAGAAGATATAGCGCTGTGGGATCGCCAGCAGCCCGTAATAGGTCAACCCGGTAAATGCAGCGCCAGCCACGATTCCGAGCAACCCGCCCACCAGCAGGGTCGCGCCCGACGTGCCCGAGGCGAATATGCCGTAGAGAAACAGCACGACCTCCGAGCCTTCGCGCAGCACCGCCAGGCCGACAACGATCGCCAGCGCGGTCAGGGGTTTGGCGCCTTCGCTCACCGCGGTGCCGATATTGCGCATCTCCTCGGCGATCTCGCGGCCATGCCGCGCCATCCAGGCATTGTGCCACATCAGCATCAGCACGGCGATGCCGAGCACGCTGGCATTGAACAGTTCCTGCCCGGCACCCTCGAAGGCCTGCGAAATGGCGCCGGCGAAGGCGGCGACGACGGCGGCGCCGGCAACACCACCGGCAACACCGATATTGATCCATCGCCCGCGCCCCGCAACGCCGCGCGTGGCCGCCATCACAATGCCGATGATCAAGCCGGCTTCGATGACTTCACGAAAAACGATGATGAGGGCGCCGAGCATGTCTATTGCGCGATCACCACGCCTTTGGCGATGGTTTCATGAAACTCGCCGACGAACGGGTAGCGGCCGGGCTTGAGCGGTCCGATGCGCACCACGCCCTTCGACTTGCCGGCAATGACCTTTTCTACCTTCATCGCCTTGCTTTCGAATTCTTCCGGCGTGGCGTCCTCGTTGATCACGGTGATCTCGAAGCGCTTGTTGGCCGGCACCGTTATTTCCGCCGGTGTGAAGCGATGGTCCTTGATCGTGAGCGTAGTTTCGACCGCGCGCGCGCTGGCGGCCGCGAAATTCAGCAAGGCCACGAGGCCGAGTACGGCAAGACTATTACGCATGTGGTTTCCATCCTCATAATAGAGAACGGCATTCACAAAAGCATTAATGGCCATTGATGCAAGTCCTTATTTTTACTCTCGAATTATTCCAATGTAAGAACCGCAGCCAAAAGCCTGGCCGGCAAAGTATTATCGCGTTTTGCGCCGGGCTTGAAATCTGCGCAATTTTTCACTGCGCTGGCTCCTATACCCCAATCTTGCCCGAAATCCGCGCCAGAGCAGACTGGGTTGGCAGCGCGCCGGCAAGCGGGCATTCTGGCGCTCCCCGCCTGCGCCGGCCCCAGTCCATCCGACCCAAGGAGATAGTGATGCAATTTGTTGAAGCCCATGGTGCCCGTATTCCCCAGATCGGTCTTGGCACCATGACATTGAAGGAGGATGTCTGCGTCCAGGCGGTCAAGACGGCGCTACAACTTGGATACCGCCATATCGACACCGCCGCCTTCTACGGCAACGAAAAGGAGAACGGCGAGGGTTTGCGGGCGTCGGGCGTCAAGCGCGAGGACGTGTTCATCTGCACCAAGGTGCGGGAGAACAATCTGTTGCCGGAGAACTTCAACAAGTCGCTCGACCAGAGCCTGGCCAATCTGCAATTGCCTTATGTCGATCTGCTGCTGATCCATTGGAACAACAAGGACATCCCGTTCTCCACCAGCGTTGCCGCGCTGTGCGCGGCGAAAAAGGACGGCCGGGCCAAACATGTCGGCGTCGCCAATTTCACCACCAAGATGCTGGACGAAGCCTGGGCCGTGACCAGCGAACCCTTGGTCTGCAATCAGATCGAGATGCATCCGTTCATCGATCAGGACAAGGTGCTGGCCGCCTGCAAGACGCGCGGCATGGCGGTGGTGGCCTATTGCCCGATCGCGCGCGGCAAGGTGCAAGGCTCTCAAGAGTTTGGGGCCGAGGCGCTTGAGCGCATCGGCAAGGCGCATGGCAAGAGCGCCGCGCAAGTGTCGCTGCGCTACCTGGTGCAGCGTGGCGTCGGCGCCATTCCGCGCACCGCCACACCCGATCACCTGAAAGCCAATCTCGACGTGTTCGATTTCAAGCTGTCGGATGCCGAGATGGCCGACCTGAAGAAGCTCAACGCCACCAATATGCGCGTGGTCAATCCGCCGCACGCGCCAGTATGGGACACGCCCTGAATGCGAACCGCAGCCATTCTCGTCTTCTTCGCAGCGCTGGTAGCCTCGCCCGCGCTGGCGCAGAGTAAACCGGACGCGCACGCGGCGGCCACGATCCAGGATTGCGTCAAGACCAAGTCGGCCACCGGGATAGCGGAAACCTGCATCGGCATCGTATCCACTCCATGTCTGGAGCGGAATAAGGCGCCGACGACCGCCGACATGGTCAACTGTGTCAACGGCGAGATAGCGGTGTGGAACGACATCCTCAACGAAACCTCCCGCCGCTTGCGCGACAAGCTCAACGACACGCAGAAAGAAAAACTGCGCGACATGCAGCGCGCCTGGGTCGACTCGCGCGACAAGACCTGCGCGTTCTATTGGGATTACTACCAGGGCACCATGGCGCACCCGATGCGAGCCGATTGCGTGAACCAGCAAACCGCCGAGCGAGCCTTGTTCCTGCTCGGCTTCCTCAACGATGCGGAAGGTAAATGAAAACCGTCGAGGCCAAGGGGTTCTCGATTCCGATCGTCGGTTTGGGCACCTGGACCTTGCGCGGGCGCGATTGTGCGCGGCTCACCGAACAGGCGATCCGGCTCGGCTATCGCCACATCGACAGCGCGCAGATGTACGACAATGAGGCCGAAGTGGGCGAGGGCGTGCGCGCCTCCGGCTTGCGTTCCGAGGTGATGGTCACCACCAAGGTGCAGCCGCAGTGGCTCGCCCCGCACGATCTCGAACGCTCGGTGAAGCAGAGCCTGGCTAAGCTGCGGCTCGACGTCATCGACCTGTTGCTGATCCATTGGCCGAACCCGGCCGTGCCACTGGCCGAGACGCTTGGCGCCATGGCCAAGATGAAACGCGCGGGTTATGCGCGTGCGCTCGGCGTGTCGAATTTCACGGTGGCGCTGCTGGCGGAGGCCAACAAGGTTTCGAGCGAGCCGCTGGTCTGCAATCAGGTCGAATGCCACCCGTTCCTCGACCAGGACAAGGTGATCGCGGCCTGCCGCAAGGCCGGCATGGCGGTTGTCGCCTATAGCCCGATCGCGCGCGGCGGGGCCAAGGGCGACAAGCTGCTTGAGCGCATCGGCCAGGTGCATGGCAAAACGGCGGCGCAGGTCTGCCTGCGTTGGCTCACGCAACAGGGTATCGTGGTGATCCCGCGCACCGGCAGGATCGAGCGGCTGGAAGAGAATTTGAATATTTTGGATTTCAACCTGTCGGACGCAGAAATGAAGGAGATCGCCGGGCTGGCGCGCCGCGGCGGCCGCATCGTCGATTGGACCTGGTCGCCGAAGTGGGATTGAGCCACTTCGGCGGGGACGAGCTATCATCGGTAAGCTAAGTTGCTGCGTTAAAACCCAAGGGAATCGCATGACCTCTACGCTTGAAATCCTGCGCAACGTCACCACCGGCACCATCACCACCATGCTGCTGAAGAAGGGCATCCGCCGCTCCTGGATGGCGGGCGCCATGCGGCTCGGCTTTTCCGGCAAGCGCGTGGTCGGGCCGGCCTTTACATTACGCTTCGTGCCGGTGCGCGAGGATCTGGCGACGCCTGAGAGCTGGACCAAGCCGATCTCCACCCGCGGCGCCATCGAGGCCATGCCGGAAAACTGTGTGGTGGTGGCCGACGCCATGGGCCAGACCGGCGCCGGTATTTTCGGCGACATCCTGTGCATGCGCATGGTCAAGCGCGGCGTGACGGCGCTGATCACCGATGGCGCGATGCGCGACAAGCCCGGCGTCGTCGCCACCGGCCTGCCGGTCTGGTGCGCCGGCATTGCGGCGCCGGCTTCCGTCAACCAGCTCACTTTCGTGGGCTGGAACGAGCCGATTGGCTGCGGCGGCTGCGCTATCTTCCCGGACGACATTGTCGTGGCCGACGACGACGGCGCCGTGGTGATTCCGGCTGCGCTGGTGGACTTTGTGGCCAACGAAGGCGCCGAGCATGAGCTGATGGAAAGCTGGCTGGTGCAGGAGGTCGAGAAGGGGGCCAAGCTTCCCGGCCTCTATCCGCCCAACGACGAGAACAAGAAGCGCTATGAAGAGTGGAAGAAGACGCGCTGATGTTCTTTGTTCTGTCCAAGTCCGTCAATTTTTTCTTTTTGCCTTCGAATCTGCTGATTGTGCTCGGGCTGCTCGGCATCGTGCTGATGGCCACGCGTTTCAAGCGCGCCGGCAAGCGGTTGGCGGTCGCAAGCGTCGTTCTGCTGGCGCTGGCCGGTTTCTCGCCGCTCGGCGGTCTGCTTGGGCATGCGCTGGAAAGCCGTTTCCCGACCTGGGATTCCGCGCGCGGGGCGCCGGACGGCATCGTGGTGCTGGGCGGCGCGATCGCGCCGGTGCTCTCGCAGCAATACGGCGACACCATGGTCAACAGCGACGCCGGACGGGTTATCGCAATTGCCAAGCTGGCGCGTGCCTATCCGAACGCGCGCATTGTCTATTCCGGCGGCGACGCCAGCCTGCGCGGCAATGAACCGCCGGAGGCAAATTTCCTCTACCCGTTGCTCGACAGCTTCGGCGTTGCGCGGGAGCGCGTGATGCTGGAATTGCGCTCGCGCAACACCGCCGAAAACGCCGCCTTCAGCAAGGAACTGGTGAAGCCGAAACCGGGCGAGCGCTGGCTGCTGGTGACCTCGGCGCAGCATATGCCGGGCGCGGTCGGTTGCTTCCGGCGGGTCGGATTTCCAGTGGAAGCCTATCCGGTCGCTTGGCGCACATTGCCGCGGGTTAGTCTTAGGCCTGGGACCGTCTTCAGCCGCGGACTGGCGCGATTGGATTTTTCCGCCCATGAATGGATCGGCCTTTTTGTGTATTGGCTGACAGGGCGGACCAGTGAATTGCTGCCGGGGCCGGCCAGCACTCGCTAACCCGGCGTCGGCGTGACGCCGCATTCACGTTTCGATTGTTGCAGCAGGGCGGCGGCGGTATCCTTTGCCGTTCAAGGGCGATTCGTGCGTTCGAGTTCGCGTCCGCGTTCTCGTGCACCATCCACTGGATGCTCTTTGGAGGGATCCGCCTATGTCGCTCGACACGCATTCCGTCACTCCGGTGGAGCCCGCTGGATATCGGGACATCGGGCTGCCGCCAAATTGGAATGAGCGGATCGTCACCGCGGTCGCCGTCAGCGTTGCCATATTGATCGTGGCCATCATCGCCGTCTTGATGGGGATGGCTTAGTTTTTGTTTGCGCAGGATCTTTAACGGAAACCGGTTCCCACTTTTCGGGATCAGCCGCTGGCGGCTGCGACGCCGTGACGTCGGCGTCGAAGGCACGGCGCGCGTCGGAAGCGAACTGCCGCCGCCACATCACGATCAGGATGCCGGTGGTGGTGAGCGCCAGCGGCAACGGCCCTAAGAACCAGCCGAGATAGCCGAGCGCGAAGAAGAACGCACGCTGGCCGCGGTTGAAATGGCGGCCGGCATCGGCGCATAGCTGCGCGGCGCGGTGGGCGAAGGCCTGCGCTTTCGCGGTGTTCTTTTGCTTCGGGGGCGGCGCCGCGCCGACCATGATGGCGAAATAATTGAACAGCCGGTAAGACCAGGCGAATTTGAAGAACGCATAGACGAAGATGACGGCCAGCCCCATCATCTTCAACTCCCACAAGGCCCTTGAAGTTGCGACGCCGAAGGGCAGCTCCGATACCAGGGTCAAAACCTCGTCGGTCGAGCGCAGCAAAGTGAGCGCACCGCCGACGGCGATCAGGCTGGTGGAGGCGAAGAAGGCGGTGCCGTTTTGCAGGGCAGCGGTGACCTGGGCGTCGACCATGCGCATCTGGCGCGCCAGCAGCTGCTCCATCCAATCGTCGCGGTAGTGGTTCATTAGGGCGTTGAGCCCGCTGCGCCCTTTGGCGGTCCTTTCGATCACGATGGAATAGGCGATCCAGGCGCCGAGGAACCAGGCGAGGGCGAGCAGGTCGGGCAGGGTGAAGGCCGCCATGGGAGCTACTCCTAGGCGGCATGTTGCCCGCTTGTCGGGGCCCGTTCAACCGTAAGCTTGAGTGGACGGCGCGGCTCTGCCACCATCCGCCCGAACAGGAGGAATTGATGCCGCAAAACATCACGACCGGTTACCGCGCGCTTGTGGACGCCGCCAATAGCCAAGTCGAGACGCTGCCGGTCGAGGCGGCGATCAAGCTCGTAGGTCGCGAGGACGTTGTGCTGGTCGATATCCGCGACATCCGCGAATTGCAGCGTGACGGTAAAGTGCCGGGCGCCATTCACTGCCCGCGCGGCATGCTGGAGTTCTGGATCGACCCGCAGAGCCCCTATCACAAGCCGGTATTTACACAGGACAAACGCTTCGTGTTCTTCTGCGCCGGCGGCTTGCGCTCGGCGCTGGCGGCGCAGACCGCGCAAGCCATGGGACTCAAGCCGGTCGCCCATATCGAGGGCGGCTTCGGTGCCTGGAAGAAGACCGGCGGCCCGGTTGATCTGCCGGAAGCCAAGGAAGCCAAGGAAGCCAAGCCGGGCGAACCCAAGAAAACGTGAGCCGACCCATTCACCGGCCTGCTGACGTCGATGAGAAAAATTCACTTGTCGCTAAACGCGTCCGCCCGCATTTTCCTGCAAGCCGGCTCGCGTGGTAGGGGGCTGTCATGGCGCTGAAACTGATCGTCGGAAACAAGAACTATTCGTCCTGGTCGATGCGGCCATGGATCGCCATGAAGGTGGCGGGCATTGCGTTCGAAGAGACGGTGATTTCGTTCGGCGCCCCGGATGTCAAGGCGCGCGTCGGCGCGGTGTCGGGCACCGGCAAGGTGCCGGTGCTGGTCGATGGCGAAATATCGGTGTGGGAATCGCTGGCGATCCTGGAATATCTGGCGGAGAAAGTTCCCGCCGCCGGCCTGTGGCCGACGGACGTTGCGGCACGCGCCTATGCGCGCGCCATATCAAACGAAATGCATGCCGGATTTGCGCCACTACGCAAGTTGATGCCGATGAACATGTGGCGGCCAGTGATCAAGCGCGAACTGACGCCGGAGGTGGTGACAAGTGTGCAACGCATCGAGCAGATCTGGAGCATCGCCCGCGCGCGTTTCGCCAAACCCGGCCCGTTTCTGTTCGGCAAGTTCGGCGCGGCCGACGCCATGTATGCGCCGGTGGTGTCGCGCTTTCACACTTATGCGGTGCCGGTGAGCGCGGCTTCGCGCGCCTATATGGATGCTGTTATGGCGCTGCCGGCTTGGCGTGAATGGCACGATGCCGGCATCAAGGAGCCGTGGGTCGTTGCCGACGACGAAGTCGATTGGCCGACCGTGCGCAAGGTGACATAATTTCTCACCACGGCCGCTCGACCGAATTGGTCACGTGCTCGCGGTCGGGCGCGGTGAAGCACAGGCCGACGCACAGATAGGGCAGTTCGGGATGCGGGTTATGCCCGCGATGGAACTTGGCGATCGGCTCGCTATAGCAATCGCCGGCCTTGGCCTTGACCAGCACGCCTTCCTGGAAATGGGCTTCGAACAGGCCCTGCAACGCCACGAAAAACGCCGCGCCGTTGTGGCAATGCCAATTGGTGTAGCCGCCGGGCACGATCTCGGCATTGTAGATCTGCACCTTCACCTGCGGGTCGCGCGGCAGCGAGGCGTATAGCGCGTCGAACAAAAGATTGCGGTGAAAGCCGTGTCCGGGCGGCACCAGCCCGTCGAGCTTGAGCTTGAGGTCTTTGTAATTGTCGTGCGCGGGCATGATTTTCTCCGTCATTGCGCGGCGGTGACCACGATCTCAACCAGATGCGGCGACTCGAGATCGACGCCAAGACAGGCCCGCATCGGCGGGTTGGCCGGGTCCACCCACTCGTCCCAAGCCTTGTTCATCTCTTGCTTGCGGGCGATGTCGGCAATGTACACGATTGCCGACAGGATGCGGCCTTTGTCGGTGCCCGACAGCGCCAGGCTCTCGTCGATGCGCCGCAGCGCCTTGCGGGTCTGTTCATAGACACCCGCGTCGCCGTCCGGCGATACCGCGACCGTAAAAACAAGCCCATCGTGCACGACGGCGCGGCTGCGCGTGGCGGTGAGGCCGGGAAAACGCGTGATCATGGCTGGCTCCTGCCGGGTTAGCTTTGCAGCATGCCATAACGTGCATAACGAAAAACCCGGCGCAAGCGCCGGGTTTTCCAATTCAGGAATTGTGGCTTGGCGGCGGTCAATGCTTGACGGCATCCTTGACCGCGTCCTTGAAGCCGCCGACGGCGTTTTGCACCTTGCCGGCAACCTGCTGGACCTTGCCTTCGGTTTCCAACTTGCTGTCACCCACGGCTTTGCCCGCGACTTCCTTCACTTTGCCGGTGGCCTGCTCGACGCTGCCTTGAATACGATCTTTGTTCATTGTGATTATCCTTAGGTTGCCTGGTGTAGCGATCGCCAAATCTGTGGTCGCCAAGTTTGTGATCGACGCTTTAACGTTCGAACGGCCGCGAATGTTCCCTGCGAAACGAACGCGACGGCCGCGGCGATTGCTCGCCACGGCCGTAACGTCAAACGGCGATAATGTGCATCAGGCGTCGAGGATCGCGACGATTTCGTGCGTGCGCGGATTGAGGACGATGATCTGATCGCCGACCATGATGTAGTCGTAGCCGCGCCAACGAGGATAGATCACGTACACTTCCTGCGGCAGGCGGTAGAAGTGGACGTTTTGCGGTACGCGTGCACCCACCCGCACCGTAATGTTGAGCGTCACTCGTTCCACCTTCTGCTTTCTGATGATGGTCGTGATCTTGCTGTGCTGTTCGGGCGAAAGCTTGGCGGAGCCGGCGGCCGCGCCTTGGCCGGTGGTGGCGGACGGTTTTGCCGGTCCGCGGGCCATATTCGGCTTGGCATCGGGCTTGGAATCCGAAGCCTTTACACCCTTGGGAGACGATGGCGTCTGCGCGCTTTTCGACTTGTCCTTCGTCGGGCTTTGAGCCGCCTTCGACTTGTCCTTCGCCGGACTTTGAGCGGACTTCGACTTGTCGGCGTTGGGGGCCATCTTTGTGGGTTCGCCCTGCGCCTTGACGGCGGCGCCCGGTTTCTTGTTTTCGATAGACTTCGACGCCGGGGCGATCTTTTCCGCCGGCGCGGTCTGCTGGGCGGCCGGTGCGGCGCCCTCGCTCTTGTCTTTCATGCCTTGGGCCGAGGCAATGCCGGCGGTGAGCAGCAAAGTGGCCGCTACGGTCGATAACAGTCGTGCTTTCGTCATTAGTATCCTCCTGTATGGCACCTCCCGACGTGCTTGACGTTGTGGCGTGCTAAACGGGAACGCCGCGAGGCCGCATCTGTTCCGCGATCTTTGTTTTGCCGCAGTTCCCGCGCCATTGCCTTCCCGGTTCCGCCAAGGCACCCTGCCGCGCGAGGTAAAAGGAGGCACTATTGGGGATTTTGGCGTCGGCAATTGACAGGAATACCGCCGAATTCGGCGCCAATGCCGAACGCATGCGCGCGCTTGTTCAGCAATTGCAGGCGCGCCGCGCCGAGGCCGCGCTCGGGGGGCCGGAAAAGTCGCGCCAAAGGCACGCGGCGCGCGGAAAACTTCTGCCGCGCGAACGCGTGATGAACCTGATCGATTCCGGTTCGCCGTTCCTGGAACTCTCGCCGCTGGCCGCCTACGGCATGTATGACGGGGCCATCCACGGCGCCGGTATCATCACCGGCATCGGGCGCATCGAGGGGCGCGAATGCCTGATCGTGGCCAATGACGCCACCATCAAGGGCGGCAGCTATCATCCGATGACGGTGAAGAAGCATTTGCGCGCGCAGGAGATCGCGCGCGAAAACCGGCTGCCCTGCATCTATCTGGTCGACTCAGGGGGCGCCAATCTGCCGACGCAAACGGAGGTATTTCCCGACCGCGAGCATTTCGGCCGCATCTTCTACAACCAGGCGATCCTTTCGAGCTTAGCGATTCCGCAGATCGCCGTGGTGATGGGCTCGTGCACCGCGGGCGGCGCCTATGTGCCGGCGATGTCGGACGAAACCATCATCGTCAAGAACCAGGGCACCATCTTCCTCGGCGGCCCGCCGCTGGTGAAGGCCGCCACAGGGGAGGTGGTGAGCGCGGAGGAACTGGGCGGCGGCGACCTGCACGCGCGCAAGTCCGGCGTCGCCGATCATCTGGCGCAGGACGACCATCACGCGCTTTCGCTGGCGCGCCGCATCGTCGCCAACTTGAACAGCCGCAAGAGCGTCGACATTCCGCTGGCCGCGTCGCGCGAGCCGGCGCTCGATATCGGCGAGCTCGACGGCCTGGTGCCGGTCGACCTGAAGAAGCAATATGACGTGCGCGAGGTGATCGCGCGCATCGTGGACGCTTCCGAGTTCGACGAGTTCAAGCAGCTCTACGGCACGACCATCGTGACCGGCTTTGCGCATATCCACGGCATGCCGGTCGGTATTCTTGGCAACAACGGCATTCTGTTTTCGGAGAGCGCGCTGAAGGCCGCGCATTTCGTCGAACTGTGCTGCCAGCGCCGCATTCCGCTCTTGTTCCTGCAGAACATCGTCGGCTTCATGGTGGGCAAGGACACCGAGGCCGGCGGCATCGCCAAGGACGGCGCCAAGATGGTGACGGCGGTGGCTTGCGCGCAGGTGCCCAAGATCACGCTGATCGTCGGCGGCAGCTACGGCGCCGGCAATTACGGCATGTGCGGGCGCGCCTATGGGCCGCGCTTTTTGTTCATGTGGCCGAACGCGCGCATCTCGGTGATGGGCGGCGAGCAGGCGGCGAGTGTGCTGGCGACCGTCAAGCGCGACAATATCGAGGCCGACGGCAAGAGCTGGAGTGCGGAGGAGGAGGAGCAATTCAAGGCGCCGATCCGCGAGCAATACGAGACCGAGGGTAATCCCTATTACGCCACGGCGCGGCTGTGGGACGACGGCATTATTGCGCCGGCCGAGACGCGCCGCGTGCTGGCGCTGGCATTTTCGGCGGCGCTGAATGCGCCGGTGCGGGGGACGAGGTTTGGGGTGTTTAGGATGTGAGTTCTAGATTATCCAGACTTTAGACCGAGAAGTTCTTCGGCAACTTGTCGCAATCCATCCGCTACGTTCGTAAGTGCCTCATCAACGTCAGGCCAAGATTTTATGGCTTTTGCATCTCGAGGTAGCGCTTGAAGCTTAGCAAATGGTGTTCGGTTCCAGAGGCAGCTGCGTAAAATTATTGGGATGACCCTTGCTTTTTGGTGCTCGTGTAGCTCGAGCGCGGCCTCCATTTCGACGTCGTAACAATATTGTGAATTGATGAAATCAATACTCACCAGCAAGAGGATAATCTGAGCCCCTTCGATCTGTTTTGATATCACAGCGTTCCATTCTTCTCCGGCTTTTATTTTTCGAAAGTGCCATTCTTCAATCAAATTTTGACGACGCAATGGTTCTAGGTGTTTGAATAAAACAGCTTTCAGTTCTTCATCCTCATGAGAATATGAAATAAAAACGTTGAGCGCCTTGGTCTCTTTGGTCCTAGCCAAGGCCACAGTACCACCTCGGCCGCGGCCGACAATGATTGCATTCTCTTCAACAAGCTGCTGTTTTATTCGATCATATAGATTTTGGTCCCATTCCAAGCTATCGCGCAGAGTGATATTGCCGATCAGTTTTTGATCATCCCCTGACAACTGCTCAAGCATGTCGAGAAAAATTTCGCGATATGTCCTGCGTTGTCGAGAATTCTTGGACATACGTTCCCCTTTCTTAGTACGAAAACGAAGGGTGAATTTTCAAGGAAGTCGAAGCGATTTAGCTTTCCTAACACATTTAAGGGCACCTCGAATAATTACGCTGCCGTCTGGCCGACGAACTGCAAATCAGATTCAAGGAACGCACAAGGTCTGAGAGCGGGAGCGGTCTATGGGGCAATTCGGGTTCTTCGATACTAACAAGCGGCTCGAAGCGCTA
>JBBRAL010000048.1:0-35865 GCA_038206805.1 Hyphomicrobiales bacterium | reverse complement strand
AACATTGCCGCCCTGTCCGGGAGCCGCTATGGCATTCCGGGATTCGCCTCGTCGTCTGCATGGCGAGTCTTGTCCCTATTCGCGGAGCGTATAAGCCCCGATGCCGATTACGCTGCTCGACATCATCCTTCTGCTGGTCATGCTAATCTCGGGCCTGCTCGCCATGATCCGCGGCTTCATGCGCGAGATCCTGTCGATCGGCGCCTGGGGCATCGCCGCCCTGGTTACGCTCTATTCCTATTCGCGCGTGCTACCGATCGCGCAGAGCTATATCAGCAGCAACACGGTGGCGGCCGGCGTTACCATCGGTTCCATATTCCTGCTCACGCTGCTGATCGTGTCGATCATTACCGTGCGCATTTCCGACATGGTGCTCGACAGCCGGGTCGGCGCGCTCGATCGCACGCTCGGCTTCCTGTTCGGGCTCGGCCGCGGCCTGATCATTGTGGTTGTCGGATTTCTGTTTTTCGCTTGGCTGGTGCCCGACCGCAGCCAGCCGGAATGGGTGCGCGGCGCCAAGTCGAAAGTCGTACTGCAAAGCGTTGGACAATCGCTGATGTCGATGTTGCCGGATGACCCCGAAAGCACCATCTTAAAACGGCTGAAGAAACCCAAGCCTGACGACCAAGACGCGCCCGACGACAAACCCGACCGGAAATCGGAACTAAGGCCGCCGGTCCTCGTTCAGGCCAAAGCCAGCGGAACCCGATAGCAATGCAGCAACAGCCGCAGGATCTCGTGGACATGGCCGACACCGAATTCGACCCGGATGCCGACCGCCTGCGCGAGGAATGCGGCGTGTTCGGCATATTCGGCCATCCCGATGCGGCGGCGATCACCGCGCTCGGCCTGCACGCGCTCCAGCATCGCGGCCAGGAAGCCGCCGGCATCGTCTCGTTCGACGGCAAGCGCTTCCATTCCGAACGCCGTCTCGGCCTGGTCGGCGACACGTTTTCACGCCGCGATGTAATCGATCGCCTGCCCGGCAACGCCGCAGTGGGTCATGTTCGATATTCGACCACCGGCGAAACCATTCTTCGCAATGTGCAGCCGCTGTTTGCCGAACTCGAAGGCGGTGGCTTCGCCATCGGCCATAACGGCAACTTGACCAACGGGCTGTCGCTGCGCAAGGCGCTGGTGCACGAAGGCGCCATGATGCAGTCGACCTCGGACACCGAGGTGATCCTGCATCTGGTGGCGCGCGCTAAACGCAACCGTTTCGTCGACCGCTTCATCGACGGACTGCGCCAACTCGAAGGCGCCTATGCCTTTGTCGGCCTCACCAACAAGAAGCTGGTGGGCGCGCGCGATCCGCTCGGCATCCGCCCGCTGGTCTATGGCACGCTCGACGGCTGCCCGATCCTTGCCTCGGAAACCTGCGCGCTCGACATGATCGGCGCCAAATATGTGCGCGACATCGAGAACGGCGAGGTGGTGATCTTCGATGAGGACGGCGCGCAGTCGCACAAGCCGTTCCCGCCGATGGCGGCGCGCCCCTGCATCTTCGAATACATCTATTTCTCGCGGCCCGATTCAATTGTCGGCGGCCGCAGCGTCTACGACGTGCGCAAGACCATGGGCGCGGAACTGGCGCGCGAGGCGCCCACGGCTGCCGATGTTGTCGTGCCGGTGCCGGATTCCGGCGTGCCCGCCGCGATCGGGTTCGCGCAGGAAGCGGGCATCCCCTACGAACTCGGCATCATCCGCAATCATTATATCGGCCGCACCTTCATCCAGCCGACGCAGTCGATCCGCGATCAGGGCGTGCGGCTCAAGCATTCCGCCAACCGCGCCGTGGTCGCGGGAAAACGCATCGTGCTGGTGGACGACTCGATCGTGCGCGGCACCACTTCGCGCAAGATCGTGCAGATGATGCGCGATGCCGGCGCCAAGGAGGTGCATTTCCGCATCGCCTCGCCGCCGATCACGCATCCGGATTATTACGGCATCGACACGCCCGAGCGCAACAAGCTGCTCTCCGCCACCCACGATCTGGAAGGGGTGCGGCAATTCATCGGCGCGGATTCGGTGGCCTTCCTTTCGGTCGATGGCATCTATCGCGCCATGGGTTTTGAAAAGCGCGATTCCGTCCGGCCGCAATTCACCGATCATTGCTTCACCGGCGACTACCCGACCGCGCTCACCGACCTGGCCGCACAGGAAACAAGCCCGCGCCAGTTGTCGCTGCTGGCGGAAGCGATCTGAATCCGACGACTTGACCGGCGCGTCTCCTCATGCTGAGGAGCCGCGCGATAGCGCGGCGTCTCGAAGCATGAGGCCTCATCCTTCGAGATGGCCGCTTCGCGGCCTCCTCAGGATGAGGTTCAGAGCATGAGTGACTTCAAACCGCTTTCCGACCGTATCGCGCTGGTGACCGGCGCCTCGCGCGGCATCGGCGCGGCGCTGGCGCTTGAGCTCGCGCAAGCCGGCGCGCATGTGGTGGCGGTGGCGCGCACGGTCGGCGGGTTGGAAGAACTCGACGACAAGATCAAGGCGGTTGGCGGCACCGCTACGCTGGTGCCGCTCGACATGAAGGATTCCGACGGCATCGCCCGATTGGCGCTGGCGCTCAACGAGCGCTACGGCCACCTCGACGTGCTGGTTGGCAATGCCGGTATTCTCGGGGCCTTGTCGCCGCTTGGCCATGTCGAGCCGAAAGACTGGGACAATCTGATCGCGGTCAATGTCACCGCCAATTGGCAGCTGATCCGCACCATGGACCCGCTGCTGCGGGCGGCGCCGGCCGGGCGCGCCGTGTTCATCACCTCGGCGCTGAGCTGGCTGGCGCGCGCCTATTGCGGCCCCTATGCCGCATCCAAGGCCGCGCTCAACATGCTGGCGCAGACCTATGCGGCGGAAACGGCGTCGACCAATGTGCGGGTGAACCTGTTCGGGCCCGGTCCGACCCGCACCCGCATGTATGCCAGCGGCTGGCCCGGCGTCGATCCCGAAACGCTGCCGGCGCCGGAAACGGTCGTTAAGGCGATCGTGCCGCTGTGCCTGCCCGCCTGTAATGAGAGCGGCAAGCTGTACGAATTCCGCGCCGGCAAGTTTTTGGAATTCCGTCCGCCGGCGTAAGGGCCTGTCCCCCGTGTCATATGGAGCGAAATACCGATGCTAAACGGGATCATGCTCCTCTGGTTTCTTTTGACGGCGATGGCTGTTGCATTCGTCGCGGTCGACATTCGGTCCACGCCGGAATCGCCGGTCTTGAAATGGGGCTTTGTCCTTCTGACCGCCTATACCGGCCCCATCGGCGCCTTCTTGTACGTCCTGGGATGCCGGGAACCGCTGCCGGGGCTGCATGAACGCTACATCGCCGTGCGCTGGCGTCAGGTGCTCGGCTCCACCATGCACTGCGTGGCGGGCGATGGCATCGGTATTCTTGCCGGCGCGGCGGTGGCTTCGTATTTGACCCTGTCGCGCCCGGCCGATATCGCACTCGAATACGGTCTCGGCTTTGGCTTCGGCTGGACCATCTTTCAGGCGCTGTTCATGCGCGATATGGCCGGCGGATCCTATCGGCGGTCGCTCGCATCCACGTTCGTGCCCGAATTCCTTTCGATGAATTTTCTCATGGCCGGAATGATGCCGATCGCATCGCTGGGCCGCGCCGCGCTTGGCGGGGCTCTTAGCCCGCTGACACCCGAATTCTGGTTTGTCATGAGCATGGCGCTGCTGGCCGGGTTCATCGTGGCCTACCCGATCAATTGGTGGCTAGTCGCCAAGGGATTGAAACACGGGATGCTGACGGCACGTCGTCCGGACGCCGCGCCCGTTGCCGGCGGGCAGCCCCATGCTGCGCATGGGCCAAAGGTTGCCTCGCCGAACGAAGAGCACGTGGGCCACACCAAAACGTCACGCAGCGAGATTGTTTGGACGACCGTTTTGCCGGTTGCCGTGTTCGCGCTCGGAATCGGCGCGGTGGCGCTTATACGCGGCAATTTGTAACCGACCGGAAACGGCAGGCTACCGCATAGCCCGGCGTCGTGTCTTGAATGGCGCGTGACCGATCCCCATATTAAGTTACAAACAAATGACGCGTTTCAATTTAAGGAGTTCGATCATGTCTGATTCATGCTGCGGCGGCTCTGCCAAATCCGAGCCCACTAAGGTTGCAACGACGCCTGCATCGCAGGCGACCGAGGCGGCTGTCAAACAGTCGGCCGCCAACTCCGAAAAGAGCGAATGCTGCAACGACAAGCCGGCAAAAAGCGAAAAGAGCGGCTGCTGTTGTTAGATCCACGTCGTTCTTGTGTTGTAAAAAGGCCGCCGTGATTGGCGGCCTTTTGCTTTATTGAATTGCAACCGCGCCGGCCACGTCAGGCTTTTAGGTCGCCTTTTTTCTGCAAGTATTCTTCGCGGTTAATCTCGCCGCTCGCATAACGCCGCTCAAGTACATCAAGGCCGCCCGGCACCACCGCGGTGGCCTGTCGCCCCAAGCCGATCGATGGCGATGAGCGCATGAACCAAACCACGGCGCCGGTGAGAAGCACGAATGCCAATAGCCAGAACACCATGTTAAATCCTCCCATCGACCCGTAGCCATCACCCATCATTCCCCAGCCATTGCCATATCCGTACATAAATCAGTCTCCGTGCGAATGAGATCAAATAACTTGCTGCGGAGCCCGCGCGGCAGCAACCGCGCGGGCATTGGTGATGTCACTCAATGTGTGTCGTTAACGAAAGCCGCTTAGCTCTTGTCCTGTTGGACGGCGCCAGTGTGGCGATCGACGATGAGGCGATCGACCAAGGAATTATCCTTGGTGACGACGTCGGCAGTGATGGTGTCGGCGTCTTTCTCTTTCACATCGCCAACTTTGAGCCGCTGATTTCCTTGCCGAGCGAGCCAGCGTTCCACGCGGCTCTTTACGTCATCTGTGGTGAGATTGAGCGTCTGATTGGCCTGAACGTTATCACCGCGGTCGTAGCCGGCTCCGTTACCAGGGCCGTGGCCGCTTCCCTGCATCATACCGGGGCCGTAGCCGTTACCCCGCATCATGCCGGGGCCATAGCCGTTTCCCTGCATCATGCCGGGACCGTAGCCGTTTCCCTGCATCATACCGGGGCCGTATCCACCGCCCGAGCCGCGCATGTGGTAGCCCGGGCCGTAGCCGCGGCTTTGGTCTTGATTCTGGCCCTGGTTGTCGCCTTGGCCTTGCCCGTTGGTTTGGTTATTGCTGTTACCCATCATGCCGTAACCCATCATTCCGTAACCCTGGCCGCAGTCGCCGCGGTTACCGTAGGCTTGGTCATTTCCCATCATGCCCGGGCCATAGGTTTGAGCTTGTACCGTGATACCGGCGGCAACCACTGCGGCTGCAGCCAATGTCGTAAGAAGCATAAATTTGCGCATGTTCAATTCCTTCCCGCGCATAACGCGGTTTGATGTGCTGGCCAAAGCCTGGAGCTGAGCAAAAGGGTCGTACGAACGCTTCGCCAGCCATGGCTAAAAGCGCCGCCTTGCTCGATGTCACATTTCATAGTGGCGGAAGGACAAGCTCCGCCGACAAGGATTGTTCCTGTCAATATTCAAATCAGCGCACTCGCCCCAAGCAAGTCGCCAGCGCATTTTCCGGCGGAGTGGGAACCGGTTCGCCGTAGAAAATGCGACCAAATAGGAATCTAAAGCGCATTTCCGGTTCAAACGAAACGGAGCGGAGCGCGCTCTAGGATATGCCGCGTTACTACGCTGTACGGCCCGCAAACGCGTTGTAGAGCCACGCAATGACCGCACCGCCAACGCCACCATCCACCAGCGCATAGATGGTCCCGGTTATCACCGAGCCTATCCCCGTGCCCGGACGGTAACCGGGGTAGATCGACGCGCATAGCTGAAGAAATGCCTGACCGTAGCCAGGCCAGATCAGGTTGGCTGCTCCGACGAAGAGCAGGCCGACACCCCAAATGAGACCGAACGCCATCGCCATCGCTGTAACATTGAGCCGCATGCCGTGTCCTTTCGCGAATGGTTAGACCGCCGCGATATTCCCAATCTCAGCCGGATGCAAGGCAATCACATACGCGTCCGCGCCAAGATGCCGGTCACGAACTGCGGCGACGGAAAGCAAGGACAGCGATACCCATGACGACGAGCGCGAGCACAAGAACGCCGATCCCTCCAAACCCGCCCATTCCCGAACCCATCCCCCATCCCCAGCCGCCGCCCATCATGTTACCAAAACCGCCGCCGCCACCTTGGCCCTGACCGTTCATCTGCGCTTCGGCCATGGTTGTGAGAGTGACGGTCGCCAGCGCCGACACGGCAAGCAGGCGCGACACGGCAAAATTGTTAATCGACATGATCAGTCTCCCGAAGAGCCCGGACAAAAAGCGGATTTCCCGATTGGCTTGCGCTCACATTGAGCGAGGCCAATCGTATGCAATTTTTTCGGGCTTATGGTCATAACGGCCGTTGGATGGAATTGTTCCAATTCGCCGTGGATCCAGGCACCGCTTCCACGTCGATACCGCGAGTGATTAGGCTTCGCGGTTGCGCCGGCGCGCCTGCCCTATTTCTTCTTCGATTAACGCTTTCTCGGAAATTTAGCGGCGTCTCAGTGCTTCCACTTCGCCCGGCCCTTGAACGGGTTTTCCTTCTCACGCAGCATCAGGCGGATCGGCGTACCGGGCAATTCGAACGTCTCGCGCAATGAATTGAGCAAATAGCGCTTGTAGGCTTCGGGCAGCGCGTCGGCGCGGGTGCAGAACACGACGAAGCTCGGCGGACGCGTTTTGGCCTGGGTGATGTAGTTCAGCCGCAGCCTGCGTCCCGACACGGCCGGCGGCGGATGCTGCTCGACGGTCGCCTCGAACCAGCGATTGAGCGCACTGGTCGGCACGCGCCTGTTCCAGACCTCATAGGCTTCGACGACCGCCTGCATCAGCCGGTCGAGTCCCTCGCCGGTCATTCCCGATATCGCCACCAGCGGCACGCCCTTCATTTGCGTGAGCTTCTCATCCGCTTGCACCCGCAGCTTGCCGATGGCGCCCGCGGTCTTTTCCTTCAGATCCCATTTGTTGACCGCAATGACGATGGCGCGGCCTTCCTGTTCGACCAGATCGGCGATGCGCTGGTCCTGTTCTTCGAAGGCGTTCTCGACGTCGAGCAGCACCACCACCACTTCGGCAAAGCGCACCGCGTTGAGCGCGTCGGCCACCGATAATTTCTCAAGCTTCTCGTCGACGCGCGAACGGCGGCGCAGACCGGCGGTATCGTGGATGCGGAATTTACGGCCGTGCCAGTCGAGATCGACGGCGATGGCGTCACGGGTGGTGCCCGCCTCCGGCGCGGTCAACAGACGCTCCTCGCCGATCAGCCGGTTGACCAGCGTGGACTTGCCTGCGTTGGGCCGCCCGACAATGGCGACGCGGATCGGGCGCGTCAGCAAATCCTCGTCGGTTTCATCCGCATCGGCCGTTGCCGGCTTGGCGGTCAATTCGGGCACCGCCGCGCGCAAGGCATCGTAGAGATCGGCCAGGCCCTCGTTGTGCTCGGCCGAGATCGCCACCGGCTCGCCGAGGCCGAGTTCATAGGCCTCCAGCCGTCTTGCCTCGGCGGCCGCCCCCTCGCTCTTGTTGGCAATGAGAATGGCCGGCTTGCCGGATTTGCGCACCAGATTGGCAAAGGCATGGTCGTCCGGCGTCGGGCCGTCGCGGGTGTCGATCATGAAGAAGATCGCATCGGCCTGGGTAATCGCGGTCTCGGTCTGCGCCCGCATGCGTCCCGACAGGCTGTCGGGCGCCGCCTCTTCAAGGCCGGCGGTATCGATCACCGTGAAGTCGAGATCGCCCAGCCGGCCCTCGCCTTCGCGGCGGTCGCGCGTCACGCCGGGCCGGTCGTCGACCAGCGCCAGGCGCCGGCCAACCAGCCGGTTGAACAGCGTCGACTTGCCGACATTGGGCCGGCCGACAATGGCGATGGTGAAGTTCATCCGCGATCATTGCCGGGCTTGACCCGGCAATCCATTATAAGAAGTCAAAAGATGTGTTTGTCAGATGGATGCGCGGGTCAAGTCCCGCGCATGACGGCTACCCAATCAGCGCGTGAAGGTGCCGGGCGGCGGCGCCGACGGCCAGGGCGCGCTGCTCGAATTCTGCCCCGGCGCAGGCCAGGGCGCTGGTGCCGGCTGCTGACTGGCATTTTGTCCCTGCGACGCAGGCTGTACGGTGCCCGGGGCCGGCTGCTGCGAGGCGGTTTGCGGCTTCGGTTTCGCCTTGGGTTTCGGCTTTGGTTTCAGTTTGGGCTTGGCGTCTTCCACCGGCGCTACCGCGGCGGTCTTCTTGGCCGGCTCTACCGCCGGGGTCTTGTTGTCCTGTTCGACCGGCAAAGTCTGCGCGGTTTCCGGCGGCGGCTGGTTACCTTTGATGTATTCCGGCGGAATTCCCTGGCTGACGCCCGGCACGCCTTCCGGGAACAGCGGCTTGCGGTCGCCCGGCAGCTTCTTCTTTTGGGTAAGACCGAAGATGTCGAACTTGTCCATGTCGAAGCTCTCGCATCCGGCCAGCACGGGCGCGAGGACGACCAGCACTGCCAGCAACACGATGCGGTGCATGCGGCGCATTTTTAATCCCTCAGCTTTTACCGTCGGCGGCGATCAGCGCCGTCAGCACGTCGATGCGTGCGCGCGCGCCCGGCGGGGTCTGGGCATCGGTCGCCATCATGTCGACATAGCGGCGCGCGGCGGCAATATCGTGGTTGCGCCAGGCCGACAGCGCCAGCAGCTCGCGCGCGGTGTGGCGGTAGATGCGGCCAGGTTCGGCGAGCGGATCGAGACGCCGGCGCATGTCGGCGAGCGGCGCGCTGTCCACCAGCAACAAACCGGCGCGCAAGGCGGCGAGATCCTGCCAGGTCGCGCCCAGCGCATTGTCGGCGGCAATGTCGTCATAGGCCTTCACCGCATCGGGGAGCTTGACCTGCGCCAGTTCGGCGGCGGCGCGAAAGCGCGCCAATACGCGATAGCCGTCCGGCGCCTCGACCACGACCTTGGCGAAGGCGGCTTCGGCTTCGGCATGCTTGCCCTGCTCGCTCAACGTCACCGCGGTTTCGAAGGCGGCGCCGGCAATGGCGGCCTTCTTGGCCACCCAATATTCATAGCCGCGCCAGGCGCCGATGCCGGCGACGATCAGAACGCAAAGCGCAATGATGTAGATGCTGTAGCGGTCCCACAGCTTCTTGAGCTGGTCGCGCCGGACTTCCTCGTCGACTTCATGAAAAATATCGGCCACGAATTGCTCCACCCCGCCTGACGCCCGACCCCTGGAGCGCGCATGCGCCGTAACCTAGCGATGTGGCGGGCGCAAGGCAAAGCTTTCGCCGACAATCGTTAATATTTCAAGGATTTAGGGCCTAATTCCGAAAAGTGGGACCCGGTTTTCGGGCAAGATTAGGTGCCAAATCGCTTAAACCTTTTTGGCCTTCATTGCATAGGTGTGCTCGGGCCCGGGGAAGGTCCGGGCACGCACCTCGGAGGCATAGGCGGCGACCGCCTTCTCGATGCCGGGCCCGATATCGCCAAAGCGCTTGACGAATTTCGGCACCCGCGGGCTCAAGCCCAGCAGGTCTTCGAGCACCAGGACTTGCCCGTCGCAGGCCACGCTGGCGCCGATGCCGATGGTCGGGATGGTCACCGCCGCGGTCAGCTTGCGGGCGAGCGGCTCCGCCACCGCCTCGATCACCACCGAGAACGCCCCGGCCTCGGACACTGCAATCGCGTCCGCCTCGATGCGCGCCCAATCGGTCTCCTCGCGCCCCTGTGCGCGGAACGAGCCGATCGTGTTGATCGACTGCGGCGTGAGCCCGATATGCGCCATCACCGGCACGCCGCGCTCGACCAGGAAGCCGATGGTCTCCGCCATGCGCGTGCCGCCTTCGACCTTGATGGCGCCGCAGCCGGTTTCCTTCAACACGCGCGCGGCATTCATGAAGGCCTGTTCCTTGGAGGCTTCGTAAGTACCGAACGGCATATCGATCACCACCAGCGCACGCTTGGAACCGCGCATCACCGCATGGCCCTGCAGGATCATCATATCGAGCGTGACAGGAACCGTGGACTCAAAACCGTGCATCACCATGCCGAGCGAGTCGCCGACCAGGATCACATCGCAATACTTGTCCACCAAACGCGCGGTATGGGCGTGGTACGACGTGAGGCAGACAATTGGATCGCCGCCCTTGCGCGCGAAAATGTCCGGAGCGGTGAGCCGCCTGATGTCGTTCTGCGTCGACAATGAATTATCTCCCGAACACCGGCACGCCGATCATGTAAGGATGAAAGTAATAGCCGAGCGCGAGATAAATGACGATACCGAGAACCACCACGATAATGTCGTTGGTCCAGCCGGACGGCGCGGCGGTGACGCCGTCATTGCCGCGGCGCTTGGCGGCGATGCGGGCATAAACGGCCCAGGCCAGGAACGCGCCGAATAGCAGGATCGACCCGAGATCGCCGTTTGAGAAGAGATGCGCGAGCGCCCAGGTCTTCACACCGGCCAGCATCGGATGCTTGAGCCTGGCCTTGATGTGGCTGGGAATGAACGCGGCGGTGAAGAAAATCACCGCGAACAGCATGAGGCCGACGGTGATGTGCCGCATGAACGCCGGCGGCGACCAGACCTGGATCAATTCATGCGCGCGGTATTGCCCATAGCCCCAGACGATTAGCGCCAGACCGACGAGCGAAACGATCGCGAATAGCGCGCGATAGCCATTTATCCCGAGCCGCTCGATCGCCGCCGCGCGCGCCTCGCGCAACGCGACAAAAACATGACTCGCGAAAAACACCGCCAGGCCGAGGATAAGGATTGCAAGGCCCATGCTACACTCACTTTGCGTCGCCGTTTTCCACAGGCGGCGCAGTAGAAGCGAAGGCGGCGGTGAATGCAAGCCGTGCCGCCACATAGGACGCATGTCGATGGCCGCAACCCCGTCCCATATTACCGAGCCCGAACGCCGGACCGCGATTGGCGGCGAATACGACGTGGTCGTGCTGGGCGGCGGGCCGGCCGGCATCGCTGCGGCGACCGCGGCCGCCATGCATGGTCGAAAAGTCCTGCTGGCCGAGCGCTATGGCTTTCTCGGCGGCATGGGGACCGCGGCCGGGGTGACAAATTTTTGCGGGCTGCATGCCAATGTGCATGGCGAGATCCGCCAGGTTGTGCACGGCGTCGCCGACCGGTTGCTCGTAGGCATCGATCGGCTCGGCGGCCTGAATGCGCCGCATCTCGTGTTCGGCAAGATTTTCGCACAGGCCTATGACACGGCGGCCTACAAATGCGCGGCCGACGAGCTGCTGCTGTCGAACGGAGTTGCGATTCTATTTCACGCGCTCGCCACCGGCGTCGCGATGGAGCGGGACAACCGCATCAAGGCGCTGCTGCTCGAAACCAAATCCGGCCGCAGCGCCATTCTGGCGAGCGTATTTATCGACTGTTCCGGCGACGGCGATCTCGCGGCCTTTGCCGGCGCGCCGTTCGAAAAGGCCGATGCCGACGGCCATATGCTCTATCCGACCACGATGTTCCGCTTGAATGGCGTCGATGCCGCCCTTGCCGACGATGCCTGGCGTACAATTCCGGCCTTGATGGAAGCGGCGGAGAAACGCGGCGTCGTCTTTCCGCGCAAAGGGGCGATCGTGCGCCCGCAAAAACATTCCAACGAATGGCGCGTGAACGTCACGCAAGTCAAAAACAAGCACGGCCACGCCGTCGATGGAACCGATGCCGGCGAACTGAGCGCGGGCGAAATCGAGGGCCGCCGCCAGGCGCTGGCATTTTTCGAATTCCTGCGAGCCAAGGCGCCCGGCTTTGCCGATGCATACATCGTCGATATCCCGCCGCAACTGGGCGTACGCGAGACCCGCCGGATCGCCGGCCATTACCAGCTCACGGCCGAGGACGTGCTGTCCTGCGCGAGCTTTCCCGACACCATCGGCGTCAATGGCTGGCCGATAGAAAACCATGTGGCCGGCGACGTGATCTGGCGCTGGCCCGACATACCCGGCTCGCGCGGCTTCAATCACCTGCCCTACCGCATGCTGGTGCCGCCCGGATTCGACAATCTGCTGATGGCCGGACGCTGCGCATCGATGACGCATGAGGGACAATCGGCCGCCCGCGTCAGCGGCGGCTGTTTCGTCATGGGCCAGGCCGCCGGCACCGCGGCTCATCTTATGCTTGCGGACAAGGTCGCCGGCGCGGATATTCCGATCGGCAAACTGCAAGCAACACTTGAAGGCGATGGCGCCTATTTGGGGCGCGATATCGCCGGGACCTGATTAGAGGAAACGCTATGACCAAATGCCTCGGGCTGGCACTTGCGCTGTTGCTCGCCATTGCCGCGCCGGCCTTGGCGCAGGATTGGCCGGCCAAGACCGTCAAGATCGTGGTCCCGTTCGGGGCCGGATCGACGCCCGACATCGTGGCGCGTCTCATCGCCAACGAATTGTCGCAGAAATATCCGGGCAGCACTTTCCTGGTGGAGAACAAGCCCGGCGCCAGCGGTAATCTCGGCACCGATGTCGTCGCCAAGGCGGCACCCGACGGCTCCACCGTCGGTATCAGCATTGGCGGCCCGCTCGCCATCAATACTCTGCTGTTTTCCAAACTACCTTACGACCCGGCCAAGGATATCGCAGCCGTCACCCAACTCATCACGCAGCCGAGCGCGCTGGCGGTCAATCCGCAACTCAAGGTCAATTCGGTGGCCGAACTGGTGGCGCTGCTCAAGGCCAATCCCGGCAAATACAATTTCGCCTCGATCGGCAATGGTTCGCTGTCGCATCTGGCGATGGAGGCTATCGCTATCAAATCCGGCACCAAGCTGGTGCACGTTCCCTATCCCAGCTCGCCGCAAGCCATGACGGCGGTGATGCGCAACGACACGCAGATGGCCTGTCTGCCGGCGATCTCGGTGGTGCCGCACGGCAAAAGCGGCGCGGTGAAGATCCTGGCAGTATCGACCGCCAAGCGCTCGCCGTTTCTGCCGGATGTGCCGACCCTGAAGGAATCCGGCATCGATGTGGAAGCCGACGCCTGGATGGGCCTGATCGCGCCGGGCGGCATGCCCAAGGCGCTGATCGACAAGATCAACAAGGATGTGGTGGCGATCATCAGACTGCCGGCAATTCGCACAAAGCTGGCGGCGACCTTGATGGAGCCGGTTGGCTCCAGCCCGGAGGAATTCCGCGCCCGCATCGATGGCGAGATCGCGCGCTGGGCGCCGGTGATCAAGGCGGCGAATGTGAAGGTGAATTGAGCTACCCCTCATGGTGAGGAGCGCGGCGGCAACCGCGCGTCTCGAACCATGAGGCCCGGGCCTTCATCCTTCGAGACGCGCCACGCAAGTCGGCTATAGCCGACTTGCGCAATTTTAATGCCGATGTCGGGTAAACTCGGCATCGGTGGCGCTCCTCAGGATGAGGATCAGACCTTGTTCTTCACGTCCTTGATGTCGGTGAAGACGATGCCCGGCGCGCGCTCGGAGGTGTAATCGAGGATGAACTGGTTGCGCGCCATGAACACCCGGTCGCCGTCGAGATCCTCGGCGACGCTGGAATAATTGGCTGCCACGAAATCGTCGAGTTTCTTCGTCTCGGCCGAGGCGATCCAGCGCGCCAGCTGGAATTCCGGCGTCTCGAAGCCGATGTCGAGACCGTATTCGCTGGCAAGCCGGTCTTTCAGCACGTCGAGCTGCAACGGCCCCACGACACCGACCAGCGCCGGCGCACCGTCGAGCGGGCGGAACACCTGCACGACGCCCTCCTCCGCCATCTGCTGCAGCGCTTCCTTCAGCTTCTTGGCTTTCATCGGATCGCCCAGCTTCACACGACGAAGAATTTCCGGCGCAAAATTAGGTACGCCGAGAAAGGCTATGTCCTCGCCTTCGGTCAGCGTGTCGCCGATGCGAAGCGTGCCGTGATTGGGAATGCCGACCACATCGCCGGCATAGGCTTCGTCCGCCACCGAACGATCCTGCGCGAAAAAGAATTGCGGCGCCGACAGCGTCATCGGCTTGCCGGTGCGCACGAGTTTGGCCTTCATGCCGCGGCGTAATTTTCCCGAACACAGCCGCGCGAAGGCGATGCGGTCGCGATGATTTGGATCCATGTTGGCCTGGATCTTGAACACGAAGGCGGTCATGCCGTCCTCGTGCGGGTCTACTTTGCGGCTATTGCCGGTCTGCGGTCGCGGCGGCGGCGCGAACGCAGCCAGCGCGTCGAGCAGATCCTTGACGCCGAAATTCTTGATGGCCGAGCCGAAATAGACCGGCGTCAAATGGCCCTCGCGGAACGCGGCAAAATCGAACGGCCGGCTGGCGTCCTTGACCAGTTCCAGCTCCTCGGCGATGGCCTTGGCGTCGAGCATGGAATTCTTCGCCGCCAGCGACGGCAGATCCAGCGGCTGCGGCACCGCGGCGCGGCCATCCTCGTTGAGCAGGCGCATGTCGCCGGTCGCGATATCATAAGTGCCAGCGAAGTCGCGGCCGCGCCCGATCGGCCAGTTCATCGGCGTGGTGTCGAGCGCCAGCGTCTTTTCGATCTCGTCCAGCAGATCGAACGGGTCGCGCGTTTCGCGATCCATCTTGTTGATGAAGGTGATGATCGGAATGTCGCGCAGGCGGCAAACCTCGAACAGCTTGCGGGTGCGCGCCTCGATGCCCTTGGCGCCGTCGATCACCATAACGGCGGAATCGACGGCGGTCAGCGTGCGGTAGGTGTCCTCGGAGAAGTCCTCGTGGCCCGGCGTGTCGAGCAGGTTGAACACGCGCGAGTCGTAGTCGAAGGTCATCACCGAGGTGACCACCGAAATGCCGCGCTCGCGCTCGATCGCCATCCAGTCGGAGCGGGTCGAGCGGCGGTCGCGCTTGGCCTTGACCTGGCCGGCAAGGTTGATGGCGCCGCCGAACAGCAGCAGCTTTTCGGTCAGCGTGGTCTTGCCGGCGTCCGGGTGCGAGATGATGGCAAAGGTGCGCCGGCGCTCGACCTCGGCGGTCAGTGGCGACGATTGGGCAGAATCGGACGGGGCAAGCGCCTTGTTCATCAGCGGCATGTGGCAGGGAAAGGCGGGTGGATCAAGGGGGCCCGATTTTCGAGGCAAACTACAGCGCCGCCCGCAGCATTGATCCTGCGCAATAGCGCATAAGACCGATCTGTTACATTAAGCGGCCGCGAATGAGGCTATATGAGCGCGCCATGCTGGCACTGCGATCCATCGTCCACCCGACCGATTTTTCCGATACCAGCGCGGATGCCTTCGCCCATGCCTTGCGCATCGCGCTGACGGCGAAAGCAACCCTGTATATTTTGCATGTCGCCACGGCGCGCGACCCATCGAACTGGATATCGTTCCCGCATGTGCGCAATACGCTGGCGCGTTGGGGCTTTTTGGAGGCGGGCGATCCGCCGGAAGCGGTCGGCGGCAAGCTCGGCATCAAGATCGCCAAGGTCGAACTTGCCCCCCAATCGACCATCGGAGGCATTCTCGAGTTTCTCGACAGCCACCCGGCCGATCTGATCGTGCTCGCCACGCAAGGCCGCGAGGGCCCCGAGCGCTGGCTGCATGGCTCGGTCGCGGAGAAGCTGGCACGCCATGCCAAGGCGCCGACCTTGTTCGTGCCGGCGCGGGCGCGCGGCTTTGTCGATCAAAATCGCGGCGAAGTGCATTTGAAGCGCGTGCTGATCCCGGTCGATCGCGCGCCGGCGCCGGCCGCCGCCATTCGCACCATCATGGAATTCGCCCATATGCTCGCCGGCTACGGCGTGATGGAACGCCTGCTGCATGTCGGCAGCAATCCGCCGCGGGTGAAACGCCATACCGATCCGCACCATCCGGTGCCGGTCGCGACCCGCCGCGGCAAGGTGGTGGAGACCATTATCGAAGCGGCAAGCGACTGGCAGCCCGATCTAATCGGCATGCCGACCGAGGGGCATCACGGCTTCCTCGACGCATTGCGCGGCAGCACCACCGAACGCGTGTTGCGGCAGGCGCCCTGCCCGCTGCTGGCGGTGCCGGCGGTGGCGTAACCACGATATTAATTCGTGCATGGGACACAGACGGCCGCCGTGAACTGTCGTAGAGTCGGATTTGCAGGTTAATTCGGGAGACACCCCTTGGCATCGCGTATGCGTTTCGTCGCCAGCCTTTCCTGCCTGGTCGTAGCCATGGCATTCGGCCCCGTGGGAAGCGTGCGCGCCGCCGACGACCCGGTCGTGCACGTCGAAACCGACGAAACCGTCAATGCCGCGCGTGTCAGCGCGAGCATCGACATTGCCGCGCCGCCGCGCGTCGTCTGGAACGTGATCACCGACTGCGCGCGCTCGCCGCAATTCATTGCCAAGCTTGAAAGCTGCCGTATCCTCGACCGCGACCCCGCCGGCCGCTGGGATATCCGCGAGCACATTATAAATTGGGCCTTGCTGATGCCGAAGCTGCGAACGGTGGTGCGCCACAGTTACGAGATCGGGCACCGGCTGACGTTCAAACGTGTCGAAGGCGACATGCGAATCTCGGAAGGCGAATGGCGGGTCGAGCCGATGGCGAATGCCCGCACCACGCGGCTCTTTTATAAGGCGCTGGTGGCGCCGGGCTTTCCGGTGCCCGACTTCCTCATCGAGCATACGATCAACACCGACCTGCCCGACATCTTGCGCGCCATCCAAACCGCCAGCCTGGCGGACGCCGGCAAGCACTGACGGCTAGCCCCGCGAAGAAACCGCCTCTTTGTAAATCTCCGGCGCGAAGCCGACCAATATCTTGCCGCCGCCGAGATCGAGTACCGGGCGCTTGATCATCGAGAGCTGCGCCAGCATCAGCGCGATGGCTTTCTTCTCGCTGAGGCCGTCCTTGTCCTTGTCGGGCAGCTTCTTGAACGTCGTGCCGGCGCGGTTCAATAATTTTTCCCAGCCGAGTTTTTTGGACCAGCGCTCCAGCCGCTCGCGCTCGATGCCGTCGCTTTTGTAATCGTGAAACGCATAATCGACGCCCGCCTTGTCCAGCCAGGCGCGCGCCTTCTTCATGGTGTCGCAGTTCTTGATGCCGTAGATGGTGATGGATTTCGTCATCGTTTATGATTTGGTTAAACAGAATTCACATGCATAATCGGGCCGGATGGGCGCGGTATCTCATCCTCAATTTCAGCTTCGGTAGTTTCTCGATATTTCTTTGGAAACACCCCTGCTCCCAAAAGCGAATCTCTATTTGAAATAATCTCCTGCTCAATCAGCCGGATAAAATGGCCAACCCTTCCACTCGCATTTATCAATTCCTCGACGGTTGGCGGCGCGTCAGAACTTGAATGAAATTTAAGTATATTGAGTTCTCTTTCGGCGGAGAACAACATCTCATGTATGCGTGACAATTTTGGAAAATAGAGACGGATGTACATTATAATTTTTTTTCCTCGCCGATGACCGTAAAGATCAATGTCATCAATCTCCGCGATATTCTTTGCCACATCTTTATCTCCCCGAAGAAACCGATAAAACAATTTGAATTGTATTGCGTTCTGTTCGGCGAGTTCATTCACCAAGAGATACAGCTCCTCCAATTTTGGCAATAGAAACTGCGTTCGGTCGCGCTTCCTGGTAATGAATTGAGTGACCGCAAAAACGAATAGCGCAACCGAAGCCGCAATAATTGCAGACGTTACAGAAGCGAAAGCAGACGGATTCGCAATCAGCCAATCAATAAGCTTAGCCATCCTTCACCTAATTCTATCCATGCTGCCAGGCCGGATAATTCTCACTCCCACTCAATCGTGCCCGGCGGCTTACTGGTCACATCATACACCACGCGGTTGACGCCCTTGACCTCGTTAATGATGCGCGTCGCCACCATCCCTAGAAACTTCATATCGAAGGGATAGAAGTCCGCCGTCATGCCGTCGGTCGAGGTCACCGCGCGCAGGCCGACGACAAAATCATAAGTCCGCCCATCGCCCATGACACCGACGGTCTTGACCGGCAGCAGTACGGCGAAAGCCTGCCAGATGTCGTCATATTGCCCGGTGCGGCGGATTTCCTCGATGTAGATTTCGTCGGCCAGCCGCAGGATGTCGCATTTCTCTTTGGTGATGGCGCCTGGAATGCGGATGGCGAGCCCCGGCCCCGGGAACGGATGGCGGCCGACGAAGCCTTCCGGTAACCCAAGCTCGCGGCCGAGTGCGCGCACTTCGTCCTTGAATAGTTCGCGTAAGGGTTCGACCAGTTTCATCTTCATGCGGTCGGGCAGCCCGCCGACATTGTGATGTGACTTGATGGTGACCGACGGCCCGCCGGTGAACGACACGCTTTCGATTACGTCCGGGTAGAGCGTGCCTTGCGCCAGGAAATCTGCGCCGCCGATTTTCTTGGCCTCGGCGTCAAACACGTCGATGAACAGTCGGCCGATGGTCTTGCGTTTCTGCTCGGGGTCATCGATGCCGGCGAGCGCGGAAAGAAAGAGGCCTTCGGCCTGCACGTGGACGAGCGGAATATTGTAGCTGTCGCGGAACATGGCCACGACCTTGTCGGCCTCGGCCAGCCGCAACAGACCGTGATCGACGAACACGCAAGTAAGCTGCTCGCCGATCGCTTCGTGGATGAGCACCGCCGCCACCGCCGAGTCGACGCCGCCGGACAGGCCGCAGATCACCCTTCCCTTGCCGACCTGCTTGCGGATTTTCTCGATCGCCTCGTCCTTGAAAGCGCGCATGGTCCAGTCGCCCGAGAGGCCGGCGATGTTGCGCACGAAATTGCGGATGAGCGCCGCGCCTTGCGGCGTGTGCATGACTTCGAGGTGGAACTGGGTGGCGTAGAATTTGCGCGCGTCGTCGCCGATAATGGAAATCGGCGCATTGGGCGAGACGCCGAGCACGCGGAAGCCGTCCGGCAGTACCGTCACCCGGTCGCCGTGGCTCATCCACACCGGATATTTCTGGCCCTTGACCCAGACGCCTTCGAAGATCGGGCTGTCGGCGACGACCTCTACTTCGGCGCGACCGAATTCGCGGTGATGGCCGCCCTCGACCCGGCCGCCGAGCTGCGCCGCCATGGCCTGCTCGCCGTAGCAGATACCGAGCACCGGCACGCCGGCCTCGTAGATCGCCTGCGGCGCCAGCGGCGCGTCCTTGTCGAGCACCGAGGCCGGCCCGCCCGACAGGATCACAGCTTTCGGCTTCATCTCAACGAAGGCTGCCGCGGCCTTCTGATAGGGCACGATCTCGCAATAGACCTTTTCCTCCCGCACCCGCCGCGCGATCAGCTGGGTGACCTGGGAGCCGAAATCGACGATGAGAACCTTGTCGTGAACCGGTGCTTGCCGGGCATCGAGGGCTGGGGCTGGCCGCATGCCCCTTGAATTAGGCGACCGCGCCGCCGACCGCAACTGGCGGCGGCGACAGTCCACGACAATCGTTGGATATGGGCCTTAAGACCGCGCTTTGATCTCCGCCACCGCGCGTTCGCCCGAGCGAATCGCCCCGTCGATGAAGGACGGCCAGCCGGTCGAGGTCTCAGTCCCCGCCCAAAACAGCGGTCCGACCGGCTCGCGCACAGCCGAGCGGAACAACGTGGTCGCCCCCGGTGTCAGGAAGCCCGTGAAGCAGCCGCGCGTCCACTGCTGCGTCGACCAGTTCATCTCGTGATAGTAGACCGGATCGAGCGCTTTCGGCCCGAAGCGCTGCGCCATCTCCTCGAGCACTATCTTCTTGCGCGCGGCGGCAGCCAGCGGCGCCACCTTGCGTGCTTGGTCCGAATAGATGAAGCCGGTCATGATGCCTTGCTTGGAATATTGCTCGGGCACGCCGCTGTCGGCGGTTTCCCCGACCACACCGCGATAGTCGAGCGAGGCGCCGTTTAGCCCATTCGCCCGCCAATAGGGCTCGGAATAGACCATCGCCACCTTGATTACGAGACCCTGCGGCCAGCGCTGGGTGACCTGCACGCGGTCGGTCGGCGGCGACGGATCGTAGTCGATGGCGCCGGCCAGATGCGGCGGCGTACATACGATCACGTGGCGGGCGGCGACGCTGATGTCGTCGCTGAAGACGACCGCACCGTCGTCGTTCCATTGGATGCGGCGCGCCGGCGCGCTGAGATGGATGGCATCGCCGAGCTTGTCGGCCACCGCCTTGGCGATCGGTTGCGTACCGTGGATCAGGCGAAGCTCTTGCGCGCCTTCAAACAAGTGATCGATGCTGTCGCAAGCGCGCACCAGAAACGCGATTTCCAGGATCGAGATTTCCTCCGGCGAGGCGCAGGCGATAGAGCCCACTTCGGCGCCGACCATGGCGCGGGCATTCTCGTTGACGACATTGGCGCGCAGCCAGTCCGCGAAGGTCATGCCGTCGAGCCGCGCGGCATCGGGATGTGCCCAAGGCTTTTCGGGATCGAGCGCTTGGGCCAATTCGTCGATCTTGATGAAGCCGGCCTGCACCAGATCCAATCCGTCCTTGGGGTCGGGCGCCAATTCGTTTTCCACTCGGACAAATTCATCGGGTTTGAGGATGCTGCGCTGGAGCGCCTTTTGGTTAGGCTCGCCCGGCGAGGGGTAGGTCTTGCCGCCCATCTCGTCGATCAGCGCCCGAAAACGGTCCTGGGTCGATCCCACCCATTGGCCGCCGAGATCGATCCAGCCGCCGCCATGCAAAGTCGTCGAGAGCGATCGGCCGCCGATGCGATTGCGCGCTTCCAGGACGATGACCTTGGCGCCGGCCTGCTTGAGTCGATAGGCGGCGGCGAGCCCGGCAAAGCCGGCGCCGACCACGCAGACATCGGCGGTGAGCCGGCCGCGCGTTGCCGCTGCGACATTGCTATACTCGGCTCCGGCGACGGCACCGCCGAACCCGCCGGCAACCGCGCCGCCGACGACAAGCGCCGATCCGCCAAGAATCTGCCGGCGCGACAGATCGGCTTTTGATGTGCTGCTGCCACCTCGACGTTTCGCCATTGGATCCCCCTTGTGCCAGCCTGGCCGGCTTTAGCGATGTTCCGGTCAAACGTTAAACATTAATTTCACAGTAATACCTTTTCGGTGCAGCAAATGGGCAGGATATTCACGCCGCTGCCAACTTGCCGCAGGCGACCGGCTAACGTTCCGTTAGCCGTGGCGTGGGACAAGAACTGCTGTCTTGTCCTTATCTCGGAGCGCCGCTTTGGCCTTCCACGCCGATCGTTTGACCTTGAGCCGACCCGAAGGCGACGGCCGCCGCGCGGAACAATTCCGCGAGAGCGCGGCCGAGCGGGCCGAACGCTTGCTGCTCGGGCTGGCCTGGGCGCTGATGCCAAACCGCATCGCCGGCCTGCCGGGCGTGGCCAGACTGTGCTTCGACGAGCTATTGGCGCCCGACTACGCCCTGCCCGATCCGGAACGCGCGCTTGCCAACCCGCCCGGCCTGGCCGGTATCGTGCACGACTTCACACTGCCAACCCTGCTCGCCGCCTACCGGTGCGGGCTTTACCCCTGGGCGCATATCGCGCCGCTGAAATGGTGGTCGCCGCCGCGGCGTTCGGTGCTGTCGTTCAATGACTTCCACCTTTCCGGCAATCTGCGTCGGTTGATGCGGCAGAACCGCTACACCGTGACCTTCGATCGCGACTTCGAAGGCGTCATTGCCGGTTGCGCCGGACGCCGGCCCGGCCGCTGGCACCTCACCTGGATCACGCCGCGCATCATGCGCGCATACGCCGAAGCCTTCGACGCCGGCCATGTGCACACTTATGAAGTCTGGAACGAGGCGGGCGAATTGGTCGCCGGCGGCTATGGCGTCGCTACCGGCGCAGCCTTCTCCGGTGAGTCGCAGTTCGCGCGCGAACCGAATTCATCGAAGGTCGGCCTGGCGGTGCTCAACTGGCACCTGGCGCAATGGGGCTTCCGGTTCTTCGACGGCAAGTTGACCGGGCCGTTGTGGCAAAGCATGGGATTCCGCGAAATCCCACGCCGCGAATTTCTGGCGCAATTAGCCGAGGCGGTGCGTATGCCCGGCAAGAGCGGCGGCTGGCAAATCGAGACCGATGTCGCCACCGTGTCGCAGTGGCGGCCGCAAAGCTAGTTTCGTCCCGGCTCGATCATCGGCCCCAAGAGCGGTATTTGCGCTACTAAATCGCCGAGCCGCGACCGCGTGCCGGCCGGTTTCGGCAGCAACGTCATCGGCGGAATCGACTCCGGCGGCACCGGGTGATCGGCATCCACCGACGGCGGCGGCGGCGGCGCCGTTGCCACCGACGTTGGCGGCGGCACGATTATCGCCGGCAGTGCCGGCAGTTCGCCAAACGTGTGGGCGTCGCGCGCCAACGGCCGAACGGCCGGTGGCGTGAGATCATGAACCGATGCCGCGACGGCTTCGGCCGGCGGCGCAGGCTCGGCTGCATGCGTCAGCAAGGCGCGCCGGACCGCGCCAAGCCAGACGGCATCCGAGGCGGCGGCCGCGGCGTGGTGGACCGGTTCGTTACCGGTCTGAACCGTGGTGGCTGTCGCTGCCGGCAGTCGCACGGCCGGGTCCGCATGCGGTTCGGCCTTGCGCGCAACAATCTCCGCCGGCTTTTCGGCGTGCCGCACATTCGTCGTTATAACCGGCGCCGCTGGCTTGTCGGCAGCCAGCAGCGTCTTGAACGCCGCCGTGGCGTCCGGATCGACGCCGCCACATTGACGCTCGAAGGCCTCGACATCACGGCGCACCAGCATGTGGCGCGCGCCGGCGTCGACGCGCCGGTCGAGCACGCCGACAATGTTGCTGCGCAGGCTCTGGCAGGTGGCCTCGACCGAGAAATTGGCGCGGTACATCGAATAGCCGCTGCCGATACCGACCGGGATCGCCAGCAGCGTACCGACGATCTGCAAGGCGCTGATGGCGCGCGAAAAACGGGGAGTGGCGCCGCCGGCATGCGGGGCAAAGACTGCGCCCGGCAATGCCTCGTTTGACTCGGGATGAAATGGATCGCGCTTTGCCACCAGCATGTTGGGGGAAACCTCGCTGAATATATCGTGCCCACAGTCACAAAATCTTCGCGGAGATTTTTGGCCGGGATTGAGGCGCAATCGCGGTATTCGCGTAATGAAGCCGTAAACCCGGTAAATGCCGGTCCCGCGCAGGCGCGCGCTAAGCCGGGACGACAGCCAAAGCTAGGCCCGCTTCAGCACGCTCACGAAAAACCCGTCGGTCTCGGTCGTACGCGGTGTCATTAATATTCCCTCGTCCGACAATCGCGCCGCCTTGGCGAACATCAGGGCGCGTTCGCCGAGCACTTGCGCGACTTCGGCCGGCGGCTGCACCGAAAATTCCGTATGGCGCGACAGGAACGCGCGCACCTGAGCTCCGTTCTCCTCGTCGAGCACCGAGCAGGTGATGTAAGCGATGCGGCCACCGGTCTTGAGAAGCGGCACCGCGCGGTCGAGGATTTCGACCTGTTCGTTCTGGCGCTGTTGCAGCGCGCCCGGCCGCATGCGCCACTTGGCGTCCGGATTGCGTCGCCATGCGCCGGTGCCGGTGCAGGGTGCGTCGATCAACACCAGATCGAGGCGGCCCGCTAGATCGTCAATTTCGCCGCCGACCGACTTCGGGGTGCGGACTTGGACGTTGCGGGCGCCGGAACGTGTCAGCCGGTCATGAATCGGCGCCAGCCGCCGTTTGTCGTCGTCGGTGGCGTAGATCTGGCCTTTGTTCTGCATCATCGCCGCCAAGGCCAAGGTCTTGCCGCCGGCGCCGGCGCACAGATCGATTGCCTGCTCGCCCGGTTTGGCGCCGGAAAACAGCGCGGCCAATTGCGATCCTTCGTCCTGCACCTCGATCATGCCCTTGAGAAACGCCGGCTCGGCATGGATCGCCGGGCTCTTGGCATCGGCGGCAAGCCGAAGGCGCAACCCCCAAGGCGACCAGTGCGCCTCCTCCGGCTTCAGGTCGGACAACATCGCTTCGGCCTTGAAGGTGTCGGCCTTCAATGTATTGACGCGCAAATCGAGCGGCGCGCGCGAGGCCAGCGCCGCACCCTCCTCGGCGCGCGTATCGCCGAAGGCCCGCGTGAAGTGCGGCTCCAGCCATTCCGGATAATCGCCGGCGACATGCGGCGGCGCGCCGCTCATGTCGGCCGCCTCCAATCGGATGCGTTCGTCGTCGCTCAGCACCGCCGGGCCATAATTGGAGCCGTCGGCAAGTTTCGCGATGGCATCGATGTCGAGGCCGCGCTCGCGCTTGAGCATCCCCAACAGGATTGCGCGCGATGAGTCCGCGCCCATCAGGAATGCGCTCGACGCCCGCCGGCGCAGCGCGTCGTAGACCAGACCGGCGATACCAGCACGGTCGCCGGAGCCGGCGAAGCGATGCGCCAAGCCCCAGGCTTTGAGCGCGTCGTTCGCAGGCCGGCGCTCGCTCTCCAGATTTCCGAATACTTCGATGGCTGCCACCAGCCTTGCGGCCGGCGTCATGACAGGCCGGCGAGAATGTGCACCGCGAAGATCACCCACATTACCAAAAGTATGAACACACCGACCGCGAAGGCGTTGAAGCGATGCGGGACATAATTTGTGCTGGTGTGGATATAGGTGTGTGCGAGACGCGACAGAACGAATAGCCAGGCCATGACCACGAAAATTAAATCGGCGTGCTTGGTAATAATGACGAGGACGGTCAGCACATAGAACAGGACCGGAATCTGGAACTGGCTATGGTAGCTATTGCTGATTTGCTGCGCGCGCGCCGGCCAATTCATCTGGCCGAGCGCGACATCGGCCATTTTGACCTGCTTGCCTTTGATCGCGCCGACGCGAGACCGCGCCATCCAGAACAGCAGGACGAAGGTCAGCGCGACTTCGACGAAAAGGGGAAGCAGGACGGACTGGATCGACATGGGATGCCCCGGCGTAGATTACAATTTGACGCTCAGCGCGGTCTCGCGCTCGTCGTCGATGAATGCGGTAAGCCATGCTTTCTTACCTTGCAAGGCGGCCAGATAGGCTTCCGCTCCGGCATGGGTCAGATTGGCGCTGATCAGGAGCCCGCGCGCGCGCAAAAGCCGGCGCATCTCCTTCAATAGCGGGCGCGGCGATGCAAGACCGTCGAAAAAAGCCACATCGTAGCCGAGGTCGAGGCCGCGCAGGACCTGGGCGAAGTCGCCCTCGTGCACTACGATATGACCCGCTAAACTGAGCGCTTCAACCTGTTCGCGCGCCGGCCGCACATGTTCGGGATCGCGCTCAATGGTATCGACGACCGCCTCAGGCGCGCCCTTGGCGAACCACAGCGCGGTATAGCCAAGCGCCGTGCCGAGTTCGAGCGCTCGCCGTGCATTGGCCGCCGCGGCCAGCGCGCCAAGCAGCGCGCCATTGCCGTAAGGGTAGGCGTTGCAGCCGTGCATGGCGCGATGCTTGAGCGTCGCCTCGCGCAGCGTGGCGAAGGGATCGGGGGATGGTTTACTCGGTGCCATAACCAATGCCTGTCATGCCCCGCGCAGGCGAGGCTGGCAATGCAATTTAAGCCAATCCTGCCTAATGGCAGCGATTGGTACCGCGCTACGTCCGCCGCGGCGCAAGTTTTTGGTCGCTATCGGACCAAAGTCGATAAAGATTTTTTGGCCGCGATGGTTGGTCGGCTAATGACCCAAAGCAGACTTCCTACATCCAAAAGCTAGCGACCGGTTGTTGGCGTCGCTACTTGGCCCTTTCGATCCTAGTAATGGTGAACTGACCGTTGATGCGGTCGGGTACGAAGCGGACCTTGTCGCCGGCCTTGACCGTTTTCAACATGGCCGGATCTCCGGCGCGGAAGACCATTGTCATTCCTTCGTCCATGTCGAACTTCTTCAGCGGGCCGTGCTTGATGGTGATCTTGCCCGCGGACTCGTCCACTTTAGTGACTTGACCGGCGACAAAGTCATCGGTCTGGGCGGTGGCGGAAAACGTAGTCGCGGCGAGCGATAGAACGAGAGCGCCTAAGGTCATAAACGTGCGAATATTCATTGTGTTCTCCCTCTAGCGGGCTGGTCTTTGTTCACTTGACGGTGATCTTGCCGATCATTCCGGCCTCACGATGACCGGGAATGAGGCAGGCGTATTCAAAAGTGCCGCGCTTGGAAAACCGCCAGAGGATTTCGCTCTTGGCATTCGGCTGTAAGGTCTTTCCGTTCGGATCGTCGTGTTCCATGTCGGGAAATTTCTGCATCAACGCAGCGTGCTTGAGATTGTCCTTTTCGTTGGCAAGAATGAACTCATGCGCCAGCACGCCGCCGTTTGTAATGACAAACTTGATCTGCTCGCCGCGTTTGATTTGAAGCACCGCGGGAGAAAAGCTCATAGTGCCGTTACCCTCATGCATGCTGACCTGCACAACGCGGAACGGTTTCTTTGGATTGCCCGGCTCGCCCGCCGAAAAATGCTCGCCCTCATGCGCGTAGACCTGGGCCGAAATGGCAAGGCCGAACGAAAACAGTGCCGCCATCAGTCCAGTTCCCAGCCATGTCGATCGTCGCCGGCTATTCATGTTCTACTCCTAGTGATCGTGGGGTAAAGACTTGCTGCCCGGCTTGACCACGTCGAATTCCGTAGCCGGGGCGCGAGATGACGCTTTGTCCGGCGCGCGCGGCGCCGGGCCGGCATCGCCGTTGAACAGATAAGCGACGGTGCCTTCGGGATTCTTGTAGGGGCCAGGGTCTTTGTAGTCGTCGCGGGCCAAGCCCTCGCGCACCTTGACCACCGAAAACATGCCGCCCATTTCCATCGGGCCAAACTGGCCGAAGCCCGTCATCATCGGCAGCGTGTTGTCGGGCATCGGCATTTCCATTTCGCCCATTTCGGCCATGCCCTTTGCGCCCATCGGCATGTAATCGGGCACCAGCTTGCGGATGGTTTTGGCAAGGTCCTTCTGATTCACGCCGATGAAATTCTTTACCTCATGGCCCATCGCGTTCATGGTGTGGTGCGCCTTGTGACAATGGATCGCCCAGTCGCCCGGCTCGTCCGCGACGAATTCGACGGTGCGCATGGCCCCGACCGGAACGTCGGTGGTCACTTCCGGCCGCCGTGCGCTTTCCGGCACCCAGCCGCCATCGGTGCAGGTCAGCGTGAAGGGCTCGCCATGTTTATGGATCGGGTGGTTGGTCATGGTGAGATTGCCGACCCGGATGCGCACGCGATCGCCCCGCCGCACCACGAAGGGGTCGATGCCAGGGAACACCCGCGAATTCCAGGACCACAGATTAAACTCGGTCATGGTCATGACCTTCGACATGTAGGCGCCGGGGTCGATATCGTAGCTCTGCATGATAAAGACAAAATCGCGGTCGACCCGGTGCAGGTTAGGATCGCGCGGATGGACCACGAAATTGCCCATCATCCCCATCGCCATCTGCACCATTTCATCGGCATGCGGGTGGTACATGAATGTCCCGCTCTGCTTGATGACGAACTCGTAGACGAAGGTCTGGCCCGGCTTGATCTGCGGCTGGGTTAGACCGCCGACGCCATCCATGCCATTGGGCACAATCAAGCCGTGCCAGTGCACGGTGGTGTGCTCGGGCAGCTTATTGGTGACGAAGACGCGGACTTTGTCGCCCTCGACGCATTCGATGGTCGGCCCCGGCGACTGGCCGTTATAGCCCCACAGATGCGCTTTCATCCCCGGCGCCATCTCGCGCACCACCGGCTCGGCGACGAGGTGGAATTCTTTCCAGTCGCCGTTCAATCGCCACGGCAGGGTCCAGCCGTTCAGCGTCACCACCGGCTGATACGATTGGCCGTTCTGCGGCGCCACCGGGGGCTGCATGACCGGCGACGTTGCGATCACCGCCTCGGGAATGCCGGCGGCCTGCACGCGCCCGCTCATCGCCGCAACGCCGGCCAGTCCCGCCGCCGACATCCCGACGAATTTCCGCCGTGACAATTTCATGTCCGCCTCCGTGCTCATTGGTGACCGGCCGAATCGGGGGATGCCGTCGTCATGGATGTTTTGCCGGGCGCGCCGTTCATGGCGTTGCCGCCGAGTATCGCCGCCTTAAGATTGCTGTCCGCCAACCAGAAGTCGCGTTGCGCCTCGATGGCGGCGATGGTCGATGCGATCCGCTCGCGCGATTCCGCCAGCAGCGAGAACACGTCGATTTGCATGGCGTTATAGCGCAGCAGAGTTTCCTCGGAGATCACCTTGCGTAGCGGCAGCACATCGCGCTGGTAGCGCCGCGCGATATCGAAGGCCGAGCGGTATTGCTGATAGGCATCGCGCGCCTCCGAGCGCACGTTGATCGCTTTCGCGGTCAACCGGTTGACGGCTTGGCTGTAGGTTGCCTCCGCCTCCCGCACGCGAGCTTCGCCGAAATCGATCAGTGGCACCTCGAACTCGACACCGATGCCGCGTTCTGTGACGGGCTCGCCGCTTGGCTCCTGCACGCGCTTATGGATACCGGACACTTCGAGCAAGTTAAGAAAGCGGGTCGTCTTCGTCAGGCCGTAAGTTTTTGCCAGCGCCACAACCTCGATCCGCATGATTTGTAGATCGACGCGCCGGCGCACGGCTTCAATTTCGGCCGTCGTCTTATCGACGGCGCGCGCCGGCAATCCGGGCAAGCTCGCCGGAAGACGAAGGGAAGCCTCGCTGCCGGACAGACCCATCGCGCGCATCAGCCGCTCCCGGCCACTGGCTTCGCGTTGCCGCGCCGTCGCCAGCCGCGTCGCCGTCTCAGCGTAGAAGACCTTGTTGCGGGCTTGATCGAGCTTGTTCATGGCCCCGCTCTCGCCGAGCCGCTTGGCTAGTTCGACAGCGGCCTGCGCCGAGGATTGGGCTTGACCAAGAAATCCCACCATCTGGCGGCTGGACACGGCCTCGACATAGGCGCGGCGCGCTTCGAACGCGGTTCGCAAGGTTGCTTCGACGGCGCGCAATTGCGCCTGTTGGAAGCGATCGCCTGCCACGTCGGCGCGCGCCGGTAGCGTTGCCAGCGACAGGATATTGGCGACGATTTGGGCTTCGAATTCGAAGGCGCCGCCGCCCGCGACGCGGGAAATGTTGAGGCGCGGGTTGGACGGCAAGCTGGCTCGGACACGCGCCGCTTCAGCGATGCCGAGCTCATTATAGGCGGCCTGTAATTCGCGATTGTTCAGCAGCGCGATCTTGACGGCGGTCTCCATTGCAAACGGACGCTTGAGCAAGCCGGCAACGATTTGCTGGGCCGCGGCGATGTCGTCGTCGCTGTTCTGCGCCGCAACGTCCATATTCAGCGACGCATGGGTCATGCCGCTGACGGCGGCCATGCCCTGGTCGCCGGAAAAATTGGCACAACCACCGAGCAGCGCGGAAACAAGAGCTGCAACGGCGAAGCGGCCGCTGTTACGCGACCCGCTCGGCGCCTGCCCGGCAACGCGGGTGGAGCGCAGTGAACACGCAAACATGAAAATCCCCTGACAGAGGCAATCGATGCCACGCGCCGCAATCATGCGGGCGCGCAAGGCTCAAAAGATCGCTGTCAGGCGATAGGAGGTCGATGCAGGGGAGCCGGTGCGCGGCCATCCAGGCCGTTCGTAGCGGTCGTCACTGTCTGGGACACCAGCGCAGTCACGCCAAATGTCAGGCCGGGGTCGTGCGCAAGCGCGGACACACCGAACAGTCCGCAGCAGCTGCCGTCCTCGCTTTTGCTATCCGTGCCGGATTGGCGATCCGGCTTGCCGCTGTGGTCGTGATGGTGATGGTGAACGGTCCCGTCCGCATGGGCATGCGGCAGACCTTCGTGTTTAGACGGCGCGCTCGTTGCGCTCAACTCATCAAGGCAGTGGAGCGAGGCCGGGCTGGCGGCGACCACGGCGGAAGGCGACAGGACACAAAAAGCATAGGCCAGCGCGATCAAGATTGCCGCCCGGGACCGGAAGCTTTTCGTCAAATTACGCATCGCGGCTTGGGCACCGATTTCAATGAACCCAGCTTATAGACGATCGACCCCTGCATTTACCAGCCCGGCAGGGCGCCGACTTGGTGAGATTAACAATGTCTGCTTCCGGCATATCGCGGCAAAATTTTTAGCCGCTATTGGAAATACAGCAGACTTCGCAGCACATCCCACACACGTTTATGAGTTCACGTCTTAAGCTGCACTCCACCCTGCACCGTCGGCGCCGCCCTCCCCTAAAAGAGGAGGGGTAAAAAGCGTCACCCCCTGCTCGGATAATTCGGGCTCTCTCTTGTGATCACCACGTCGTGCACGTGGCTTTCGCGCAAGCCTGCCCCCGAGATGCGCACGAATTCGGCCTTGCTGTGGAATTCGTCGATGGTGGCGGCGCCGACATAGCCCATGGCGGCGCGCAGGCCGCCGGCCAGTTGATGCAGCACGCCGCCGACCGGGCCCTTGTAGCCGACCTGGCCCTCGACGCCTTCCGGCACCAGCTTGAGCGCGTCCTTGATGTCCTGCTGGAAATAACGATCGGCCGAGCCGCGCGCCATGGCGCCGACCGAGCCCATGCCGCGCTAGCTCTTGTACGAGCGGCCCTGGTAGAGAAACACCTCGCCCGGCGTCTCGTCGGTGCCGGCGAGCAGCGAGCCGACCATCGCGACGTCGGCGCCGGCCGCCAGCGCCTTGGCCAGATCGCCGGAATATTTGATGCCGCCGTCGGCGATCACCGGAATGCCGGAGGCTTTGGCCGCCTCGACCGCGTCCATGATGGCGGTGAGCTGCGGCACGCCGACGCCGGCAACGATGCGCGTGGTGCAGATCGAGCCCGGCCCGATGCCGACCTTGATGGCGTCGGCGCCGCAGTCGATCAGCGCCTTGGCGCCCTCGGCGGTGGCGACGTTGCCGGCCACTACCTGCACGGCGTTCGACAGCTTCTTGATGCGGGTGACGGCGTTGAGCACGTAGCGCGAATGGCCATGCGCGGTATCGACCACCACCAGATCGACGCCGGCATCGATCAGCCGCTCGGTGCGCGCAAAGCCATTGTCGCCGACCGTGGTAGCGGCGGCGACGCGCAAGCGGCCCTGCTCGTCCTTGCAGGCATTGGGATTGGCCACCGCCTTCTCGATGTCCTTGACCGTGATCAGGCCGACGCAGCGATATTGGTCGTCGACCACCAGCAGCTTTTCGATGCGGTGCTGATGCAGCAGCCGCTTGGCCTCGTCCTGGCTGACGCCCTCGCGCACGGTGACAAGATTGTCCTTGGTCATCAGTTCGGCCACGCGCTGGCGCGGATCGGTGGCAAAGCGCACGTCGCGGTTGGTGAGGATGCCGACCAGCTTGCCGGCCTTTCCATTGCCGCCGCCTTCCACCACCGGCACGCCGGAGATGCGGTTCTCCTTCATCAGGTCGAGCGCCTGTTGCAGCGGCGCGCCCGGCTCGATGGTAAGCGGGTTCACCACCATGCCGGATTCGAATTTCTTCACCTGGCGGACCTGCGCCGCCTGCGCATCCGGCTCCAGATTGCGGTGGATGACGCCGATGCCGCCAGCCTGCGCCATGGCGATGGCCATCTGCGATTCGGTCACTGTGTCCATGGCGGAGGCGATGATCGGAATATTGACCGCAATCGAGCGGGTGATGCGGGAGCGGATATCGACGTCGGAGGGCATCACTTCCGACAGGCCGGGCCTGATCAGCACGTCGTCGAAAGTGAGCGCTTCGCGCGGGCTTGCGTTGTTTATTGCGGCCATCGCCAACTCCGTCTCACCCGAAAGGGATCAAGGCCGCGAGCGTTGGGTTTATAAGCTTTGGGCTTATAAAATGCCTGTCGCGAGGGGTTCCTCGCGCTCGCGTCACGGCCCGCTTTTGGGTTGGCGGTGGTCGTTAGCACGGGAATGGGTTGATTCCTAGGCCTTATGCGGATGGCTGTTATGAAGTCCCACAGGCGCTGCGGCCTTCCTTCGGCCATTGCTTTGCGGTTCAAGGCTTTGTCGTTCAAGACCCCGGCCTCGAAACCGCCCCTGCCCTTCCGGTTCCTCCATGCCTCCTAACCGCATCGTTCCCTTGATCATCGCGGTCGCGCTGTTCATGGAGAACATGGATTCGACCGTGATCGCCACCTCGCTGCCGGCAATCGCGGCCGATATCGGCAGCAATCCGCTGGCGCTCAAGCTCGCGGTCACCTCCTATCTGCTCTCGCTCGCGATTTTCATCCCGGCCAGCGGCTGGACCGCCGATCGCTTTGGCGCCCGCACGGTGTTCCGGGCGGCGATCGCGGTGTTCGTGCTCGGCTCGATCGGCTGCGCGCTGTCGAGCTCGCTTACCCACTTTGTCATCGCCCGCATTGTGCAGGGCATGGGCGGCGCCATGATGACCCCGGTTGGCCGCATGGTGCTGGTGCGCAGCATCAGCAAGCGCGAACTGGTGAGCGCCATGGCCTGGGTCACCACGCCGGCACTGATCGGACCGGTGATCGGTCCACCGGTCGGCGGCTTCATCACCACCTTCGCGTCCTGGCACTGGATTTTCATCATCAATGTGCCGATCGGTCTCATCGGCATCGCGCTCGCCACCCGCTACATCGAAGATGTGCGCGCCGAACAACATGAGCGCTTCGATGCGGTCGGCATGGTGCTGGCCGGGCTCGGCATCGCCGGCGTGGCGTTCGGACTGTCGATCCTGGGATTGAATTTCCTGCCCTTGACGGTGGTAGCGGCGTTGGTCGTCGGCGGCGCCTGTTTTATCGCCGCCTATCTGGTGCACGCCAAGCACACTGCCATTCCCGCGCTCGATCTCACGCTGTTCCGGCTGCCGACGTTCCGCGCCAGCGTCACCGGCGGCTTCGTGTTCCGGCTCGGCATCGGCGCGCTGCCGTTCCTGTTGCCGCTGATGCTGCAGGTCGGTTTCGGCATGACGCCGTTCCAATCCGGGCTGATCACGTTTGCTTCGGCGGCCGGCGCCATGGGCATGAAGATGGCGGCGGCAACCCTGCTCAAACGCTTCGGCTTTCGCACCATCTTGGTGATCAATTCGCTGGTGAGCGCGGCATTCCTCGCCACCTGCGCCGCCTTCACGCAAGAGACACCCGTCGGGGCCATGCTGGCTTTGCTGCTTGTCGGCGGCTTTTTCCGCTCGCTGCAGTTCACCAGCATCAACACCATCGCCTATGCCGAAGTGGAGAACGCCCGCGTGGGCCGCGCCACCGCTCTGGTGAGCGTCGGCCAGCAACTGTCGATCGCGGCGGGTGTGGCGCTGGGCGCCATGGCGGTCGAACTCTCAGTTCATTTCCGGGCCGCCGGACCTCTGCAGGCGGCCGATTTCCCGCCTGCATTCCTGGCCGTGGCGGCGATTTCAGCCCTCTCCGCGTTCATTTTTGCTCGGCTTCCGGCCGATGCCGGCGCGGAACTGGCCGACCGGCTGCCCGCCCCGCCAGAACCCTCCGATCAGAGGAGCGGCTAGCGCATGATCCCGAAAAGTGGGAACCGGTTTTCGGATAAGATCATGCGCAAACAAAATGTTAGGGACGCAACTGATTCAATCTGACTGGATCAGACTCTGTGTGCCGCGAAACCCCGTCGCCAGCAGATAGAGCTCGGCCGAATCCGAACGGCTGGCTGGCGGCTTCACGTGCTTCACGCTTGCGAAGTCACGCTTGAGCGCGGCCAGCAACGCCACTTCGGCGCCGCCTTGCAGAACCTTGGCGAGAAACGTGCCGCCCGGCGCCAGCACCTCGCGGGCAAATTCGCCGGCGGCCTCCACCAAGGCCACGATCTTGATGTGGTCGGTTTTGCGGTGGCCGGTGGCATTAGCCGCCATGTCGGACAGCACCACGTCGGCCAAGCCGCCGAGCATGGCTTTGAGCTTTTCCGGCGCGTCGGAGCTAAGAAAATCGAGCTGCATGAATTCGACGCCTGGCAAGGGGTCTATCGCCAGCACGTCGATGGCGACCACGCGGCCCTGGTTCGGCGCGCCGACACGCTTGGCCGCGATCTGGCTCCAGCCGCCGGGCGCCGCGCCAAGATCGAGAACGCGGGCGCCCTTCTTGAGGAAGCGCGCCTTGTCGTCGATCTCCGATAGCTTGTAGGCGGCGCGCGAGCGATAGCCTTCGCGCTTGGCGCGCGCGACGTAAGGGTCGTTGAGCTGGCGGTCGAGCCATAGCTTGGATGATAGCTTGCGGCCCCTGCCGCCCTTGACGCGAATCTTCAACGCGCGCGAGCCGCTGCCTTTGCCCGCTTCCTTGCGGCCTGGCGTCACGACGCCGTCGCCTGGCTGCCGTCGTCCCGAGCGCCGTCCCAAATGCCGTCCTCGCGCATCATCTGCACCAGCATACCTTCGCGCAAGCCGCGGTCGGCGACGCGCAGGCGCTGACACGGAAACGCACGGCGGATCGCCTCCAGAATAGCGCAACCGGCGAGCACCAGATCGGCGCGTTCGGCGCCGATGCAGGGGCTTGCCACGCGGTCGTCGTAGCTCATGGCCAGCAGCTTTTCGAGCACGCCATCAATTTGCTCTGCGCTCAGCCAGCAGCCGTCGACACGGTTGCGGTCGTAGCGTTTGAGGTTGAGGTGCACGCCGGCGATGGTCGTCACGGTGCCGGAGGTACCGAGCAAATGGATGCCGCGCAAGCCGTCGGCCCCGTGCTCGCGCGCGAATGGCGCGATCATGGCGGCCACCTCGTCGACCATCAACTCGTAGATTTCGCGCGTCACGTTGAGCCCGCCGTAGCGTTCGGCCAGCGTCACCACGCCGTGCGGTAGCGAGATCCAGCCGCGGATCTGCGGCAGCGGTGGCCCGCGCCGGGTCGGCTGCGAGCGGTTGAGCCGCACCAGTTCCGACGAGCCGCCGCCGATGTCGAACAACACCACGCCATCGGCCTTGGGGTCGATCAATGGCGTGCAGCCGGTGGCGGCCAGCCTCGCCTCGGTCTCGCGGTCGATCACTTCGAGCACCAGACCCAATTCTTCCGTCACGCGGGCAAGAAACGCCTCGCCATTCTGCGCCGCGCGGCAGGCTTCGGTAGCAATCAGGTGGGCGCGGGTGACGCCGCGATTCTTCAACTTGTTGCGGCAGATCGCCAGGGCGGCGACGGCGCGGTCGATGGCCGCCGCGCTCAAATGGCCGGAGGCGGAAACGCCTTCTCCGAGCCGGATAATGCGGGAAAAGGCATCCACCACGCGAAAGCCATCGCCGGCCGGACGCGCCACCAGCAGGCGGCAATTATTGGTGCCAAGGTCGAGCGCGGCATAGGTCGGACCGCCCCGATCGCTGCCGTTACCGGCATCGGGCCGTCCAGGCGACCGCCGACCCCACCGGGACCGCCGCGGCGGCGCCCGATCAATAGCGGGGTCGAGGCCTGGGTTGTCCCCGGCCTCGCCACTCATAATATCAAACCTTCCTGCCGCCGCCCGAGCCGCCTGCCGGCGTTCCCGCGGTTGCGGCAATGTTCTTTACGCTCATGAAAAGTGTAACAGCGCGCGGCTGGCGCGCAACCCTTGTGTCAAAAAGCAATTCTTGTGGAAGCGGCCTGTTCTTGTAGAACGGACTTGCCTGCTTTATCTGAAACCTTCCCTTCAACAACATCTTGCAGCCCCGGTATGGATGACAGAACCGCCGAAACCGCGCTTTCGCTGACCAAATTCGGCGTCGGCCAGCCCGTCCGGCGCAGCGAGGATCCAAAACTTGTGCGGGGCGAAGGCCGCTACACCGACGACACCCAGGGCACCGGTTACACCTATGCGGTGATGGTGCGCAGCAGCATCGCCCACGGCGTCATCCGCGCCATCGACACCGCCGCAGCCAAGGCGATGCCCGGGGTTCTGGCCGTCTATACCGCCGCCGATCTGGCCGGCTATGGCGGGCTCAAATGCAACCTGCCGCTCAAGAGCCGCGACGGCACGCCAATACGCTATACGCCGCGACCGGCGCTTGCCGGCGACAAGGTGCGTTTTGTCGGCGATCCGGTCGCCTGCGTGATCGCGGAGACAATCGCACAGGCCAAGGACGCGGCCGAGGCCGTCGTGCTCGA
>JBBRAL010000047.1:0-35908 GCA_038206805.1 Hyphomicrobiales bacterium | reverse complement strand
CCGGGCGCACTCAAGTTTACGCAGTGTGCGCAAACAAGAATGCTCGGACCCACGGACCTCGACGCCTCGCGACATCGAGGCTTGTCGAAATCCGAATAACCGCAAGTCCGCCAGTTCCAAGGCGTCCCGCGCGCGGTGTTTATAGGCTTGCTCCGCATCGCCCCCGGTGGACTGACCTTTCAGGCGCCCTCTTGCTTTAGGACACCTATCCACCGCTAACGGGCCCGGACGGAGCGGCTAACCTTTGGCCAGTCGCTTAGCTCCGCCGTCAAATGGGGCCCAGTGGCGCACGGCTGGTGCGCCAGGACGAAGCGGCTTGGACCGCCGGCAGGGGAAAATGGCGCCGCATCTCCGACGCCCCCCACCGGCCACCGCTCCCCACCCCGCATCTGGAGACGCTTGATCAGGCGCCCCTCGGCATGGAATGGGATATCGTGTATATAATCCTAGTGTGGATTAGAGTCAAGTGTTCTAAGAAAATAATCCGCAGGGCCGCTGCTGACCGCGGCAAAGTCCGGATGGCGACCGTGGATTTGAGCGGCAGCATGTAGGGCGCAATAGCGAAGCGTATTGCGCCATGAAGTTCAGCGGCGGATTACGCTGCGCTCATCCGCCCTACGGGCTAAGATGGATTGGTTCTGGAGGACGATATGACAAAGCGGAACGGCGAGCTTCCTGCCCCACGGCCCGATCCCAATCGCGAGCCGACGCATCCGGGCGCGATTCTGCGCGAAGACGTCTTGCCGGCGATCGGCGAGCCGGTGATGACGGTGGCGAAGAAGCTCGGCGTCACCCGCCAGCACCTGCATCGCATTTTGGCCGAAAAAGCGCCGGTGACGCCGGAAATGGCGGTACGGCTCGGCAAGTTCTGCGGCAACGGCCCGGGCCTGTGGCTGCGGATGCAACAGGCTTACGACCTGTGGCATGCCGAGCGCGCGCTCAAAAAGGAGATCGCCAAGATTCCGACCGCGAAGGCGAGGGCGGCGTAAGGCCTACCCCGCCAACCGCCCCATATTCCTTCCCATCGCCAGGAACTTCTCACGCCGCTGTTTGCGCACCGCGTCGCGGTCGAGCAGGCGCAATTCAGCCAGCGCATTGGCGATCGCCTCGCCGGTGGCGGCGATGGAGGCGGCCGGATCGCGATGGGCGCCGCCGGTCGGCTCGCTCACCACGGTGTCGATCACGCCGAAGCGCACCATGTCCTGGGCGGTGATTTTCATATTGGTCGCCGCTTCTTGCGCCTTGGATGTGTCGCGCCACAGAATCGAGGCGGCGCCTTCCGGCGAGATCACGGAATAGATGGCGTGCTCCAGCATCAGCACGCGGTTGGCGGTGGCGATGGCGATGGCGCCGCCGGAGCCGCCTTCGCCCAGGATTACCGCGATATTGGGCACGCCGATCGATAGACAGGCGTCGGTCGAGCGCGCGATGGCTTCGGCCTGGCCGCGTTCCTCGGCGCCGATGCCGGGATAGGCGCCGGCGGTGTCCACCATCGTGATCACTGGAATAGCAAAGCGGTCGGCCATTTCCATCAGCCGCACCGCCTTGCGGTAGCCTTCCGGCCGCGCCATGCCGAAATTGTGCTTGAGTCGGCTCTCGGTGTCGGAGCCCTTTTCGTGGCCGATGACGCAGACGCTCTCGCCGCGGAAGCGGCCGAAGCCGCCGACAATGGCCGGGTCGTCGCCGAATTTACGGTCGCCGGCGAACGGAATGAAATTGCCGATCAGGCCGGCGATGGTGTCGAGGCAATGCGGCCGTTGCGGATGGCGCGCGACCTGGGTTTTTTGCCAGGGCGTCAGATCGGCATAGAGTTCCTTGAGCGCCAACGCCGCCTTGACCTCGAGCCGGCTGATTTCCTCGCCGACCTCGACCGCGCTGCCGGTTTCGGCGACGGCGCGCAATTCCTCGACCTTGGCCTCCAGTTCGGCCACCGGCTTTTCGAAATCGAGATAGGTGCGCATGGGGTTTGGGTTTGGCGTTTCGGCTTGGGGTCTAGGTTTGGGGTTTAGGCTTGGGGTTTAGACTTGGAGTGCGATCGGGGCGTAGTGACGCGGAGCGGGCCTTTGAGTCAAGCAAGCGGGTTAATACGGTTTTTACGGCACTTTCTGGCTACCCGTCCGCCAGCGGGTGCAGGTCGCGCACCAGCGCTTTCAGCCGTTCTTCCAGCACATGGGTGTAGATCTGCGTGGTCGAGATATCGGCGTGCCCCAGCAGGGTCTGCACCACGCGCAGGTCGGCGCCGTTATGCAGCAGGTGGCTGGCGAAAGCGTGCCGCAACACGTGCGGGCTCAGCCGCTCCGGCGCAATGCCGCCGGATGAGCCAAGGGTTTTGAGATCGCGGGCAAAGTGTTGCCGGGTGAGGTGGCCCTGCTCGCCGAACGAAGGGAACAGCCATTTCGATTGTTCTTGTTTTGAAGAATCTTGCTTTGAAGACCCTTGGTGCCCTGCGTCGGCCCGCAGTTTGAGGTATTCGGCCATGGCGCGCTTGGCCGCTTGGTTGAGCGGCACCAGCCGTTCTTTGTTGCCCTTGCCGCGCACCACCAGCATGCGTTGATCGCGCTGCGCGCTTGAGGCCGGCAGCGCCACCAGTTCGGACACTCTTAAGCCGGTGGCGTAGACCACTTCCAGCAGGCACAGCAGCCGCGCCGCGCGCAGCCTGGCCGCCGGCGGTTGCTTGGCGTCCTCGGCGGCTTTGCGTGCCTGCATCAGCAGGCCATCGACCTCCGCGATGGAGAGAATCTTGGGCAATGTGCGGGCGCGCTTGGGCCCTTCCAGCACCGCGGCCGGATTGTCGCTGCGTTTTCCTTCCGCATAGAGAAATCGGTAAAGCTGGCGCAGCGCCGACAAGCGCCGCGCCAGCGAGGAGGTCTTGAAGCCGCGCGCGGCAAGGTCGGCGAGAAATCCGCGCAAATCGTCGGTCGTGGCATTGGAAATGCCGCCGCCGGCGGCGCGCAGATAAGCCGCCAGGTCGGCGAGATCGTTGCGATAGGCATCGAAGGTATTCTTGCCAGCGCCGCGCTCGGCCGCCTGCATGTCGAGGAACAGTTCGACCAGCGCCTCGTCGGATGAGTTTTGGGCTCTTTTTTTGCGCATGATCTGATCCGAATACCGGTCCCCACTTTTCGGGATCATGCGCTTGGCCATCGCCTTGCCTGGGAAGGGCATCAACGCGGTTGTTTGAGAAACTTGTCGGGGGGAACGGTCACCACGATCTCGCGCGGCTGGTACTTGACGAAGGTGGCGAGCGAAAATACCGCGAAATAGGCGAGCCCGCCGACGAGGCCGACGAAGACCAGAAATCTGAACAGGCTCGGCATGATCGAGGTCCGGCGGCGGCCCGCGCCAAACGGGCGAATTTCACTTGTGTACGGCCGGTTTCCTTAACCAGGGTTAAGACCCGCCGACGCGGTTGTCTCAATTGCTGGTATATGGAACCGTGGCGTCGATTTGGGACTCTAGCGCATGATCCCGAAAAGTGGGAACCGGTTTTCGGAAAAGATCATGCGCAAGCAAAATGTTAAGCAGGTTTGCGATCCGGTCTGGATGGATTAGACCCGACTATGCCGAACAGTGCCATTCAAAAAGCGGCGGAAAATGGGCTGGATTTGGCCATCGTGCGCATGCTCGGCACCCGCTGCATTGTGCTGGTCGGCATGATGGGCGCCGGCAAGTCGTCGATCGGCCGCAGGCTTTCGGCCCGGCTCGGCATACCGTTCGTCGATGCCGATAGCGAGATCGAAACCGCCGCCGGCATGACCATCCCGGAGATTTTCGAAAAGCACGGCGAGCCCTATTTCCGCGCCGGCGAGGCGCGCGTGATCGCGCGGCTGCTGGACAACGGTCCAAGCGTGCTGGCGACCGGCGGCGGCGCCGTGATGGACCCCAATACCCGCGCATTGATCGCCGAAAAAGGTATCTCGATCTGGCTCAACGCCGATCTCGACGTGCTGGTGAAGCGGACCAAGCGGCGCACCGACCGGCCGCTGGTCGAAAAGATCAAGGAGTTGCTGCCGCTGCGCGAGCCGTATTACGCCAAGGCCGACATCGTCGTGCGCTCGCGCGATGAGCCGCACGACACGATTGTCGACGAGATCGCCGCCGCACTGGTAAAGCATCTCGGTCTTGCCGCGGACGGGGAGAAACAGCCATGACCGCGCCGCTGCGCCAAGGCCCGCTTGCGGGGCCGGCTGCCGAACCGATGGTGGTGCAGGTTGCACTGGGGACGCGCGCCTACGACATCGTCATCGGCCGCGGGCTCATCGGCTCGCTCGGCGAGCGTATCAAGGCGCTGCGGCCGGGCGCCAAATGCGCGATCGTCACCGACGCGACGGTTGCTAAGCACCATCTTGCCGCCGCCGAGGCGGCGCTCAAATCCGCGGGCCTCGAAAGTTTCGCGATCGTGGTGCCGCCGGGCGAGGGCTCCAAGAATTATGCGACGTTCGAGACCGTGTGCGAGGCGATCATCGCGGCGCGCATCGAGCGCGGCGATCTCATCGTCGCGCTCGGCGGTGGCGTGATCGGCGACTTGGCCGGGTATGCCTCGGCGAGCGTACGGCGCGGGCTCGACTTCGTGCAGGTGCCCACGACCTTGCTCGCGCAAGTCGATTCATCGGTCGGCGGCAAGACCGGCATCAATTCGCGCCACGGCAAGAATCTCGTCGGCGCCTTTCATCAGCCGATCCTGGTGATCGCCGATACCGCGCTGCTCGACACGCTGCCGGAGCGCGAGTTCCGCGCCGGCTACGCCGAGGTCGCCAAATACGGCCTGCTGGGCGATGCGGCGTTTTTCGCCTGGCTGGAAGCCAATTGGCAGGACATATTCTCCGGCGGTCGCGGGCGCGAGCACGCCATCGCGGTCTGCTGCCGTGGCAAGGCCGGCATCGTCGCGCGCGACGAGCGCGAAACGGCCGAGCGCGCGCTGCTCAATCTCGGCCACACTTTCGGCCATGCGCTGGAAGCAGGCTGCGGCTTCTCGCAGCGGCTGCTGCACGGCGAAGCGGTGGCGCTCGGCATGGCGCTGGCATTCGAATTCTCCGCGCGCAAGGGATTGATCCCGGCCGCCGACGCCGCGCGCGCCGCCGCCCACCTTGCGGCGGTCGGCCTGCCGACCCATCTCAGCCAAGTCCCCGGCGGCGTGCCGGACGTCGATAGCTTGATGGAACTGATTTCGCAGGACAAGAAAGTGAAACGCGGCAGGCTCACATTTATCCTGGTGCGCGGCATCGGGCAGGCGTTCATCGAAAACAATGTCGATCCCGCCGAGGTGCGCGCGTTTCTCTCCGACAAGCTAAGCGCGTGATCAAAGATTCTGAGCGATGACCGGAAACGATTGGCTATCCCTCGCTATCGTTGTCGTCTGCCTGCTGCTGTCGGCGTTCTTCGCCGGCAGCGAAACCGCGCTCACCGCGTCGTCGCGCGCCAGCATGGCGCGACTGGAAAAGCAGGGCAACCGCCGCGCCGGCATCGTCAACCGCCTGTTGGCGCAGCGCGAGCGGCTGCTCGGCGCGCTGCTGTTCGGCAACAACGCGGTCAATATCGCCGCCTCCGTGCTGGCGACCCACTTTTTGCTGACCTTGTTCGGCGATGTCGGCGTGTTCTACGCGACCGTGACGATGACCATCGTGGTCGTCGTGTTCGCCGAAATCCTGCCGAAGACGGCCGCGTTCAACGCGCCCGACCGCATCGCGCTGGCGGTGGCGCGGCCGATGCAATTGATCGTTACGCTTTTCAGCCCCGTGCTGATGGCGATCGAGGCGCTGGTGCGCTGGCTGCTCAAATTCGTCGGCATGACGGTGGGCGAGGATCAGCAGGTGCTGTCGGCGCGCGAGGAATTGCGCGGCGCGGTCGATCTGTTGCACCGCGAAGGCGACGTCGAGACGGTCGACCGCGACATGTTCGGCGGCGTGCTCGATCTGCGCGAACTGGTGGTGTCCGACGTGATGATCCACCGCACCAACATGATTACCTTGAATGCCGACGAACCGGCCGTGGAAGTGGTCAACGCGGTGATCGCCTCGCCGGTCACCCGGCTGCCGCTCTGGCGCGGCAATCCGGAGAACATCGTCGGCATCCTGCACGTCAAGGATCTGCTGCGCGCGCTGCACGCGGTCGATGGCGACGCCTCCAAGGTCGATATTGCTTCGCTGATGGCGGCGCCCTGGTTCGTGCCCGATACGCGGCCGGTGTCGGAGCAGCTCAAGGCGTTCCGCCGCCGCAAGACGCCGTTCGCACTGGTGGTGGACGAATACGGCGAGGTCGAGGGCCTGGTGACGCTGGAAGATATCCTCGAGGAGATCGTCGGCGACATCACCGACGAGCACGACGTCGCCATGCCGGGCGTGCGCAAGCAACCGGACGGCTCGGTCAATGTCGACGGCGCGGTGACCATCCGCGACCTCAACCGCGTCATGGATTGGAACCTGCCGGACGAGGAAGCGACCACCATCGCCGGCCTGGTCATTCACGAGGCGCGCTCTATTCCCGAAGTGGGGCAGAGCTTCACCTTCCACGGCTTCCGCTTCCGTGTGCTGCGCCGCTCGCGTAATCGCATCACCGCGCTACGCATCCAGCCGCTGCCGCGCAAACCGTTGAAGGTCAAGTGAGGCTGCGTGCGCGGCGTAGATTCATAAACGGCGGGTCAATTGCTGGTTTGGATACTTTTTGTAATGTCTGCTTTTGGTAAGCAGCAGACATAGATCGATTTTGGCCATTGATGGCTCGGTCGCGGATGACCCGAAGCGAACCTTCCTAGCTGCTGCCATTCGCCGCATTGCTACTCACGGCAGCTATTGGGAGGGGTAAAGCGGGCTTGCCGCGGACAGGGCGGAAACGATGACGATCCGAGCTCGTGCGAAAATTTGAAACCAACAGTGACGGCAATTCAATGTTGCGAAGCCTCGGTTTCTTTGCAGGTCGTCGGAATTTTGCCGTTATCTCGGATCAGCCATACGGCTCGCGCATTAACGGATGATATTGTGTCAATTGGATTTCCCAGGCGGCTATTCGCAATTGCGCTGATCGGCGGTCTGAGTATCGCTGTAACGGCCAAGGCAAACGCCGGTCCGGATGGCGACATAACCAAGATCGTCGACCAGCAAATTCGAGCCGTGCTGCCAAAGGCCGGTCCCGGCGGCGCTGCCGTTGCCATTCGGATGGATGGCCGAACGTTGTTCTTTAATTACGGCATGGCCGACCCTGCCCAACGGATCACCTCGGACGTGCTCTTTAATCTCGGGTCAGTCGGCAAGGTCTTCGATACCGCGCTGCTTGCGATTGCCGAACAACGAGGCGAGCTGAACCTGGACGATCCGGTCACAAAGTATTTGGCCGAACTACAGCAGGGCGCCGACGTTCGACGGATCACGCTGCGCCAGCTCGCGACTTATACCTCGGGCTTTGTGCTCCCGCAGGATCATCCGCCGTGGCCCGAGGAGGCTTACACGCTGCCGGAGTTCGTTGCCACGCTGAACGCCTGGACGTCCAATAAGGACCACGAACCCGGCCAACAGAGGATCTATTCGCACGCCGGCTTCATGCTCATACACCTTGCGCTGGAACGTCGGTTTGGAATGCCGTTCGATGAATTAATGACGCAGCGCCTGCTAAAGCCGCTTGGTTTGCGCTCTACGACGCTGCCGATGGCGTCTGCCGATCCGAAGCTAAATCCACGCGGTGAAATTCCAATGGCCCTCGCGCGCCGCGCAGTACAGGGCTATTCGGAAGATGGAGTACCGATCGGCGAGCCTGGCGATCTGCAAGGCTATTACCACTGGCTGGGAACCGGTCAGATGTACGCATCCGCTCGCGACATGGCCGTGTTCTTGGCGGCCAACCTTGGCGATCTTCCGGGTCAGGCGGCGCTGCAAGAGGGCATGCGTCGCGCGCAGCAAGGCAGTTTCCCGATGGGAAAGAATTTGTACCAGGCGCTTGCCTGGGAGGTGCACAAGGGCAACGAACCAATTGTCGACAAGTACGGCGGGATGGACAACGCCTCGGCCTATATCGGACTGCTACCTGAACGAAAAATCGGCGTCGTCATTCTGGGCAATCGCGGCAGTTTGGAAGTGGCAGATGCAGGGCGCCGTATTCTGCTCGCGCTGGCGGGCCGATAACGGCGCATTGGCATTCTGAACCATCCATCTTGTTTCGTCCGTTCTCGCATCGGGTTCGCCCTGTCAAAGCCCTGATCGGGCCTGCTGGGATGACCAAAATTTGAAAGACGAGTCGACGATCTAAATGCACGCCCTAAATTTATTGAGGACAAGGCCAAGCGGCGGCGAGGGCGGTGGCCGCGACTTGATGGAAGTTGTCGCGACGTTGCTCCGGATGGTTCTTGAGGTGGGCCGTGACCGCCAGCACCATCTGAGCAAATGAGACCTCTTTGTCTTTCGGCGGACAAACGGCATATTCAGCTTTGAAAAACGGCTCAAGATTCCTGATGGCCGTTATCGCGCCAAAACATATGGCGGCTTTTTTCAGGAGCTTGGCCGCTTCCTCCGAATCGGCGGCGGGATGCTTGCCTTGAACGATGTCGGCGGCGGCGAGGCAGCTCGGGTAATATACCAGCGCGCTGTTCGGGTCGTTTTGGGCATGCGCCTGGGTTGCGATCAGCAATGCTGCGACGAGCGCAATCCGTAGTTTCACGGCATTCCCCCGATTTCGTATCGCGATTTCGCCCGACCGGCATACGCGCCGCCTTAAGAGACCCCGCCTTCGCCCGGCGCCGCGGCATGAATGGCGAGCGCATGCACGCCGCCGTTACCGGCCGAGCGTTTCTTCGACAATGCGTGGGTTGCGCGCCAGCATCGCCAGCAGCACGCGGGCAGGGCCGTCAGGTGCGCGGCGGCCTTGTTCCCAGTTGCGAAGCGTTCCGGTCGACACACCGATCCTGCGCGAAAAGACCGTCTGCGATAATCCGGTGCGACGACGAATCGCATGCACATCGACAGTGCGCGGCACGTGAATCCGCAGCCCGGGAACCCTAGCGCCGCGCGCGTGGGCCACGGCCTCGCGCAAGCCTTGAAGAATTCTATCGCCCGCTTTGGTCATCTCGTTCTCCTGCGCCAATAGCGCCAGATTTCTGCGGTGAGCGTTTTGAAGTTTGCCACTTCCGCAGCGGTGAAATTGCCTCTTTCGCCTTTGCTCAGGAGCGCGATCAGATAAACCGGCGCGTCCAGTCCGAAATACGCGGTCATGGCTCGATAGCCTCCGCTCTTGCCCTTGCCGCGTCCGGCGAAGCGGACCTTGCGTACGCCGCCTGAGGCACGAACCTCGTCACCGACCGTCGGATTTGCCGCGATGGTATCGATGATGTGGTTACGCTCATACTGTGAAAGTCCGGCAGCCTTCACGTCACGAATAAACTGCGGTGTCTCCGCCACGACGTGGAGTGGACCGGTCATGACGTTGTATACGCCATTGGCGTACACAACGTCAACAATGTAATATACCAGATCGGTTGGGCGGCTAAGAAATCCCGCCTTCGCCCGGCGCCGCGGCGTGGATGGCGAGCGCATGCACGCCGCCGGCCAGGTCGTCTGAAAGTATGCCGTTGATCATGCGGTGGCGCTCGAGCCGGGTCTTACTTTTGAAGGCCTGCGACACGATATAGACGCGGAAATGAGTCTGCCCACCCGGACGAGCCCCGGCATGGCCTTCGTGCCGGTGGGATTCGTCCTCGACTCGGAGGCTTTCGGGCTCGAAAGCCTCGGTCAACTTCTTTGTGATGATATCGGCGGTCCGCATGCTGCCACTTAGACAAAAGGGCTGCGTGGGGCAATGGCTGCTTCGTGGCGGAATCAAGGGCGATGCACCATTGTCAAGTCTTGAAGCGGTCACCCCTAAAAGCGCATAATGATCGGTCATGAAATCCGACTCGCCAATATTTGACAGTATCCGGGTCAAACCGGAAAAGGACCGCCGGCTCAAGACCGGCGGGCCGGTTTGCGAATGGCATGGCTGCAAGGAGAAGGCGACCAATAAGGCCCCCAAGGCGCGCGGGACCGAAAAGGAATATTGGAATTACTGCCTGAAGCACGCGCGCGACTACAATCAGTCGTATAATTTCTTCTCCGGCATGAGCGATGCCGCGGTCATGGCTTTCCAGAAGGACGCGCTGACCGGTCACCGCCCGACCTGGAAAATGGGAACCGGCAAAAGGAACGTTAAGCCGGACCTGAGCGCCTTTGGCACCCGCGACGATCCGTTTGGCTTGTTCGGCGAGGGCAGCCGTACCGAGCAGAAGAAGCAGACCGAAAGGCGCCAGATCCGCAACGCCGAGCGCAAGGCGCTCGATCGGCTTGGGCTCGATGTCGGCGCTACCCCGCAGCAGGTGAAAATCCGCTTCAAGGAACTGGTGAAGCAGTTCCACCCCGACGCCAATGGCGGCGACCGCTCCACCGAGGAGCGGCTGATCGAGGTGATCAAGTCCTACAACTACCTGAAATCGGCGGGATTCGGCTGACGACGCTGTCATTCCGCGGCCGAGATCGTCATGGCCGGGCTTGTCCCGGCCATCCACGTCTTACGCTTTAAGAAGAAGGCGTGGATGCCCGGCATAAAGCCGGGCATGACAGTGGAGAGGTCGCGGCCCAGCCTTCGTCCCGGAGTGACGACAAAAAGCAACCCAGCCCTGCCTTCCGCACAGGCCCGGTAATGCCTATCTCATTGATATAATTGATGGTGTTATTCTTCGCAGGCGGGTTTTTCCGCCCGCTCTCGTCTGCTAAGTTGCCGCCACCATCAGCCGGACCGTTATCGAGTCGGACCGCATCACGGGCTTTGGGCATGCCCTGAGCCACGGAGGATCAATGACTGCCGCAGTAAAAGAATCTGTTGAAGGCTTGCCCGACATGAAAGTGTCGATCCGTCAGGTGTTCGGTATCGACAGCGATCTGGAAGTGCCGGCCTATTCCAAGCCCGACGAGCACGTTCCGGATTTCGACCCCGATTACCGGTTCGACCGGCCGACCACGCTCGCCATCCTCGCCGGCTTCGCTCACAACCGCCGCGTCATGGTCACCGGCTATCACGGCACCGGCAAGTCCACCCATATCGAGCAGGTTGCCTCGAGGCTCAATTGGCCGCTGGTGCGCGTCAATCTCGACAGCCACATCAGCCGCATCGATCTGATCGGCAAGGACGCCATCGTCATCAAGGACAATCAGCAGATCACCGAATTCCGCGACGGCATCCTGCCGTGGGCGCTCAAGCACAATGTCGCGATCTGCTTCGATGAATACGACGCCGGGCGGCCGGACGTGATGTTCGTGATCCAGCGCGTGCTGGAAGTGGCCGGGCGCTTGACGCTGCTCGACCAGAACAAAGTGATCAAGCCGCATCCCGCCTTCAGGATGTTTGCCACCGCCAACACGGTCGGCCTCGGCGATACCTCCGGCCTCTATCATGGCACCCAGCAGATCAACCAGGGCCAGATGGACCGCTGGTCGATCGTCACCACGCTGAATTATCTGCCGCACGACAACGAGGTGGAAATCGTGCTGGCGAAAGCCAAGCACTATCGCAACGAGCAGGGCCGCGACATCGTCAACAAGATGGTGCGGGTCGCCGACCTGACGCGCAATGCCTTCATGAACGGCGACATCTCGACCGTGATGAGCCCGCGCACGGTGATCACCTGGGCGGAGAATTCCGAGATCTTCAACGATATCGGTTTTGCCTTCCGGCTCACCTTCCTCAACAAGTGCGATGAGCTGGAGCGGCCGATCGTGGCGGAGTTCTATCAGCGCTGCTTCGGCGTCGAACTGCCGGAGAGTTCGGTGAACGTGGCGCTGTCGTGACTGTCGTCCCCGCGAAGGCGGGGACCCATAACCCCGGTCGTGAGATAGAGCCGAGACGTCAGTGAGTATGGGTTCCGGGCTCGCGCTTTCAGCGCGCCCCGGAACGACGGAAGAAAAAATGGCGTCCAACATCAAGAGCAAACCGTCGTCGAAGGAAGCGCCGACCGAGCCTTTCAAGCGGGCGGTCGCCGGCTGCCTGCGCGCGCTGGCGCGCAAGCCCGACCTGGAAGTTTCCTACGCGGCCGAGCGTCCCGGCCTGATGGGCGGCAAGGTGCGGCTGCCGGAGCCGCCGCGCAAACTTTCAAAGGCCGAGGCGGCGATCGTGCGCGGCAATGCCGACTCGATTGCGCTGCGCATTGCCTGCCACGATCCGGCCATGCATCGCCGCCTGCAGCCGTCCGGCCAGCAGGCGCGCGCGGTATTCGAGGCGGTGGAACAGGCGCGGGTCGAAGCCATTGGCGCGCGCCGCATGGACGGGGTGGCGCAGAATCTCATCGCCATGCTGGACGAGCGCTTCCATCGCGGAAAATTCGACGAGATCACCGAGCGCGCCGACGCGCCGATCGAGGATGCGCTGGCGCTGCTGGTGCGCGAGCGTCTGACCGGCCTTAGCCCCCCACAGGCTGCCAAGAAGCTGGTCGATCTCTGGCGTCCGCTGATCGAGGATCGCGCCGGCAAAAAGCTCGACCGGCTTGAAAACCTGGTCGAGGACCAGCGCCAGTTCGGCGATGCGGTGCACGACCTGCTCGACGCGCTTGAAATGGGCGAGGACCGCAGCCGCGATTCCGAGGACGAAGAAGAGGACGGCGAGGAGGACAAGCGCAAGCAGGAATCCGGCGAGGACGGTGATGCCGCCGACAGCGACGATATGCAGCGCACGAGCATGGAGGACAGCCAAGTGTCCGCCGAGGACATGCCCGATAGCGCCGCCGAAGCGGTCGACGCGCCCACCGCCGACATGGCCGACGACACCGACATGGGCGATGCCGAAAACCCGGGTGAGCCGCAGCGGCCGCGTCAATTCGGCGCCAACACGCCGCGCGGGCCGGATTATCGCGCCTTCACCGTCAAGTTCGACGAAATGGTGGCGGCCGAGGATCTGTGCGAACCGGAGGAATTGGATCGCCTGCGCAGCTATCTCGACAAGCAGCTTTCGCATCTGCAGGGCGTCGTGGCGCGGCTGGCCAATCGGCTGCAGCGCCGGCTGATGGCGCAGCAGAACCGTTCCTGGGAATTCGACCTGGAGGAAGGCCAACTCGATCCGGCGCGGCTGTCGCGCATCGTCATCGACCCCATGCACCCGCTCTCGTTCAAGGCCGAGAAGGACACCGAATTCCGTGACACCGTGGTGACGCTGCTCTTGGACAATTCCGGCTCGATGCGCGGGCGCCCGATCACGGTCGCCGCCACCTGCGCCGACATCCTGGCGCGCACGCTCGAGCGCTGCGGCGTCAAGGTCGAGATCCTCGGCTTCACCACGAGAGCCTGGAAAGGCGGGCAGGCGCGCGAGCATTGGCTCACCGCCGGCAAGCCGGCCAATCCCGGCCGCCTCAACGACCTGCGCCACATCGTCTACAAATCGGCAGACGCGCCGTGGCGGCGCGCGCGCAAGAATCTTGGGCTCATGATGCGCGAAGGCCTGCTCAAGGAGAACATCGACGGCGAGGCGCTCGACTGGGCGCATAAGCGCCTGTTGGGACGCACCGAGCAGCGCAAGATCCTGATGATGATTTCCGACGGCGCGCCAGTCGATGATTCCACGCTCTCGGTCAATCCCGGCAATTACCTCGAACGCCATCTGCGCTGGGTGATCGAGGAGATCGAGACCCGTTCGCCGGTCGAACTGATCGCCATCGGTATCGGTCACGACGTGACGCGCTATTACCGCCGCGCCGTCACCATCGTCGATGCCGAGGAGCTCGGCGGCGCCATGACCGAGAAGCTCGCCGAGCTGTTCGAGGAGAATACCGCCAGCGAGCGGCCGACGCGCCGCACCCGAAAGCGCGTCGCGTGAATGTACGGCCGCTCGTCCCCGCGAAAGCGGGGACCCAGGGCGGCCAGAGTGCGCCATCGCAATTTCTGGATTCCCGCTTACGCGGGAATGAGCGGAGTGTGGATTGAAGCCGATGCAGAATTTCAATCGCCGCCGCTGGCTCACCGGTGGCGCGGTTTTTGCCGCGTTCGTTATTATAGCCGGCTCGTTTGCGCTGGCCGAAGCGTTACGCACGAGCGCGGCGCCGGCGCGGATCGCCGTGCAAGCCACGCCGATCGACGCATTCGACAACCGCGACCCGTCGCGGACGCGGTTTGGCGCTCTGGAATTCCTCGGCGGCCTCGCGCTCACTTCGAATTACCAGGCCTTCGGCGGCGTTTCCGCCATCAATGTCGAACCGGATGGCAGTCACTTCCTTGCGATCACCGATAACGGATCCTGGCTGCGCGGCCGCATCGCTTACCGCGACGGCAGACCCGCCGGCATCGCCGACGCCGAGATGGCGCCGATCCTCGGGCCCGACGGCAAACCGCTGGCTGCGCGCGGCTGGTTCGACGTCGAATCGCTCACCGAAATGGACGGCCTGCACTATATCGGCATCGAGCGGGCCGAGCAGATCGTGCGTTTCAATTTTCGGCGCGATGGCTTGCTGGCGCGCGGCGAGCCGATTGCCGTGCCGGACGATTTCAAGACCTTGGCCTACAACAAAAGTCTGGAATGCCTGGCGGGCGGCCCGAAAGACTCAAGGCTCGCCGGCACGCTGATCGTGATCACCGAGCGCAGCCTCGACGCGCAAGGCAATCATCGCTCATACCTGCTAAGGCCTGCGGGCGATGGTCCGGTCGAGCGTTTCAGCGTCAAGCGCAGCGACGACTTCGACGTCACCGACTGCGCCATCCTGCCGCCGTCCGATCTCTTGCTGCTTGAGCGCCGCTATTCGCCGGCGCGCGGCGTCGCCATGCGCATCCGCCGCTTGCCGCTCTCCACCTTCAAGCCGGGCGCAACGGTCGAGGGCAAAGAGCTGATCTACGCCGATCTCGCCCATCAGATTGACAACATGGAAGGCATCGCCGTGCATCGCAACGCGCAAGGCGAAACCATCATCACGCTGATATCGGACGATAATTTTTCCGTCATCCAGCGCAATCTGTTGCTGCAATTCAAGCTGGTGGGGGAGTAATTTTTTGTCATTCCGGGGCGCGGGCCTTTAGCGCGTTTACGCGTGTCTTCGACGCGCTATGGCCCGCGAACCCGGAATCCATAAGCCCTGTATTGCGGTATGTACGTCTATCTTCTCGCCAGTGGTAAACACCGTACGCTGTATTTGGGCGTGACGAACGATCTGATTCGCCGGGTCTATGAGCACAAGACGAAGGCGACGCGTGGGTTCACTTCACGCTATGGCGTAGATCGTCTGGTTTGGTTTGAGGTTTACGATGACGCGGTGGCCGCCATCACGCGTGAAAAAGAAATTAAGAAATGGCGACGCGATTGGAAGGTCGCATTGATTGAAGAGGCTAACCCAGATTGGGATGACCTCTACAACTCAATATCCTAACGAGACCGGGATTATGGATTCCGGGTTCGCGCCTTCGGCGCGCCCCGGAATGACAGTACGAGGTCAGCCCGCCGCCGCCGGTTCGGGCGCGGCCTTGGCCTGCTTCTTGGCGATCGCGCGCTTGAGTTCGAGCATCTTGGGCGCCAGTTCGGCGTCCTTGGCCTTCAACAGGAAGGCGTCGAGCCCGCCGCGATGGTCCACGGTGCGCAGCGCATTGGCCGATACCCGCACCCGCACGCTGCGCTTGAGCGCATCGGAAATAAGCGTGACGTTGCGAAGGTTCGGCATGAACCGCCGCTTGGTCTTGATATTGGAGTGGCTCACTTTATGGCCGACCAGCGGCTTCTTGCCGGTCAGATCGCAACGCCATGACATGGCTAGTCCCTCAAACCGCGTAATTTCGAAAAGTTAAAGCGCAAAATCCGCGCCGAACCGGTTATTCATCGTGAGTAGGATGGCCGGACGTATAGAGAGCGCCTCGCAGGGCGTCAAGCCGAGGATTTGAGCCGGCTTTTAACCGGTTTTGGCGCCATTCATAGCGTTCTAGCGGGGCGCTGCGGCCGGATCGGCTCCATCCGCCGCCAGGCGGCAGGGCGCGGCCATCACAGATTCGACTTATTAGACGCCGACGAGACCGGTCATGCCGCTGGCGGCCGCTATTTCTGTGCGTCATTTACCGCATTTACCGGACAGGCCTTGCGCGCCGGAATGGGCTGCTGGTCATATAGGTAGGTTTCGCCCGGCCGTGGCCGTCTCCGCGGTGCCGGCGCGCAGGAGGTTGAGTTTCGTGGTGGCGTTGCGACAAGCCCTGAGAAGCATGTGCCTGGCGTTGGGCGGCTTGATCCTAGCTATGGCCTTGGCGGCCGCGGCGTCCGGGCCGGCATCGGCGCAGGGCAAGCTCGACGCGTATTACACCGTGTCGCTGGCCGGCATTCCGATCGGCAAGGGCAGCTGGACGATCGATATCGCCGACACCCATTATACCGCTACGGCGAGCGGCGTAACGACGGGCCTGATGCACGCCTTTATTGGCGGCGAGGGCACCAGCGCAACGCGCGGGACGCTGCTGGCCGGCCGCCCGGTGTCGTCCGACTACGCGGCGACCATTGTCACCCGCAAGAAGACCGAACGGGTCCGGCTCACGATCAAAAATGGCAACGTCAAGGACTTCAACAACGATCCGCCGCAGGATCACGAAGCCGAACGCGTGCCGGTCACCGAAGCGCTGGAGCAGGGCGTTCTCGATCCGATGACCGCGTCGTTGCTGCACGCTCCGAGCAGCGGCAATCCGCTGTCGCCGGAGGCTTGCCAGCAGACGCTTGCCGTCTTCGATGGACGGCTGCGCTACAACCTGCATCTCGCCTTCAAGCGCATTGATACCGTAAAGGCGGAAAAGGGCTATGCAGGCCATGTGCTGGTCTGCTCGGTCTATTTTTTGCCGGTCGCCGGCCATATCCCCTCGCGCGCCGCGATCAAGTATATTTCCAAGCAGCACGACATCGAGGTTTGGCTGGCGCCGATCGCGGGTACGCGCGTGCTGGTGCCGTTTCGTGTGCAGGGCCCGACGCCGATCGGTCCAGCCGTGATGGAGGCCACTCAATTTGTCTCGGTTGCCACCCCGACGCGGGCATCCGCCAATGGGATGAAAACGCAATGATCTTACCCGTTATCCTGAGGCGCGAGAGAAGCGAGCCTCGACGGATGAACGGCGCGGCGGCGCCAAATAAAGGGTCTTGACTCTTCCCAGGGTTCTGATCTTGACCATCATTAACGAATTCGCGCGGTTCCAGGGCGGCAGAATCTGCCTAGGCTACCCGATCTTGTAGGAGAAGGCGGTAAGCCAGCCAGATGTCGCCGTGAACGAACGCATACAGCGCCTGAGTCAGCGATTCGGGCGCGTTTCGTTCCAGACTCGTTCTAAAGCTTAACCGCCGACGTGTTTGCCGTCGCATTGTGATACAGAACCTGCCTTCGTCATGCCCGGCCTTGTGCCGGGCATCCACGCCTTGAAGCAGGGTGGGAAAAGAAGGCGTGGATGGCCGGGACAAGCCCGGCCATGACAACAGAAGTAAAACGCGTAATGACCATTTCATTTTCCCCACAGCAAAACCGGACATCGCGCGCCCGCGGCGCCGGCGTCACCGCCGTGCTCGGTCCCACCAATACCGGCAAGACCCATCTCGCCATCGAACGCATGCTGGCGCATTCCTCCGGCATGATCGGGCTGCCGCTGCGTTTGCTGGCGCGCGAGGTCTACAACAAGGTGGTCGATCGCGTCGGCGCGGACGCGGTGGCGCTGATTACCGGCGAAGAGAAGATCAAGCCGCCGAATCCGCGCTTCTGGGTGTCCACCGTGGAAGCCATGCCGCGCGACCTCGACGTGGCGTTCCTGGCGATCGACGAAGTTCAGCTCGGCGCCGATTTCGAACGCGGCCATGTGTTCACCGACCGCATGTTGAACATGCGCGCGCGCGAGGAAACGCTGGTGCTGGGCGCCGCCACGGTGCGGCCGATGGTGGAGAAGCTGCTGCCCGGCGCGCATATTGTCAGCCGGCCGCGGCTGTCGATGCTCACTTACGCCGGCGAGAAGAAGCTCACCCGGCTGCCGTCGCGCACGGCCATCGTCGCGTTCTCGGCCGATGAAGTCTACGCCATCGCCGAATTGATCCGCCGCCAGCGCGGCGGCGCGGCGGTGGTGCTGGGCGCGCTTTCGCCGCGCACAAGAAATGCGCAGGTCGCGCTCTACCAGTCGGGCGACGTCGATTATCTGGTGGCCACCGACGCCATTGGCATGGGTCTCAATCTCGACGTCGATCACGTCGCCTTTGCCTCCGATCGCAAATTCGACGGTTACCAGTTCCGCAAGCTCAATCCGGCCGAACTGGCGCAGATTGCCGGACGTGCCGGGAGAGCCACCCGCGATGGCACCTTTGGCACCACCGGCCGCTGCGATCCGTTCGAGCCGGAATTGGTGCAGGCCCTGGAAAGCCACAATTTCGAGCCGATCCGTCTGCTGCAATGGCGTAATACCGATCTCGATTTCTCCTCGATCGGCGCGCTGCAGGCCTCGCTGGCGATGGTGCCGACCGAACCGGGGCTGACGCGCGCGCCCACGGCGGAGGATATCCTGGTATTGGAGCACGCCGCCCGCGACGAGGATGTGCGCTCGCTGGCATGCAACCGCTCAGCCATCGCGCGGTTGTGGGATGCCTGCCAGGTTCCCGACTATCGCAAGATCGCGCCAGCCACTCATGCCGAATTGGCGGTCACCCTCTATGGATTTCTGATGCGAGAGGGTAACATCCCCACCGATTGGTTCAGTCAGCAAGTCGCTCAAGCCGACCGGACCGACGGCGACATCGACACTCTCTCCAACCGGATCGCGCATGTCAGGACCTGGACTTTCGTTGCCAACCGCCCGGATTGGCTTGCCGATCCGGAGCATTGGCAGGGGGTCGCCCGCGCGATCGAAGACAAGCTGTCCGATGCACTGCATGAACGTTTGGCCGAACGCTTCGTGGACCGCCGCACCAGCGTGTTGATGCGGCGGCTGCGAGAAAACACCATGCTGGAAACCGAAATAGGAAAGACCGGTGAAGTGACAGTCGAAGGCCATGTGATCGGCCGGCTCGACGGATTCATGTTTGCACCGGATGCTTCCGCCGCCGGCTCCGAAGCCAAGGCGCTCAATACCGCCGCGCAGAAAGCGCTGGCCGGCGAGACCGAGTCACGCGCCACCAAACTGTCGCAGGCGCCCAACGATCAGATCGTGCTGGCGAGCGACGGCGCGCTGCGCTGGACCGGCGACGCGGTCGGCAAGCTGATTGCCGGCGACGACGTGCTGCGCCCGCGCCTGCGCATTATCGCCGACGAGCAATTAACCGGACCGGCGCGCGAGCTGGTGCAGACGCGGCTCGATCTGTGGCTCAAGACCCATATCGAGAAGTTGCTGGCGCCATTGTTCTCGCTGACCGCTGCCGATGACGTCACCGGCATGGCGCGCGGCATCGCGTTCCAACTCGTTGAAGCGCTCGGCGTGCTGGAACGCCAGAAGGTGTCGGAGGAAGTCAAAGGCCTCGATCAGCCGTCGCGCGCCACCTTGCGCAAATACGGCGTGCGCTTCGGCGCCTATCACATCTATCTGCCCGGCCTGCTCAAGCCGGCGCCGCGCGCGCTGGCGACGCAATTGTGGGCGCTCAAGCACGAAAGCCCCGAGACCAAGGGGGTCGCCGAACTGCTGCATCTGGCTGGCAGCGGGCGCACATCGATCCCGGTCGACAAGGAGACGCCCAAGCCGCTTTATCGCACCGCCGGCTATCGTGTGTGCGGCGAGCGCGCGGTGCGCGTCGATATCCTGGAGCGGCTGGCTGATCTCATTCGCCCGGCCTTGGCCTGGCGCGAAAGCTCGCCCGGCCCCAAGCCGGCCGGTACCTTCGATGGCAGCGGATTCCTGGTGACCGGCGCGATGACTTCGCTCACCGGCGCATCGGGCGAGGATTTTGCGTCGGTCCTGCGTTCGCTCGGCTATCGACTGGACCGCAGACCTAAACCGCCGGAGGCCAAACCGGCGGAGCCGGTGGAGATCAAGCCGGCGGAGCCGGGGGAGATCAAGCCGGCGGAATCGGCCGAGGGAAAACCGGCCGAAGAATCCGCAACTCCGGCCGGCGAAGCCGCGCAACCGCCCGCGCCAGAATCTGCGCCAGAATCCGCGCCGATTACCGAAGTGGCAATCGCCGACGTCACGGCAGCCGAGGCGGTGCCGTCGCCATCTTCATCTTCACTGCCGCAACCCGATCTCATCGTGCAGCCCGAAATCGCTGCGCCGATTGAGTCTGCCGCCGCCGAACCTGCCGTTGAAGCTCCCGTGGCTGAAGCGGCCGCGGCCGGCGAAGCCGCGCCTTCAATCGAACAAGCCGCGGCCGTTGCCGCCGCCGAAACCGATTCGTCGAAAAAGCCGGCCGAAGAGCCGGCCTTCATCGAGGTCTGGCGGCCAGGTGGGCGATCCGAGCGGCGACCGCATCGTCCGCGCCGCCAGCCGCGTCCGCAAAAAGTGTCGGCGCATGCCACCGCCACCGCAGCCACTGAAGCCACTGCCACCGCAGCCGCTGTGCCGTCCGAATCCGCGGCGCCGGCCGCCGCCGATGCCGCCGCGCCCGCTCCGGACAGTCAGCCTGGGCGAAGCGATCGCAGGGACGGCCCCAATCGCCAGCAGCGCCAGGATCGCCACGAGCGCCAGCAACGCACGGAGCGCCAGGCCAAGAGCTTCGGCCAGCGCAGCGAGCGCCAAGGTACTCATGGCGGCACCGCGCCGCCGCGTGGCGACCGGCCGCGCCGCGACAAGGGCGACCGGGTCGAGCGCGCCGAGCGCGATCAATATTACGCCAAGCCGTTCGGTGGGGGTGCTCGCAGCAGCAAAGAGCCCGATCCCAATTCGCCCTTTGCCAAGCTCGCCGCCCTCAAGCAGCAGCTCGAGCAGAAAGAGCGGCCTTGAGGTGATCCCTCCCCTGAAAGGGGAGGGTCCGGCGCGAAGCGCCGGGGGTGGGGTTTGCTTTCAATTGTGCATCGCCCCCACCCGGCTTGCATCTCGCTTCGCTCGATGCTCGCCACCCTCCCCCGCAAGTGGGGAGGGATAAAGAGAGCTAGGCGCCTCGATTTCGGATGACTGACCGCCAACGCATCGACAAATGGCTCTGGCACGCCCGCATGGTGCGCACCCGCCGCGATGCCGCGGCGCTCGCCGAGGCGGGTTACGTACGGGTCAACGGCAAGCGCGTGAGCGGCCCCGGCCAGAAGGTGGCGATCGGCGAGGTGGTGACGCTGGCGCTCGACAGCTCGGTGCGGGTGATAAAAGTCGCGGGTTTCAGCGAAAAACGCGGGGCCGCGCCCGCCGCCCGGGCGCTTTACCGCGATATGACAACAAGTTCCGGGATCAAGGCCTGCACCTTGGCCGGCATTGCCCGTAAGCTGTCACCCCGAATAGGCTGAGGGGCGTTCCGGCGTGGCATTGCCGACGCTTGCGGCCTATTTAGCGTTACGATAGGCAGCACTGCGAATTTGAAGGCCGGAGCCCTGGATGACCTATATCGTCAATGAAAGCTGCATTAAGTGCAAACTGATGGACTGCGTGGAGGTGTGTCCGGTGGACTGCTTCTACGAAGGCGAGAATATGCTGGTGATCCATCCGGACGAATGCATCGATTGCGGCGTCTGCGAGCCGGAATGCCCGGTCGAGGCCATCAAGCCGGATACCGAGCCGGGCCTCGAGAAGTGGGTGGAATTGAACACCGAATACGCCAAGACCTGGCCGAATATCACGGTCAAACGCGAGCCGCCGGCCGATTCCAAGGAATGGGAAGGCGTGCCGGACAAGTTCAAGAAATTCTTCTCGCCCAAGCCCGGAACCGGGGATTAAGGCCCGTATTTGCAGGATCGGGCTACCGCCCCGGTGGTTTGGCGTTAACCGATTCGCCAAAATCGCATAACGGGTACCCCAAAATTGTTCGTTTGAGGCACATAAGGCTTTGATTTTGACCAAAAATGTGCTATATTCTGATTAATCCGATGAATATGAAAAACGCCGCCACGGACACCGCTCCCCCGCTCGGGAGCCTTATTTTTCGCGGCAAGTCCCAAGGGTCTAGTCAGAGGGCGTGAATTCCACGCGTGAGCAGTGGCCGAAAAACCGCGTCAAAAAGCTAAAAAAGGTTCCACCGGCATGAGCCGGCGACCAAAAAAGTCTGCCGGCGCGCGGCGGACCTCTCATGCCTCGCGCGGCGTCGCCCGCAACGGGGCCCCTGCAGCCAAAATGGCCGGCAGCCGTAAAGGCTCCGGTGAAGGAGTTTTGCCCGGAATGCCCAGCAATAAGAAGACTACTCAACGACAAGGCTTCAAGACCAACGAATTCATTGTCTATCCGGCCCACGGGGTCGGCCAGATCCTGGCCATCGAGGAGCAGGAGATCGCCGGCGCCAAGCTGGAACTGTTCGTCATCAACTTCATCAAGGACAAGATGACGCTGCGGGTTCCCACCGCCAAGATCGTGTCGGTCGGCATGCGCAAGCTTGCGGAAGCCCCGCTGGTCAAGCGCGCGCTCGAGACGCTCAAGGGCCGTGCCCGCATCAAGCGCACCATGTGGTCGCGCCGGGCGCAGGAATACGAAGCCAAGATCAATTCCGGCGACATCGTCGCCATCGCCGAGGTGGTGCGCGATCTGTTCCGCTCCGACACCCAGCCGGAGCAGTCCTATTCCGAGCGGCAGCTTTACGAAGCCGCCCTCGACCGGCTGTCGCGCGAGATCGCGGCGGTGCAGAAGGTCACCGAGACCGAGGCGATCAAGGAAATCGAGGCGTCGCTCGCCAAGGGCCCTAGGCGTGGGCCGAAGCCGGCCGACGAAGTCGAGGCCGAACCGGCCGCTGAGGAAGAGGCGGCCTGACGGGCAGCCGATCGCGGCACTGAGTGAGAGTTACGGAAAGCCCGGCGGAGACGCCGGGCTTTTTGATTCATTAGCCAAGTATAATTGTAAAAGCTGGTCCGCGAGCAACATTATCGGACTATTGCAGCAGCCGGATCCCCTTCTGATTTGATACGCAGGCATTGGCGATACTCGATTGCTTCTGGAATTTCCTGGAATTGCAACAATTCTCCGGCGAGTTCACTCAGATGGACTTTTACTTCTGACGGGGCCACTTGGAAAAACTCACGTCGGCGATTGACGACATTCACCTGCACATTAGCCAATCGCTCGTGCATGGTTCTCTCGATGCCGACCGCGTCACCGGAAAAAAATAAAGCGTGAACATCAAAATTGAACGGCACTGACGCGTCACTGAGCTCTCGAATTCTGTCCATAGGTTCTAAGCGTCTGGTCATCCCAACCTTCACCATCCTCTCTCCAAAAGAACCTATGTTGGAAACTACATAAACATACCCAGCCCGAATATTTGCAGCCCGATAGTCCACGCTTTTCATATTCGTATCGATAGCATCCAATTGCTCGCGCACACGAGCAGTACCAATCTCATCGCCTTTCGCAATCAGCGCCTCCAGTACATTGGCATGATGTTGGCGCTCTTTCTCAAGACGGTCACGCTCCCTAGCGATCTCTTGTTGGACCTTTCTTTCCTCGCGAAGATGTTCGCGTGCTACACGCTCAACTTCTTTTTCTTCGGCCTGTTTCTGTAAAAAGTCAGCAGTGAGCTCAAGTTCGCGGATTCGTAATTGGTAATACGAGGCTGAGATACGAATGTTCATAGTTTTTCCAAGACGCTCAATCGTCTCTGCGACTTTCTTGAGCCGATCCAGCGCGCCGTCGAGCTTGTAAGGCTTTAGGCCGCGCACAAGATTATCCGCCTCTGCGTTAAAAGCACGGAGCATCAACTTTGAAAAATCGCGGGTCATTACTCTGCCCTCGGCAACAGACCCGTTGACCGTCCAGTTAGTGTTGGCTAGGACAGCTCCGCCATCCTTCTTAATCATTGCCTTAATGTCAGCGTCGATCGCCGCGAGTTTTTTTTCGTAAGTGACCGCATCAGTCAAAGGATGCCGATATTGATAAACGCCAACTTCTTGCAACAGCGCCGAATCTTCTGTTGCTACAAGTAACCGGCGAGCTTCCAGGATTTGACTTTTCAGAGATTCTAAGGCGGCCGCCCCGTCAATCCACCCTCGATTAATCCTTGCTGTTTGTTCGGCGATCTCACGTTCGAGTTCCGCTCGTCGCGCCTCCAATTGAAGCACCGGAATTGCGCCAAGTCTTTCAAGTTGCTTGTACGCCGCATCGCGCTGTGCGTGCAGCGATTGAACCTCGATCGCCAGATTGCGCGCCATCGTGCGGGCGCCAAACCATGGAATGGATGGAGACTCTTCCGCCGGCTGGCCACCTTTGGTTGTTGCCATGTTCTCTCCGCAAAATATCTACTATTTCGTGTATAAAACAGAGTCTACACGCCGCATAACGGGCAGCAATGCCCGGCGGCTCATGCAGCGTCGGAATTTGGACTTGTGCTGGCTGTGGTACCCGGTAGCAAAGCCCGGCTTTCTCGTTGGCGCATTCGAACCAGCGGGTCAGAACCAGGAAAACAGGAAGAACGGGCGGCGATGCCGTTCGGGTTGCAGCTCGGCAACTGTGGTTCCGGTCGGGCGACGTGCAACCTTGTTCGACGAACGCTGCGGCTTGGCATTCAATTTCAAGGCCGCCAGGGTCGCCGGATCGACGAGGATTTCCCGTTTCAAAAACGCAAGCGGTGTAGTGGTCGAGACGCGCCGCCCGACGATCGGCCCGTTCATCAGCAGCGTATCGCTGCGTACCAAAGGCGGGTTCTCATACACTGTCGGCGCAATGGCGAAGTAGAGCGGCAACCCGAGAAGCATGAGCGGGACGAGGATCGCGCCCATATAGATCAGTATTGAGACGCCGAGACCTTCTGAAACGGATGAATCCATACCCCGTTAATCGATCTGCGCCGGCATCGTTCCATGTCCGAGTGCCGCAGCCGCCTGCGCGCATCGGGTGGCTCGCTTTGGCAGGGGCCGAGAAGAGGTTGCTCCGGGGGTCCGCGTGGTTAATATGCCGCAAATCAGATCATCGACGATCAGGGACATAATCCATGACCGCCATTCCCGGCTATGTGGCGCCCACAAAGGATACCGACGCGCTTGGCGTGCATTCGCTCGACCAGTTCGTGCTGGCAGTGCCGGACGTCAATGTGGCGGAGAACTTCTACGGCAATTTCGGTCTCGACATGGTGCGCGACGGCAATACGCTCGCCATCAAGACCTTCGGTCATGAACACCGCTGGGGCTCGGTGGTGGAGGGCAAGACCAAGGCGCTGCATCATCTCTCGTTCGGCTGCTACGCCGAGGATCTGCCGCGGCTGAAGGCGCGTATCGAAGGCGCCGGCGTCACGCTGATCGACCCGCCGCCCGGATTCGAGAGCAACGGCTTCTGGTTCCGCAATCCGGAAGGCGTGCTGATCGAAGTCAAGGTCGCGCCCAAGGTCTCGCCCGATCAAAAGTCGGCGACGCAGTGGGTCAGCGTCGGCCCCGGCGTCGCCGGCGCCGGCTTGCGCGCCAATACGCCGCCGGTGCGGCCGCGCCGGCTGTCGCACGTGCTGATCTTCACCGCCGATGTCAGCGCATCGATCCTATTCTATGAACGCACGCTCGGTTTGCGTCTGTCCGATCGCGCCTCCGACCTGGTGGCGTTCCTGCACGGCATTCATGGAAGCGATCATCATATGCTGGCGCTGGTGAAATCCTCGGCGCCGGGCTTCCATCATTGCAGCTGGGATGTCGCCAGCATCAACGACATCGGTCTCGGCGCGATGCGCATGCACGACAAGGGTTTCACCATGGGCTGGGGTCTCGGCCGCCATGTGCTCGGCTCCAACTATTTCCACTATGTGCGCGATCCGTGGGGCAGCTTCGCGGAATATGCCTGCGATCTCGACTACATTCCGAAGGACACGCGCTGGCCCGCCGCCGACCACAAGCCGGAGGACTCGTTCTATCTCTGGGGTCCGGACGTGCCGCGCGAATTCACGCTCAATTGCGAGGCGGGGGAATCCTAACCGTCATTCCGGGGCGCGGACGAAGGCCGCGAACCCGGAATCCATAACCCCGGCGCTGCGGCGTATGGATTCCGGACACGCGAGCATTGCTCGCGTTCCGGAATGACGGAGCAACTACTCCACCACCATCTTCACCTTCTCGCCCGGCTTGAGCCGGTCGCTCGCAGACAGGCCGTTGAGCACGCGGAAGCGCTCGAGCTTGCGATCGGAAACGGCCATGCGGTGCGCGAGTTTTTCCACCGTATCGCGCGCGCCGACGGTGACGATTCTCAGATGCAGCGGCTGCGCCTGCTCGCTTTCCTTCAGGCTCATGCGGCGGAAGGTGGCGACCGACTCGCGGAACGAGCGATCGATGGCCGCGGTCTTGCTCTTGGCGGCGAAGATGAAGCGATAGACCTCGCTGCCGAAGCGCAGGGCGAACAGCCGGAAACCCCATTGTTCGCCGGTCGCGGTCGCGGTCGCCGCCGGAAAACCGTTGATGGTGTATTCCTCGAGGCTTGTGAGATCGACATTCTCCATCCAGCCCGATTTCAGATAGTCGGGCAGCGACTGTTCGGCCGGCACCGATACGACGTCAAGGCGCAGAGCCTCGCCGCCGCCGTCCTTGAGGCCGAGCACCGCCTGCGCGGTGTTGTCGAGCGAGAAGCCCGGCGGCGCCGTGAAGGTGAAGCCGAGCTTGGGGTGCTGGAACTTGCGGCCGCGGGCAAAGCCCTCGCTCGGATCCTCGCCATAGATCGCGCCATCGAGACTGGCGAGATATTCGGCGCGGTCGCGTTCGCCGGCGCCCGGCCCGCTGAATTGGCGGGCATTGGCGAGCGCGTTCTGCACGCGCTCGGGCGTCGCCGGATGGCTGGAGAGAAAATCCGACGCGCGCGGATCGGGACCGCCGCCGGCCGCCTTGATGTCGGCATTGTGCTGCATGTCGGTCAGGAAACGCGAGGCGCCGAAGGGGTCGAAACCGGCGCGCGCCGAAATGCCGACGCCGATGCCGTCGGCCTCGAATTCCTGCGCGCGCGAGAAGCTCGCCAGTGTGAGCTTCGACTTGGCGAGCGCCAACGCGCCGGTCTGCGGATCGCTCAGCACATCATTGACCACATGGCTGATAATGGCGGCTTGTTTGGCCTGTTCCTCGCGAATCTGGGCATGGCGCGCGATCACGTGTCCCATTTCGTGCGCGAGCACCGAGGCAAGCTCGGCCTTGTCATTGGCCAGCGCGATCAACCCGCGCGTGATGTAAATCTGGCCATTCGGCAGCGCGAAGGCGTTGATCGCCGGCGAATTGAGGATGGTCACCTGGTATTTGAGATCCGGCCGCTCGGATGCGGCCACCAGGCGGCTCACCGTCTTTTCGACCATCTCCTGCAGGCGCGCATTATCGTAGGCGCCGCCATAGGACGCGAGAATGCGCGCGTGTTCACGCTGCGTCGCCGGCAGCCGTTCCGCCTGGGCGTTGTTCACCGGCAGCGTCAACGTGACCTGGTGGCTATCGGGCGTGCTGCTGCAGGCCGCCAGCAGCATGACAAGCGCAAGCGCGCCGCCGCACGCGGCGGTCGCCGATCCTGGCTTGAGATTTTTCAAGATCATTCGTTACTCGACAAATTCGATCTGCTCGGGGACTTCGGCTGTAATGATCGGACCGCCGCGCTGCTCGATCCAGCCACGCACCCGGATACGGCGGCCTTCAAGCCGTTTCGGTTCGACGCCCGCGGCGGCAAAGGCCCGCCCAAGGCGTTTGAGAATGGTGACGGTGAAATCCCTTGTCCAGCGTCGCCCGAAATTAACATAAATCGTGGCCCCGCTTTCACGTACCGACAAGACCGTGCCTTCAACCAGTGCAAAATGACCCCGTTCGGCTTTGAGCCGGGGGAGGTTTTCCGCCTGCAAAGGGGCAAAATTGGGATCGGCCCAGAGCCCGCGGCGGGCCTCGCGCGCGCCGCGTTCTATGGTTAACAGGCTGTCGGCGCAGGCCTTGTCGCCAATTCGGGCGGCGACCCGGGCCTGGCCATCCGCAAGCAGGGCGGATTGCAAGGATTGCCCGGCCTCGGCCGGAAAGGCGAAGGCGACCAGCCGGCCATAGCGGTCATGCTCGTCGCCCAGCCGTTCGAGCCTGAGCGGGCGGCCGCCGACCAGCGACTGCAGCGCGTCGCGGCCGCCGTCGCGAGCCTCGATCCCGGCCAGCCGCAGCTCGCGGCCATCCTCCAGCAACAAAGTGCGCCCGTCGCGTATCGCGGCCACGTTTACGGTGCCGATAACGGTCAGCTTGCAGCGTTCCTGCGCCGCCGAGCCGTCCACCATGAGCGCCCATGCGGCCGCGGCTGCGACGATGGCAAGCCTGCGGGCAAGCCTGCGGGCAAGCCTGCGGGCAAGGCTACGAGCAAGCTTGCGATGCGCGTGAGGATCCATGGCTGAGGATTGTCGGAATTCTCCGGCAAAGCCGTCAATATGAGTCGATGGGCGCGGCTCTATCCGCCGCCGTTGCCGGTCAGCGATACGACGAGACGGTCGCGCTCATCGAGCTTGGCAGAGACGTTACGCGCCCGTGACCGAGCCAGATACGAAGCCAAGGCCGTCTGCACCTTGGGCGGAAGCGCCAAATACGCTCGTACCATCTCGAGCAATTCGGGCTCCAGACTCCAATAGTACAACTCCAGAATGCGATTGTGGTCGGCATTGCCCAGCACAAGCGTCCGGATGACCTCCCACACTTCGGCGCTATCGCGGCCGGTGTCGTGAGCGATTTTTGCCGACGCGCTTTTTCGCGCCATCACAGCTCTCCCCGGGGGCCGCTCGGCCGCCGCATTTGTGCGCCGAAGTTCGGCACGGTTACGGCCCCCACCTTTCTGCTTGCATTCGCGTTACCGTATCTTGACCGCGCGTTTGTTGCGGCCTTGGTCGAGTTCCAATCGCGCCACTCTGAGCAGAAACACCACCACCGGAAGCCTCAGTTGCGCCGCTTCGACGATTGCGTAGTCGAAGGTCATTTCAAGCGATTTGATCGCAGCTATTCGATCTTCCGGTCCTGTGATGTAAAGGTTTTCGCTCATTCTCTCACCGTTTGTGGCTCATTGGTTTAGGGGACCTGCTTTCGAGGCCTGCGCGTAACTTTACGTTACGCGGCTTCCTGCTGACGCGAACGCGTCCACACCACCGGGAAGTCGGGACCGCCGAGCGGGTCGCCGTCGGTGAGCTGATTCGTGTGATGCAGCTGCTTGGGCGCGCCCGGCCGGGTCCGGTACCGGATGTCGTCGCCGCAATAACGCAACGATGCCGCGCGCCGAACCTGGTAGCGGCTGTTGTTGCCGCCCGCACCGTGAATGGTCCGGTAGTGATGAACGAGGACATCGCCCGGTTCGACGTCGAAATGCACGATGTCGTAATCGTCCATATGGCCTTCGATATCCGGCAGCTCTTCGCCTTGCGCGCCGGGCAGCGGCGTTTGCGTGATGAAGACGTTTGGTTGAAATAGCCGACCGTCGCGGTGCGAACCCCGGACATACATCATCGCGCCGTTCTCGAGCGTCACTGGATCCGCCGGAATCCAGAGCACGCAGCATTGATCGCCCTCAATATTGAAATAGGGAGCGTCCTGATGGAACGCCGTGCGCTCGCGTGTTCCCGGCTCCTTGACGAAGACCTGGTCGCCGAAGAAGCGCACCTCTTCCGACGACAGCAAGGCGCCGGCGATTTCGGGCGCCGCGCCTTTCAGCGTGAAACGGCGGAAGTCCCGCAGACGCGCGGCAAGGCCGGTATCGAGCAGGAAACTGCCCTTGCTGCGCTCAACCTCATCGAGCAGCAGCGGTTTGCCGCTGGCCTTGATGAATTCCATGATGCCGGCGATGTCGTGCTGCCCGCCGCTCTGGGACTGCAGCGTTTGGGCATCGTCCTTCTCGAAAGCCCGCGTCAGAAAACTCAGGTCGTAGCCCGCCGGGCTTTCATTCATGGTGCGAACCGCCTCGTCGATCGTGCGGCGGAGCGTGTTCACCGTCGGCAGATCGAGAATGCCGCGCAGCAGAACGACACCCGCGACATTGTAGGCAGCCACTTCATCCTTGGTGATGGAACGCGTAAGCGCTGTCATTGAAGCCTCCAATTCGATGCATTTGAATGGGTTGAATTAGTGTACGGCCGCGATTTCGGGCGTGCGGCTCGGGTAGTCCGTAGCCGTACGATTGGTGCTTATCGCGCCGTATTCCTGGACAGTTTGCAGCACCTCAGTCGTGATTGGCCAGCGAAAGGCCATGCATTCGCCGCCGCCGGGCACCCCGCGCCCGCCGCCGTAGGGGTGCGACAGGCCGAGTGGAATGGTTTGCGGCGTCATCTCGACGAAACTCGAAAGCGTGACGCTATCGATCACCGTCTGGAGATATGTAAGCCGGCGCGACAGGCACCATTCAACGAGTGCGCTCAGCAGCCGCGCCTTGGCGATGCGGTTGTTCTCCCGGGTCTTCTGTGCCGGCAACACCATGTATCGCGTCGCTTCGTAGATATCGGGGGAGCGTGGCGACAAGCCGTTCTCGACCAGATGCGGGAAATAATCGGCGAGCAGCGAAGACTTGACGGTCGGCGTCATTCGCACCGAACCCTGAATGTCGCCGTTCTCGTTCAGATCGAAAAAATAGAATGCGTCATCGTCATCGTACTGATCGATCTCCTGATCGTTGGATGACGGCAGCGACCAGCCGCGGCCTTTGATGAATATCTGCCGCCTGAGCCTGAAAAGCCGATCGAAATATTCTTTTTTCTCGCGGCGCTGGCTGCCTTGAAGCACGAAGACCATCGCAATCCTCCCCACTATTGTGAGAAGGATATTCGATGGATGGTTGGGATATAGATACTGTAAGTTCTTACAGTGAGAATGGAACCGGATAACTTTAGAGAATTATTTCGCCCGAGCGGATAGCCTGCACCACCGCATAGGTGCGCCTGAACGTATCCAGTTTTTGTTTTGCGTTCTCGACGTGGAAAGTCACGGTTCTCGTCGTCAGCGAAAGAATTTCACCGATTTCATCGTCGGTTTTGCCGACCGCGACCCACTGCATGATCTCGCGTTCGCGCGCGGTCAGCGGCGTATGGTTGGTTTCTTCGCGCTGATGCTGGACCAAGGCGCGCCGCAGCGCGTGGTGACTGTAAATGCCGATGATCTCCAGCGCCGAACGCGCCCGTTGCGAAAGGTTTGGATCGAGGCCGCAGACGCAAAAAACGAAACCGATCCCGACAGGGTGACAATCGGGATCATGAATCCGTCGCGGGCGCCGAACTCGCGCCCTTCGTCCATGATTTCTTTTTCGAATTTCTTTAGGTCGCGGTTCTGGCGGATATCGTTCCAGGAGTACGGATTAAGCTGCCGGCGCAATTCCGTGATGACCGGGTCGTAGACGACGTAGTTTTTCTCGACGTATCGGTCGATATATTCGTCGGGACGGTTGTTGAATTGAATGCCGTCCTTCAATGCGCAATCGGGACCCGGGACGGTCCAGCTTGTGGCGCAAGTAAAGCCAAACCACTCCAGCTCACGCACGATGTAATCGCAAATATCGTCGTATTTCGTCAGCCGTTGCAGGCCCGCGACGAAATCAAGCGTGCGCTTTCCGTATTCGTCGCCTTGAATGCTCATTAGGCCTGCCACGGAACGAACAAAAACGGATGACGTGAAATTATGGACTACAATTATTCGTTGTCCAGTTCCAACTTGCAGCCGATATTTTTGCAGAACCGCATCATTCCACAAACTGGCGGCGTAAAATACTTAAATGTCGAACACGGCCACTCTTTCAGCTTATGGTTGTGCGAGGTTGTAGAAATTGAACGCGCAAGCGACGCTGAGTTCCATCCGCGCGCGACGGCCGCTTTGTGCAGAGTGGCCCGCTACGACGGCTGGTCGAGACGGCGCAACGGCGCTGCATCCGTGCGGGCTTGGCCGGCATCCTCGCTTTGGCTTGATCCGCCGCCTGTAATTATCCGGCTGCCACGGCTGCCCAATTAATAGCCGGAAGATACTCAATTGTATGCAAGGCATTTTTGATCGGATCGCGCCGGGAATTGGCTTCAGGCGCTAATTCTGTCGTCGCGCCAAGCGCTTAAACAAAATCATCCGCAGCCGGCCGATCTGGCATGACCTTTGCGGAAGTCCCTCCCAAGGCATTGTTGTGCATTCGGGAGGTTTCTCATGAAGCGTCGTGATTTTCTAAAATCGATGACAGCCCTGGCCGCGAGCGGCGCGGTCGTGGCGCCGGCGGTCCTTTCGCCGGCCAAAGCGCAGTCGCGCAAGGAGACCCTGCTGCTGGTCACCGAGAACGGTCCGAACAATCTCGACATCCACGGTGTCGGCACCAACCGGCCCGGCTATGAGGCGTCGTGGAACTGCTACGACCGCCTCATCACGCACGGCAAGAAGACGCTCTCCGACGGCTCAACCTCCTATGATCGCGACAAGTTCGTCCCCGAGCTCGCCGAGGACATGAACATTGGCGACATGTCGGTGACCTTCAAATTGAAGAAGGGCGCCAAGTTCCAGGATGGCGCGCCGATCACCGCCAAGGACGTGAAGTGGTCGTTCGAGCGCGCGATCACCGTCGGCGGTTTTCCCACCGTGCAGATGAAGGCCGGCTCGCTGATCAAAAAAGAGCAATTCGTCGCCGTCGACGACAACACCTTCCGCGTCGATTTCATCAAGAAAGACCGGCTCACGATTCCCGATCTCGCGGTGATCGTGCCCGGCATCTACAATTCCGAGCTGCTCAAGAAGAAAGCCACGGAAAAAGATCCCTGGGCTCTCGAATATACCAAGAGCAACACCGCCGGCAGCGGCGCCTATAAGGTCACAAGCTGGAAGCCCGGCGTCGAAGTGGTCTACGAGCGCTTCGACGGCTGGATGGGCGGCAAGCTGCCGGAGCTCAAGAAAATCATCTGGCGCACCATCCCGTCGTCCGGCAACCGCCGCGCGCTGATGGAGCGCGGCGACGCCGACATTTCCTTCGATCTTCCGGCCAAGGACTTCGCCGAGATGAAGAAGGAGGGCAAGCTCAAGATGATCTCCAATCCGATCGGCAACGGCATGTACAGCCTCGAATTGAACGTGGTGAAGCCGCCGTTCAATAACGAGAAAGTCCGCCAGGCCGTCGCCTATGCGCTGCCTTATGAGAAGATTGTGCAGGCGGCGATGTTCGGCATTGCCAATCCGCTGTTCGGCGGAAAATCGAACACCGTTTCGTCGATCCTGTGGCCGCAGCCGACCGGCTATTCGACCGACATCGCCAAAGCCAAGGCCCTGATGGCTGAATCGGGCGCCGGCGCCATCGACACCACCATCTCCTTCGATCTGGGCGACGCCGTTAATTCCGAGCCGATCGCCGTTCTGATTCAGGAAAGTCTCGGCCAGATCGGAATCAAGACCACCATCAACAAGGTCCCGGGCGCCAATTGGCGCAGCGAAATGGCCAAGAAGTCGATGCCGATGATGGTGAACTTCTTCTCCGGCTGGCTGGACTACCCGGAATATTTCTTCTTCTGGTGCTATTCCGGCCAGAACGCGATCTTCAACACACCGAGCTACGTGAACAAGGATATGGATGCCTTCATCGACGGTGCGCGCGCGGCGGCGGCCGTGGGCGAAAAGGACAAGTACGCCACCGACGTGAAGGGATTCATCTCCAAGGCCTACATCGAAGTGCCGCGCGTTCCGATGTTCCAGCCGTTCCTCAACGTCGCGACGCAGAAGAACATCTCCGGCTACAGCTACTGGTTCCACCGGCAGGTCGACTACCGCTCGCTGGTCAAGGCGTAACTGCATGCGACGGGCAAGATGCGGTACCGTGCACATGACCCCCTCCTTAATCCTCCCCCTTTCAGGGGGAGGAAAGAGTGTGCGGCATGTGCCTCCCTCCCCCTGAAAGGGGGAGGGCTGGGGAGGGGGTCAAAGTCGATGTGCCGAGCTAGATCGTGTTAGCGACGCTCGCCAAACGGTTGGTGACCGTGATCCCAACCTTGATCGGGGTCGTCATCGTCACTTTCCTGCTGACGCGGGTCTTGCCCGGCGATCCGGCGGTCTATTTCGCCGGACCGGCGGCAACGCCGCAATCGATCGCCGAGATCCGCAAGGGTCTCGGCCTCGACCGCCCGCTGCCGGAGCAGTTCCTGCGCTACGTCAACGATCTGGCGCACGGCAATCTCGGTAATTCGCTATCGACCGGCCGGCCGGTGGTGACCGAAATCACCAGCCGGCTTCCCGCCTCGGCCGAGCTGACGCTGTTCGGGCTCATTCTATCGATTGTCATCGCCGTGCCGCTCGGCATCCTGGCGGCGGTCAAGCAGGGCTCATGGATCGACCACACTTGCCGCATCGTGGCGACCGCCGGCGTTTCTTTGCCGGTATTCTTCACCGGGCTGCTGCTGGTCTATGTGTTTTATTATCTCATCGGCTGGGCGCCGGCGCCGATCGGACGGCTCGATGCTTTCGCCACTGCGCCCCCGCAAATCACCGGCTTTTATCTGATCGACAGCCTGGTAACCGGCAATTTCGAAACCTTCCGCGGCGCGCTCGGTCAGTTGATACTGCCGGCGTTCACGCTCGGCATTTTCTCGCTGGCGCCGATCACGCGCATGACGCGCGCCTCGATGCTGGCGGTGCTTGCCTCCGACTTCGTGCGTACCGCGCGCGCCAGCGGCCTCGATAATCGCACCGTCATCATCACCTACGCCTTTCGTAATGCCATGCTGCCGGTGATCACCACGCTCGGCATGGTGTTTTCGTTTCTGCTCGGCGCCAATGTGCTGGTCGAGAAGGTCTTCGCCTGGCCCGGCATCGGCTCCTACGCGGTGGAGGCGTTGATCTCGTCGGATTTCGCACCGGTGCAGGGCTTCGTGCTGGCGATGGCCATCCTCTACGTCGTGCTCAATCTCTGCATCGACATGCTCTATGGCGTGATCGATCCGCGCGTGAGGCTGGAAGGATGAGCGGGAGCAATTCGCTGCTTCGTCACGCCCGCTATGTCGTCGCCGAGAACCCGGTGACCGGCCTGGCGTTCGGTCTGTTCATTCTGATCGCATTGTGCGCCTTGATCGGCCCTTATGTCGTTCCGCACGATCCGCTGGCGAGCGATACGGCGGCCACGCTGCAAGCGCCATCATTCAAGCACCTGTTCGGCACCGATCAGCTTGGCCGCGATATTTTCAGCCGCGTGGTGGTGGCGACCCGTCTCGATTTCATCATCGCCATCACATCGGTTGCGCTGGTATTCGCGATGGGCGGACTTGCCGGCATTGCCGCCGGCTTCTTCGGCGGCTGGACCGACCGCATTGTCGGCCGCATCTCCGACACCATCATGGCGTTTCCGCTGTTCGTGCTGGCGATGGGCATCGTCGCCGCGCTCGGCAACACCGTGACCAATATCGTGATCGCCACCGCGATTATCAATTTTCCGCTCTATGTGCGCGTTGCCCGCGCCGAAGCCAATGTGCGGCGCGAGGCCGGATTCGTTCAGGCGGCGCGACTGTCCGGCAATGGCGAGCTTCGTATCCTGGTGGCGCATATCCTGCCGAACATCATGCCGATCATGATGGTGCAGATTTCGCTCACCATGGGTTACGCCATCCTCAACGCCGCCGGCCTGTCGTTCATCGGGCTGGGCGTGCGCGCGCCGACGCCGGAATGGGGGATCATGGTGGCGGAGGGCGCTGCCAATATCATTTCGGGCGAATGGTGGATCGCGCTGTTCCCGGGCGCGGCGCTGATGCTGGCGGTGTTCTGCTTCAACCTGCTGGGTGACGGTTTGCGCGATCTGGTCGACCCGCAGCGGCGGACATAATCCTATGGCAAGGAAAACCCGCAAACCCGCAAAAAGCGGCCTTAAACGGTCCAAAACCCTCCCGCTGCTTGAGGTAAGCGATCTCACCGTCGAGTTCGCCACGCGGCGCGGCACGGTGCGCGCGGTGGAAAAAATCAACCTCTCGGTCGCCAAGGGCGAGACGCTCGGCATCGTCGGCGAATCCGGCT
>JBBRAL010000046.1:0-36379 GCA_038206805.1 Hyphomicrobiales bacterium | reverse complement strand
AGCGCTTCGAGCCGCTTGTTAGTATCGAAGAACCCGAATTGCCCCATAGACCGCTCCCGCTCTCAGACCTTGTGCGTTCCTTGAATCTGATTTGCAGTTCGTCGGCCAGACGGCAGCGTAATTATTCGAGGTGCCCTTAAGCAAGTCCGGCTTTTTCATCATCACGTAGTGTTGGGTCTGCGCTGGTACGCTCCAACCGAGCCGGATAACGGGGGGCTCCGCGGCGCGGACCGGCGATGCGAATGCGGCCGCGATAATGATTCCGAGCAAGGACGACAACTGATTCTGTTTCATCCGGCCGCTCCATTTTGGATGCAATATTGCAAATTTCAAATGTCAACTCGATGTACTCGGTTGTCAATAGGTTCGGCACAACGCTAGCGCGCCGGATTGACGTAGAATCGTAGGCGCGGAAATGGTAGTTTGCGCGTCGTGCCCTAAAACGAGGTCTTCCGATGAACACGGCGCGGATTGCTTACGATCCGGCAGAATCCCGCTTGCTGGAGTTCCGCGCTCATTCGCATGCGTTCGTCGACGGCGCCGACGACCCCAGGAACTATCTAGAACGTTGCCTGGCGAAAATTTCTGAACGCGAACCGGCGGTGAAGGCTTTCGTCTGCATGAACGTTGAAGGCGCGCGTAATGCCGCTGACGCCGCGGCGGCCCGCTATCGCGCCGGCCGGCCGCTTTCGCCGGTCGATGGAATGCCCTTCGGCGTCAAGGACATCTTCGAAACAGCGGACATGCCGACGCAAATGAACAGCCCAATCTACAAGGGTTGGCATAGTCACCGCGATGCTGCGCACGTCTATGCCTTGCGGCGCGGTGGCGCCGTGATCGTCGGCAAGACGACGACGACGGAATTCGCCATCGCAGGCGCGCCGCCGACGCGCAATCCTTTCGACAGCACGCGGACAGCAGGCGGCTCCTCCTCAGGGTCGTGCGCAGCGGTGGGAGCATGCATGCTCCCGGTCGCGTCGGGAAACCAGGGGCGCGGCTCGATCGTCCGCCCGGCCGGCTACTGCGCGGTCTACGGTTTCAAACCGACGCAAGGCGCCCTGAATTCCGGCGGCGGCCACGCGTTCATGCCCGCCCATACGGTCCTCGGTCTCGTCGGCGGTTCGCTGCGTGACGTGTGGGAGACCGCGCATTGGATCGCCGCCACGGTCGGTGGCGAACGCGGATATCCTGGCCTGTTCGGCGAAGCAACGCTCGCGGCGGCCGAAAAGCCGCGCTGCGTCGTCAAGCTGCAAACGGCAGGATGGGCCGTAACCGACGAAGAGTCGAAAACGGCGTTCGAGTGTTTCGCAACCGAGCTCGGACGCGAGCTGCCGGTGCTTGGCCGTTCCGAAGATCCCCGCATCGAAGAATTAGAGCAGGCTCTGGTTCGCATCCCCGAGATTATGTTTCCGATCCTCGGCTACGAAATGCGCTGGCCCGGCTTGTTCTATCGCGAACTCGGTAACAATCTGCTCAATGCCGAGATCGTGGGTCATCTGCTACCCTACGAGAACATGACGTTGGACCAGTACCGTGAAGCGCTTCGGCGGCGCGACGAGCTACGCACCCTGTTCGCGAAATTCCGTGCGGTTTCCGCCGTCTGTATTGCGCCAGTCCAGCCCGGCCCGCCACCCGAAGGCGCAAATGTCGGTGATCCAGTGTATGGCGACGTCACGTCGCTCATTGGCTCACCCGCGGTGGTGTTGCCGCTGCTCGCCGTCGGCGGGTTGCCGTTTGGAGTCCAGGTCATGGGTCAACCACACGAAGACCACCGGCTATTCGGCTGGGCACACTGGATCGCGGACTGGGCATTGCATAGACGGCACAGCCTATGATGGTGTATAGACAAAATCTGAACCCGCATAGAGCGGCGAAGCGGGCCCGCAAGAGTCCGGCGTGAACGAATTCTCTCATGAGCCGCCTAACAAGAACAAACTAGCGCATTCGCGGCCGCACAACCATGCGTCGAGTTGATGGTTCGAGACGTCCGACTGGCAGCCGGCCTCGGCCGCCGCAAACGCTTGTTTGCAAAATAAGGGATGGTGTACAGTTCATTTGTTAGCGAGAAATGGGGTCGTTGCAGCCAGTTATTGCGCTGGGATTCCAGAAGTGGACATTGGGTGCGGCAAAGAGCGGAGAGCGTCATGAGTGTTAAATCAGGCATAGCGATCGCATTTGCATTGTCGCTACCTTTTCTTCCAAAAGTAGCCTCCACCGCGCAGGCCGCCGACAGCGTGCGCGTCGGGCTAGCGGCCGTATATCCGGCCTACGCCATTCCGTATGCCGCCAAACAGCTCGGCTTCTACAAAGAGAAGAATCTTGAGGTCGACATCACCCAATTTCGTGGTGGTCCGGCAACGCAGGAAGCGTTGGCTTCCGGGGCCATAGATATCAGTACGATCGCCCCTGCAGCCGCCGCCCTCGCCATTGCCAAGGGCGTAAAGGAAAAGATCGTCGCTCTGTCGGTACCGCCGACACCGGAGGGCTGGTACATTTTGGTGCCCGTCTCTTCGCCGATCAAGAGCATGGCCGATTTGAACGGCAAGACGGTCGGCGTCACGCAGAAGGGTTCGCTGACCGATTTCTGGGTCCAGCAATCGGCCAAGAAAGCTGGTATCACCGTGCAGTCAATCCCTCTCGGCGCCGCCGCGGTGATGCCGGCGCTCAAGGCCAAGCAGGTGGACGCCGCAATTCTCTGGCCGGTGTTCAGTTACAAAGGGCTTGCCGACGGCGACTTCCGCTCGGTTGACGACCTCGGCGCGACGATGGAACCATCGGTGTCGGAGGGTTGGGCGGCGTCGAATGAACTCATAGAAAAGCGTCCGGCGGTTCTGCGCCGCTGGCTCGAAGCCAATGCCAAGACCATCGCCTATATGCAGTCGCACGAGGACTGGTCGCTCAAATTCCTGATGGGCTATTTCGACGAGAAGAACGAGCGTGCCATCAAACTGGTCTACGACCGCTTCATCAAACACATCAATCCGGACGGCGTCATGAAGCCAGAATGGATCAAAACCTCGCTCGAGCTCGCTGCGAGTTCAAATGCTCAAACGAAGTTAGATCCGCAGCAGATCTTTTCTACCGAATTTACGCCGATCAAGGTTGAGTGACGGAGCGCTTCGCCGACGTGGCGCGCTTAAACGAATCCACCGGATAGAATCATGGGCTCAGTGGCGGATGACGTCGTAGCGCGCATCAATCGCGACGACGTCGTTCGGCTGACGCTCGACATTTGCAATATCGACAGTCCGGTCGGCCACGAGCGGGCGGTAGCGGAGCGGCTGGAAGACTGGTTCCGGGCGGAAGGCTTCCCGGTTCGCCGCATCGGCCTGCTCACTGATCGCTACAACCTGCTGGCGCGGCTGCCCGGCAGTCCGCGCGGACGGCCGAGCCTGATGTTCAACGGTCACATCGATACCTACGCGCCGCCCTATCCCGATCTTGTCCTGCTCGATCCGACCCGCGACGAGCTGCACAAGGCCTGGGTCGAGGGTGACCTTCTTGTCGGCGATGGCGTCGTCAATGACAAGGGACCGATCGCGGCATTCATGATCGCCGCCAAGGCGATCAAGGATTCCGGCCACCGGCTGACGGGCGAAATCCTTCTGTCGGCAGTTATCGCCGAGACGGCATACGAGCCCTGCGACGGACCGCCGGGAGAGGTGCTCGATTCCAAAGAGCTCGGCGCCCGGTTTCTCGCTACCCATGGCGGTTTTGCCGACTATGTGCTGGTGGCCGAGGGAACCGGCTTTGGCGTAGTTTGGATCGAAGCCGGCAAATTCTGGTTCAAGGTAACCTTGCGGTCGCAGCAACCGGCCTTCTATACGCCCTACATGCCGGAGCGCACGGCGCCGGCGAAAAGTCCGAACATGATCGTGGCGGCCACGGTCGCCATCGACGCGATCGAGCGCTGGGCCGCCGACTACGAACGGCGCAGCATCCTGCGCTCACCCGGCGGCGAGGTACGGCCCAAGGTGCTGATCGGGGCCATCCGCAGCGGGGAGCCGACGCGGCCATTCTTATCGCCACAACTGTGCAACTTGTACCTTGATGTCCGCGCCGTTCCGGGTCAAAATCCACTCGACCTGCGTGACGAAATAGGACAGGCGCTGGCCGCCACCGGGATCAACCACGACATCGAGCTCTACCTCTCGCGCCCAGGCTACGAGGCCAGAGGCGTCGAGCCGCTGGTCGCCGCTGTGACACAGGCCCATCGCGCCGTCATTGGCGGCGATCCACCGCAGGTTTCAGGCCCGACCGCCAGCATGTGGCGCGACAGCAATATCTTTGCGGAACTGGGAATGCCGGTCGTCAACTACGGCCCACGTTCGGTGACGCATTCGTTCAAACGCGCGCTGACCATTGAGAGCCTTTACCAGGCCGCCTGCGTCTATGCGCGCACGGCGCTGACAATCTGTGGCTGATTTGCCGCCGCCACGTCACCGTTCGCCGATTTGCAGTTCGCGCCAATGCATGAAGCGGCGTTCTATCACGCTCAAGCCCCAATTGGTGAGCAGCGCGCAGCCGAGCGCAAACAGGATGCCGAGATAGACGTGACCGGTGGCATAGATCGACCGGTAATATGAAATCAGGAAGCCAATGCCGCCCAATGAGGCGAGCATCTCCGCCACGATCACCCCGATCACGACCAAGGCGGTGCCGATCCGCAAACCCGACACGATCGACGGCAGCGCCATCGGCAGTAGGATGCGGAAAACTACTTGACGACGCGAACATCCGATCGCTTCCCCAAACTGAAGGTAGCGGCGATCGAGGCCACGAATACCGTTCAGGGTATTGATGGCGATCGGAAAAAAACCCGAGACAACCGCGTATGCGATCTTCGAGGTCATGCCGATGCCAAACCAGACCATAAATAATGGATACCAGGTGATCAGTGGGACGGCAAAAAGCGAGGATAGGATTGGCCCACCGGCCGCGCCCATGAACGGTATCATGCCGGCCACGACGCCCGTTGCGATGCCGACGGACCAGGTGACGGCAAGCGCAACAGCTATTTCGAAGAAAGTATATCGAAGTGCAAGAATGAATTCGGATCCGGATTCGATTAAAGCACTGCCGATTTCGCTTGGCGAAGCGAGCAGCAACGGACCGACTAAATTGAAGCGGCGGACTGCCTCCCACAATCCGAGAAAAATGGCAAACGCAAGGATGCGGCGAACGGTCATAAGCTCGTCAGTCCCTCGTTTGCGGTTTCGTCGTCGTCTTGGCTGATGAGCTTCCATATCCGATTGCGGGCAGCTCCGAATTCGGCGCTGCCGATGATGTCATAGGTCCGCGGGCGCGGCAGGCCGGCATCGACGGTGCCGACGATTTTCCCTGGCCGATGGCTCATTACCAGCACGATATCCGAGAGGAAGACCGCTTCTGTCAGGCTGTGAGTAATGAAAAAGATTGTCTTTTTGGTCTTGGACCAAATTCGAAGAAGCTCATGGCCCATTTTGATGCGCGTCTGCTCGTCGAGCGCGCCAAATGGCTCGTCCATGAGCATAATCCTTGGATCGGGTGCGAGCGCTCGAGCGATCGAAACTCGTTGCCGCATGCCGCCGGATAATTCGTGCGGATAGCGCGCGCCAAACTCGGACAATCCGACGAGCGACAACATGGCCGCCGCGCGCTCGCGGCGCTCTGCCGCCTTCACACCTTGGATTTCCAACGGAAACTCGATGTTCTCGGACACACGCTTCCACGGCAACAACGTGGCATCCTGAAACATCACTGAAATCTTGCCGGGCAACGGTTTGCGCACAGCAACGCCATCGACCAGAATCTCGCCTGAGGTGCTTGACACTAGTCCTGCCAGCATCTGCAGCAGTGTCGATTTTCCACAGCCGCTCGGGCCTACCAGCGAGACAAAACTGCCTTCTTCCACTGTGAATGATATGTCTTGCAGCGCGACGATCGGCGCCCGACCGATGCCGTAAGTCTTGCCGAGCCTCCGCGTCTCGATAACGACCGGCTTATCGGATTTCATGCGGACTCCACCGCTTGTCGCCAACGGCCTACGCGCGCTTCCCAAATGCGCATGAGCTCGTTGATCAAGATCGTCGCAATCGAAATAAGGACGGTTGCGGCCATCAACTTGTCGACCGTGTAGGATTCGCCCCAGCGTAGCAGCAGCACGCCGAGACCGCTTTTCGACGCATACATTTCAGCCAGCAGAATACCGATGATATCGAAGATGATGCCAAGCCGGAGTCCGGTGACGACTTGAGGTGCCATTGCCGGCAGATAGATCGATCGGTAGATGCGGATTTTGCTAGCGCCGAAAGAACGCGCGGCCATGACTTGACCGTGCGGAACCTCGCGCACAGCCGCCATAGCGTTTACGGCAACAACAAAGAACACGTGGGTAATGCCGAAGATCAACTTTTCGGTAAATCCCAAACCAAAAATAAGCACGAAAATCGGCAGAAAAATCGATTGTGGTACCGATAACACGAGATTGAAGGCCGGAGACAAGGACCGGCCCACACCGACATTCTCGCCCATAACGAACCCGGTCGCGAGCGCGATCGGCGCTCCAATGAGAAAGGCGGCAATCACGCGCACGATCGTATCGAAAGCATCCGCCATGAACGCTTGGCTTTGGAGCAAAGCTTGGAGGGCGACCGCCACTTCGGAGGGCGGCGGCAGAAGCTTTGGGTCAAAGGCTCCGACCGAGCCACCTAATTCCCATGCACCGAGCAGCAGCACAATAAAGGCGGCCTGCGCGGCCAGGACGAGCGGCTTCATGATGCGGAATTGTCCGCAACTTGACCGAGCTGCGATTGAGGATGAAAACCGAACAACAAAGTCATCCTTTTTGCGGCCGTGTCAATTTTCGTTTTGCATGCGAAACAGCGGCAAACCTTGAGCGCGCCGCATCGTTCGCAATATTGGAACGCGGAAGAAAGCTTAGGCGTCAGGTCGGAATATCGTCAAGGGGAATGAGTTTGCGGCCAAAGGGCGGCGGTGTTCCAAACGGCAATGCCATGGCTGTGCGTACCGCAGACCTCAACCCAAATGCAATGGTTGGTGATTTGCCTCGACTTCGCAGATGCCTCCGGCATAGGCCCGTCGGGCGCGCCGCGAGACATGCTCGAATGCGCTTACATAGCCGGATGTCCACACGAGAATATTCCTTGTCGGCGGAGCGGTCGGTCATTACTTTGGCCTTCCATCTGCGACGGCATGATTTTCTCGATTGATGGGACGGATGCTCGCGGCCTTGTATGCGGGCGCAACTCATTTGCCAATCACAAGGATCAATTGCCATGGCCGTAACAGAGTATGGCAGAACGCTCGCCCAGCACCGATCTGATTTGCAAATCGCGCACGCCCCATTTCGGCTTGAGGATGAAAAATTTCTCCGTGGCGCCGGCACCTATATTGCGGATGTAGCGGAACCGGGAGAAGCGCATTGCGCATTCGTTCGTTCGAGCCACGCGCATGCGCGCATTCGCACTATCGATGTAAAGGCGGCCGTGGCCATGCCCGGAGTCTTACGCATAATGGTGGGCGCCGATGTCGCGGCGGCGGGGCTCGGCGGGATTCCCTGGGAGGTCCGTCCGCCCGGCAAGCGTTACGAGAATATTCCAATGGGCGCGCAGGAAGGCGCCACACCACAGCCTTTGATAACGGATGACCGTGTCCGCTACGTTGGCGAGATCGTGGCGATGATCGTGGCCGAGACGCGCTGGCAGGCGCAGGATGCCTGCGAACTTGTTCGCGTCGACTATGAGCCCTTGCCCGTCGTTAGCGAGGTGCAATATTCGGATGGGGCACAGGCCGCGATTTGGCCAGAATTTCCCGACAACATAGCATTCACGATCGACAAAGGCGACGCGGCGGCGGTCGGAAAGGTGCTAGAGAACACCGCCGTTCGTGTTTTTTTCGAGTGCCACAATAACAGGGTGGCCGGTGTTCCGGTCGAGCCGCGCGGCTACATCGGCGTCTACGATGTCGCAAAACAGAAATATCTACTGCACGCCTGCGCCGCAAAGCCGCACCCAATCCGCAATACAATCGCCAATCACGTATTCCATATTCCGACTGAGGAGATCGACGTCAAAGTGCCTGATATTGGCGGCGGTTACGGGACCAAAAACGTATTATATCCAGAGGAATGCTTGGTCCTGTGGGCAGCTCGGTTGGTTGGGCGGCCGGTTAAATGGATCAGCAGCCGCGAGGAAGCCTTCCTGGCGGATATGGCGGGACGCGATCAATTCAATCAAGGCGAGATGGCCTTCGATGACCAGGGGCGCATTCTCGCGTTTCGGGCGCACTGTATCAGTAATCTCGGCGCCTACCTTGCGCCGCGCGGTGTCGTTCCAATACGTAATTCCGGAAATGTGATGTCGTCGGTTTATCGGATACCTCTGCTGCATTTTAAAGGGATCGGTGCGTTCACCAATACTGCCCCCACCTGTTCGCTGCGCGGCTCTGGGCAGCCGGAGATGACGTTTCTAATTGAATCCTTGCTTGATCGCGGCGCGCACGCGCTCAGTCTTGATCCCGTTGAGTTGCGCCGGCGTAATATCCTTTCGGCCTCCGATTTTCCATATCGTACCCCGTTCGGCTTGACCTACGACACCGGTAATCCCGAGTTGGTCATGTGCACGGCACTTAAAAATGCCGCGCTCGCCGGGTATTCGGAGCGGCGGCGAATGTCTGAAGCGCGTGGCAAACGGCGCGGACTAGGTGTTGCTAATTGCATCGAAGCGCTCGTGGTTTTCTACGAAGAAAAGGCATGGTTGCACCTGCTCGCGGACGGGCGGTTGGAATGCTTGCTCGGAACGCAATCGAGCGGCCAAGGCCATGCGACCGCTTATGCACAGATTGTTGCCGGAAAGCTGGGCGTTCCCTTGTCGGCGGTGAGTATTATCCAGGGCGATACGACGCGCGTAAGCGACGGCAATGGTACGGGCGCCAGTCGGTCAATCAGCTCCGGCGGTTCTGCCCTGGCGCTCGCCGTCGATGATCTAATCGCGCGCGGACGCGGCTTTCTATGCCGGCTGCTCGAGAAGTCGGAAAATGAGATCGAGTTTCGCGACGGAGCCTGGGAAGTCGAGCACGTGAACCTGCATTTCACGCCGAAGGATCTCGCCGCGAGCGCTGATAAGGCGGGCCGCCTGGACGAATTGCAGGCCGTTGGCGTCTTTTTGCCACTGGACGGTACATTTCCTTACGGCTGCCATGTGTGCGAGGTTGAAGTAGACCCGGACACCGGAGTTATCGAAATCAAAAATTATTGCAGTGCCCACGATGTCGGATTTGCCATCAATCCCGCTTTGATCGACGGCCAAGTGCACGGCAGCACCGTTCAGGGGCTAGGCCAAGCACTACTCGAGCACACGATCTATGACCAGGCCGGCCAGCTCCTGACAGCTTCGCTAATGGACTATGGTGTGCCACGCGCCGCACAAGTCCCTTCCATGAACAGCGCTTTCGTCGAAATTCCAAGCTTGAACAATCCATTGGGCGCCAAAGGCGTCGGCGAGTCGGGCACCTTAGGCGCGCCGCCGGCACTCATCAACGCGGTTGTAGACGCGCTCCGGCCTCTTGGCGTCGAGCAAATCGCTATGCCCGCAACACCGTCCCAAGTATGGACCGCAATTAAATTGGCGAATGAGAAGCGTGTTGGTCCTCTGACCTGACCGGGCTTTTTTGGACCAAGCGTTGCGAGAGAATGGGCTTGGAAAGGAATTGGTCATGTCGAAGAGGAGGCTCATTAATGCAGTTGACACGATAGTCCCCTAACAACGAAATGCTCTTTCATGAAGGCCAGCTCCATCGCCTAGCTTGAGTTGGTTAATTAAGTCTAGGCGCACCGACTTCGACAGTAGTTTATTCAATCGGTCAGACTTCGGCTGACGAACCAGGATACAGAAAGCTATCGATCGTCTTCAAAGCACCCGAAAGGGCGACCCCATCTTCATCGCGCAACGCTGCTTCCCGCAGTCGACGCACCCAATCGGCTGCGTCGGGTCGACCCGTTAGCCTCTTGACTGCACTCATGACGCGTTCGAATTTCGATTGACCCCGGGAATGGGTGTCGGAATAACCTTTGACCAATCGACGGGTGGCAAGAACCTCAACCGCCAGTTCGTAGTCGACTTCTGCTGAGGCTTTAACCAGCGCCAACCATTTGTTACGGTGCTCAAGCTCAATCGAGTGTCGGAGGGTAACGCGACGGAATCGCTTCAAACCCGCGAGAATATAAAGGACCAGAAACCCGCCAAGCTTACTGGTATTAAGCCGTCGCCCTCGATTTACAAATTTATCAAGCCGGCGGACAAGGGCGGGCCATTGTTCGAAGATTTTCCCTATTTTCGCCGGGAGTGAACCGAGCACCTCGTCTAAGCGTGGGTGCATGAACTCGGTTGTGTAAACGAGTTGATCCGGCGTCACTCCTATTTCGGCTCGCAAGCGGTCGAAGCGACTGCCCCGCGTCTTCAGTTCGGCCACGCGAAATACATCATCATATGCCATGGCGACGGCGATATATTTAGCCGCCGTGACCGTGAGCACATGGCCTTTGGCCTCCGTATCCAGTGCGAGCATGCCCGCAAGTAGATCAAGATACTCGGCTCCGTACGCAAGGTCCTGGAAGTCGACCACGCGCTGCAAGCCCGAACCGATCATGTCGTGCACGGCGGCGGGGAATTTTCTGCGTGCTTGATCGATGAGCAAGTCGTATCCCGCATGGCCGATCGGCAAAAGCGAAAGAAAGTGCTTGGGCTTTGAGGCGACTCGCTTAGGCGCGCCCATCGCATCGGTCGCGCCCGCAAAACCAAGCGCGAAGGCACGCAGACTTGGCTCAATGCTAACACCAGACGTGCTGATGACCGTCTCGTAGGCTTGACGTGGAAACGGCAGCGCTCCAGCCGCAGCGAGCGCACCGAACAGCGCCGCCGATATAACGCTGCCTGATTTTTCCGCAATCTCCGCCATATCAAATGCGATGAAGCGTCTGGCGGACACGTTAGCGGCCGCATAAACCGCTTCAGCATCGCCGATCCCGTCCCCAGGCACTTGCTTTTCTATGACCGCATAGGAGCGATGCGAAGAAGCAATAAGCGTTGTGCGATCGGGCGTAACCAACCCGCGTTGGATGGCGCGGCCGGCTTCCATCAATTCTGCGCCAATGACGACGTCTACCTCGCCGGGCACCGCCATTAGCGAGAGCACGGGCCGAACGCCCGGCGGCACGTCCTGCGGCAAAGGTAATGTTTCGATGAAATAAACGGTAGCACCGGTGCGCTGCGCGACGCCCGGCACCGATGTCGACTGCGCTGCCCATTGTTGGCTCTCGCACAGCGCGACGATCCAATCGACCAGCACCCCCCCGCCCTGACCGCCCATCGCCATTACTGCGATGGCGACGGGCCTCGTCGTATCTAGTGGAGTGCGGGTTGCCTTTACAGCAGTCATCTCAACGCCATTAAGTAAAGGCGATGCCGCGCCGTGCACGGCGACGCTGCAAGAAACCAATCACCGCAGATCGCAGCTGCCCAACAAAGCGATCGAAGGATGTCGGGTTGTAGATGATATCGGCACGGTAAAACGAAGGGCAGAGCACCGCGGCGTCTGCAACCTCTCCGCAATTGCCGCAGCCAACACAACTATTGTCGACCACCGCGACCGGATCGTCCTTGAGCGGATCGTCGGTGCGCTTGACCGAAAGTGAAGGACAGCCGGAGAGCCGAATGCAGGCGTGATCGCCTGTGCAAATGTCTTCGTCGACGCCGAAACGCTCGCGCACCATGCGCACTCCACCCTTCACTGCCTTGTGAAAGGCCGGTTTCACTCGCCTCTGTTTGTTGAGCATACATTCGGAAGAGGCCACAATTACTTTCGGCCCAGGTGACTTAGTGATGAGCGCTTCCCTTAAGGTGTCGCGTATTTTCGTGACATCGTAAGTGTTGTCGATTTGCCGCACCCAAGTGGCCCCGATGCCTTCGACCGCCTTGGCGATCGGATGCTGCGTCGAACGCGAGTTGTTGTTTGCCCGCGAGGAGAGAAGGTCCTGTCCGCCGGTCGCTGACGAATAATAGTTGTCGACGATCAGGATCACACCATCTTGCTTATTGTAGACCGCATTCCCGATGCTGCTAGTCAGTCCGTTGTGCCAAAAACCGCCATCACCAATAATCGAAATTGGCTTTTTGTCCGACTCTACGTTGAAAGCCGCGGCTGAAGCCGGCCCGAGACCATAGCCCATGGTGGTGGTGCCTATATTGAACGGCGGGAGGATTGAAAATAGGTGGCAGCCGATATCGGCGGCGACGTGATGCGGGCCAAGCTCGTTCTCGACCAGCTTCATAGCCGCGAAAATCGGCCGTTCCGGGCAGCCGATGCAGAAGCCTGGCGGCCGCGGCGGTACTGCACCAGCGAGGGTTTTCACGTGTGGATCATCATCAATCTGCAGCTTGTTTGGCGCGCGCGCCTGATCGGAGAGTGAGCTCGGCAGATTTACAGTGAGGAAAGCTCGCAATCCCTCTAGCAGGACATTTGCAGTATATTCACCTGCCATCGGCAGCACATCCTTGCCAAAAATCTTGGTGTTGAGATCACGCCTCCGTAGGATTGTGTTGATCGATTGCTCAATATATTCGGGCTGACCTTCCTCAACGATTAGTACGGCCTGTTTGCCGGCACAGAAATCAGCAATTTCGTCGTCAATCAAAGGGTAAGTGACATTCATGCAGTATAGCGGTATGCGCGTTGCACCCCATACATCGGCCAAACCCAGCCGTTGCAAGGCACGCATCACGCCGTTGTACATGCCGCCCTGCATGATTATACCGACCTCGTTAAGGTCGCCGAAAAAGAACTCGTTGAGTTTGCGCTCCTTGATGAAGCTAACGGCGGCTGGCCAGCGCAATCGGATCTTCTCTTTTTCGTGCACGAAAGAGGCGGGGGGCAAAACGATACGGTCGCTATCGCGGGACGGATTCTCAAGCGCTTGTTTTAGCGTGAACGGAGGCGGCTTGTTGTCCTTGGCGACAAAGGAGCCGTGCACGTGGCAAGCTCGGATTCTTACCTCCAGCATCACCGGGGTGTTGGAAGCTTCAGACAGTTCAAAGCTCTCCTCAACCGCCTTGACGATCGACTCGAGATTTGGCCGCGGATCCAATAGCCAGATTTGTGATTTCATGGCGAAGGCATGTGAGCGTTCCTGCATGATCGAGGAGCCTTCGCCGTAATCTTCGCCCACAATGATCACCGCACCGCCCTTGACCCCACTGGACGCAAGATTGGCGAGGGCATCGGAAGCGACGTTGGTGCCAACGGTGGATTTGAAGGTTACTGCGCCGCGGATTGGGTACATCACGGACGCTGCTAGGGACGCCGCGGCGGAGGCCTCGGAGGCGGAGGCCGAAAACTGGACACCGAGCTTTGCCAATGTACCCTGCGCGTCGGAGAGCACGTCCATAAGATGTGAGATCGGCGCGCCCTGATAGCCGCCGACATAGCCAACCCCCGATTGCAACAACGCCTTCGTGATGGCGAGAATGCCTTCGCCGCGGAATACCTCACCGGCGCCCAGTTCCAAATCTCGCACTTCTTTGGCGAAGGATCTTTCAGTCATCGAAGGCTCCGTTTAGGCCAGCCGATGCGTGCCAGCATTCGGACAATCAAATTGACGTGCCAGCACTCGGACAGTCAAATTGATTCGCCGACCAGGATTTCAATGCGTGCAAATAGTTTAGCATCCGATGGGTGTACCTTCGGGTCGCTAGTCGCCACCTTCAGTTGACAAGGGTTCCGCCGGCACGATACCTTTGTCATACCGTATACGTCGGCACCCCGTTGGCGCAAGTCGACCCGACTAATTCGTAGCGAGGAAACAAATCATGGTGGCTCACCTGACCCGGCGCAGCGCAGTGCTCGGCATTTCTGCCTCGCTCGCAGCACCCCCGTTGCTTTTCGCTCAAGAAAAAACCGTCCTCAAAATGGGCACGCTGGGGTCGGTTGAATATTTCTACTACAAGGGCGCCAAGCGCATGGCGGACGAGGTAGCGCAGAAGAGTAGCGGCCGGATCGATATTCAAGTGTTTGCCAACCAGCAGCTTGGCAATGAGCGCGATATGATTGAGGGTATGCAATTAGGCACGATCGATCTTGCCGTGATCAATACGCCCCTGCTCGCCGGCTTCGATCCGCGCTTCCTGATCTTTGATATGCCATTCATGTTTAACGACTGGAAGCACGTTAACAAAGTGCTGACCAGTTCGATTGGCGCGGACTTGATCCATTCACTCGAAGCAAAACAGATTAAGGCCTTCGGCTTCTCTACCGCCGGCTTTCGCCACGTTCTCAATTACAAGCGACCGGTCGAGAAACCAGAGGATCTAGCCGGATTGAAGATCCGCACACTCGACAATCCAGTGCATGTGGCAATCATGAATGCGATGGGCGCCAATGCGACACCTATGCAATATAGTGAGGTCGCGACCGCATTACGCCAACATACTGTTGATGGGCTCGATTCTCCAGCACCAGCAGCCGTCACTGAGAAATTCTATGAGACCAACAAATATATGGCGCTGACAGGCCATGTGTTCACTGGCGTTATCTATCTGATGAGCCTGAAACGCTTCAACGGGTTATCACCGGACCTACAAAAAATTGTTGCTGATGGGGCAAAGGTTGGCGCCGATACGGAGACCGAACTCTATAATAAGTTCGACGACGAATCGCTTGAAGTTCTGACGAAGAAGCACGGCATGCAGATCAATAAGGTCGATCGGGCGAAATTCCGTGCACGGACGAAGCCAGTACTTGATCGCTACCAAGATCGCGTTGGGAAGACTCTCATCGATCAAATCACTAAGCTTGGCACTTAATGGCCACGCCGATGGCAATATGCGCACGTGGTTTCGGCATTGGCTAATTGCAGTTGGCCATGCCCACTATACGCAAACGCACTCCGAGTTTTCTCTCTTTTGTTGCAGACCTTGATGCCTTGAGCCGCGGCTTGAACGCCGGAGCTGAACTTGTCCTTTGGATTTTGGTCGCCCTGACAATTATCGTGACCTTCATTCAAGTTATCTTCCGCTACGGTCTAGATTCTTCCCTATCATGGTCGGAAGAGCTCGCCCGCTATCTATTCGTTTGGGTCATCTTCCTGGGCACTAGCGTCGCCACTCGACGACGACAGCACATTTTTGTTGAGATTTTGGTCGCGTTACTACCCGACGCGCGGCGTGTGTGGATCGATAGTTTGGGCACCATTGTGTGCATTATATTCTTCGCGATTTTTGCCTATGTCGGTTGGGCGCTCACACTAAATGCATGGCAGCAATATTCGACAGCACTCGATATTAGGATCGCTTGGGTCTACGCAGCCGCTCCGCTCGGCGCCGGCCTGTCAGTACTGCATTTGCTAGTTGGGCTGCTACAGCGCTTGTGTGGCGACAATAACCGGTCGTCGCCGACAATTACCGCCATCGAGAACGTCGAGTGAGCGCCCTCGAAATACTCGTCTTTGCCTTCCTAACATTATTATTTCTAGGAATTCCCGTCGCAATCAGTATGGGCATCGCATCGATCGCAGCAATCGCGTTCGGTACCAACCTGCCGATGGTAGTTGTTGGCCAACGCATGCTGGCGATCCTCGATTCGTTTCCCTTCCTCGCGTTACCGTTTTTCGTTGCCGCTGGTATGTTCATGGACCGCGGGGGCATCACGCGCCGTCTAGTCGATTTCGCCGCCATCTTCGTCGGTCGCATCACTGGTGGCCTCGCGCAGGTACTGATCGGAACCAACCTCGTGATGTCTGGAGTATCGGGCGCCGCTACCGCGGACTGTGCAGCCACCGGTAGCGTCCTGATTCCCGCAATGACCCGAGCGGGCTATTCGGCTGCCTTCGCCTCCGCCCTTACCGCAGCTGCCGCCACCGTCGGTCCGATTATTCCGCCAAGCATCATGTTTGTAATCTACGGCGCAATCACAAACGTCTCGATCGGCAGCCTCTTTCTTGGCGGTGTTGTGCCCGGGTTGTTGATGGGTCTCTATCTGATGGTCGCTGCCTACGTCATTTCCAAGCGGCGCGGCTATCCCAAAATGCTTACGCCGTCAGGACGAGAAATGACTCGTATCACGGTCGATGCATTGCCCGCTTTGATCATGCCGGTGATCGTACTCGGTGGCATTGTCGGAGGTGTCTTTACGCCAACGGAGGCCGGGGCGGTTGCTGCCGCTTATTGCTTCTTCATCAGCACTTGCATCTACCGCGACCTCAAACTGTCGGATGTGCCGTCGCTCTTGCTGTCGACCGGTATTCTGACCGCGACCGTGATGCTGATCGTATCGGCCGCTTCCCTGGTCGGCTGGATTCTTGCGCGCGAACGAGTGCCCGACCTGTTGGTCAATAGCTTCACAAATTGGACGTCCAGCCCCATTGTTTTTCTGGCTTGCATTAATATTTTCTTGTTGCTACTCGGTTTTTTCTTCGAAGCAGTTTCGCTGCTCATACTTGTTACGCCAGTGATTATGCCGCTGGTTTACACGTTCGGCATCGATCCCGTGCATTTCGGTGTTATGATGGTCCTCAACTTGACACTTGCCCTCATTCACCCACCAATCGGCATGAACATGTTCATCGTCTGCGCTATCGGCAAGGTCTCTGTGCGCGACTATACGCGCGAAGTGATTCCGTTTCTCATCGTGCTAATCTTCGCCCTGATCTGCGTCATCTACATCCCCAGCCTTGTTCTTTATCTGCCGCATTTGCTCGGAAGCTGAGTGGCAAGGTGAATGTGAAAGCCATGAAGATCGGAATCATCGGCGCCGGAGCCATGGGAAGCCTGTTCGCTTCTCATCTCGCCGATGGAGGTGCGGATGTCTGGGTCTTCGATCAATGGCGGGAGCACATTGACGCAATTCGCGAGCATGGACTGATCATTCGACGCGACGGCACCGATCGCAAAGTCTTGGTGAATGCGACCACCGGCGCACAGGCAGTAGGAGTCTGTGAGACGGCCCTTGTCATGGTCAAATATCACCAAACAAAAGCGGCAATTCGCGACGCAGCACCGATGATCGGCCCGGAAACTACAGTCGTAACGCTGCAAAACGGCCTCGGCAATGTCGAGATCATTGCCGCCGCGCATCCAAACAATCGCATTTTATTCGGCTTGACGACGTTAACCAGCGAAATGCTCGGAGCAGGAAGGATTGAGGCAAGCTATTCCAGCCGCGGCGAGACTTATCTCTGGCCGGCGGACAGCCGCCCCGATGGCGCGGTTGAACTTTTCTGTGCGGTATTGGTCGCCGGCGGCATTAACGCAATGCCGGCGCCCGATATCGAGTTGCGAATCTGGAAGAAGCTTATCGTCAATTGCTGCCTGAATACGATGTGTGCGATTACCGGGCTTTCGGTTGGCAAGCTCACCGAACAGGGGAGCAGTTGGTCGCTCCTCGACGCCATCGCCGACGAGATATCCGACGTTGCCGTTGCTAAAAATATTCCCCTTGACCGGCAAAGCGCGCGCTCCTTCTTGCGCCACGTTGCCGATGAGGCGCGCGCACATTATCCCTCGATGTTGATTGATGTGCGCAACAAGCGGCGTACGGAGATCGATTGCCTGAATGGCGCGGTACTACGCGAAGCAGCATCGCTTGGCGTCCCGACGCCTTACAATCAAACACTGTACTCCGAAATCCGCATCATCGAAAGCACTTACGCGGAGCGCCACGCGTAGCCGCCAAAACGGATTTATTACAGCTCAAGATGCAGCTTTTCCCTCGTGCGCGGCGAAAACCTTCGACCGCATCAGGCTGGCAGAACCTTGTACTGTTTTGAACTGGATGCGCGCTGCTTCATCGGCATTGCCGGCGTTGATCGCTGTCAGCAATTCCTGATGATGTTCGATGATGAATTCGCGGATCGTGGACTCGCTCAAGGTGCGGAAACGAATCGCCTGCAAGGAGTGAACCGCCCGCGTAAGAAGAGCGAGTAGCAGCGGGTTGCGCGTACGCTTCAACCAGTTCTCCCGAAAGCTCAGGTTGGCGCGCAAAAACTGCGAGACCGCCCCCTTGGCATGCGCCACCTTCTCCTCCTCTATCGCGCGCTGCATCTCTGCCAGGCCGACCTGTGACAGGTTATCTGCCGCCTGGCGCGCGGCGACCGGTTCGAGCAGCATCCGCACTTCAAAGACGTTCAATACGTCCTGAAGCGAGAACTCCGGCACTTTGTAGCCGTGCTTGGTAGCAACCAGCAGCCCTTCGCTCGCAAGCCAGGACAAAGCTTCACGGACTGGCGTTCGCGATACCCCGAGCTGATCGGTGATTTGCTTCTCGACAAGCCGGTCTTTCGAAGCATACTCGTTGTGCAGTAACTGCTCGCGCAAGGTGTTGTACACATGTTCTTTTATTGTCGCAGGCCGCTCGAACTGCCGCAATTTCAGTTGGTTGCCATTTCTTTTCTTCAGCGTTTCCATCTTAATCCTACTGCACTCCTAGTCCGCCGCGATCATACGTCCATCTAATCTCGCCGCGCGCAACGCCGAGTTTCGTTCGTAGGACCGCGGTCGCGGCGGAGTTGATCGAGCAATCCTGCCCCAGTACAACACCGTAGCTGTCGTGCGCGGCCTCGATCGTAACCTTGCCGTCGATGACGTCCTCACGCACCTGCGCAGGAATGCGTTGCAGCGGATCGCCGTATCCGGCGCCGCCCGAAACACGACAGCGGACGCGGTCGCCAGCCGATAGCCCATATACGCCCTTAGATGGGATCTCCTCGTACTCACCATTGCCGCGCTTGATTTCCGCAACGGCAAGCGGTGCCGGACGACCGCCGTAAAGCCCCCAAGGCTGAGTGCGATGGCGATCCTCACGCAAAGTCATGGTAACTCGTCCTCGCAATATCTCGATTTCGCGCTCCACGCCCAATCCGCCGCGCTGGCGACCTGCGCCCGCCGAGTCGGCCCAGAGCCGATAGGAGATCACGCGTATCGGGTAATTTAATTCCAACGATTCGGCCGGCATATTCATCGTATTGGCAATATCAGTCTCGAGGGAATCCACACCGTCCCGCTGCGGCTGGCCGCCTGTCCCGCCGGTGCTGAAATCCGAACACATATAGGGCTCACCGTTGTCGTACAGTCCGCTGAAAATGGCTACACGAACGCTCCCGCACGGTGCGGCCGGGATGCGACCTGGCATAGCTTGAACCATCGCGCCGAGCAGCGTGTCGACAATGCGCTTCATCGTGTGCGTGCGGGCGTTGACGGGCGCCGGTGCACGCGGGTTCACTACGCTTGCCTCGGGCAAATGCAGGCGGATCGGGCGAAAGCTGCCGCCATTGGTTGGGCCCATCGGGTCGGTAACCGATTTCACCGCGAAATAAACGGCAGACATCAACGCCGCTCTGTCGGCATTCAGCGGCCCGTTGAGTTGCGGGGACGAACCCGCGAAGTCGATGTGTAGGTCGGAGCCAGAAACTGAGACCGTAGCGCGGATGCACACCAGAGTGTTCCGGTCTATGCCGTCGTCGTCGAGGTAGTCCTCGAAACTATACGAGCCGGCCTTGATTGCGGCGATGAATTGGCGCGTAACCCGTTCGGCCCTATCGAGGAGCTCGGCCATGTAGGCTTTGAAAGCTTCCGTTCCGTGCTCGTCGAGCAGAGCGGCCAATCGCGTCTTGCCGACGTGAAGTGAAGCGAGCTGAGCGCCGAGATCGCCAACAGTCACCTTTGGCAAGCGAACGTTGCGCGCGATGAAAGCAAAAGCTGTCTCGTTTGGAACGCCATTCTCGTAAAGCTTGATCGGCGGAATCCGCAGACCTTCCTGGAAGATGTCAGTCGAATCTGTCGGCAGGCTTCCCGGCGTCTTGCCGCCGATATCCTGGTGATGAGCGATGCAAGCGGCGTAGGCTGCAACAGCCCCGCCCTTGACGATCGGCGCAATAAGGCAGATGTCCGGCAGGTGTGTCCCGCCGTCGTAAGGATCGTTGACGATGAGCACGTCACCGTCCGAACATTTGCCCTCGAACATCGCTACCATGCGTTTGACCGCGGTTGGCAAGACGCCGAGCTGGGCCGGCAGCGCCGTCGCCTGCGCGATCACCTCGCCGCTAGCGTCGAACAGAGCGGCCGAACAATCGTGACCTTCCTTGATGATATTGGAATAGGCGCTGCGAACAAGCGCATCTTGCATTTCCTGCGCAATCGCCTCGAGGCGGTTGCGAAGGACCTCCAGAGTGATTGGATCGACAGCGTCGTTACGCATGCGAGATGTCCACGAGAATGCTGCGGTCCTCACGCAAGCGCGCCCGCTGTCCAGGATAGACGATCAGTGTCGTATCGGACTGCTCGACAATCGCCGGCCCGGAGAACGCGTGTCCGGGGCTCATGGTCTTGCGGCTATAAACAGGCGTCCTCACGAAGCCGCTCCCGAAATAGGCATCGCGGTGCTCAATCGGTTTTGGCGGTTCCGACGACGTTGCTTTTATCGGCGAGGATTTTCGCTCGTCGGATCGGTGCACATGGACAGTTCGTAGATTGACGAATTCGACCGGCGTCGCGGTGTTGCTATGACCGTTCAAGGCGTCGTGCCGCGAATGGAAGATCGCGACGGCGGCCGCGATCGGATCGGGCGCACAGGCGTCCATCTCGATCGTGAGTTCGTAGGATTGTCCGACGTAGCGCATGTCGGCCTGACGCCTGATTTCGACCTGTTCTACCGCAACGTCGTCGATCGACATCTTGGCCTGGCCTCTTGCCTCGAGCCGCCTGAACGCTTCTTCAATAACAAATGGATCGACTTGGTCGGCGCGACAAGCCAAAGTTTCCATCTGATCATGCTCAATATTGGCAACCAACAAACCAAACGCCGATAGAACGCCCGGAGTATCTGGGATTAGAACCTTCGCGATGTTGAGATCCTGTGCAAGCGCACAGCCGTGCACTGGACCGGCGCCGCCAAGCGGCAACAACGTGAACTGACGCGGATCGAATCCGCGCTGCACCGAGACTCGACGGACCTCGTCGTTCATGCGTGCGTTGACGATACGGTGAATGCCCGCTGCGGTTTCGATCAGATTGAGTCCGATGCGGTCGGCAACGCGCTTGATCGCCACCTTAGCGGCATCGAGATCGAGCGATATGCCGCCCGCGAAGGTACCTGGATTTAGATACCCGAGAACGAGGCTCGCGTCGGTGACGGTCGCATCCTGACCTCCACGGCGATAGCAGGCTGGGCCGGGTTCAGCACCGGCGCTTTTTGGCCCGACCCGCAGGCTACCCGCCCCATCGACCCAAGCGATGCTGCCGCCGCCAGCTCCAATCGTGTTGACGTCGACCATCTGCATGCGAAGCGGAAAACTAGCGACCCGGGTCTGGTTAGTGACGATCGGAACGCCGTCGCGGATGAGCGCGATGTCGCAACTTGTGCCGCCCATGTCGAGCGAGATCACGTTGTGCTGCCCAGATTCCATGGCGACATGTTTGCTGCCGATCACGCCAGCCGCAAGCCCGGACAACAGCAGCGATACAGGGCGCGTCATTACGGCCTCAGGGTTTGTGATACCACCGCGCGATTGCATAACCTGGAGCTTAGCGTTGATGCCGATCTCCGAAAGATCGTCGCGCTGCCGCGCGACGTAGTCACCAACAGCGCCCTGCAAATAAGCGTCGAGCGACGTCATCACCGTGCGCTCGTATTCGCGGAAGGCCGGATCGACCTCGCTTGAGATCGAAACATGAATGTCGGGCAGCATTTCGCGGATGATGGCACGGGTGCGCTCCTCGTGCGCTGGATTGCGGAACGAAAACAGATAGCAAACCGCGATAGCGGTGGTTGCCTGCCGAGATAACGCTTCAACCGCAGCACGTACCGCCTGCTCATCGAGCGAAGTGACGACTGCGCCGTCGGCGGCGACGCGCTCCGGAATTGCGAACCGCCGGCGCCGCGGCGCGAGGAATACCGGCGTCTCCGGCTCGAGGAACAGGTTGTAGAGGTTTGAGCGCTTGTGACGGCCGATTTCGAGAACGTCCTCGAAACCCTGCGTGGTGAGAAGGCCGGTCACAGCTCCTTTCTGCTGGATCAACGCGTTGATTGCGACCGTGCTGCCATAGACGAAACGATCAACATCCGCGGGCTTGAGGTCAAGCGCCGCAAGCGCGCGCTTTACGCCATTCCGCACACCCTCGATCAGGTTGGCCGGCGTCGACGGCACTTTGGTGTAATACGCGATGTGGCTATCGCGCATAAGAACGACGTCGGTAAACGTACCCCCAATATCGACACCGATTTCGATCACGGCCCGATACTTTCAGTTTGGATATCGACTTGCAACAACGTCGAAATCGGAACCGGCTTGATTGGGGGCCGCACGCTTGGAAAAGGGATGGTACCAAGCTCGACGCGTCGCTCGCGCGCCACGATCTCGTTCACCATCGCGCGGCAAATTCGGCCCTCGCACAACCCCATTCCTGCGCGCGTCCAGTCCTTGATTGCCTTGTTGGTAGATGCGCCATTGGCGACACAGGCCTCGATCTCGGCGGCCTTGACCTCTTCGCAGCGACAGACGGTTATTCCATTCTTTAAGAACTCCCACAGTCCCGGCCGCGGGCCGAACAGCCGGTTCAGCGCGCTGGCGAAGCGATCGAGGTGCACGCGCTCTGCGATCGGCTGCCGCCGCTTGTCGTCCGCATCGCCGGACGATAGTGCGCCAACAAATTCGGCCGCACTCAAACCGGCGATCCGGCCTTCCTCGAGCGCGAGCGCCGAACCCCCGATGCCAGTGATTTCCCCGGCGACAAAGACACCAGATAGATTGGTCGCCATCGTTTGACTACATCGCACAAACCATGACCGCGCGAAACTGTCGAAGCGAAGCTCGCAACCGCAACTTGCCGCGAGCTCGATATTGGCAAGGAAGCCATAGCCAGTGGCAATGGCGTCAACTTCGATGGTCCTCTCAGTTCCGGGGATCGCTCGCCAATCGCGATCGACCTTAGCAATCACGGCACCATTGACATGATCTTCGCCGATTGCACGCACGATCTTGTGGCCGTAGATCATTGGCACATTGTCGCGGGCCAGATTGCGTCTGTACTCCCAGGCCTCGGAGAAGCGCGGCCATTGGCCCCATAGCGCACCGATATGCGGCAGCCATTCAATCGGCTTCGTCGCCTCGACGAGCGCGGCGATTTTGACCTGGGCGAGCAACAACGATTGCGCGACCGGCAGCAAAAATGGCCCCGCTCCGGCGAGCAGCATCCGCTGACCCGGCTTGACCCATTGGCTCTTCGCGAGCGTCTGTGCGCCGCCGGCCATTATCACCCCCGGCAGTGTCCAGCCTGGAAATGCAACCGGTCGGTCATAGGCCCCGGTTGCGATGACGAGCGCCTTACCGCTGATGCTCTTGGAGCGGCCCTCGTGTGCGACCATCACGCGGCCGTCGAAGCGACCCCAGACCAGCGCGCGGGTGAGCACCCTGATATTCAGATGGCGGAGTTTCTCGCGCCACACCTCGCCGCGTGCGTGCTCGCGGGTCATCCGCTTCTGCGCAACGGAGAAACCATCCCCGGTGACTTTGAAGAATTGCCCGCCCGGCTTGGGGTATTCATCGAGCATGATGACGCTGGCGCCCGCTTCCGCCGCCGCCGTCGCCGCCGCCATCCCGGCGGGGCCACCACCCACGACCACAACATCAGCTTGCATGAGCATAACCTGGGTCGCGCTGTGAGGTGATCTCCATGCCCTGACGCACCGGCTCAACGCACGCGCGCAAATTGACGATGCCATCAACGGTTATCAGACAATCGAAACAGACGCCGATGCCGCAGAAGAACCCGCGTGGCTCGTGGCTGCGGGCCGTCGTGTGCAGCGTATGCCTACCGTTGGCCCAAAGCACGGCGAGGACGGTCTCGCCCTCGAAGGCCTGAATCTCTTTGCCATCGACGAAAATGGAGATCGCCGTACCGCGCCCAATCCCAGCGCTGCGCAAGCCATCGTCGCTCGCCTGCTCAATTGCCATAAAAAGTCTCCCGTGCCTCGCCGCGTTGATCCTTTGGCGAGAAGCGTGAAAGCCGGTAGGGCCCAATGTCGTGCCTGGTTTTCCCCTGCAAAATAAGGTCGGTTAGAATACTGCCGACCACTGGCGCGAGTGTCACGCCGCGATGCATAACGGCGAGCATCAAGCCTTCGATGCCGTCGGGCTTACCAATTATCGGATATCCGTCGATTGGCAGCAGACGCAGGCCGGCCCACGAGCGTAACAGCTTGACGTTCGAAAGTGCCGGGATAAGGCTAGTGACCCATTTCAGCATCTTCATCGTGCCTTCGACGGATGTCGCCGTCGTATCCTTGACGCCGGGCTCACGCGTTGTGCCGAAGACGATAGTGCCTGCTGGCGTCTGTTTGATATTGTGCACATAAGTTCGTAGCAGCGGCGGAATCCGTTCGGTCACGAACATCTGCCCGCGCGCAAGATCGAGCGGGACTTTGACTCCCACGCTTGCGGCAAGCGCCGGCACGCCTGAGCCGGAGGCGCACACTACGGTATCGGCAAAGATCTCGCCCTCGCTCGTGATGACGCCGACTACCCGCTCGCCGCGGCTGATCAACGAAGAAGCGCGTACGCCCGTGCGGATTTCGGCTCCCATCTGCCGCGCGGCTTTCGCAAAAGCCCACACGACACCCATCGGTGTGACATGCGCATCGATGGGGCAATAGATCGCATTTATGGCAATCGGAGAGACTGCGGGTTCTATTTCCCTGATCTGTTTATAGTCGATGAATTCGCAAGGAACGCCGCAATCCTGCAAACCGCGCGCTCGTTCAAGCCCCCGTTCACTGTCTTCATCGTTGTAAAACGGGTCGATGCTGCCGGGCGCGTCGAAGTCGAGAGGCGCACCGAGCTCTTCTTGCGCTTGTTGATAGAGCGCTAGGCTCGCTTTGGACAAATCAACATAAGCACGCGGAACGCGGGCTGCCGAATAACTGTAGATCGCGAGTGAGACGCCTCCGAAGGCCACGCCCGACGTACCAGAGGCCAGCTCGCGCTCTTCGACCAGCACTACTTTCAGGCCAGCCTTCGCGGCATAATACGCAGTGGCGGTGCCCAGCAGCCCCCCGCCGACGATGCAGACATCGGCAGTACGCATCACCGCGCCTCAGCCGACGGGCAAAAAGCCAATCTTCTATCTGCGCTCGGAGATTCGCAGACCCAAGTTGGACGCGGCATTTCAAATCCTAATTGACGTCAAAAATTTATTGTCATACTGTATACATCATACAAAATGTGTCAAGCACTCGAGGCTAGTTCGCGTTTATTTGCTGCACAAAAGGGGGAACACAGCGATGTCACAGTCATTGACGGGAAACCAAACCGACCGGACCAGCGGCGGTGCTCCGGCCATGCAGCGCGCCGCGTTCGCAAGTCTGATTGGCACGACAATAGAATGGTATGATTTTTATTTGTTCGTCTTTTGCTCGGCGCTCGTGTTCTCAAAGATTTTTTTCGCCGCGACCGATCCCGTTTCCGGATATATCGGATCAGTTGGAACATTGGTGGCCGCTTTCCTATCACGGCCGCTTGGGGCTCTCGCTTTTGGCCATTTTGGCGATACGAAAGGTCGAAAGATTGCCTTGGTGGTAACCCTCGTCGGCATGGGCATCGTCACTTTCGCAATCGGCCTAGTCCCTGGTTATGCCAGTTGGGGATACTGGAGCGTTGCCACCTTGATTGGGTTGAGGCTGCTTCAAGGAATATTTTTCGGCGGCGAATGGGGTGGCGCTGTTCTGTTGACAATCGAGAACTCCCCGCCACAACAGCGGGGTTGGTACGGCGTGTTTAGTCAGGTCGGCAACCCGTTGGGTTTCTTTCTCGCTAGCGGCGTTATGCAATTGATCGTCGTCTCCACTTCATTAGACGATTTTCTTCGCTGGGGTTGGCGGGTCGCTTTCTTCGCGAGCGCATTGCTTGTTCTGGTCGGACTTTATGTCCGGCTTATGGTTGCCGAAACTCGCGATTTCCAGAATTTGAACAAACGCAAAACGATCCGGGAAGCGCTTCCGATCAAGCTTCTGCTTCTTCGGCACTGGCGGCCATTGCTGCTCTGCATGATCCTACAGTCTGGCCTATTGTTCGGCAGTTACATGCTCATCGTCTATGGTGCCAATTATTCCCAACGGGTTCTAGGCATGCCCGCAAATTGGAATTTCATTGCCGGCCTGGTTGCGGCCAGTCTCAATATTTTAGCGCTGTTGGTATTGGCTCGGTTGTCCGATCGCATAGGGCGCAAGCCTATCTATATGTTTGGCCTGCTCATGTACGTTATCGTGCCGTTTCCGTTTTTCTGGCTACTTGAAATGAAAACGCTGGCTGGGGTGATTGTCGCAAATTCGTTGGTCTGGATGTTGGCTCAAGCCGGAACCACTGCGGTGCAGTCGAGCTTTTTGGCCGAGTTGTTTCCGACGGAGGTCCGTTACAGCGCGATATCTATTTCATACCAGCTGTCCACGGTCGTTATCGGTATACCGGTAAGTTTCCTGCCGGTATGGGTGATGAGCCAATTCGGAACGATCTATGCGGTCGCAGCCTTCGCCTCCATTGGAGGATTGCTCGGACTAGCTGCATTAATTCCACTTCCGGAAACCTTCAAAAAGCAAATAGCGGAGCCGTAAAGGGTCTTTGTAACTCGACAAGTTGAGGCAATCAGGATCGGCAGTGAATCTCAAATATCAGTGGTATCCTCTCTGCAATTGCGGTGGATGCAACTTCTTACGATAACCTTTTTTCCGCCGCAACTGACACACCTTTCGGGCTGTTGTAGCGCGCTGTCGGAGCCGGGGTTATAGTGGCAATTGCAGCTAACGAAGCAGGCGCACGCTAGAGCCAATGTCAGATCTTGCTCGCTTGGCCATTAATCAAATCACCACAAAAGGCTGGAGCCTGCCAGACGCCATCGCTGGTTATGCACGGGCGGGCGTGCGCGGCATCGGCATTTGGCCGAATTCGGTGCAGGATTTCGGGGTGGCGGCCACAAAACAATTGATTATGCGTCATGACTTGGTCGTCAGCAGCTATTGTTGCGGCAGCATGTTCCTTGCGAGAGATCCGGCTGATCGAATAAAGCAGAAGGAACGCAACCGAATCCTCGTTGAGGAGGCGGCGGAACTCAACGCCCAATGCCTTGTATGTGTCGCAGGAGGCTTGCCAGCGGGCGACATCGATCTAAAAGCCGCACGTAACTACACATTAGAAGGCCTGACCGAGCTTGTCCCGTTTGCCCGCGCGGCTGGCGTGCTAATCGGCATTGAGCCGATACATCCAATGCGAGCAGCAGATGTATCTTGCATCACCACTCTTACTGAGGCGAACGCCCTTTGTGATGAGCTTGGCTCGGGCGCCGGTATCGTGGTCGATGTCTATCACGTGTGGTGGGACCCAAATATCGAACGCGAACTTGAACGAGCAAGTGGCCGGATCGCTGGATTCCATTTGTCCGATTGGCTTCGATCGTGGGACGATAACTGCGTCGGCCGAGGCATGATGGGCGATGGCGTTATCAACATTGCCTCAATCCGACGCGCCGCCGACCATGCTGGCTATAATGGGATGCACGAAGTTGAAATCGTGTCACGGTTGTGGGGGCAGCGGAATCCGGTCGAGGTCACCGACAAGTGTATCGAGCGGTATCGGTCCCATTGCTAGGTGTGTGCACCAAAAACCCAAATCCGGACGTCGTGGCGATGAAGTCCGCAAAGGATCGGGCTTGAACCGATGTTTCCAGTTTGCTGAACAGGGCGAGAGACCGGCACATCATCATCCAATGACCAGTGCGTTCTGAGGTAATTTTATTGGCGGGCGTAGGTTTGCAGGATATGGCGCAGATGCGCTGCACCCATGACGATGAAATGATCCACACACCCGCGCTGGATCGATCCGACCAGCCGTTCGGCAAAGCCATTTTATCATGGCGAGGCCGGCGTTATGGGCTTGCTACGGATAACCACACTTTTTCTAAAGCTGTTAGGCTCGAAGGGGTCTGGCACAATTTCCGCTGAATTCAATCACCACGGCAAACTACTTGAACTGCGGAATGAAACATGAGGCCCCGGCGACCCTGCCACTTCTTTATATCAGCACGTGCCAAACTGGTCAGAATGGCACGACCAGTCCATCCAACGGCGCATCGCAGTTTACCAGGTCGATCCGCTTCACAGCGATTCGGATATTATCGCCTTCATTGACGAGGCAATGAAGAACAGTCCCGGCGAACAGACGCTGCTCTTCACGCCGATACTCGACCATCATAAACTTAGACCGCACCGTGACCCCTTGCGTGCCGTTGTCGGGTACTAGCGTGAAATTGGTGACAATTCGGCTGGTACGCGATCGAGGCTCCTGCGAATAGATGCGCGGGTTGGCAAGCCGGCGAACGCGAGTTTCCAGTAGCCTGCGGTCGTCATACATCAGGGATACCGTATCGTGCGGGCTTTGCTGTCCTGGCACGCTGGGTACCCAGTAACGCGCATCCGCCGTGAACAGCGCAAGCCATCGGTCGAAATGCCCCTCATCGAGGAGTTGCGCCTCGTAAATAAGAAACGTCTTGCAGTCGTCGAGGCTCAACTTACCCGCGATCGTTGTGTGCGCAGTGGCTGCCTTACTTGTGGTCATGCGGCAGCTCCCTTGGTCTCCGCTTCGCCGCCAAACATATACTCGCGCCAGGCGTCAAACATATTGCGGATGTAAATCTCGCTGGTCGAATTCTTGCCTTTGCGGCCGCCATGCACATCTGGAACGTCGCTCTGGTAGCCGCGACCAATCTCCACCCACTCCGCTCCTTCACTCGCAAACCCAAGAGTGATGCGATTGTAAATCTCCAGGTCGTCGGTGAGCACTAACGAGCCGGTCCCGTTCACAATGTTGGCGAAGCTGATCGTATTACGGAACATTTGCTCAGGCGCCCCGCGTAACTTGAAGCAATAGGTGTGTACGACCGTGCGGTCGACTGCGATTGGGTGAATGACGCGAAGTTGTTGAAATTGACTCATTATCGATAGGTTCGGATAGATATTGCTATTCCATCGGCGGATCTCCATTACCCGCTGCGTCTCCTGCTGGCCTTTTTTAGCTTGAAGCGCTTCAACATAAGCGCGAAAAGTTGGATCGTTCATCGCGGCGACCAGTTTGGCGTCGTCGTGATAATCGCCGAGATAGCTGTGGCCGTTAGGATAGGTCCAGATACCGACCTGTGATTCCCAGAAGCTATAGGGTGCTCCATTTTGCCGCATCTGCCTGATGGCGATCTCGCCAGACCCGTCACTATATACCGCATCGTCCTGTTGCTGCGCGGCGGCGATCGAAGAACGGTGTGTAAACCAGGGGTGTGCGGCGTCGCACAGGTTTTCCAGATAAATTTTCCAATTGCCCTCGTAGACATGCTTAAAGGTGCCGCCGGCCACATCGAGCTCACCGTCTGGTGCACGATCAACCATGTCATCGAGCGAGGTCTTCATATAACCGAGAAACTCCTCGAGGCTGTGGCCTTCGGCGGCGAGGCTGACGAAAATGAAGCCGCGATAGCTTTGCACCCGCGGCACCTGCACCATGGCGGTATTTGGATTCTTAATGTTGAAATCTTCAGGGTAGCCATGATTTAGCGGTACGGCCTTCAAGCGACCGTCGAGGTGATACGTCCAGCCATGATAACAGCATTGAAATTCATCAGCGCAGCCAGCATCCACGGCCACAACCATGGAACCCCGATGCGCGCATTGATTATGCAATGCGTTAATTTCGCTGTTTTTCCCGCGAACGATGACTAACGGCTTGCGGGCAACTCGAGTACAGAAAAAATCACCGGGATTTCGAATCTGGCTCTCATGACCCACATAGACCCACGTCGACGCAAAAATCCTCTGCATCTCAAGTTCGAAAATCTCGGGATCTGTGTAGACTCGCCGATGCACCCGGGCCGGCTGCACAAGCTGGGATAAGACTTCTGCGGATAGTGGAGTTTCGTTGCGCATGCGAGACTCCAAGTCAGAGAGGGTTATTGAGACTTCCCGCAGATTTAATTGCGCCAGATCGCGGCTCATATAAACGATACTTAACAGTATCGATTTCATCAAGGGGCAGATAGCGATTGAATGGCTAGCGAAGCCGACTATCGGCAACGGGCGATTCAACGCTAACCGGACGGCGATCCTGCGCGGCGCCAAGTCCGTATTCCTTAAGGAGAGGTTCGGCGGGACAAATATGGACGTGGTGGCTGCACGAGCGGGCGTGTCAAAATAATGGTCTGCCGTAATTTCGGCAGTAAGGAGGATCTTTTCGCCGGTGTTATCACCGATCTATGCAACAAGATTGTCGATAAGGACCTGCAGAATATCATTTAGCAGGAGCCTTATGAAGCGGTCCGGCAATTCGCGCAGCGCATGATTGAGTTCGACTTCGATCCTCACACGATCGAGCTACATCACATCGTTATTTCTGAAAGCAAGCTAATTCCAAGACTTGGCCGGTATTTTTACGAGTCTGGGCCGCAAGTCTGTATCGAAGTCCTGGCTGGTTATTTTGAGCGGAACCGGGATGATCCACGATTCCGTAGGATCGACCCGCTGCGGTCCGCCGAGGAATTTCTCGGATTGCTGCGCGGATATGCACATTTGCACCCACTACTAAAGATCGAGCAGGGCCCCTCGCTGCGTGAGAGTGCCGCACGTTTCGATGGCGCTGTGCGACATGTCCTGCAGTTACCGGCTTTGCGCGGCGGAAGCGACGCTTCTAAGCTCAAACTTGGCCGAGCGAACGTTTCGGCATGTAATGTAAAACACTTCGTTCGACGAGGATGACGACAAGATAGGCAATGCTACCGATTAAAGTCAGCATGATGATTGACACGAAAACCATCGGCGTGTTCGCCTGACCTTCCCCGAAAGCCAATAGGAAACCGAGACCCTCATTTCCGCCGACCAGTTCACCCACCACCACGCCGACCACTGCAAGCGTCGAACCGATACGCAGGCCAGCAAGCAAAGGTGGTATCGAAGCGGGAAACTCGATCTTCCAAAAAATTTGCGCACGAGAGGCTTTGAAGGAACGTGCCAGATTGATCATATCAGGATCGACCCCACGCACTCCTGACATGACATTGACCAGCACTGGGAAGAACACAATCAAAACGGCAACCAAAATCTTTGGATAGACCGAGAAGCCCATCCATAAGATGAACAGAGGCGCAAACGCAACTTTCGGCGCGATCTGAAGCGCAAGAATATAGGGTGATAGCGCGACCTCGGCGATCGGAGATATTCCCAATAGATATCCCATGCAGGCACCAAGTAGACTGCCGAGCGCAAATCCGACGATGACCTCAGCTGCGGTGATGCCGGTGTGATACAAAAGGCTATTCACGCTCCACATCCGCAGGAACTCGACGAACACCTGCGACAACGGCGGGATGATATAGCTCGGGATGGCGAGCAGGCCCGGGCCCCATTGCCACCCTGCCAAGAACAGGATCAGCAGGATTAAGCTCACGGCGACGCCGCGACGCATTTGCGAGGGCTGCGCCAAATCGCTCACGCCGGCGCTCGCGCCACTTGCGACGGATGCCCGATTTGAAGCCGATCCATCAGCCGCGAGATATAACCCTCAACGCGTGGGTCGCGCCGTCGTGCGAAGGGGTCGTCGCGCTGAGGAATCTCGATGACGACCTCGTCGATGATGTGGCCGGGCCGCGAACTCATGACCAAAACGCGGTCGGACAGAATAATGGCTTCCAGCAGATCATGTGTGATCAGCAGGGCAGTTTTGCCAGCAGATTTCAAGGTTTGTGCAAGGTCGTACTGCAAGACGATGCGGGTCTGCGCATCGACAGCGGAGAACGGTTCGTCGAGTAGTAGCACCGATGGGTTAACCGCTACGGTCCGCGCGAGTGCCGTACGCTGCCGCATTCCACCGGACAATTGATGCGGATAGTGGTTCGCGAACTCTGCCAGTTTGAAATCGCGCAATAACTCATGCGCGCGCTCACGGCTGGGTTGGCGTGCTTGGCCCTTGATCTCTAGACCAAACATCACGTTTTCTGCAATTGTCCGCCAAGGCAGCAGTAAGTCTTTTTGTAGCATGAAGGCTACATGGTCATTCGGGCCTTGGACACGCTCGCCATCGACAAGGACGGCACCCGCCGTCGGAGCGTTCAGTCCTGCCCCGATATTGAGCAGAGTGCTCTTGCCGCAGCCACTCGGCCCAATCAGCGAAACCACCTCCCGATCACGGACCGCTAGGGTCACATCCTGGATTGCAGTGACAACCCCGGCTTTTCCGGCAAAGCGCATCGTAACGTTGCTATACTCGAGTCGGTTCACTGCGCCGCGGCCCGTTTTACGAAGAAGGGAAGGTGACAGCCAACGATACTCTTGAGTATTGTATAAGAAAAGACAACACTGTCACGTCTTGCAGATTGCTCAATGCTCGCCGAAGGGATTGTAACAGGAGGTCATCCATGATCACGAACCGGACCATGCGTAAATCGAGGCGCGACGTGATTTTGTCGGGAGCCGCAGTGGTCGCCACGGCCGGGCTCGCGCCAATTACGCTGGCCAAGGCGAATGAAGCCGTCACGTATCTGTTTCCCGCGCCACCGATCCTGCCCGCCTTCGGTCCGATCCAGCTTGCTCAAGGCAAGGGCTATTTCGAGAAGGCAGGGCTTGATGTGAAGTTCGAAGTAGGGCGAGGGGGCGTCGACGTCGCCAAACAAGTCGGCGCTGGCAACGCCCCGCTTGGCGGCATCGTGGCGGACGGGCCGATCCTAGTTCGCGGAAACGGTGTGCCAGTCAAGATCGTCGCGGTGTTCGGCGGACGCGGTTTCATGCAGCTCGTCGTGCGTGAGGATTCCGGGATTAAGAAGCCTGCTGACCTTAAAGGAAAAACGATAACCGTAATGTCGTTCCAGGACACCACCTACTATGCCTTACTCGGCCTGTTGGCGAGTGCAGGACTAACGCAGAACGACTTAAATATTGAGGCAGTGGGACCGGCCGGCGTCTGGCAATTGGTAGCGTCCGGCAAGTCACAGGGAATGGCCGGCGTGCCTGACTGGATTCCGCCGGTACAGGCTGCTGGCGTAAAAGTCGATATCATCCCGACCGAAGATTACTTCCCACATATGGCGCAGGGCATCGCAACGTCCGACGATATGATCAAGAAGAACCCAGAGATGATCCAGAAGTTCGTTACCGCGGCATTGCACGGCATGAAAGACATGATGGATGATCCGGATGCCGCCGCCGCCGACTTTGTGAAATTCGTGCCTTCATGGAATGGCAAAGAGGGCGCGGTCAAGGCGGCTTTCAACTACTACGTCAAACTCGTCTATCCTGGGCAAAAGAGGCTTGGTGAGGTCAACGGCGATCGTCTGGCAAAACTGCAGGACTTCTATCTTGCGAAAGGCTTCATTACCAAGAAAGTGCCGGTCGAAGACCTTTACACCAACCAATTCATCAAATGAGCCAGGGTTAGAGAGTTTGACGCTAAACATTTGGAGTTGAGTTGCGTCAGACGGGCTCCTTGCGTCCGTCTGTACCAACCCAGCCATGCTCGGAAATGTCGAAGACAACTCCGTCAGGATCCTTGAACTTGCGCTCAAAATTGCCCTTGCGCGCATCACCGAGGTCAAAAAAGAATTTACCGCCCAATGCCTCGATCTTTTTCTGCGTCTCGGCGAGATCATCGACTTGAAAACCAAAATGGTTCGCTCCGACGTGCCCAACTGGAGTTTCGAGGTCGTTTCCTTTTTTGCCAACGAAATTAAGCAAAGCAAGATTAATTACACCGTCGCTCATATAGATGGCCGATCCGATTTCAATGGTTTCACGGCCAACCTCCTTAAGGCCGAACACATGAGCGTAAAAATTCGCCGACTTTTCGAGATCGCGGACGCAGACTGCAAAATGCCTCAGGCGAGCCATAGCCACCTCCTAGACTGGACGGATCGTGCAAGTCGGGTGACAATATAGCGAACGTGGCCAATACGCCAACCGTCTCGTGAGCGGAACTGGTCGTCTTAAAGGCGTAGGGGAAGTATGCGCGCAGCTCGAAAGGCAGAAATAATTGGCGCCGGATTTGCCGGACTTGCCGCGGCTTGCGCTTTGGCGCTGCGAGGATGGCGGGTTCGCCTACATGAACGGTCCGATCGGCTACGTGCGACCGGTGCCGGAATATACATTTATGAGAACGGCTTACGGGTATTGGAAACGCTCGGCGCCTATGAAGAAGCAGTCGCTACCGCTCCGATTGTGAACACGCGCGAGGTCCGGGACGGAAATAACCGTATTCTTACTGTGCACCGCTGGGATCCGACCAAGCGCGTTTACAGTATCGTCCGCCAGCAAGTGATCAACGCACTTGCAGCCGCAGCGCGTCGGCACGGTGCCGAAATTCTTACCAATTCGGAAGGCGTCGCCGCGACTGCAGATGGTGTGGTGACTTTGGCCGACGGACGCCACTTCGAGGCCGACCTAATTGTTGCCGCCGATGGCACCAATTCAAAGCTTCGCGACTCACTCGGCATGTTGTCGAAACGCAGATGGCTAGCAGATGGTGCCACACGGCTGCTGTTGCAAAAGACGCCGAAAGAAATGATGGGCAACTCGGGCACAACGATTGAATATTGGTCTGGAACGCGCCGCGTGCTTTACACGCCATGCAGCAACGATACAATCTACATTGCGCTGACGATGTTAGATAAGGACGACACTGCAAAGTCAATTCCTGTCGCAACTGAGGCTTGGGCGAGATGGTTTCCGCATCTAAGCGATCTTGTTGGCCGCATCGGCGACAGCGCCCGTTACGATCGCTTCGAATACATCAAGCTCAAACGCTGGTCGCGTAACCGTGTCGTTGTTCTCGGCGATGCAGCACATGCGTTGCCTCCCAATATTGGGCAAGGTGCCGGCTGCGCAATGATGAATGCTCTCGCGCTCGCTGTGTATCTCGACAGGTATGACGATGTTTCGACCGCGCTTGCTACATGGGAGCGTAAAGAGCGTTCGATTACCGATCATACTCAGCGAGCTTCTATCCTATTCGGCATGCCGACAGGCTGGCCGGCGCCCATGCGCCGTGCCTTTTTTCACCTTGCCGGACGGTCAAAATGGCTACTCCACCAGCGCACCCGTACTGCGCAGCACATTCCCACTGGAACCTGACTAAGTTGCCGCGACCCGGAGAGCATTCGTGAATCTCGTCTATCGCGACATGGACCAAGTCTCGTTAGATTACCAGTATAACAACCGCGCGCATGTCGCCGAGCCCCAGCGCTACCTCGATTGGTACAAGACGGCCAGCGAAACTGCGCGCATGCGCGTCGCGCATGTACGTGACATTGCATATGGACCCCTGCCCGACGAACGGCTCGATGTTTTCAGTCCGACTGGTTTAAAGAAAAATGATCGGCGGCCTGTCGTCGTGTTCGTACATGGCGGGGCATGGCAGCATCTTAATCTTGCGCATAGCAGCTTTGCCGCCGAAACCTTTACTGGGCGCGGCGCCCTATACGTTCCTCTTGGATTTACGCGAATGCCGGCCGCCGGTAACTTGGATCAGATGGTGGCGCAAGTTCGTACTGCCATTGCCTGGGTATGGAAGCATATCGAGGATTACGGCGGCGAACGCAGTCGCCTCTATCTTTTGGGACATTCATCGGGCGCGCATCTCGCCGCCATGGGTCTGGTTTCCAATTGGCCGCGGCTGTTCGGGCTGCCGCCGAATATTGTTCATGGTGCTGTTCTGGTTAGTGGTATCTACGATTTAGAGCCAGTGCGCCTCAGCTTTCGCAATGAGTATCTACACCTGGATCGCGCAATGGAAATTCGCAATAGTCCTTGCCGCAACCTGCCGACTGACGGCCCGCCACTAACTATTACATACGGTGAATTGGAAACTTTGGAGTTCAAACGGCAAGCAAACTATTTTTCCGATGTTTGGCAGCGAAGTTACGGCAATTGCCGAGAGATCGAAATCAAGCGCGTCAATCACTACGAGATTATCGAGACGTTGACCGACCCGCAAAGTCACCTGACCCGCGCAACGCTGGAATTGTTTTCCCTATAGCGGCGATCGCGGTTATCTATGCGACCTGCCACGGCGGCACTTCCGCGCCGCCGGCCATCAGGAAAAATCCACAACAATCATGCTGCTTCATTTAAAAATCTGTCTGTAAAATTGCGCGCAACTTTGACCCCACCCCACAATTCGCTCAGCGCATTGAATTCGTTACGAAAGATTGGAGTTCATGCGGTTGCGTTTCGCGTCCAACGGTGACCCCTCAGAAAAAGTTGATACCCAAGTATAATCAATGCGATGCATTCGGATCGAGTGGGGTCATGGTTGGACGCGATTTCACAG
>JBBRAL010000045.1:0-37103 GCA_038206805.1 Hyphomicrobiales bacterium | reverse complement strand
CCCGGATCGCTTCGCGATCCGACCTCTCCCCCCAGGGGAGAGGTGAAGCGAGATTGCGGCAGTGCCTTCGCTCTCCAATCGACGGTATTCACTCCCCGCCCTCCTCATCGCCGCCGCCTGCGAGCGACCATTCCTTGACGCGGGCGAGGTGGTCGTAGTCGCCGTAGTGATTGCGCCACATCGGGTGCAGCAGCGACAGATAGGGCGTGGCTTCGTTTTCGAATTTCACCGCCAGCTCTTTCAGCCGCGCCAGCGCGTGATCGGCCTGGCTGTCGGGCGTGCCCTCCTTGAAGGCGATGACGAGTGGCTTGCCGGCTGGCTCGCCGCCTTTCAGCGTGACATAGGCGATTTCGGAAACCGAACCGGACGCGATCGGTTTGAAACCGCCGCCGCGCAGCATGGCGGCTTCCAGCGTCAATTGCGGCGCCAGCCCGGTGCGGACCTGCTTTTCGGTGCGCGCAGCGCCGGTCTTGTAGTCGATGATGGCGTAGCTGCCGTCCTTGCGCTTCTCAATGCGGTCGGCAATGCCGGAGAGCGTGAAATCGCGCTTGCCGATCGGGAACTTGAGTTCGCCGCGAATTTCCGCATGCAGCGTCGCGATATTGCCGCGCCGCTCTTTGTCCCATGCCGTGAACCAATCCGCGATACGCAGGAAACGCGGCCACCAGAAGGCGCGCGCTTCCGGATAATCCCACAGGGTGCTGAATTTCTCCTCGCCGAGCGCGAGCAAGGCCTGCAACGGATCGGCCGGCAGCCCGGCGGCGAAGTCGGTGGTGAAATCGCCGATGGCGCCATGGATGACGGTGCCGCGGTCGCGCGCGCCCGGGGCCGTGTCGACCGCATCGAGCGGCTGCAGGCGGAGAATGTATCTGGCGTAGATGGTGTAGGGATCGCGCAGCCAGTCCTCGATCGCGGTGACCGACAGCCTTGACGGTCGCGCCGCCAGCGGCGGTTTGGGCTGCGGGCGGCTCACCGCCTTGACCTCGGCGGGGAAATCGAGCGCGCGCGCGTAGTCGAGATAGCGATTGCCGCGCGCCAGCACCGCGTTCCAGCGCACAACGCCGGCAAGCGCGGCGATGCGCTGCACGAAACGCGAGGTCACGGTCGGCGCGCCGGCGAGTTTTTGTGCGCGGGCGAGCACGACTTCCTTGGCGCCCAGCGCTTGCGCGAAGTCGTGCGCCGACAGACCGATGCGGCGTTCCGGCGGATCGAGGCCGAGATCGCGCCGCATCGGGCGGGACAGCCATGGATCGCTGCGCGTCTCGGGCGGCCAACTGCCTTCGTTGAGGCCACCCAGCACGACCCGGTCGATGGTTTGCAGGCGCGCTTCCAGCGGGCCGAAGATGCGCACGCGCACGTCGTGCGTCTCCGGCCGCCGCACCACGCGGTCGCCGATGGAATCGTGAAACAGCTCGGCATAGTCGGATTTGACAACCGCCAATCCGGCCGCGGCCGGGCTCAAGCCGAGTTCCTCAAGCGCGCGCGCCAGCGCCACGCCGTCATGGCCGGCAAAAGCGGCGATCTCGCCCGCTGCATCGCCGCCGAGGGCGGCGATGACATCGCGATGGCGCGCGGCCAATTCGCTGAGCGGATAATCGCCGGCTGGCAAAGTCTCCAGCGGCGCCAGCGAAGCCTTGAGGCAAGCGATCAATGCGGCGGCGGCATCGAGTTCGGCCTCGCCGATCAGATGGCGCGGATCGCTGCGATGAAGCTGATCGCGCGTGGCGCGGAAGGTCTTAAGCGCGTGATCGAGCCCGCTCGTGCCGGGACGTGGGCGCGGCCCGCGCAGCAGCGCCCGCTCCAGCGTGGCGATGGCGGGCGCGTGCGCTCCGGCCGGCTGGCCAAGCCGCAGCAGGGAATGCTTCAGCAGCGCCAGCAGCGTTACCGGCGCCAGCCCGCCAAGCGCCGCTTCCACCGCAAGGCGTGCGAATATGCCGGCTTCGGTGTCGGCGAGCGCGCCGCCGCCGGAATCGTCGACCGCCACTTGCCAGCGCTCCAGCGCTGCCACCACGCGGCGCGCCAGCGCGCGGTCAGGCGTCACCAGCGCGGCGTGCTTGCCGGCGGTATCGGCCGCCTCGCGTAAGCACACCGCGATAGCGAGCGCCTCCTCCTCGGCATTGGCCGCCTCGATCATGCTGAGGTCGGCCAGCGCAAGGCCGGCGGCGGCGTCGAAATCCTTGGCGGCGCGGCGCGCCTGCCAGCGTTCGGTGGTGGCGGCCGGCCGCAGCGCTTCCGACACCAGCATCTCGCGGCCATGCGGCGAAGGCGCGGCGAGCGCCACCACGTCGCGGCGCGTCATGCCGAGCGCGCCGATCAGCGCCTGCATGGCGAATTGCGCGTGGCTGGCGGCGGGCGCGCTATCGTGGCTCGAATCGCCGGCATTGCCTGCGATCAGTTGCCAGGCGCCGTCGTCGAGGTCCATGTCGAGCCCGGGCAGCACCACCGCGCCATGCGGCAGCTTTGCGATGGTGGCGAGCAATTTGGCGGTGGCCGGCATCGAGCCGGTGGAGCCGGCGGCGATCACGGGCGCATTGCCGTTAGCCAGGCGCTTGGCTTCGGCCTCGATCAGCCGGTCGCGCCGCTCGGCCGCTTCGATGCTGGCTTGTTCGCCGAGCAAGGCCTGCCAGCGCGGCTGCACGAATTTCAGGAATTCAAGCGAGAGCTGCCAAAATTTGTCGAGCTCATCGGGCACCAGATCGTCGAATCTTTGCCACGCCACCTGGCGCGTGATCATGTCGTCCATCAGGCGAGCGAGATCGTCGGCGAGCGCTATCGCCGCGGCCGGCGTATTGGCCACCAGCGGCGAACCTTGCTCCGGCTTGATGGCCACCGCCCACTTGGCGATGATCTGCGCCAGCAGCAGCCGGCGTTCCAGCGGCGCGATCGCCTCCGGCAAGACCAGCGCGGTCTCGGCCAGCCCGGCGGTCGCGGCCTGCGCGAAAACGATCTCGTCCTCGTCCAGATCGCCAATGGCGAGGATGCGCGGCAGGATGGCGGCATCGCCTTTGAGTTCACCGAGGAATGCATCGCGCGCCAGCCGGCAGGCGCGCCGGGTCGGCAGATAGAGCGTGGCGCGGGCCAGTTCGAGCGGATCGCCGGAGGCCGGAAATCCCGCCACCAGTTTGCCTGTGCGCAACGCGTCGATCAGCACCGGCAGGAATGGCGCCGAGGCGGGGATGGTGAAGACGCGGGGCTTTGCGGCGGGCATCCGAGAATCATACACGCTTTCGCGCGGCGCTTTTCTTTCTCTCTCCCCAGGCGAGAGATGAAGAGAGGCTACCCCGCGCTCGCCTTGATGGCCGCTTCCGCCTCGGCGATGGCGTCGGGGGTGCCGACATGCATCCACAGGCCCTGCAGCCGCAACCCGTACAGCCGCCCGGCTGCTGCCGCGCGGTCGAACAGCGCAATCAGCGGGAATGCGGTCTCCGGGCTGCCTTCAAACAGCGCCCGCGTCAGGATGGCGGCGCCGGCATAGACGAACGGCGCCACCGCGCGTTCCGCGCGCCGCTGCAGGCGGCCGTCCGGCGCCATGACAAAATCGCCGCGCCCGGCATAGCCAATGCTGCCGGCGGTCGGCGCCAGCAGCAGAAGGGCGTCCATGACGGCGGGGTCGAAGGCTTGCGCCAGCGCCAGCAGATTGGACTGCACGCCGTCGATCCAGATGGTGTCGGCGTTGAGATGATAGAACGGCGCACCGCCCAGTTCGCCCAGCGCCTTCCTGACGCCGCCGCCGGTATCGAGCAGCAGGCCGCGTTCGTCGGAAATGACGATGTGCGGGCGCCGGCGGCGGCTCAGATGATCGATCATCTGTTCGGCCAGGTAATGGACATTGACCACCGCGCGTTCGACGCCGGCGTCAGCCAATCGATCCAGCACATGATCGAGCAGCGCCTTGCCGGCAACCTGCACCAGCGGCTTGGGGATTCGATCGGTGAGCGGACGCATGCGCTGGCCGATGCCGGCGGCGAGCACCATGGCGGACTTTGGCGGCATAGACTTGAGCGGTGCGTTTGTCATTTCGGCAGCGCCTTCAACGCCGGCACGTTGGCGCGATACCAGGCATCGAGCGGCGCCAGCGCCGGATGCGCCAGCGAACGCTGCAGATAGGCCGCGACCCGCGGCAGATGACGCAAATATTGCGGCTTGCCGTCGCGCCGCTCCAGCCGTGCGAATATGCCGAGAATTTTGGAGGCGCGCTGCGCGGCAAACGTCGCGTAGGCCAGCGCGAAACCGGGGGCGTCGAAGCCGGGCGCGGCGGCCATCCGCGCGCGCGTGTAATGCGACAGCAACGCGATCTCCATCATCTCCGGCACGTCGGTGCGGGCGTCTTGCAGCAGCGAGGCGAGATCGTAGGCCGCCGGCCCCATCACCGCGTCCTGGAAGTCGAGCAGGCCGATGCGCGCCAGGCCCGCGCGTTCCGGCAGCCACAGCAGATTGGGCGAATGAAAATCCCGCAGCACCCAGGTCGGATGCGCGTCGAGCGCGATCGCCAGCGCGTCGCGCCAGAGCGCAAGATACATTTCGCGCTCGCTGTCGGAAATTCCGGCCTCGAGCTTCGGCAAATACCAGTCGGGCAGCAGCTCCACTTCGATCAGCAGCGCCGCCATGTCATAGCGCGGCAATTGGTAATCGACGCCGGGTTCGACGCCGAGCACGTCGGACGTCGGCTCGCGATGCAGCGCCGCCAGCAGTTCGACCGCCACCTGGTAGCGCGCCTCGATCGGGCGCGGCGGATCGCCTGCCACCATCGGCTCTTGGCCCAGGTCCTCGATCAGCAGCAGCCCGGCCTCGCGGTCGGCGGCAAGAATCGCCGGCGCCGAGAAGCCGCGTTCGCGCAAGGCGCTCGCCATTGCCACGAATGGCGTCACGTTTTCGGCCAGATGCGCGATGGCGCTGTAGGGCTTGCCGTCGCGCACCGCCAGGCCGTCCGGCCGTCGCGGCGAGTTCATCAGGATCGCGCTTTGGCCGCCGCGCGTCAGCCGCTCATAGGCGCGCGTCGAGGCGTCGCCCTGCATATGCCGGCGCGCGGCCTCGCCGAAGCCGGCGCGCGCCAGGAAGCGGCGAATGACGGCGATGCGTTCGGCGCGCGCGGCAAAGGCGCCATAGCCGGTGATGCGGGCCTGGCGGAAGCTCTCGCCGTGCTGTGGCGACAGTGTCAGCGCGACGTCGAACCGGCTGGGCGGCAACTGGCCGGCGGCGCGGTCCGGCCATTCCAGCAGCATCACGGCGCCTTCGGCCAAGTCCTCGAAGCCGAGTTCGGCCAGCTCGCCCGGCCCCGACAGCCGGTAGAGGTCGGCATGCACCAGGCTGAAACGCGGCAGCTCGTAGGATTGCATCAGCGTGAAAGTGGGGCTCGGCACCTCGATGCGCTCATCGCCGGCGAGATGGCGGATCAGCGCGCGCGCAAAGGTGGTCTTGCCGGCCCCCAGGTCGCCCGACAGCGTGATCAGGTCGCCGGGCTCGAGCGCCGCGGCAATGTCCACCACCAGCCGGCCGGTGGCCTGCTCGTCTTCGAGCGCCACCGTGAAACTGTAGCCGCCGGAGGTGGTGGGGAACATCGAATCAATCCGATTGAGGACAACACGTTATAAACGGCAGGGGCGGTCATGTGCCAGGGTCGGGTTCGCGAACTGGCAAGACACTGCCAACAGCCGAGAGTGTATTCGGCATCGCCATCTTGACGCCACCGTTTCACCGCAGCGGCAACGCGGTTGCACGCGTCGCGTCACATCATCGCCATCGTTGCAAAGAGCACGGCGGTTCCAGCGCTTATTTCGGAACGCATGTGCGCTCGAGGTGTTTGCACTGCACAGGTCTTAAGACGCTCCCGCTCAACGGAGCCCGTCTTGGGACAGTCTCAATACAAGGAACATATCGATGCGTAAAATTCTCTGCGTTCTCTCGCTTGCCGCTACGGCGGCTCTTGCCACGCCCGCCTTGGCGCAGCCGGTAGACTACTACACGCCGGATACCGCCGCGCTGGCGACTGGCGCCGCCGTCGGCACCGTGGCCGGTGTCGGGCTTTATAACGGCTGGTGGGGCAACAGCACGTTTGTCGCATCGTTGCCGACAACGGCGGCCGGCGCGGCAGTCGCAGGCGGCGTTGCCGGCGTCGGCACCGTGGTTCTGATCGATGCGATCTTCCAGCCGTGCCGCGGATTCCACGCGCTGTTGGGCTTGAACCACGGCGCGTGCGCCGATGGTGAATATGTCGGCGATGCGGCGCGTCCGCGCCATCGCATCAGCCGGCGCTGAATGGAAAAAGCCTCCGCGGTTCGTCGCGGAGGCTTTTCTATTGGGCAATGCAATCGTGCGACATTGCTCGTCGTCGAGAATCGTTGTGAGGCTAGAACCGCCGGCGGTAATCGAGGACCACATTAGAAGATCCCGCGGGTCAACGGCGGACTTAACTCAAGTGGTATTAGCTAACCAATGCAGTCTCGCCAGCTACAGACGCCTACGTAACTGTACGAGATGGCAAGTTCCAGCATACCGAATTTAGCAAGTGATTAGGCACATGGGCGATTAGTCGATCGAGCGCACTTTTCGGTTATCCTTGAATTGCTACCATCGCCGGGTTCCATATGGATTCTGGCAAGAATGAAAATAATTTCAAAATACGCTTCTGCTTGGCATCGGCGCAGCATTCGCGACGCTATTGTGATTGGCTGCATTTGCTTCGCCATTTATGCCGCAGCCAATATGTCCGACCTCTTTGAACGCACTTACGCATTCGCAAAAGAATACGAAGCCTATGAGGTCGACGATTTCATCGTGGTCGCCACCGCGTTTGGCTTCCTGATGCTGGTTTATGTCTTGCGGCGTATGCAAGATTTGAAGCTGGAAATCCATAAGCGGCTCGAAGCGGAAAAACATATTGTCGATCAAGCGACGTCATTGACGACGGTGTTCAACAATATTTCGCAAGGCATATTGTTGTTCGATTCGAACGAACGCCTCGTCGTTTGCAATACTCACTATCTGAAAATGTACAATCTTGCCCCCGATGTCGTGAAACCGGGGACGTCGCTGCGCGAAATCGTTCGCTATCGAATTGAAAAGGGGCTTCTTAATCGCCAAGTCGATGAATATTGCGCGGAACTGTTGGCGCAGCTCGCGAAAAAACAAATATCGAGCATGGTCGTTGAGACATCGGACGGCCAAGAGATTGCCGTAACCAATTATCCGATGCCGGGCGGCGGATGGATTGCGACCCATGAAGACCGCACCGAATCGCGGCGGCGCGAGGCGTCATTCCGGCTGCTGTTCGATAATAATCCGGTGCCGATGTGGGTTTTCGACCGCGAAACGCTTCGCTTCCTGGCGGTCAATAACGCCGCCCGCGTGCTTTACGGATACAGCGAAGAACAATTTCTGACGATGGCAGTCCCCGATATTCGGCCGGAGGATAAGGAAGATTCCGCGGCCTTTGTTCGGGCCATGCCGGAAAGCCAAAATGCGCAATATGTCGGTGAACATCAACGGGCTGACGGAACAAAAATCCAGGTTGCCGTCTATTCAAGTCTCTTGAAATACGAAGGCCGGGAAGCCCGATTGGTGGCGATCAACGACATTACCGCGCGCAAGCTGGTTGAGGACGATCTTCGGCGCACGAAAATGTTTCTCGATACGGTGATCGAAAACGTTCCGCTGCCAATTCTGGTGAAATCAACAAAGGACTTCCGCTTTACCTTGATCAACAAGGCGAGCGAGGAGCTGTTTGGCTTTACGCGCGATGTTGTTATTGGAAAAACATTACGCGAAACATTTGACAAGGAACGCGCCGAACGAATTGAAATGCAGGACAGTGAATGCGTCCAATCCAATCAGCCGGTCATCAGTCACGATTACCATGTATCGACGCACATCGGCGTTCGCCTTATCAATTCGAAGAAGGTTGTCATTCCGGGGGCCGACGGACAGCCTGAATATCTTCTGACCGTGATCGATGACGTGACGGAGCGCCGGCGGGCGGAAACCCAGATCGCCCATATGGCGCATAGCGATCCCTTGACCGATCTTCCAAATCGAACGGCCTTTAATGGGCGCTTGAACGCGACCCTGGAAATGGCCGTGGCGGAAAGTAGAAGTTTCGCGATCCTGTGCATGGATCTCGATGAATTTAAGCAGGTCAACGATATCTACGGGCATGCCACCGGCGATTCGCTGCTGCGCGACATTGCCGATCGCTTGCGAGCGGTTGCCGGTAATATTTTCATAGCGCGGCTGGGCGGCGATGAATTCACGATGATAGCCGCGGGCGGCGAAAGATCGAACGTCGCCCGGCTTACCGATCGTCTGCTGGCGGCATTTGTCGATGACTTTGAAGTAGACGGTCATCGGCTGCGGCAAGGTTTGAGCATCGGCGTGGCGATTTATCCGGCCGATGGCACCAATGCCAAAACGTTGGTGAACAACGCGGATGCCGCGCTCTATCGGGCCAAGGCCGACGGCAGCAGTTCAGTCCAGTTTTTCAAAGCGGAAATGGCCGTGCGATTGCGTGAGCGGGCGGCTTTGCAAGCCGATTTAAGATCCGCGATCCAGCACGACGAATTGCGCCTGCACTATCAACCGCAGGTGAGAATGTCCGGCGAAATTACCGGATTTGAAGCATTGGCGCGCTGGTATTCCCCGAAGCGGGGCATGGTGCCGCCGGCCGAGTTCATCCCGCTCGCCGAGGAAAGCAGCCTTATTCTCGTTTTGGGCGAGTGGGTGTTGCGCGAAGCATGCCGCGAAGCCGCCTCCTGGGATAAGCCGTTAAAAATCGCCATCAATGTCTCTCCCGTCCAGTTCCGTCACGGCGACCTTCCAAGGCTGGTCCATTCAATCCTGCTTGAAAGCGGGCTCGCACCAAGCCGGCTTGAACTCGAAATCACCGAAGGCGTGCTGATCGGCGATTTTTCGCGTGCCGTGTCGATTCTGCGCCGGCTTAAATCGCTGGGCGTGCAGATTGCGTTGGACGATTTCGGGACCGGATTTTCATCGTTGTCGTATTTGCATGCGTTCCCGTTCGACAAATTGAAGATCGATCGATCCTTCATTTCCGACCTGGAAAGCAACCAGCAATCAATCGCCATCGTTCACGCGGTTATCGGGCTAAGCCGGAGTCTCAATATTCCGATCCTGGCCGAAGGTGTCGAGACGAAGGCTCAGCATGCGTTCCTCGTGCGAGAAGGCTGCGACGAGGTACAAGGTTATCTGACCGGCCGCCCGCTTAAGATCGCGGACTATGCCGACGCGGTCGGGCGAAAAACGATTGCGATCGTGCATGCCCGCGTGGGCTGAAGGTAAGTGACCTAAACGCGTTACGCCGCGCTCTGCTTCTTTGCCTGCTCGACCGGAAACACGCAGGTGACCGTGGTGCCTTGCCCAAGATCGGAGTCGATCGTCACGCTGCCGCCGTGCAGTTCGACGAATGAGCGCACCAGCGAGAGCCCTAGGCCGGTGCCGCGGTGCTGCGAGCCCATCGAGTCGGTTTCGAACCAGTTGAATACCTTGTCCTTGGCCTCCGGCGGAATGCCGGGCCCGCGGTCGGTGACCGAGAACACCACCGCGTCGGCGCGCCGCTCGGCCGCCAGCGTGACGGTCTCTCCGGCCGGCGAGAAGCCGATCGCGTTGGACAAAAGATTGAACAATATTTGCCGCAAGCGCCGCTCGTCGGCGGTGAAGCTGCCGATGCCGCTGGCGGCGCGGATGTCGAGCTTTAAATTGTTCTTCACCAGCCGGTCCTGGACGCCTTCGGCCGCCGCCACCATGCTGGCGCGGATGTCCACCTCGCCCAGGCTCAGCGACATGGCGTCGGCGTCGATGGTGGCAAGATCGAGGATGTTGTTGATGATCGCAAGCAGCGCGTTGGTGGATACCGTGATGTAGCCCAGATATTCGCGCTGCTTGTCGGTGAGCGGGCCGTACGCCGCATCGCCGAGCAAATTGGCGAAGCCGATGATGTTTGTGAGCGGCGAGCGCAACTCGTAGGACACGTGGTGTACGAACTCGATCTTGATGCCGTCGGCGGCCACCAGCGCCTCGTTGCGCTCGACCAGCGCGCGCTCGACATTGACCGTGTCGGAGACGTCCTGGAAGGTAACCAGCGTGGCGCCGTCCGGCAGCGGCATGGTGGTCATGTCGATGGTCATACCGTCGCGCCGCTCGATGCGGGCGACGATTGGCTCGCGATTGTCGATCGCGGTCACCGCGGCGCGTAAGCTGCGCCACACCGTATTGTCGTCATGCAGCGCCTGCGACCAAGCGGTCACCGCCTCGACATGCGGGTGTACGTCGAGCGCTTCCGTCGACAGTTTCCACATGCGCTGGAACGCCGGATTGTGCAGCCGCACGCGGCCGTCGCTGCCGAACACCGCGACCGCTTCGGCCAGGTGATCGAGCGTTTCGCTCTGCACCTTGATCAGCGCGTCATAGCGGCGGTACATGGCGAGCCGCTCGGTGACGTCGTCATAGAGATAAGTCACGCCGCCTTCCGGATTAGGTGTGGTGACCACGCGCAGCGTGCGCCCGTCCGGCAGATGCCACATGTGCTCTTTCGGCTCGACCGCGCGATAGGCCTCGTAAAGCTGTAGTTTCCACAGCCTGAAGTCCTGCTCCTCGGGCAGCTTGCGCGCGGTGCGCAGCGTGTCGAGCACGGCGGCATCGGCCGGCGTCTGGTCGAGGAATCCGGCGTCGAGCTCGAACAGCGAGCGAAAGGCGGAATTGTAGAAGATCAGCTTGCGATCGGCGTTGAAGATGGCGACGCCGGTCGCCAGCTGGTCAAGTACGCGGCGGTGCGCCTCGATCATGCGCGCAAGCTCGGCGCGCATCGTCTCTACTTCGGTGCGATCGATCGCCATGCCGGCGCTGCCGGCGCCGCTCGGCGCATCGACCACGTCGAAGATGCGGCGCTCTCCCGCGGCGATCGCCGGCAATCGTCCGGCATAGGGGCTGCCGGCGGTGTGGGCGCGGGCAAGCTCGTCACGCGCCGCGCGATCGAGCAGTTCCAGCTCGCGCGCGACCGCATCGGCCGGATCGCCGGCTTCCACCGCGCGGGCATAGGCCGAATTCACGAATATCAGCCGGCCGCTCTCGTTACGCGCCCAAACCGGAGTGGGCAGCGAATCGAGCAGCGCCTTCATGGTCTCGACGTCGCTGGTCAGCGCGTCATGACGGCTAGCAAGATCGATCAGCTCGCGCTCGATGCCGCTGACGTCGCGCAGGCGCAGCACCGCGCTTCCCGCCACCGCGCGGCCTTCCGCCTCGATCGGCCGTCCCGCGCTGGTGGTGAGCGTCATCACGAAACCGCGGCCATCGCTGCGCAGCGTATCGACCGCCTGCTGCATGCGCTGCGCCGCCGCCGGCTCCAGCCAGCTGCCGAAGGCGAGCATGCGTTCCGACACGCAGCCGGCCGCGACGATGCCGCTGTCGCCAAGGATTTCCGCTTCGTCGGTGGCCGCCGACCAGACCACCAGCACCTGCGGCTCCGACAACAGCAGCGCCTTGAGCCGGTCGATCTCGGCGTGCAGCGTCATGGTCTCGTCGCGCGTCACGGTTTCGATGCGCGCGGCGGTCTTGCGCGTGCGCATCAGGACGATGGTGGCGAGCACCGCAAAACATAGCAGTCCGAGCGTCAGCGTGAGGGTGGCGATTTGCGGCTGGCTGAGCGCGGTGACGATGCGGGGAACGGCAGCGGCGAAGCCGAGCGCGGAGCCCGCGTCGGCCTGCGCCGGCGTGCTGAGAGCAGCGCACAAATTTGCCATCGCGAAGGCGGCGAGGAATCCGCCCCGCCACGGACGAGAACGCAGCCTCTCGTTCGTCGTCCGGATCGTCTCCGGCATTCAGGCATGCCCCAGAATTGCACGACGGCGTCCGCAACGCCGTCCGCGAATCGCTGGACTTTACCCCTGCGGGGACTCCTGCCGTAAGAGTCCAGACCGTGAACGTGTCACCCCTCTGTCATTCCGGGGCGCGGCCGAAAGGCCGCGAACCCGGAATCCATAACCCCGGCGCTGCGGAGTATGGATTCCGTGTCCACCGCGGAGCCTGTCATCGGGCCGCGCTTCGCGCGGACCCGTTGGCGGTGTCCCGGAATGACAATTATGGAGCGTGCTATTTCAGCGTGCCGGCCCGCTTCGCCATGTCCTCGACATTGATGCGGCTAAGCGCCGCGGAAAAGGCGCGCTCGGCTTCGGCCAGCGCCGGCTTCACCACGGCGGTGACCAGCACGGACGCGGGCAGCGGTGGCTCGCCGGCCTCCTCCGCGCTGCCGGCGGCGCGCAGGATGGCTTCGGCGGTGATGCGCTTATGCTCGCGCGCGAGCTCGTAGCCGCCGCGTGGTCCGCGGATCCCCTTCAGGATACCGTCGCGCACCAGCGCCTGCAGAACCGGTTCGAGATGGCGCGAAGGAAGCTTATGGCGGGTAGCCAACGCCTTCGCCGACACCGGCCGGCCGTCGGCGTTGATCGCAATATCGATCACAGCGGCTATGGCAAGGATACCCTTGCGAGACACCAGCGGCATGGACGGTACCGGTCGCGGCTAATTTTCGCGGTAATAGGCTACAGTCGTCCATCCGTCTAGCGGAAAACACAAAATTATCACTCAACCGCCGGTGGAACCGAATCCGCCGGTCCCACGCAAGGTCTCGTCGAGCGATTCGACTTCGCACAGGCGGGCGCGCGCCACTGGCGCAATCACCATCTGGGCAATTCGCATGGCGCGCGTGACAGTGACCGATTCGCCGCCGAGATTCACCAGCAGCACCTGAACCTCGCCGCGATAGTCGGCATCGATGGTACCGGGCGCGTTGAGCACGCTCAGCCCATGGCGGCTGGCCAGGCCCGAGCGCGGCCGCACCTGCGCCTCAAAGCCCTCGGGCAGCGCGATCGCGATGCCGGTAGGCACCAGCACGCGTGCGCCGGGCGCGATGACGAGCGGCGTATCGGCCGGCACCGCGGCCAACAGGTCGAGGCCGGCGGCGAATGCGCTCTGATAGGACGGCAGCGGAAGATCCTTGCCGTGCGCCAGCCGCATGATGCGAACATCGGTAGTAGTCATTGGCGCATTCCTCTTGCTGTCATTCCGGGGCGTGCGTTAGCACGAGCCCGGAATCCAGGAGATGCAAACGCTGTCGGTTGTTGCTCTGGATTCCGGGTTCGCGAGCTTCGCTCGCGCCCCGGAATGACGAATTAAAAAACAATCCACTCATTTCCTGTCCAACTCCTTAGCAATGTGCGCGATCAGCATCGCGGCGACGTCGTCTTTCGACTGCGGCGGCCAGGCCTCGATGCCCTTCGCCGTCACCAACTGGATGGTGTTGCGGTCGCCGCCCATGATGCCGGTTTGCGGCGACACGTCATTGGCAAGGATCCAGTCGCAGCCTTTGGCCAGAAGTTTTGCTTTTGCATTGGCGGCGACGTTCTCGGTTTCCGCGGCAAAGCCGATCACCAGCTTCGGCCGCTGCGACTTGCGTTTCGCAACACTCGCCAGAATATCCGGATTGGTCACCAGCGATAATTCGGGCGTCGTTTGGCCGGATATCTTCTTGATCTTCTGCTCACCGGCATTGGCGACGCGCCAGTCGGCGACCGCGGCGGCGAATATGCCGACGTCGACCGGCAGCGCGCGCTCGACCGCTTGCAGCATTTCGCGCGCGCTCTCGACATGCACGACGGTCACGCCCGGTGGATCGGGCTGGTTGACCGGGCCGCTCACCAGCGTCACGGCGGCGCCGGCGCGCGCCGCCGCCGCGGCGATGGCGTGCCCCTGCTTGCCGGACGAGCGGTTGGCGATATAGCGCACCGGATCGATCGGCTCATGGGTCGGGCCGGATGTGACCAGCACGCGCTTGCCGGCGAGCGCGCGCTCGCCGCCGGATGCGAGATGCCTTTCCACCGCGGCGGCGATTTCCAAAGGCTCGGCCATGCGGCCCAGCCCGCGTTCCCCGGCTTCCGCCATTTCGCCGGTGTTCGGACCGACCAGCAAGACGCCATCGGCGATGAGCTGCGCAAGATTGCGCTGCGTCGCCTTGTTCGACCACATGCTTGGGTTCATCGCCGGCGCCAGCAGAATTTTCGTATTTGCGGCCAGCAGCACGGCGCTGGCGAGATCAGGAGCCAGACCGCCGGCCATTTTCGCCATCAGGTCGGCGGTCGCCGGCGCCACCACGATCAGATCGGTCTCGCGCGCCAGCCGGATATGTCCGACGTCGAATTCGCTCACGGTATCGAACAGGTCTGTGAACACGCGTTCGCCGACGATGGCGCCTGCCGACAGCGGTGTAATGAAATGCTCGGCCGCCTTGGTCAGGATGCAGCGCACGGCGAGCCCGCGTTCCTTCAAGCGTCGGATCAGATCGAGCGACTTGTAGGCAGCGATGCCGCCGCCGACGATCAGCAGCACGCGCTTGCTGCCGGGCGCGGACGCCGTCTCGGCGCGGCGCGGCGTGCTCGGTGACGGCGGGTCGATCGTCTCTGGCGCATCGAGCCCGCTCTCCTCGGCGGCCGCGCGCAGAATCGTGCGCACCTCGTCCTCGACCGAGCGGCCGCTCCTGGCCGCGCGCAGGCGCAGAAGTTTTTTCAGCCGCTCGTCGAGCTGTCTTACGGTCAGGGAGGCCATGGCAAAACCCGTATTATTCTAGTGCCTTAGCACAGTATTGATAGCAGTGCAATCAATGCAATCAAAACCCAGTTTAAAATTATTCTGCGGCGCGCTTGACCGCGCAAGGCCTGTTCTATATTTAGCTGATACGTTAAATAACTAAATGGTTAGATATAGCTCATGACCGCCGACCGCCTCAGCACGACCTTCTCCGCGCTCGCCGACCCGACGCGGCGCGCCATCCTGGCGCGCCTTGCCTTGGGCGAGACCACGGTGAGCGAACTCGCCAAGCCCTTCAAGATGAGCGGCCCCGCCGTTTCCAGGCATCTCAAGGTGCTGGAACACGCCGGGCTGATCGCGCGCTCGCGCACGGCGCAATGGCGTCCGTGCCGGATCGAAGCGGCCGCGCTCAAGCCGGTCGACGACTGGCTCGGCGAGTATCGCCGGCTCTGGGAGGAACGACTCGACCGGCTCGACGATTATCTGAAGACCCTGCAAGCCAAGGAGGGCAAGCGTGAGCGCAGGAAATAGTATCGACCTGGACCGCGACCCGCGTTCCATCATCGGGACGCGCGTGTTCAACGCGCCGCGCGAGTTGGTATTCGCGGCCTTCAGCGACCCCAAGCATCTCGCCGCATGGTGGGGGCCGGATGGCTTCACCACGACAACGCATTCGTTCGATTTCCGGGTGAACGGCGTCTGGCGTTTCGTCATGCACGGGCCGGATGGCCGCGACTACCAGAACCGCGTCACCTACGACGAAATCGTTGCGCCCGAGCGTATCGTCTATCGCCACGGCGGCGGCGACGATGTCGAGCCGGTTCAGTTCAACACCACCGTGACATTCGAGGATCTCGGTAATGGCCAGACGCGCCTCACCTGGCACGGGCGGTTCCCGTCGGCGGAAGAGCGCGCGCGCGTGATCAAGGAATACGGCGCCGACAAGGGCCTGGCGCAGACCATGGCGCGGCTTGCCGACTTCGTGACTGCGGAGATGAGCCGCGTATAATTGCCAATGCCAAACCAGTGGAGGAAACCATGCAAGTCCAGAGCTATTTGTTTTTCGACGGCCGCGCCGAAGAGGCGATCGAGTTCTACAAGAAAGTGCTCGATGCCAAGGTGACGATGATGATGCGCTGGAAGGACTCACCCGACAAGTCGATGTGCACGCCCGGCAATGAGAACAAGGTGATGCACTCCTACATGACCATCGGCGAAACCGGGATGATGATCTCCGACGGCCGCAACACCGGCCATCCGAAATTCGAGGGATTTGCGCTCTCGATTTCCACCAAGACCGAAGCCGAAGCGGACCAACTGTTCGGCGCGCTGGCCGATGGCGGCAAAGTCACGATGCCGCAGAGCAAGACCTTTTTCTCGCCGCGCTTCGGCATGCTGGCCGACAAGTTCGGCGTCAACTGGATGATCCTGGTGGCGCAGTAGGCGCGGACGACGAGCCAATCAATTCAAGCTGGAGAATAAAATGACCGCGACCGACCCCGCTACGCCGGGCAAGGACTTCGTCATTTCGCGCGTCTTAGATGCGCCGCGCGATCTGGTGTGGAAATGCTTCACCGATCCAGAACGCATGAAGCACTGGTGGGGCCCCAAGGGCTTCACCGTCATCGTCTCCAAGATGGATTTGCGTGTCGGCGGCAGCTATCTCTACGGCATGCAGATGCCCAATGGCGGCACCATGTGGGGCCTGTTCACCTATCGCGAGATCGTGCCGCAACAAAAAATGGTCTTCATCAATTCGTTTTCCGACGAGAACGGCGGCGTCACCCGTCATCCCGGCAGCGCCACTTGGCCGCTCTATATGAGCTCGACCTTCACCTTCGAAGACGCGCCCGGCGGCAAAACGAAATTCACCGTGCGCTGGCAGACGCTCGATGCCACGCCGGAAGAGCAGCAGACCTTCGACACCATGCACGACAGCATGACGCAGGGCTGGAGCGGCACCATGCAGCAGCTCGAAGCCTACCTGGCAAAACTGGCCTGAACTCAACCGAAGGAGACCCGATCATGACCTATGTCGACGGACTCATCGTGCCCGTACCGAAGAAGAAGCTTTCCGCTTATCGCGCCATGGCGAAAAAGGCCGGCAAGGTCTGGCTCGAACACGGCGCGCTTTCCTACACCGAATGCGTCGCCGACGATGTCAAAAAGGGCAAACGGACCTCATTCCCACGCAGCGTCAAGCTCAAGGCCGGCGAGACCGTGGTTTTCTCCTGGATCACCTACAAGTCGCGCGCCCAGCGCGACCGTACCTTTGCCAAGGTCATGAAGGACAAGCGGCTGGCGGCGATGATGAACCCCAAGGCCATGCCGTTCGACGGTAAGCGCATGATCTTCGGCGGCTTCAAGGTCTTCGTCAGCCTGTAACGGTGAGTTCGGACGGAGAGTTTCATGCCGATCGCCAAAAATAAAATCGCGCCCTGCCTTTGGTTCGATACCCAGGCTGAGGAGGCGGCCAAGTTCTATTGCTCGGTATTCAAGAACGCCAAGCTCGGCCGCGTCAGCCGCTACCCCAAGGCCGGGCAGGAAATTCACGGCAAACCGGCCGGCTCGGTCATGGTGGTCGAATTCGAACTCGACGGCCAGCCGTTCGTGGCGCTCAACGGCGGGCCGCACTTCAAATTCGACGAGTCGGTCTCGTTCCAGATCTATTGCGAAACGCAGGATGAGATCGACTATTACTGGCGCGCGCTGACCGGCGGCGGCGAGGAAGGGCAGTGCGGTTGGCTGAAAGACAGGTTCGGTCTATCGTGGCAAGTCGTGCCGGCCGCGATACCGCAAATGATGGCGGACCCGGACACCGAAAAATCCGCGCGGGTCATGAATGCCTTCATGAAAATGAAAAAGCTCGATCTCGCGACAATCACGCGCGCCTACCATGGAGAACTGGCGTGATCGCCGGCCCAAATTTCATCAACAAGCAAACCCCGCACAAGCCGACCGGCTACGGCGAGGGCACGGTTACCCTGACGCGCGTGTTCGACGCGCCGCGCGCCCTGCTGTGGCAGGCCTGGACCGACCCGAATATGATGGCGCAGTGGTTCGGCCCGCGCCACTTCACGGTTCCGGTGTGCGAGCTGGATCCGCAGGAGGGCGGCGTTCTTCGCATCGTCATGCGCGGGCCCGACGGCAACGACTATCCGATGAAGGGCATATTTCTGGAAGTGGAGCCGCCCGAACGGCTGGTGTTCAGCAATATCGCTGTCGATCGCGACGGCAATCATCTGCTCGAAGGCGAGACCAGTGTCACATTCACGGAACAGGCCGGCAAGACAACGCTCACATTGAAAACCCACGCCGTCGGCTGCGTTCCGCTCGCGGCGCAAATGCTGGCCGGCATGGAAGCGGGCTGGACGCAGAGCATCGATAAGCTGGCGGAGTTGGTAGTTAATCCGTCATCCTGAGGTGCGAGCGAAGCGAGCCTCGAAGGATGACGGGCATAGAAGCTTGGGCCGACGCCCTTCGAGGGTCGCCTGCGGCGGCCGCCTCAGGGTGACGGATTAAGATCTACACAATCATCCACGCGATCCACGCCAGCAGAGCCGCGATGGTCCACAGCGCCACCGCCGTCCAGCGATTGCGCCGCGCTTCCGCCCGGCCGATCGCCGCGACCGTCTCCGGCGCCAGCACCAGGCCGTTGCGCGTGATGTCGTCGAACTGATCGATCAGCGTGCCGGCACGATTGAGCAGCGACGGCACCTGGCCCAGGAAGCGGCCGATCTCGCCGGCGCCTTCGGCCACGTCTTCCAGTTTTCCGGCCGGCCCGAGATTGCGTTCGATCCATTCGCGCACCACCGGATCGGCCACGCTCCACATGTCGAGCTTGGGATCGAGCGTGCGCGCGACGCCTTCCACCACCACCATGGTCTTCTGCAGCAGCAGCAGTTCCGGCCGCGTGCGCATGTCGAATAATCCGGTGACCTCGAACAGCAGCATCAAGAGCTTGGCCATCGAGATGTCTTCGGCGGTGCGGTTGTGGATCGGCTCGCCGATGGCGCGGATTGCCTGCGCGAAGCTTTCGACCGAGTGGTGCCTTGGCACATAGCCGGCGTCGAAATGCACCTGCGCGGTACGCTGATAATCGCGCGTGATGAAGCCGAACAGAATCTCGGCAAGGAATCGCCGTTCCTTCGGCCCCAGCCGGCCCATGATGCCGAAGTCGACCGCCACCAGCCGGCCCTCGGCGTCGACGAACAGATTGCCCGGATGCATGTCGGCGTGGAAGAAACCGTCGCGCAAGGCGTGGCGCAGGAAATTCTGGATCACCTTGCGGCCGAGCGCCGGCAGATCGACGCCCTGGGCTGTCAGCGCGGCGTGGTCGTTGAGCGGCGTGCCGTCGATCCATTCCAGCGTGAGCACCTCGCGCGCGGTGCGGTCCCAGTCCACCGCCGGCACGCGGAAGCCTTCGTCCTCCCGCGTATTTTCCGCCATTTCGGACAGCGCGGCCGCCTCCAGCCGGAAATCCATTTCCATCGCCACCGAGCGCGCCAACGTCGCTACCGCCTCGACCGGGCGCAGCCGTTGTGCTTCCTCCGAAAACGACTCCGCGGTGCGGGCGGCAAACCGGAAAGCGTCGAGATCGACCTTGAAGCGTCGCTCGACGCCCGGCCGCAGGATTTTCACCGCCACCGCTTTGCGGACGCCATTGTCGTCGGTTTCGGCGCGATGAACCTGTGCGATCGAGGCGGCGGCCACGGCCGGCCCGAAGCTGGCATAGATTTCGTTCAACGGCTTATCGAAGGCGGCGGCGAGGGCGGCTTCCGCCTCGCCTTGCGGAAACGGCGCCATCTTGTCCTGCAGGCTTTCCAGACCGCGGGCTATGCCAGCGCCGACCACGTCGGGCCGGGTCGCCAGGAACTGGCCGAGCTTGACGTAAGTCGGTCCGAGTTTGGTGAGTGCCGCCGCCAGCCGGCCGCTGCGATCCTTCGTTCCATCCTTGGCGCTCGGCCGTTCGATTAACCTGGCCAGCGCAATCGCCGTCTTGGCTGGCAGCGGCAAGGTTCTGGTATCGACCAGCGCGAACACGCCCTCGCGCGCGAACACGAAGCCGGCGCGCGACAAACGCAGGAGATGAGAGAGGGCGGAGATCATGATGCTGCCTACTCCCTCCCCCGCTTGCGGGGGAGGGTTGGGGTGGGGGCTGACAATTGCGCTGGCGTTTGCCGCTTGCCCCCTCCCTGTCCCTCCCCCGCAAGCGGGAGAGGGGACGATGACAGAGAGCCAGCACACGCCATCGAGGTCAGATATGCCATCACAACTTCCAGCCCGAATGCAGCGCCACCACGCCGCCGGTCATCGGTGTGAACGAGACGCGGCGGAAGCCCGCCGCCTCGATCATCTGCGCGAAGGCCTTCGGCTTGGGAAACTTGCGGATCGATTCGACCAGGTACTTGTAGGCCTCGCGGTCGCCGGTCACCGCGCTGCCGATCGCCGGGATGACGTTGAACGAATACAGTTCATAGAGCGCATCGAGGCCCGGCACGTCGACGCTGGAGAATTCCAGGCACAGAAAACGGCCGCCGATTCGAAGCACGCGATAGGCTTGCGCCAGCGCGCGCTCAATGCGCGGCACGTTGCGGATGCCGAAGGCGATGGTGACGCAATCGAAGCTGCGGTCGGGATAGGGCAGTTCCTCGGCATTGCCCTGCTCGAATGTGACGGCGCTATCATGCCCGCGTTCAATCGCGCGCTCGGCGCCAACGGCGAGCATCTCGGCATTGATGTCGCAGACAGTGACGCGCGTGCCGGGTCCGCCCGCCTCGACCACGCGAAACGCCACGTCGCCGGTACCGCCGGCCAGATCGAGCAATGAAAACGCCTTGTCGATTTTGGGCGGATTGACCGCGGTGACCAGCGCGTCCTTCCAGGCCCGGTGCAGGCCGGCCGACATCAAATCGTTCATCAGGTCGTAGCGGCGCGCCACCGAGTGGAATACGTCGTCCACCAGCCCCTGCTTGTCGGCCAGCGGCACGGTCTCGTAGCCGAAATGGGTGTCTTCGCTTGCTTTCGTCATCATCCGTACTTTGCCAATAATCCTTTGCGGGCAGGACCATAGCGCGGCGGGGCGGGGGGCGCTATGTCTGGCTGGCGCGACCGTTAACCCTCATGGTGAGGAGGCGCGAAGCGCCGTCTCGAACCATGAGGCCGTGATACCTCATCCTTCGAGACGCCCGCGAAGCCAGTCATCGGGCCGCGCATTGCGCGGACCCGTTGGCGGGCTCCTCAGGATGAGGTGCGGCATGCCCGAACTCCCCGAAGTCGAAACCGTCCGCCGTGGCCTGGCGCCCGCCATGGAAGGCGCGCGTTTGACCAAGGTCGAGGTGCGCGACCGCCGCCTGCGCTGGCCGATCGGCAAGGACTTCGAAAAGCGGCTGACCGGTACAACGGTCGAGGGTCTGGGCCGGCGGGCGAAATATCTGCTGGCCGATCTGTCGTCGGGCGACGTGCTGCTGATGCATCTCGGCATGTCGGGCTCGTTCCGCGTCGGCAAGGATGCCAAGCCCGGCGTCTACTACCACGAGAAATCCAAGAGCACGGCGCACGATCATGTCGTGTTCCACATGTCGAACGGCGCCACGGTGACCTTCAACGATCCGCGCCGCTTCGGTTCGATGAAACTGGTGCCGCGCGCTAAGCTCGACCAGGAGCCGCTGTTGCGCTCGCTCGGGCCGGAACCCCTGGGCAATGAATTCGATGCCGCCATGCTGGCGCGCGCCTGCGCCGGCAAAAAGACCTCGCTCAAAGCCGCGCTCAGCGACCAGCGCGTGGTGGCCGGTCTTGGCAACATCTATGTCTGTGAGGCGCTGTTCCGCGCTCGGCTTTCTCCCAAGCGGCAAGCCTCCACCATCGCCGACCGCAACGGCAATCCGAACGCGCGCGCGCAAGCGCTGGTCGATGCCATCAAGGCGGTGCTGCAGGACGCCATCGCGGCCGGTGGTTCCTCGCTGCGCGACCATCGCCGCGCCGACGGCTCGCTCGGAGATTTCCAGCACAGTTTCCACGTCTACGACCGCGAGGGCGAGCCGTGCCCCGCCTGCAAGGGCAAGAATAAGAATAAGATCAAACGTATCGTGCAGACCGGACGCTCGACGTTCTATTGCCCGGCGTGTCAGAAATAATTCTACTTGTCGTCGCCGGGCTTGTCCCGGCGACCTCGCTTAGGTGGGCACCGTACCACCCTAAGCGGGATGGCCGGGACAAGCCCGGCCATGACAGAGTAGAGATAATCAGGCGCATCAAAATTCAAGAATCGAGATTACAGCCATGACTTACGCAAATATTATCGTCGAAACCAAAGGCCGGGTCGGCATCATCCGGCTTAACCGTCCGCAGGCGCTCAATGCGCTCAACCGCGCGCTCATCGGCGAACTGATCCAGGCGATCGATGGCTTCGAGGCCGACGACGGGATCGGTTGCCTGCTGATCACCGGCAACGACAAGGCCTTCGCCGCCGGCGCCGATATCAAGGAGATGGCGGACAAGAGTTTCATCGAAGCCTATCTCGGCAATTTCTGCGCCGACTGGGACCGCGCCGCGCGCGCCCGCAAGCCGATCGTCGCCGCGGTCGCCGGCTTCGCGCTCGGCGGCGGCTGCGAGCTTGCCATGCATTGCGACATCGTCATCGCCGCCGACAGCGCCAAATTCGGCCAGCCCGAAATCAAGCTCGGCGTCATTCCAGGCATCGGCGGCACTCAGCGGCTGACGCGCGCAATCGGCAAGGCCAAGGCCATGGACCTGATCCTCACCGGCCGCATGATGGACGCGAACGAAGCGGAAAAATCCGGGCTGGTGGCGCGCGTTGTGCCCGCGGCCAATCTGATGGAGGAGACCATGAAGGTCGCCGACACCATCGCCAACATGTCGCTGCCCTCGGTGCTGGCCGGAAAGGAAGCGGTCAACCGCGCCTTCGAAGGCGGGCTGCAAGAGGGCGTGCTGTTCGAACGGCGCGTGTTCCATGCGCTGTTCGCCACCGAGGATCAGAAGGAAGGCATGAAGGCCTTTGTCGAGAAGCGCAAAGCGGCGTGGAAGAATAAGTAATATGTCGTCATCCTGAGGTGCCCGAGCGTAGCGAGGGCCTCGAAGGATGATGGCCGTCGCCCTTCGAGGCTCGCCAACTTCGTTGGCTCGCACCTCAGGATGACGGAGTTACTTCCTTACGCAGATCATCCGCACCACCGACGCCTTCGCATCCGAAGATTTGGCATCGCCGGTTTGCGTGTCCGCGGCGGCAACGTCATGCGCGGCAAGGAATTCGCGGATGGTCTTGGCGGCAACGAGACGCACCGGCGGGGCAGCGGCTTCCGTGCTGGCGAGGACGGCATTGTGCATTTCCATCATGCCGAGGAATTGCCCGTGGCCGTCAAGCGCGGCGGCGCCGGAAAATCCCGCCATCGGCACCGGTTGGCGCAATTCAATCGCGCCGCCGTCCAGCAATCGCGCCTTGATCTCGGTGAGCTTGCGGCTGCCGTTCTGCTCCTTCGGGTCGGGAATGCCGACCAGCGTCAGATCGGCCGGCTTGTAGGCGTCCTTGCCTCCGGCGGGCGGATCGCGCGCCAGCGCCAGCGCGGAGACTTTGCGCGGTCCATAGACGCGCAGCAGCGCCAGCCCATTTGCCTTGTCGTCGGCGATGCGAACCGCGTCGCCCAGCCCCACGGCGACGATCACCTGGCAGCCCTCAGTGAGCTTGGCGTCGGTGACGATGTGGCCTTGCGCGCTCACCACGAGGCCGTTGCCGTATTCGACCGATTTCGCCAGAGCCGCGAATGGCGCGCTGCGCTCGGGAAACGGCGAGAATGCGCTCGACATCGCCACCATCACCGGCGCGACGATCGTTTCCATCATCTGATCGAACAACAAAGTGAAGCCGCGCACCTCGCCGTTGCGAATCTGCGCGCGCACCGAAAACTTTTTCAGCCCCTGCAACCCGCTGATGAAGAAATTGTCGTCGTGCAATACGCTGTATTCGACTCTGCGCGTCGCCGGTTCCTTCTTCTCCTGCTCGAACAGCGCCGACAGCTTGAGGTTGGGATCCGCGATGCGGAAGGTCTCGACCTGGACTTCGCCGTGGCTTGAGGACCAACGCGTGCCGCGCGCGGCTTCGCGCGCATGCGGCACCATTTTGGTCGGCAGGCCGATGCGGATGCCGGTTGCCGGATCGACCACCACGCTCCAGCCGAATTCGGTCTCGTGCACCTTGGCGGCGGTGACCAACTGCGCGCGCTCGGCCGGCGTCAGCGCGCCGGTCACCTTGGCGTTGTGACGCTTCTGGAAATTCTTGACGGCGGCGAGCATAGAATCCTCGCCCTTCACCGCGCCGCTATAGTCGCCCGACCACAGCAGCGCCGCCTGGATTTTCAGGCGCTCGGCGGGCGGAATACCGGCGAATACGTCCGGCGCCGGGTCGGCTTTGACAGTGGCGGATTTCGCCGGCGCGGGCTTGGCGGCGGCGGTTTTGGCTGTCTTGGGCTTGGCGGCGTCTGGCTTTGCCGCGGTTTTTTTCGGCGTTGCGTGTTTTGCGGACGCTTTTTTGGCTGTCGGCTCGTTTTTGGCGGGGTCTTGCGCCAATGCCGGCCCGGCGCCGAGCAGCAGCGCCAGCATCGCCAAAATAGGCCCCAAACGCATCGTCATTTACGCCACGCTTACTATAATTGATGGGCCACCTTAGACCATCGAGGCGGTCGCGCAAGACGCCATAGGCTGGCCGAAAGGCCCACAAGGTCATAGGGTTAACCCGATGCTGGATGCCCAAGAACTGGAACGCTATGCGCGCCACATCGTGCTGCGCGAGGTCGGCGGCCCGGGCCAGGGCAAGCTCAAGGCCGCGCGCGTGCTGGTGGTCGGCGCCGGTGGTCTGGGTGCGCCGGTCCTGTTGTACCTCGCCGCCGCCGGCGTCGGGACGATCGGCGTCGTCGATGACGACACCGTGTCGCTATCGAATCTGCAGCGGCAGGTGATCCACGCAACGCCCGACATCGGCATGCGCAAGGTCGACAGCGCCGAGGCGGCGATTGCGCGGCTCAATCCGCATGTGACGGTGGAAACCCATATGACGCGGCTCGACGCTGAGAACGCACTCGATCTGATTTCGGGCTACGACATCGTCGCCGACGGCTCCGACAATTTCGCCACGCGTTATCTGGTCTCGGATGCGTGTTATTTTGCCAAGAAGCCGCTGGTCACCGCCGCGGTCGGCACCTTCGACGGCTCGCTCACCACGTTGCGGCCGTTCGAGAAGGGCGCAGACGGCATGCCCAATCCAACCTATCGCTGTCTGTTTCCCGAGCCGCCGCCGCCGGGCACTGTGCCGGCCTGCGCCGAAGCCGGCATTCTCGGCGCGCTGCCGGGCATTCTTGGCTCCATGATGGCGCTGGAAGTGATCCGCGAGATCGTCGGCTTCGGCGAAGGCCTGGTCGGTCGGCTGCTGATGATCGACGCGCGCGCGATGCGATTCGAGACGCTGGGTTATGCGTGGGACGCGGGAAATCCCTTGTCGGGCGACAAGCCGACGATCGCTCCGCCCTCATCCTGAGGAGGGCGCATAGCGCCCGTCTCGAAGGATGGGGCGGCCCATGCTTCGAGACGCGCACTTCGTGCGCTCCTCAGCATGAGGCCGACATAGGTTAGAGCATCGACGGCAATACTCTGTCCGGCGGCCTGTGCCCGTCCATGAAGGTCTTGATGTTGATGATGACCTTCTCGCCCATGTCGACGCGGCCTTCCACGGTGGCCGAGCCCATATGCGGCAGCAGCAGCACCTTGCCGGCGCGCGCCAGCTTGACCAGCTTCGGGTTGACCGCCGGTTCGTGCTCGAACACGTCGAGCCCGGCGCCGGCGATGTCGCCTGATTCGATAAGCCGGGCGAGCGCGTTCTCGTCGATCACCTCGCCGCGCGAAGTGTTCACGATGTAGGCCTCCGGCCGCATCATTTTCAGCCGCCGCGGCGACAGCAAATGATAGGTGCCCGGCGTGTGCGGGCAATTGACCGACACGATGTCCATGCGGGCGAGCATCTGGTCGAGGCTCTCCCAGTAGGTGGCGTCGAGCTCTTCCTCGATCTTGGGCGCCACCTTGCGGCGGTTGTGGTAGTGGATCTGCAGGCCGAAGGCGCGGGCGCGCCGCGCCACCGCCTGGCCGATCCGCCCCATGCCGATGATGCCGAGCCGCTTGCCCCAGATGCGCTTGCCCAGCATCCAGGTCGGCGTCCAGCCCGACCAGTCGGCATCGGAGATAAGCACATTGGACCCTTCGGCTAGGCGCCGCGGCACCGCCAGAATCAGCGCCATGGTCATGTCGGCGGTGTCCTCGGTCAGCACACCCGGCGTGTTGGTGACTGTGATTCCACGCTGTACGGCGGTGGCGACGTCGATATTGTCCACGCCATTGCCGAAATTGGCGATCAATTTGAGCTGCTCGCCCGATTTTGAGAGCACCGAGGCATCGATCCGGTCGGTCACCGTCGGCACCAGCACGTCGGCGGTTTTCACCGCTTCGGCCAGCTGGCCCTGCGTCATGGGCTTGTCATCAGGATTGAGCCGGGCGTCGAAAAGCTCCCGCATCCGCAGCTCGACGCTGTCGGGCAGCTTGCGTGTGACGACCACAACGGGTTTCTTGATCTTGGGCATATCCACTTTACCGCGGCGTCCGGCGGCGGAATTTGCCGCCCAAGAAAAGCGCCGATTCAGGCCTCTTTAACCGTGCTCCCCCACACTGCGCCGGCAGCGCGGGCAGGGTCGAAAATCCACAGTTTTTCCTACCAGATGGCAGTGACAACACAAAGCGTTCGGAAAGCGCCTGCCTTTCGGGCGGCGTTTTGCCGCCTGGGCGCCGCCACGCTGGCCGCCGGCCTGCTGGCGATGCAGCCCGGTGCGGCCTATGCCGCCGGCGATATCGCCACCGGGGCGGTGAGCGGCCTGCAGATCCCGCGCTTCGTCAGCCTTAAGTCGGATCGGGTCAATGTGCGGTCCGGCCCCAACAAGGACCAGGAGGTGCGCTGGGTCTATACCCGCGCCGGCATGCCGGTGGAGATCACCGCCGAATTCGAGAACTGGCGGCGCATCCGCGACTGGGAGGGGGCGGAAGGCTGGGTCTACCACTCGCTACTGTCCGGCAAGCGCAGCGCAGTGGTGGTGCCGACATTGAAGGACGATCTGGTGCCGCTCTACGCGAGTTCGGATGGCAAATCCGCGGTGGTGGCCCGCCTGCAATCCGGCGTCCTCGGCATGCTGAAAGTCTGCAACGGTACCTGGTGCGAGTTTACCGGTAAAAATTTCAGCGGCTGGATCCACCAGGAGCGGCTATGGGGCGCCTATCCGAACGAGAAGGTGGAGTAGCTCATTCAGCCGTCATCATCCGCGAAAGCGGATGATTCAGTAATCCCGGAATATTAGCAAAAATTGGATCGCCCTCTTTCGTGGGCGATGCCGCCTGCGATTCAGGCCTTCCGCCTTAACCGCACGACCACATCCACGCAGGCGATTTCGTAGCCTTCCGGCGCGGCCGGAGTCTTGCCGATGATCACTTCGCCGCCCTGGATGTCGACCAGGTTGTTCTCGCCCTCGACGAAGAAATGATGATGCGCCGAGACTTTGGTGTCGAAATAAGCCTTGGCGCCGTCGAGCGCGATCTGCCGCAGCAGGCCGACTTCGGTGAACTGGTGCAACGTATTGTAGATGGTAGCCAGCGACACCGGCACCTTGGCGCGCGTGGCTTCCTCGTAGAGCATCTCGGCGGTGAGGTGGCGGTCGCCCTTGCCGAACAGGATCCAGCCGAGCGCCATGCGCTGGCGGGTCGGGCGCAATCCGACCCGGCGAAGCATGGCTTTTACGTCATGCCAGGGACATCCCGTAAGCGCCGAGCGATCCGGCGCCGCTACAGCTACTGCGGCAGCCTTGGCGAGCGGCATTATCGTACTACGCGTCTGGGTCATCGTTACGCCCGATAGACTAGTGCCCCGTTTCCGAAGTTCGTCATACATTGCAGTACCCTCTGACACGAACTTCGGAAACAAAGGGGCACTAGCAAGTATATGATTCTAGTGCCGCTTATCGATTTGAAGTTCCTGAACGGACTTGCGGCAGGTGGCGCAGGAACTTCAAATCGGCGGCATTAGCCCCCGGAGCGGCCGGCAGAAAACCGTTGCATTTTCAACATATACGCACTGCCGGCTTAGATGCAACTCCTTCGCAACTACCGCTCCCGCGCTTCGGCCGCGATGTTCCGACAGGACGATTGTCCGCGGGCGCGATATTTCGCCATCTTTGCCGCTTTCCCCCGGTGTGTTACGAATTCCACCATGGGAATTCAGCCAGCAGACCCGCAGAGCGGGGATATAAGTTCCATGGACAATCGGCGTCACAGTTTCGGTTACGAAGACCTGCTCGCCTGCGGACGCGGCGAGCTGTTCGGTCCCGGCAATGCGCAATTGCCGCTGCCGCCGATGCTGATGTTCGACCGCATCACCGAGATATCGGAACAGGGCGGCGCGCACGGCAAGGGCATGATCCGCGCCGAGCTCGACGTGAAACCCGACCTCTGGTTCTTCCTCTGCCACTTCAAGGGCGATCCGGTGATGCCGGGCTGTCTTGGCCTGGATGCGCTGTGGCAAATGGTCGGATTTTTCCTCGGCTGGCTGGGAGCGCCGGGCAAGGGCCGCGCGCTCGGCCTGGGCGAATTGAAATTCTCCGGACAGGTGCTGCCCAACGTCAAGAAGGTGATCTACGGCATCGACTTCAAGCGCGTGATGCGCTCGAAACTGGTGCTGGGCATCGCCGACGGCTGGCTTTCGACGGATGGTACCGTGATCTATCGCGCCAGCGACCTCAAGGTCGGCCTGTTCAAGCAAGAAGAAGCGTTGCAGCCGAGCGGCGCTTGAGGTGAGCGAGCAACCTTGCGCGGTTACCTTGGGCGGCCCAAATGGGGCCTAGCGCATGATCCCGAAAAGTGGGAACCGGTTTTCGGATAAGATCATGCGCAAACAAAATGTTAGGGACGTAAGTGATTCAATCTGACTGGATCAGACTCTAGCAGCGACAATCCACGGCTTAAGTGAGGATATGCGGCTATGAGACGAGTCGTCGTAACTGGAATGGGCATCGTCTCATCCATCGGCAATAATACGCAGGAAGTTTTGGCGAGTCTGCATGAGGCCAAATCCGGCATTACCCGCGCGGAGCAATTCGCCGCGCATGGTTTCAAATGCCAGGTGCAGGGCATGCCGACGCTCGACCCGGCAGGTTCGGTCGATCGCCGCGCCATGCGCTTCTTAGGTCCCGGCGCCGCCTGGAATCACGTCGCCATGGAACAGGCGATCCGCGATTCCGGCGTCGAGGACAAAGACATTTCCAATCCGCGCACCGGGATTGTTATGGGCTCGGGCGGGCCGTCGACCAGCGTGCTGGTCGAAGCCGCCGACATCACGCGCAAAAATAATTCTCCGAAACGCATCGGCCCCTTCGCCGTGCCGAAGGCGATGTCATCGACTGCATCGGCGACGCTTGCCACCTGGTTCAAGATCAAGGGCGTCAATTATTCGATCTCGTCGGCCTGCGCGACCTCCAACCACTGCATCGGCAACGGCACCGAGCTTATCCAATGGGGCAAGCAGGACATGGTGTTTGCCGGCGGTTCGGAAGAGCTGCACTGGACGCTGTCGAATATGTTCGACGCCATGGGTGCGATGTCGTCGAAGTATAACGACACGCCGCAGACCGCTTCGCGCGCTTACGACAGGGACCGCGACGGCTTCGTCATCGCCGGCGGCGCCGGTGTGCTGGTGCTGGAAGAACTCGAACACGCCAAGGCGCGCGGCGCCAAGATCTATGCCGAGGTTGCAGGCTATGGCGCCACCTCAGACGGTTTCGACATGGTGGCGCCTTCGGGCGAGGGCGCGGCGCGCTGCATGAAAATGGCGCTGGAGACGGTGAATGCGCCGATCGACTACATCAATCCACATGCCACCGCGACGCCGGTCGGCGACCTCAAGGAGATCGAGGCGATCCGCGAAGTGTTCGGCGCGAAATGCCCGCCGCTTTCGGCGACCAAATCGCTCACGGGCCATTCGCTTGGCGCTGCCGGCGCGCAGGAGGCGATCTATTCGCTGCTGATGATGCAGAACGGCTTCATCTGCGAAAGCGCCAATATCGCGAACCTCGATCCGGCTTTCGAGGACATGCCAATCGTGCGCGCCCGCAAGGACAACGTCACGCTCGGGGCCGTGCTGTCGAATTCGTTTGGCTTCGGCGGCACCAATGCCTCGGTGGCGTTCAAACGGCTGGATGCGTGATTCAATTCCGTCATTCCGGGACGGCGCGCAGCGCCGGACCCGGAATCCAGAGCCACGTGCAAGCATCTGGATTCCGGGTTCGCTCGCTCCGCTCGCGCCCCGGAATGACAGCGTAATGAGGATGTAAAATATGCCGGGACTGATGAGCGGAAAACGCGGGCTGGTGATGGGGGTCGCCAATGACCACTCAATCGCCTGGGGCATCGCCAAGATGCTGAGTGACCACGGCGCCAAGCTCGCCTTCACCTATCAGGGCGACGCGCTTCTGAAGCGCGTGAAGCCGCTGGCGGAATCCGTCGGCTCGACGATGGTGATGCCCTGCGACGTGGAGGACATCGCCTCGGTCGATGCCGTGTTTGCCGAAATCAAGAGGCAATGGGGCACGATGGATTTCCTCGTGCACGCGGTCGCCTTCTCCGACAAGAACGAGCTCAAGGGCCGCTTCGCCGACACCACGCGCGAGAACTTCATCCGCACCATGGTGATCTCCTGCTACGCCTTCACCGAAGCGGCGAAACGCGCCGCCGCGCTGATGCCGGACGGCGGTTCGATGGTGACGCTGACCTATAACGGCGGTTTGCGCGCCATGCCGAACTACAACGTGATGGGCGTGGCGAAAGCGGGACTGGAAGCCTCGGTGCGCTATCTGGCAGTGGATTTCGGTCCGCAGAAGATCCGCGTCAACGCCATCTCGGCCGGTCCGATCCGCACGCTGGCCGGCGCCGGCATTACCGATGCGCGTTACATGTTCGCCTTCCAGCAGAAATATTCCCCGCTCGGCCGCGGCGTGACACTGGAGGAACTGGGCGGCGCCGGCCTCTATCTGCTGTCCGATCTGTCGACCGGCGTCACCGGCGAAGTGCATTTCGTCGATAGCGGCTACAACGTCATCGCCATGCCGCAGCCGGAGGCGCTCAAGGCCGCCGGCGGAGCGGTGGATGGCGAAGGCGGGAAATAGAAACGGCCGGGGTTTGGCCCAGCCGTTTCATTTTTAATCGCTTATCGCGAAGTCTGTTCAGCTGAGATCAGGCCAGGTCGAAGCGATCGGCGTTCATCACCTTGGTCCAGGCCGCCACGAAGTCCTTCACAAATTTTTCCTTTGAGTCGGCGCAGGCATAGACTTCCGCCAGCGCGCGAAGCTGCGAGTGCGAACCGAAGATCAGGTCGACGCGCGTGCCGGTCCACTTGACCGCGGTGGTCTTGCGATCGCGGCCTTCGTAAACGTCATCGCCCGACGGGGTCCACGTCGTGCCCATGTCGAGCAGGTTGACGAAGAAGTCGTTGGTCAGCGTGCCCGGCGTCTTGGTGAAGACGCCGAGTTTGGACTGCCCGGCATTGGCGCCAAGCACGCGCAGGCCGCCGACCAGCACCGTCATCTCGGGTGCGGTCAGCATCAGCAATTGCGCCCGATCGACCAGCGCCTCCTCAGCCGACATGAACTGCCGCTTGCCGCTGATATAGTTGCGGAAGCCATCGGCACGCGGTTCGAGCGGCGCGAAAGAATCGACGTCGGTCTGCTCCTGCGACGCGTCCGTGCGGCCCGGCGTGAAAGGCACTTTTACGTCGACGCCTGCGTCCTTTGCGGCCTTTTCGACCGCCGCGCTACCGGCCAGAACGATCAGGTCGGCGAGCGAAACCTTCTTGCCGAACCCCTTTTGGATCGCCTCAAGATTGTTCAGCACCGTCTGCAACTGGGCCGGCTGGTTGACCTCCCAATCCTTCTGCGGGCTGAGGCGGATGCGCGCGCCGTTGGCGCCGCCGCGTTTGTCGGAACCGCGGAAGGTCGAGGCCGAAGCCCAGGCGGTCGAGACCAGTTGCGACACCGTCAGGCCGGACGACAGAATTTTCGCCTTTAACGCGGCGATGTCCGGCTCGCCGATCGGCGGATGATCCGCAGCCGGGATCGGGTCCTGCCAGATCAGCGTCTCCTTCGGCACCAGCGGGCCGAGGTAGCGCGCGACCGGACCCATGTCGCGGTGCGTGAGCTTGTACCAGGCGCGGGCAAAGGCGTCCGCGAACTGGTCCGGATGCTCGTAGAAACGCCGCGAGATCTTCTCGTAGGCCGGGTCGAACCGCAGCGAGAGGTCGGTGGTCAGCATGGTCGGCAAATGCTTCTTCGACTTGTCGTGCGCGTCCGGAACGTCGGCTGTCGCATTCTTCGCGACCCACTGTTTCGCGCCGGCCGGGCTCTTCGTCAGTTCCCATTCGTTTTCGAACAGGTTCTTGAAAAAGAGGTTGCTCCACTTGGTCGGCGTCTGCGTCCAGGTGACTTCCGGACCGCCGGTGATGGTGTCGGCGCCGAAGCCTTTGCCGTGCTTGCTCCTCCAGCCGAGGCCCTGATCCTCGATGGCGCCGCCTTCTGGCGCCGGGCCGAGCAGCGACGGATCGCCGGCGCCGTGGGTCTTGCCGAAGGAGTGGCCGCCGGCGATCAGCGCGACGGTCTCCTCGTCGTTCATCGCCATGCGAAAGAACGTCTCGCGGATGTCCTTGGCCGCGGCAACCGGGTCCGGATTGCCGTTCGGCCCTTCCGGATTGACGTAAATGAGGCCCATCTGCACCGCGCCGAGCGGTTCGGCCAACTGGCGTTCGCCGCTGTAGCGCTCGTCGCCGAGCCAGGTGCCCTCGGGACCCCAGTAGAGTTCCTCGGGCTCCCACACGTCGGCGCGGCCGCCGGCGAAACCGAATGTCTTGAAGCCCATCGAGTCGAGGGCGACGTTGCCGCTGAGGACAAAGAGATCGGCCCAGGAGATTTTCCGGCCGTACTTCTGCTTGATCGGCCACAACAGCCGGCGCGCCTTGTCGAGGTTGGCGTTGTCCGGCCACGAGTTGAGCGGCGCGAAACGCTGCTGGCCGGCGCCGGCGCCGCCGCGGCCGTCGGTAATGCGGTAGGTGCCCGCGCTGTGCCACGCCAGGCGGATGAACAGACCGCCGTAGTGGCCGAAATCGGCCGGCCACCAGTCCTGCGAGTCGGTCATCAAGGCCTGCAGGTCCTTGATCACGGCATTGAGGTCGAGGCTTTTGAATTCCTTGGCGTAGTCGAACGCTTTTCCCATCGGATCGGCGGAAGGGTGCGCCCGATGCAGCACGCCGATATCGAGATGCTCCGGCCACCAGTCGCGGTTGCGATGGCTTTTGCTATGCATCACGGGGCACTTGCCCGCGCCCTCATCAGTCTTTGCATCCATGAATCGTGTCCTCCACTGCAACTGCGCGCGCCAAAAAAGGCGGGAAACGGAAACGTAGCGCGGGCTTGCGGCGCCCATAGGGCCGGCAGCCACGCCTGATAAACAATCTTAGCAATACGATGCCCCAGCGCCAACCACGCTATTGGGTCAGGCTGGCGACAATAAAAAGGGCGGCCGCTAAGGCCGCCCTTTAATTTTACTTTTGTCATGGCCGGGCTTGTCCCGGCCATCTCGCTTAGGATGGCAATGTGCCTTCCTTGTCGGGATCACCGGGTCTCGCGCCTTCGGCGCGGCCCGGCGATGACAATTTTGTTTACTCCGCAGCGCCGCCCGCGGCCTGCGCCGGAGCGCCGCCGTTCTGCTTGGCTTCAAGGTCTTCGCCGGTGGTCTGGTCGACCGCTTTCATCGACAGGCGCACTTTGCCGCGCTCGTCCATGCCCAAGAGCTTGACCTTGACCTTGTCGCCTTCCTTGACCACGTCGGTGACCTTGTTGACGCGGTTGGCGGCGAGTTGGCTGATATGCACCAGGCCGTCCTTGGCGCCGAAGAAGTTCACGAAGGCGCCGAAGTCCATGACCTTGACCACGGTGCCGTCGTAGATCGTGCCGGGCTCGGGATCGGAAGCGATCGACTTGATCCACTTGATCGCTGCCTTGATCGACTCGCCGTCGGCCGATGCGACCTTGACCGAGCCGTCGTCCTCGATGTTGATCTTGGCGCCGGTCTTCTCGACGATCTCGCGGATCACCTTGCCGCCGGTGCCGATCACTTCACGGATCTTGTCGGTCGGGATCTTGAACATCTCGATGCGCGGGGCGTGCTCGCCCAGCTCGGCGCGTGCCGAGGTGAGCGCCTTGGCCATTTCGCCAAGGATGTGCATGCGGCCGTCCTTGGCCTGGCCGAGCGCGACCTTCATGATCTCCTCGGTGATGCCGGCGATCTTGATATCCATCTGCAGCGATGTGATGCCCTGATCGGTGCCGGCCACCTTGAAGTCCATGTCGCCGAGATGATCCTCGTCGCCGAGAATGTCGGACAGCACGGCGAATCGCTTGTCTTCCAGGATCAGTCCCATGGCGATGCCCGCGGCCGGCCGCTTGATCGGCACGCCGGCATCCATCAGCGCCAATGAGCCACCGCACACCGAAGCCATCGACGAAGAGCCGTTAGACTCGGTGATCTCAGACACGAGGCGGATCGTGTAGGGGAATTCCTCCGCCTTGGGCAGCAGCGGATGCAGCGCGCGCCAGGCCAGCTTGCCGTGGCCGATTTCGCGCCGCTTGGTGCCGCCCATGCGGCCGGTTTCGCCGACCGAGTAGGGAGGAAAATTGTAGTGCAGCAGGAAGGATTCCTTGTAGCTGCCCTGCAGCGCGTCGATCCACTGCTCGTCCTCGCCGGTGCCGAGCGTGGCAACCACCAGCGCCTGGGTTTCGCCGCGGGTGAACAGCGCCGAGCCGTGGGTGCGCGGCAACAGGCCGACTTCGGTCACGATCTGGCGCACGGTCTTGAGGTCGCGGCCGTCGATGCGCTTGCTGGTGTCGAGAATGTTCCAGCGCACGATCTTGGCTTCGAGTTCCTTGAACACGCCGGCGACACGCAGCTTGTCGAATTCCGGCTCGGCACCTTCCGGGAAGAAATGCGCCATGACGGTTTTCTTGACGGCGGCGACCGCGTTCTGGCGTTCCATCTTTTGCGGGATCGAATAGGCGGCGCGCAGGTCCTTTTCGGCCAGGCCGAGAATCTTTTTCTCGAGCGCGGCATTGTCGACCACGGTCAGCTCGCGCGGCTCCTTGGCGGCCTTTTCGGCGAGCTTGATGATGGCCTCGATCACCGGCTGGAAATGCCGATGGCCGAACATCACAGCGCCCAGCATGATGTCCTCGGACAGCTCCTTGGCTTCCGATTCGACCATCAGCACCGCGTCGGCGGTGCCGGCCACCACCAGATCGAGCTGGCTCTCGGCCATCTCATCGAGCGTGGGATTGAGCACGTATTCGTTGTTGACGAAGCCGACGCGCGCGGCGCCGATCGGGCCCATGAACGGCGCGCCCGACAGCGTGAGCGCGGCCGAGGAGGCGATGAGCGCCAGGATGTCGGGATCGTTTTCGAGATCGTGCGACAGCGTGGTGGCGATGATTTGCGTTTCGCAACGCCAGCCGTCGGCGAATAGCGGCCGGACCGGGCGATCAATCAGGCGGGAGACCAGCGTCTCCTTTTCGGTCGGGCGGCCTTCACGCTTGAAATAGCCGCCGGGAATGCGGCCCGCGGCGTAATATTTTTCCTGGTAGTCGACGGTGAGCGGCAGGAAGTCGACACCTTCTCGTGGCGTCTTGGCCGCTACCGCGGTGGCGAGCACGGTGGTCTCGCCGTAAGTCGCGAGCACGGCGCCGTCGGCTTGCCGCGCGACGCGGCCGGTCTCGAGGACGAGCTTGCGCCCGCCCCAATCGAGTTCAACTCGATGCATATCGAACATTGCGTTTTTCTCTCATCGGTTCTCGGCCCGACCCGAAAGCCATGAGCAAGACGGCGAGAAGCTGCCGCGCGTCACCGTGGGAAGCGGGATGCGAACAGCGTCTGGCGATCCTGCCATGGCGTTTCTGAGCCTTGCCTTGTCGCAAGAGGCGAACTTGTCGGCTCTTGCTTGTCGCCGGCAGCGCGGATCGCCGCCGGATCAAATCAGCGAATACGTTATCGCATTCGCGTCACGTGAAACGCGTGCGGTGCGCAGAAGGCGCGCCTCACGCGGGTACAAAATTATCGGCGGATGCCGAGCTTTTCGATCAAAGTCTTGTAGCTCGCTTCGTTGCTGCGCCGGAGGTAATCGAGCAGGCTGCGGCGCTGACTCACCATTTTGAGCAATCCACGGCGGGAATGGTTGTCCTTGACGTGGGTCTTGAAATGCTCGGTGAGGTTATTGATGCGCTCGGACAAAATCGCCACCTGAACTTCAGGCGAACCGGTATCGCCGGGTTTGTTGGCGAACGCATTGATCACTTCGGCCTTGCGGCCGGGGGTAACCGACATCGGTCATCCTTTCTTGACGCCGGCTCTGCCAATCAGGCCGGCGAGGTTGAACACGCGCTTGGGGACGATCTCGCCACGATCCAGTTCGGCCAGAGCCAAGAGTTGGCCCGAAACCGTCACATAAACCGTGCCGCGGAAATTGGGTGCGTCCCGTCCGCGCAACAAAACGGCTTGGCCCCTCGTGAGCCTTGCCGCATCCACCCGACTGACGGCCAGCGCCGGGATGTCGTCCAGCGCGGTCTCAACGGGCATGAGGGCGTCGGCGAGGCTAGCCTCGCCGGCAGCGGCTCTATGGCATACGGCCTCCAGATCTTCCAGTAAAATCATGGTTTCCTCGGTAAAGGAGCCGACCGCGGCGCGGCGCAGGGCGCTGACATGGCCAAAGCAGCCCATAGACCGTCCCAGGTCGCGGGCCAGCGAGCGGACATAGGTGCCCTTGCCGCATTCGGCCTCCAGGACCGCGTGGTCGGGGTCGGGGACCTCGACCAGCTCCAGGCGGCCAATATCGACCGGGCGGGCCGCCAATTCGACCGTCTGGCCGTCGCGGGCGAGGTCATAGGCTCGTTCGCCCTCGATTTTGATGGCCGAATAGCGTGGCGGCACCTGCTGGATGGCGCCGGTAAAGGCGGGCAGCAGGGCGCGAATGGCCTCGGCCGACGGCCGTTGGCCGCTTGAGGCCACAACCCGGCCCTCGGCGTCGTCGGTATCCCGTTCCTCGCCCCAGCGTACGGTAAAGCGGTAGAGCTTGCGGCTATCCATGACGAAGGGAACCGTCTTGGTGGCCTCGCCCATCGCGATCGGCAGGCAGCCGGAAGCGAGCGGATCGAGCGTGCCGGCGTGGCCTGCGCGCTTGGCGCTGAACAGGCGTTTGACCACGCTGACCGCATGGGTCGAGGTCATGCCGACCGGCTTGTCGAGCACGACCCAGCCGTGCACGTCGCGTTTGTCGCGGCGGAATTGCTTGTGGCGGCCCGGCCGCGGGTTCTCTGCTCCCTCTCCCGCTTGCGGGG
>JBBRAL010000044.1:0-37284 GCA_038206805.1 Hyphomicrobiales bacterium | reverse complement strand
CTGGGCACGAGCGAAAACGATGAAGGCGTGGTAATTATCGTCATGGCGTTGCTCTCCTTTGCGGATTCGACACCCCGAGCCTAACGGCTCAAGGTGGGCAACGCCTGCCTCCCTATTTCAACATCGACCGGGGCAATCTCGCTGCAGCTGTTTTCCCTGCCTGTACTTTTGAGGGAACGAAGTCAGGTGTTCGTGCCAACTCGACTCAAATAGATTTATAAATGAGTCAACGCTTGGTCCCATCACTAAGGTGTCGAAATGCTTAGTTGCTGACACTCATAATTCCTGGTTATCCCTGACTATGAAACTATTTTTCGCTGTAATTTGCGTATAGTCAACTACAGGTTATGTTATTCTTCTCAAATAACGCGGCCTCCGGCAGGGGAGCCGCCGGAGGCCGCGTCGTTGACGCCGTTTTGCGCTCGCGAGACGCAATTCGGCGCGGGAGCTCAAGGCAACTGGCCTTCGGCCAGCACTCTTCAGGAAACCAAAGCCACTTCTACATACGCGGGGTTCAAGAATTGACCCCCACCCGGCGAGCTTTGCTCGCCGACCTCCCCCTTGCAGGGGGAGGTAAGTTTAAGTTCAGAACGGCAACACCACGTCGAGCACCTGCTGGCCGTAACGCGGCTGCTGCACGTCGGTGATCTGGCCGCGCCCGCCATAGGCAATGCGCGCCTGCGCGATCTTGCTCGAGTCGATGGTGTTGTCGCTTTCGATGTCTTCCGGCCGCACCACGCCGGCCACGATCAGTTCGCGGATTTCGAAATTGACTCGGATCTCCTGGCGGCCCTCGATCACCAGGTTGCCGTTTGGCAGCACTTGCGTCACCACGCCGGCGACGTTGGTCGATAGCGCCTCCTGGCGGTTGACCGAGCCCTTGCCGTCGCTGGAGGAGGTCGAGTCGGCGGTCAGGATGCGGCCGGGCAGGATCGCGGTGGCCGGGCTCTTCATCACCTTGCTGCCGATGAAATCAGTGATGCCGGAGTCTTCCGTGTTGGTGCGGCTGCGTTGGGTCTCGTTGGCGATATTGGCCTTGTCGGTGATGTTGACCTTGACGGTGAGAATGTCGCCGATCTGGTGCGCGCGCTGATCCTTGAAGAAGGCGCGCGAGCCGTTGCGCCACAGCGAATTCGGATTGTAGGACGCCGGCTGCGCCGCCGGCATCGGCATTTGCACCGGCTTGTAGCCCGCCCGCGCGGTCGGATTATCAACCGCCGACAGCGGCGGCGGCCGCCCGACATTGGCGAAGCGGTCGAACATGGCGCAGCCGCTCAGCAGGCAGGCGGCGAGGCTCGCCAGAACCGCATGACGCATCGCGCGGGGAAACACGTCAATCATCACTTTGGGGACATTCATTGGCATCACTTTCACAAATGAAGCATTAGCGTTCGGGATGAGGCGCTGGGTCTTGATTCAACTCTCCGCTCATTCCCGCGAAAGCGGGAATCCATCATGCTTGACTCTGGGTCCCCGCTTGCGCGGGGACGAGCGGGCAGGGAATTGGTGCAACCGAACCGGATCATGCGCTAGCGCCCGGTTGACGCGAGGTTGGCGGCAAGCCGCCGCGAACCGGTGCTGATCACGACACGGCCGGGACCTATCACCACGCCTTGCACCATGCGTTTGGATTGCTCGTTGAGCACGTTGATCACATCGCCTTCGGCGCCGCCTTCGGCCGCCTTGCCGCGCACCGTGAGCACGATGCCCGGCACCTCATAGACCAGCGTCACCGTCTCGTTGCGCTGAACCAGTTCCGGCTTCATCAGGTCGGCTGCGCGCAGCGGCCGGCCCGGCTGCAAGGCGTTGCGGGCGGCGAGCCCGGCGGCCTGGTCGCGGCCGGCGATGATATCGCGGCCGATCTCGGCGCGCGGACGCCGCTCGACCGTCAAGTCGGCCTCCTTGAGCAGTGCGCCGCGTTCGATCGGCCGCAGCACGGTCACCACCTCGACCGTCGCCATGGCGCGGCCGGACAGCCGCAGCATGCCGCGATTGGCGGCGCCGGTCGGCATGTCGAGCACGGCATCGAAGCGGCCGCTGCGCGCCTCGAAATTGATGCGCGCGATGCGCGGTTCGCCCAGCGCCGTGGGCTCGACATAGACGGCGCGCATTTCGCGATCGAAGTTCACGACGATATCGCCGGCCGGACCGAGCGCGAATTGCTTGGATAGCGCCCTGGCGACGCTGTCCTCGACGTCCTTGGCGGGGATTGTCCGGCTCGCCCGCGTCACCACCACCGCGCTGACGCCGCCGGTGTCGAGCCCGATCAGCGCATGGCTGCGCACCGCTTCGATTACCGCGTCGGCCGGCACCGTTCCGGTAAAGCCGAGATCGGGCGCGCGGAAGATCGGCACGTTGGCGACAATGCCGGCATGCTCGATCAGATCGCCGATGCGCACGATATCGCCGTGCACCGTGGCCTCGGCTTTGAGCACCGGCCGGGCCTGCTCGGATGCGGCGGCGCACGAGGCGCCGAACGCGATCAGTGCTGCAATGGCGGCCGTGAAGGGGCGGATCATGGAGTTACCCTCGTAATTTGCTTGCGCATGATCTTGTCCGAAAACCGGTTCCCATCCCCAATCGGGTCGAGGACATGCTTTTCGGGATCATGCGCTAGTGCATCATGTTGGAGGTCGCCGACAGCATCTGGTCGGCGGCGGCGATGACCTTGGAGTTCATTTCGTAGGCGCGCTGCGCGGCGATCAGATCGGAAATCTCGGACACCGCCTCGACATTGGCCTGTTCGAGAGTGCCTTGCTGCAGGTCGCCGGCGCCGTCGGTATTGGGCAGCCCGTCCTGCGGCGTGCCGGAAGCGGGCGTTTCTTGGTACATATTGTCGCCGACCGATAGCAGGCCCGCCTGGTTGATGAAACGCGTGAGCGTCAACTGGCCAAGCACGGTCGATGTCGTTGAGCCCTGCGGGGTGACGCTGACCTGACCTTGCGCGTTGATCGTCAGTCCGGAGGCGTTCTGCGGAATCGTTATGGCCGGCGACACCACATTGCCTTGCGCGGTGACGATGCGGCCTTGCGCATCCATCTGGAACGAGCCGTCGCGGGTATAGGAGTAGGTGCCGTCCGGCATTTGAACCTTGAAGAAGCCGTCGCCGCGGATCGCCAGATCGAGGTTGCCGCCGGTTTGCGACAGAGTGCCTTGCGTCATCAGGCGCGGCGTGCCGACTGTCTTGACGCCGCTGCCGAGGTCGATGCCGACCGGCAGGATGTTGCCTTGCGCCGAAGTCTGGCTGCCGATCCGCGTCACGTGTTCGTACAGCAGATCCTGGAATTCGACGCGCTGGCGCTTGTAGCCAGTGGTGCGCATGTTGGCGATATTGTTGGAGATGACCTGGACGTTGAGTTCCTGGGCCATCATGCCGGTTGCCGCGGTTTGTAGAGCGCGCATGCGATCAAATCTCCATCATCTTCAATTCGGGACTTCGGCGAGCTTGTCGAGCGCCGACAGGCCGAGATCGTTCTGCTGTTGCAGAATGGCGGCGACCTGGGTGTAGCTGCGGGTGACATCGATCATGCGCGACATTTCGATCACGCCGCGGACATTCGATTTCTCAAGCGAGCCCTGCACGACGTGCGATGTCTTGCTCGCCTGCGGCTGCGCGCCGGCGGTGGCCGAGAATGTGCTGTTGCCGTCCTTCTGCAATTGCTGAACGTTATCGAACGTGACCAGCCGCAAGGCGCCGCGCCGCGAATCGGTTTTTGAATTGCCTTCGCGCACGCTGATGCTGCCGTCGAGGCTGATCGAGATCTGATGGTCGGTCGGCTGCAATACGATCGGCCCGGCATCGCCCAGCACCGGATTGCCGTCGCTGCTGACCAGTGTGCCGGTGGCGTTGACTTGCAGGGCGCCGTTGCGGGTGTAGCGCTCGCCATCGGGCGTCTGCACCACCAGGAAGGCGCTGCCGTCGATGGCGACGTTGAGCGGGTTGCCGGTCTTCTCGATCGGCCCGGCGCTCATGTCGTGCCAGGTGCCGCCGTCGTTCACGAAGCTGACGCGGGACGCGTCCTGACCGGAGCGCGCGGCCGATGAAAGGAATTCAGAAAACAGCGCACCGTCGGCCTTGTAGCCGGTGGTGTTGATATTGGCGACGTTGTTGGCGATCACATCGAGTTCGCGCCCAAGCGCGATCTGACGCGATAGGCCGATCAGACTTGCGTTCTGCATCGCAATTCTCCCCGTTTCCGAGTCCGGCATGGCCGACGCCCTCCCGAGGCCGGTCTTGCCGAAGCTTCAAGGCCGCTGAGCTCTCCCAAGCGGCGGCCGCTGCTTTCATTGCAGCCGCCGTGCCAAGTAAGATAGCCACGCAATATCAGATGGTTAGCTGCTACAGAGGGCGCGCGCGGCAGGGCAAAAACCGCCCCTTGTGGCGCCGTACCCGGCAAAAGATTCCGACCCAGGGAGCCTGCGAAAGCATCTGTTAACCATACCGACCTACCTTTGCGCTCAGGGGCGCAAGTCGCGCATCCGCGGCGTTTGCTTGGCGCGGCGCGGTTCGCCGGCTGGTCCAGCAGTTAAGAACCGGGGTAGTTCATGGCAGCGGCCAAGGCGAAGCAGGCGGAAGCCGAGCGCGACGATAGTCCGGAAGACGAAACCGACGAGCAGCCGGCGGCAAAGCCGGCCAAGAAGCTGCCGCTGAAGCTGATCGCCATTGCCGCGGCCGGCCTCATCGTTCTTGGCGGCGGCGGTGCCGCGGCCTATCTGTTTCTCCGCGGCGCCTCGCACGACAAGCCGGCGCAAGCGGCCGCCAAGCCCGCGATTTTCGTCGATCTGCCCGACGTGCTGGTCAACCTGTCGAATGCCGGCACCGACCGCACCCAATATCTCAAGGTCAAGATCGTGCTCGAATTGCCCGATCCCAGCCAGGTGGCGCAGATCCAGCCGCTGATGCCGCGGGTCATGGACGCCTTCCAGACCTATTTGCGCGAATTGCGTCCGACCGATCTCGACGGCTCCGCCGGCCTCTATCGGCTCAAGGAGGAACTGACCCGGCGGGTCAATGCCGCGGTCGCGCCCAATCGCATCACCGCCGTCCTGTTCAAAGAAATCGTTGTCCAGTGACCTGTAGGCCGGCCGGCGTGCGAACGGCGTTCTGATTCAATCCAAAAAGACGCGGCAGTTATTCATGGCGCAGAATACCCAGATCGATAACGACGCGCTGGCCGCCGAATGGGGCCTGGCGCTCGAATCCGAATCCGGGGCGCCGGCGCCGAATACGGAGCCTACCGCGGCGCCCGGCGTCGATGAGGCCGCCGCGCAATGGGCGGCGATGGTGGACGACGGCGCCGGATTCCAGGCCGCCAAAGGCGGCGCCGAACGCATCCTCAATCAGGAAGAAATCGACAGCCTGCTCGGCTTCAGCCTGAGCGACGTCACGCTCAATGATAATTCCGGCATTCGCGCCATCATCGACTCGGCGATGGTGTCCTACGAGCGCCTGCCGATGCTGGAAATCGTCTTCGACCGCCTGGTGCGGCTGATGACGACCTCGTTGCGCAATTTTACTTCCGACAACGTCGAAGTTTCGCTCGACCGCATCACCTCGGTGCGCTTCGGCGACTATCTCAATTCCATACCGCTGCCGGCGATCCTGGCCGTGTTCAAAGCCGAGGAGTGGGACAATTTCGGCCTCGCCACCGTCAATTCCAGCCTGATCTATTCGATCATCGACGTGCTGCTCGGCGGCCGCCGCGGCCAGAGCGCGGTGCGGGTCGAAGGCCGCCCCTACACCACCATCGAGAACAACCTAGTCAAGCGCATGATCGAGGTGGTTCTGGCGGATGCCGAACTTGCCTTCAAGCCGCTGTCGCCGGTCAAGTTCAATATCGACCGGCTGGAAACCAATCCGCGCTTTGCCGCGATCTCGCGGCCGGCCAATGCCGCGATCCTGGTGCGGCTGCGCATCGACATGGAAGACCGCGGCGGCAATATCGAGCTGCTGCTGCCTTACGCCACCATCGAGCCGATCCGCGCCGTTCTGCTGCAGATGTTCATGGGCGAGAAGTTCGGCCGCGACCCGATCTGGGAAGGCCATCTCGCCACCGAAATCGGCCAGGCGCAGGTCGGCGTCGACGCCGTGCTGTACGAGGAGCGGCTGCCGCTGCGGCGGATGATGAAACTCAAAGTCGGCGACACGCTGATGCTCGAACTTAGTCCCGACGCGCTGGTGAGCATGCGCTGCGGCAATATCACGCTCACCGAAGGCCGCATGGGCAAGGTTGGCGACCGCGTCGCCGTGCGCGTCACAAAGGCGTTGCGCAGACCGCGCACCACTTTCGCCATGTTCGAAAAGGCGGACGAGCCGACAAATCGCATGGAGGCGCAGTGAGCTACCATTACGGTTTCCTGGTCGAGACCATGGTCTCGGTCCTGCTTCTGTTCACCATCCTGTATTGCGTCCGGCTCAACAAGCAACTGCGTCTGCTCAAGGCCGACGAGCAGTCGCTGCGCGCCACCATTTCCGAACTGATCACCGCCACCGAAATCGCCGAGCGCGCCGTCGCCAACCTGAAATCGGCCATGCGCGAAAGCGAGCAGACCTTGAGCGAGCGGCTGCAGGGCGGCGAGCGCCTGTCCGGCGACCTCGAGCGCCAGCTCGTCGCCGGCGAGGAGCTGCTGGCCCGGCTCATCCGTATCACCGGCGCGGCGCGGCCGGCCGATGAACAGGCCGCCGTTCCCGACGCAAGGGCCGTGGCCGCCGCCGCCCAGGCCTTTGCCGAACGCGCGCGCGCGCGCGTTGGCGGCCGTTCGAGCGGTCTTGCGGCATGATCGGCCGGGTGCGCGATTTCCGGCTGATTCCGATCGTGCTCCTGGCGACGATCAGCCTGTTCGCGCTCAAGGTCTCAGGACTGGTGTTTGACGGCGGCTATACGCTGGCCGAGCGAATGCAAGGCCGCAACAAGACCGACATGACGATCACGGACGCGGAGAGCGTGCCGGATTACCCCAAGATCGTCGTCGCCGGCCAGGCGGCCGTGCCGCGCGCGCCGGATTCCAAGCAGTCCTGGGCGCAGGAAATGTTCAATTTCGGCGACACCGCCAAAGGCGACATTACCGGTTCGGTGCCCGCCACCGACAAGCCGGGCGAACCGGCGCTCAAGGCGAGCCCCAAGGCGCCCGATCCGCCCAAGCTCGAAATCGCCGGCACGTCCTACCCGCTCGAATTCGGCAGAGTCTCCTCGCCGGGCGAGCGAGCCGTACTCGATCGCCTGCAGGACCGCCGCCAGGCGCTCGACAGCCGGGGCCGCGACCTGGAAATGCGCGAGAGCCTGCTCAAGGCGGCCGAAAAGCGGGTAGAAGCCAAGGTCGCCGAGCTCAAGGACATGGAGGCGCGGGTCAATAGCGCGATGGGCACTCGCGACAAGGCCGAGGCGGACCGCTTCAATAGCATCGTCGCCATGTACGAGAACATGAAGGCGAAGGACGCCGCCCGCATCTTCGACCGCCTCGACTTGAAGATCCTGGTCGACGTTTCGACCAAGATGAACGCGCGCAAGATGTCGGAAATCCTCGCGCAGATGAGCTCGGAGAGCGCCGAACGGCTCACCGTCGAGCTCGCCAATCGCGCCAGCGCGCCGAAAACGCAGAATTCCGACCAGTTGCCGAAAATCGAAGGCAAGCCGGGCGGCGGCTGAGCGCCGTAATCCGGCACGGTTAACGCGGCGTTAAACGCCAAACCCTAGGCTGCAACGACCGGCAATCTTAGCCCGGGTGGAACGGCTTGATGACGGCTTTGCCGCTCAGCTTGAAAGAGATGCGCGTGCATGAGCATGCGCGGCGGCGGCCGCATGTCGGCCGCCGGGTGGCGGCGCTGTTCGTGCTGCTCGAAGCGCTGATGCTGTTTGCGCTGGCGCTGATATTCGCCGGCCAGGCCGATGCCGCCGAGCCGGTCAAAGGCGAAGTCAAGGTCATCACCGACGGCGGCTATGCGCGGCTGGTGTTCCGTTTCGACGAGGAAGTGACGGCCACGGTCCGCGTCGCCGGGGAGATCATGGTGATCGGCTTCAACAAGCCGGTGGATGTCGCTGTCGATCGCATCAATGTCAGCGCCCCCGATTATTTCAGCGCGGCGCGGCGCGATCCCGACCGCGGCGCGATCCGCATCGCGCTGGTGCGCAAGGTCAAGATCAATACCATCCCCGCCGCCGAGCGGCTCTATGTCGATGTGCTGCCGGCGAACTGGACGGGCATATTGCCCGGTCTGCCGCAGGAGGCGATCGACGAAATTGCGGGCCGCGCGCGCGAGGCCGAACGCCAACTGCGTCGGCAGCGCATTGCCACCAAGGCGCAAAAGCCGCCGGCGATCCGTGTCAAGGTCGCCAGCCAGCCGACCTTCATTCGTTATGTGTTCGAATTGCCAGACACGGTCAATGTCGTACCGGAGCGCGCCGACGGCAAGCTCACGCTCAATTTCGACCAGCAGATCAAATGGGACTTGGCCGATGCCCAGTCGGCGCTGCCGTCGACGCTGGAATCGATCGAGGCCGACACCGAATTCGATTCGGTTGCCGTCCGTTTCACGCTCAACGGCACGCCGACAGTGCGCACGTTCCGCGAGGACCGCAGCATTGTGGTGGATGTCGGCCGCGACGGCGGAACGCCGAAAGAAACGGTCAAGCCGGCGGCGGTCGAGCCGGGCCATGCGCAACTCGCCGGTGCGCCCGCAGCCGGGCCGGCAATCGAGCCGCCGGAAACCGTGCCGGCCAAGGATGCCGCTGCGCCCGCGTCGCCGCCAAACGCTGCGTCACCGCCAAACGCTGCGCCGCCGCCGAACAATGCGGCCCTGCCTTCAGCCCAACACGATGCGGCGCCCAAAACCGCGACCGAGGCTGCAATCAAGCCAGCGCCCACGGTCGCCGCCAAACCCGCCGCCAAGGCCGCACCCAAGACCGCTGCCGCGCCGGGCGCGCCGAAAGACGCAGCGATTGCCACCGACGCCGGGCGCGCGCCGCCGCCGCCCAATCCGGACGCCGCCGTTGTGGTCGCGGTGAACCGGTCGGGCGATAATTTGCGTCTTGAATTTCCGTTCGCGCTGCCGACGCCGGCCGCCGTATTCCATCGCGCCGACATGCTGTGGCTGGTGTTCGATAGCGCCGCCAAGATCGATCTGGCCGCGCTCACCGCCGAGTCCGATCAGTTGATCCGCAGCGCCGTGTTCGAGCGCGCCGACAACGGCGGATCGATCGTGCGTATCCGGTTGGCGCGGCCGCGGCTGGCGAGCCTCGGCCCCGACGGCCTTGGCTGGATCGTCACTATCGGCGACACCGTCACCGTGCCAACGCGGCCGCTCGGCATTGCGCGCGCCATTGCCGGCAAGGCCAGGGCCAGCATCGCCATCCCGTTCGAGGATGCGCGCAAGATCCATCGCATCAACGACCCCGATATCGGCGACCGGCTGATGGTGATCACCGCGCTCGGGCCGGCGCGCGGATTCCTCAAGCCGCAGGATTTCGTCGAATTGCGCGTGCTGCCCTCCACCCACGGCGTGGTGCTGCAGCCGATCGCCGACGACATCGCCGCCGAGATCGCCATCGACAAGATTACCGTCGGCCGACCGGGCGGGCTGTCGCTCTCAGCGGCGGCGCTCAGCAGCCAGCAGCAGCTCGCGCCGATATTCCAGACCTTGACCTTCGACACCCAGCTCTGGGGTTTCGACCGCCAGGCCAAGTTCAACGACCGGCAGGCCGAACTGATTCGGCTGGCCGCCGGCGCGCCGGTGACCAAGCGCCGGCAGGCGCGGCTCAATCTCGCGCGCTTCTATCTCGCGCGCGACATGGCGGCTGAGGCCAAGGCGGTGCTCGATGTTGCGCTCGCCGACCAGCGCGGGGCCGACGACGTGACCGGCGGCGTGCTCAAGGCGGTGGCCGACGTGATGCTGCAGCGGCCCGAGGAGGCGCTCAAGGCGCTGTCCAATCCGCAGATCGGCAACCACCAGGACGCGCCGATCTGGCGCGCCATTGCGCATGCCCGCCAGGGCAAATGGCCGGAGGCGCGCGCCGCCTTCAAGACCGTCGAGGCCGCCATGGGCGCCTTGCCGATCGAACTGCAACGCATGGCAATGTTGGAGGCGCTGCGCTCGGCCATCGAGGTGCGCGACTTCACCGGCGCCACGCGCATGTTCAACGATTTCGAGACTGTCGGCGTGCCGCCCGAACTGGCGCCGGCGCTCGCGGTGCTTGCCGGCCGCTTGTATGAGGGGCTCGGCCGCAACGAGGATGCGCTTAGCAGCTACCGCACCGCCGTGGCATCGAGCGACCGCCGCGCCGCCGCGCAAGCGCGCCTGCGCGAGATCGTGCTGCAGTTCGCCATAGGCGACATGCCGCGCAAGGACGTGATCCACGATATCGAGACGCTCACCACGGTCTGGCGCGGCGACGAGACCGAGGCGGAAGGCCTCAAGCTGCTGGCGCATCTTTATACCGAGGACGGACGCTACCGTGACGCCTTCCACACCATGCGCACGGCGATGATGGCGCATCCCAATTCCGACCTCACCCGCAAGATCCAGGACGAGGCGGCGGTGACCTTCGACAGCCTGTTCCTGGCCGGCAAGGGCGACGCGCTGCCGCCGGTCGAGGCGCTCGGCCTGTTCTACGATTTCCGCGAGCTGACGCCGATCGGACGGCGCGGCGACGAAATGATCCGCCGGCTTGCCGACCGGCTGGTGGCGATAGATCTGCTCGATCAGGCGGCGGAATTGCTGCAGCACCAGGTCGACCACCGCCTGCAGGGCGCCGGCCGCGCGCAGGTCGCCACCCGGCTGGCCACCATCTATCTGATGAACCACAAGCCGGATCGCGCGCTGGCCACCTTGCAGGCGACGCGCAGCGGCGAACTGTCGAACGAATTACGCGAGCAACGGCTGCTGCTGGAAGCGCGCGCGCTGTCCGAAATCGGCCGCCATGACGTGGCGCTGGAAATGATCGGCAATATCGCCAGCCGCGAGGCGATCCGGCTGCGCTCGGATATTCTGTGGGCGGGGCGGCATTGGCGCGCCGCCGCCGAGCAGATCGAACTCCTGTATGGCGAACGCTGGCGCGACTTCACGCCGTTGAGCGAGGCTGAGCGCGGCGACATCCTGCGCGCGGCAATCGGTTTTGCGCTCGGCGACGAGCCGATCGGCCTGGCGCGCCTGCGCGAGAAATACGCGGCCAAGATGGCGGACGGCGCCGACCGGCGCGCCTTCGACGTGGTGAGCGCGCCGATCGGCACCAGCGGGCTGGAATTCCAGAGCGTTGCGCGCAAGGTCGGCAGCATGGACACGCTCGACACCTTCCTGCGCGATATGCGCGCGCGCTATCCGGAGGCGGCGCCGGTGCCGGCCAGCGCGGCCAAGAACTCTGAGCCCAAGAATCCCGAGCCGAAGATCTCTGAAAGCAAGAACGCCGCGCCGTCGCCGCCGCCAGCCAAACCGAAAGGCCCGACCTCGAAAGCCGACACGCCCGACAAGGCCGCTCAGAAGGCGCCGGTAAAACCGGACGCCGCGGCGTCCGCCTTGCCGCCGAAGCCGCCGGCCGGCGTGCCGCTCAAGCCAGACAAGATGCCGACCGGGTCGATATTGCCGAGGGCGCCGGAGGCGAAGACGAGCGGGCAGTGACTCTCGACAGTCGTCCTCGCGCAGGCGGGGGCCCAGTGCGGCAATTGCTGGCGATCAATGTCGGCTCTTCCCCCGAAAGCGGACATTCGCGGCCGCGGTTGGAATGTTCGCTATGAGCTGCCGCCAATAACGGACGCTACTGGGCCTTTTCGTCTTTTGAAACTAGACGCGAAAAGCTTAGGTTCCCCGCAAAACACCGCCTGAGATTAGCTCGCCAACTCAAAATTCCCCGGTCGAGTGACCGCCTGACCGCTCATCAATTCAGTGTAATGGCCAATTGGAAATGGCCGACCTGACAAATAGCCTTGAATTTCATCGCATCCTTCCTGAACAAGGAACGCACGCTGGGTTTCGGTCTCAACCCCTTCCGCGAGGATCGGTATCTTGAGGCTATGACCCAGCCCGATAACCGCACGGATAATCGCTCTAGAGTGGCGGTTGTCTTCCAGGTCGGAAATGAAGGCACGATCGATTTTGATCTTGTCGAACGCGAACGAGTGCAAATACGACAACGAGGAATATCCCTTGCCAAAGTCATCCAATGCGATCTGCACACCGATCGATTTGAGCTTACACAGGACCGAGATTGCTCGGGAAAAGTCATTAATCAAAACGCCTTCCGTGATTTCGAGTGTAAGCCGAGCAGCGGCGAGGCCGGTTTCGAGCAGAATTGAATGGACGAGACTCGGCAAATCTCCATGGTGAAACTGAATCGGAGAAACGTTGACCGCAATTGTAAGCGGCTGCGGCCAGGATGCGGCCTCGCGGCATGCTTTACGTAGCGCCCATTCGCCCAACGGAATGATCAGGCTGTATTCCTCCGCGATCGGGATGAACGTGCCCGGCGGGACCATGCCGCGTGTTGGACATTGCCATCGGGCCAGCGCTTCAAAACCGGTCGCTTCGCCGGTTATTCGGAACTGCGGCTGGTAGTACAAAAGCATTTCGCCGCGATCGATGGCCAGCCGTAAGTCCTGTTGCAAGTTGTGCCGCTCCTGCCGCAGAAGACCCATTTCACGCTGGAAAAACACTACCGAAGAACGCGGCTCAGCTTTGGCCCGATAGAGAGCCGCATCGGCGTTGACCATCAGAGTTTTGGCGTCTGTCCCATCGATCGGATAGACCGCACAACCAATGCCTAGACCAATCTGAGTGCGCTTACCTTCGATCACGAAGTCATCAACAAAGGCGGCGAGCAGACGGTCTGCGATGGCTGCGGCTGCCGCAGGTTGCGCGCCGTCCGTCACAATCAGGATGAACTCGTCGCCGCCAATGCGTCCGATGAAAGCGCCTCCCGCGGCCGCCTGCAGCCGGCGGGCGCCCTCCTGTAGCAGTGCGTCGCCGGCGGAATGTCCGTAAACGTCATTGGTCTCTTTAACTCGGTCGAGGTCGACGCTCATTATTGTGAACCGCTCGGCATTTGCCGCCGCCCTCTCAAGCGTCACAGCGAGACACGCATTGAAAGCCGCCCGGTTCGGCAGATTCGTCAGCGTGTCATAATGCGCCATATGCGCGATGAGCCGCTCGGAGCGCCGCTTTTCGGTAACGTCGTCAAGGACGGTCAGCATGTGCTGCGCTTTGCCATCTTCGTCGCGAATGGCGACCTTTCTCAACGTAACGATGCGAGCATCTTTTCCAGCCGTTACCAGAGAAAACTCGCGAGGCACCACTGCCGTTTTCGACTCTAAAGCGTCCTCGTCGGAAGCAGCCATAGTGTTGACAACGTCTTCCGGGTACAGGTCGCGCACTGACTTACCAATTAATTTGGAGCGAGATAGACCCGTAAGGTCTTCGTACGCTCTGTTGACGAGTGTAAGCCGCCAGTCGCGCACATTTTGCGTTAAATCGACGGCCTTCACGACAATTGAATTGGGTATATGCTCGATGACCGCATCGAGAAATACCTTGGTGCGTGCTTCCGTCTGTTGCGATTGAGAGAGTTTTTGGTTCAGATCATCGATTGCGGCATGTTGATGCTGGAGCGATTCTGCTGCGGCGTTCAACTCCACCATCAGTTCCCCCAATTCCCCGGCGGGATAGGGGGGAGCAATGCGCATGCTCAGATCGCCGGAACCAAGCTTCTTGGCCATCAATATAACACGGCCAACTTGGCGCCGCAGGCCGACTTCCGCCAGCATCCATACGCCGGCAAAGAGCAGCAATGAAACGATGCCGACGATGGCGAGATCTTCAATCAGACTTTTATTGGCGGCTGCGATCAGTTTGTCTCTGGATATTCCGACCATGACATATAGCCCGGCATCTCGAAGCGCGGGTGTACTGACAGCGGCCCAGAACTGCTTGCTGCCGTCGATCCCTGCCACCTCTTCGGCAGGACGGTCGGCGTGACCGCTGGCGAACCGGAATAGATCGGTATTGGTAATAGAGGCTCCTGCGTGATAGGGCCAAAAACGGTCCGACGGCGAAGCAAGGATATGCCCGTCTTTGGTGAGCAGCAGAATATCCACGGCGTTCAAAAGTCGCCGGCTGTGAAAGTACCAAAACTTTTGCAGGTTGAACGAGGCTAGTAGGACATATTTTAACTGTCCGGACACCGAGCGTGCAGGATACGCGATCTGCAGGACCGATATTCCTGTGAGACGTCCAATGGCCGGCTGAAGCGTCACCGCATCTTTCGACACCAAAGCTTTTTGGAAATACTCCCTGTCCCTGAGATCGAGATTGCGGCTGGACTGCAACGAATCGCAAAACAGGTTCCCATCGGGCAGGATTGTCAGAATGCCGGTATATTGCGGGTACTCTTCACGCACCGCGGAGAGGAAGGAAGAGCACACGGCCCGGTTCGAGCTGTCGAGATCGGCGGCACGCGCTAAACCATACTGAAGCTGAGCCGTGCCCTGAATCTTCTCATCCAGATCGTTTGCTATATCGTTGGCTTGCGTAGCCAGACCGGATAAGGCCGAGTCAATTTCGCTCGCCCGGTCTTGGAAAAAGCGAACCCCAATAAGAATTGCTGGGACTAACGTCGCCAACGTAACGAGCAGCAAAAGCCGAGTGCGTATACTCATTGAGCCGGCATCCAATGGACTCCACTGGCAATTTTCTCGCGCGGGCCAGCACGGCGCCAATGCGTTCAGTGCGTCGCGTTATCCTGATTTTGGAGGACATTCAGGCGTTATAGATTAAGGACGTGTCTAGGAACGTGGTTACGATAAGTTCGCGCCGGAACTCTCGACAGATTAAGTCTGTCTCAAAAGGCGCAGAAGTCGATATACGCGCACAAGCGCGGCGCGTTAGTCGCTTAGCCCAGCATATTCGGCCACATTGTTTTGAATCGGATGGCGCAATGTCTGCATTATCCCCAATAACGAATATGCGTATAGCCGCACGCCCCCGCGCAAGCGGGGGACCAGTACGGCAATGTTCGGCAAGGAATGATTGAGTTTGGACTCCCGCTGGAGCCTGCACCCGCGCAGGCGGGTGCGGGAATGAGCGGATTTACCGCTACGTCCCGTAACTCTGGATCAGGCTCCCCGCCACCAGGCTCCAGCCGTCCACCAGCACGAAGAATATGAGTTTGAACGGCAGCGACACCACCACTGGCGGCAGCATCATCATGCCCATCGACATCAGCACCGAGGCTACCACCAGGTCGATGATCAGGAATGGCAGGAACAACAGGAAGCCGATTTCGAAGGCGCGCTTGAGCTCTGAGATCATGAAGGCCGGCACCAGCACGCGCAGCGACATGTCCTCCGGCGTCGCCGGTTCGGCTTCCTTCGACATGTCGACGAACAGCTTGAGGTCCTTGTCGCGCACGTTCTTCTGCATGAAGGCGCGCAGCGGCACGGTGCCGCGTTCGAATGCCTGTTCGGCGGTGATCTCGTTGGCGACCAGCGGTTTGATGCCGGTGTCGTAGGCGCGTTGCAGCGCCGGGCCCATGACGAAGGCGGTGAGGAACAGCGCCAGTGAGACGATCACTGCATTGGGCGGGGCGGTGGCGGTGCCGAGCGCGGTGCGCAAAAGCGAAAGCACCACCACGATGCGGGTGAACGACGTCATCATGACAAGAATCGATGGCGCCAGCGACAGCACTGTGAGCATCGCGATCATCTGGATCACGCGCTCGGTCAGGCCACCATTGGCGCCCCCGCTCTGTCCGAAATTGACGCTGATATCCTGCGCGGCAGCAGGCGTTGCCGCCACTGCGATCAGCCCGGCTACTCCGATCGCCACCGTCAACAGACGGACACGGCGGTCGGAACGACCTGTCAAGGTTTCCCTGACGGACGGCCCAGCAAGCTGGCCATCTCCTCTTCGAGACTATCGAAGGCCTGTTTGCCCGGCGGCGCCGCCGGCTCGGGCATTGCATCGGTTTTGCCATCGAATTTGGCGTCGAACTTCGGATCGAATTTTGCGTCGAATTTGGGGTCGATCTTGGAATCGAACTTGGAATCGATCTTGGGATCGATCTTGGATTCGAATTTGGAATCGAATTTGGGCTCGACGCGCGGTTTCTGATCGCGCGCCGGCGTGCGGGCGGGCGGCTCGGCCGGCTTGTCCGATGCGAGGGCCGTTGGCGGGGCCAGCGGATCGGTCGGCGTCGAGCGGCCTTCCGGCATGGGCGTGCGGCGCAGCGCCGCTTCGAGCTGTTGCGCCATCTCTGCGAGGTTATGATCGTTCTGCGCCGGCACCACCGGCGCCAAAGGTTCCGCGGTTACCGGCGGTGCTGCGCTGGCGCGCGGCGCCGGTTCGCTGCGGGGGGGCGGCGGCGGGCTGAATTCGGGCGAATTGAGCCGCGTCGACAATTCGGCGGCAAGTCCTGTAAGACTTTGGCCGGTGAGGCTGTCGGCCGGGCGGGCGCGCGCGCCCGGCTCCGATGCCAGCCAGGGTTCCTCGGTGGCTTGCGAGCGATAGGGCCGCGGCGCTGGAACCGGCGTCGGCTCGGTCGCGGGCTGCAACGGCCAGGGGTTTTCGATCGCCGGCGGCTGCCGCGTTGCGGTGGGCTCGATGCGCGCCGGTTCGCGCGTTACTTCGCGCGAGCCGACCGCGCGCACGATATTGGGCTCGACGACGAGGTCGGTCGGGCCGCCGATCATCAACAGATGCTCGATATTGTCGCGGCGGATCAGCACCAGGCGCCGGCGTCCGTCAACGGTGGCGGCATCGATCACCGCCAGCCGCGGCTGGCGGCCGCGGGCGCCGCCGCCCAGGCGGTTGGCGCCGAAACGGCGGACCAGCCATGCGGTCAGCCCGATGAGCGCGAGCACGACCGCAAAGGCAATGAAGAACTTCAATGCCATCGGCATCTCTGGGCCGAACAGGTCGAACATCAGAATGCTCCGTTATTCGCGCAGCCGCCCTTCGGACGAGAATCGCCCGAATGGTTAATTCCGTAGGCACAATTTGCCGCCCGGAACACTAACAGACTGTTAACAAATTTTGTGCCGCTTGGCATCTGGGCTTTCATTTCGAAATAACAAGCATGGTTAACGGCCGCGCGCCGCGGCGTTCCACCCCTATCCGTTTACCCGCCGTTAACCATACGCCCGGCAAAGTCTGCCTAGTGCGGGCCAGATCTTAAAGGCGCGTCGCAGCAACGGATTGCGCCGCAAACGGGGACATTGAGGAGGCTGCCATGGCGATCGGCGATATTCCAATCCTGTCCATGCTGCGCACACGCCTGCAATGGTCGCAGGAGCGCCAGCGGGTGCTCTCCGAAAACGTCGCCAATTCCGATACGCCGCATTACCGCGCGCGCGATCTGGTGGCGCCTAAATTCGAGAATTCGACCCATCCCACCGCCGGCACGGTCGCCACCGTCTCGCTGGCGCGCACCGAGAGCGGTCATATCGGCGCCCTTGGTTCGGCGGGTTCGACGTTTCGCACCGAGAGCGCGCATTACGACGTGGGCCCGACCGGCAATGCGGTGAACCTCGAGGACGAAATGATGAAGATCGCCGCCAACCAGATGGATTACCAGGCAGCAACCGCGCTCTACACCCGCAGCCTTAATCTACTCAAGACCGCGCTCGGCAAGCGCTAAGCGCATGATCCCGAAAAGTGGGCACCGGCTTCCCGCCTTCGCGAAGCCCGCTTCGGCGGGCGAAGCAAGGTCGGAAAAGATCATGCGCAAAATCGAAACGCTTAATTGCGCGCGCGTCGCGCGAAGGAGGGCATAAGTGGATTTCATAAAAACCCTGGCGATCGCGGCGTCCGGCTTGCGTGCCCAGGCCGGCCGCATGCGCGTCATTTCGGAAAACATCGCCAATGCCGATTCCACCCCGTCGGCGCCGGGCGCCAATCCGTACCGGCGCAAGGTGCCGGTGTTCCGCAGCGAATTGGATCGCGCGCTCGATGCGCGGCTGGTCACGCTCGGCAAGGTGCAAAACGACAATTCCGATTTTCGTCTGAAATACGAGCCCGGCCACCCGGCCGCTGACAAGAACGGCAACGTCAAATATCCCAACGTCAATTCGCTGGTGGAAATGACCGACATGCGCGAAGCGCAGCGCTCGTACCAAGCCAACATCAACGTGATCAGCGCCACGCGGCGCATGATCCAGCGCACCCTCGATATTCTCAAAGCCTAGCGCTTAAAAAAATATCGAGAAAAGCAAAAGGACTAGACGATCATGGCCACACCGCTCGCTGCCGCCAGCGCCTATGCCAATGTCGCGCGGCTTGCCGCCGATCCCTCGGCCTTGCTGACGCGCCCGCCGGGGCCGGGAGGCAATGACGCGACCAGCTTTGCCACGGTGCTCAAGGATGCGATCGGCGCGGTCACTGAGGCCGGCAAGAAATCCGATATCCAGACCCGCGCCGTGGCCAACGGCAAGTCCAACATGGTGGACGTGGTCACCGCGGTGGCGGAGACCGAGGTCGCCATCGATGCCGTGGTGGCGGTGCGCGACAAGGTTATCGCCGCTTACGAAGATATCATGAAGATGCCGATCTAATTCTCCCTCTCCCCGCAAAAGCGGGGAGAGGAAAAAAATAGAAAGAGCCAATGACCGGTCCCGAAGTTCTCGACGTCGCCCGCGACGCAATCTACACGCTGATCGTCGTCTCGGCGCCGGTCATGCTGGTCGGCCTGACGGTCGGCGTCGCCATCTCGCTGCTGCAGGCGATCACGCAAATCCAGGAAATGACCATCGCTTTCGTGCCGAAAATCCTGGCGATCTTCATATCGTTGCTGATCGCGCTGCCGTTCATGGCCGAAAAGCTGCACGCCGAGATGCTGCGCATCGCCGCCCGCATCGTCAGCGGCTAGACGGATGCCGCATCTGCTTCGAATGGACCAACACTGCGCTCGTCCCCGCGAAAGCGGGCACCGAGGGCGCGATACTGATGACTTTGCGGTTGTGATTCTGGATTCCCGCTTGCGCGGAAATGAGCGGAGTTTCGGGCGCCGGCAACGGAACATGATTTGATGAAAATCGACATCTCCTTTCTGCCGGCGCTTGCCGCGGCTTTCATGCTGACCTTCGCGCGCGTCGGTACCATGGTTATGCTGCTGCCCGGCGTCGGCGAAATGAGCGTGCCGGCACGAGTGCGGCTCACCATGGCGCTGGTGCTCACCGCCATCCTGCTGCCGGCGCATCAGAAGGCCTATGCGGTCGACCTCAAGGCGATGGGCCCGGTGCTGGTGATGCTGTTCCAGGAACTCATCATCGGCGCGGTGCTGGGTTTGACCGCGCGGCTGGCGATTTCGGCGCTACAGGTCGCCGGCTCGGTCGTGGCGCAGCAATTGGGCTTGGGATTCGTCACCGCGGTCGATCCGAGCCAGAACCAGCAGGGCGTACTGGTCGGCAACTTCCTCACCGTACTCGGCATCACGCTGATCTTCGCCACCGACCTGCATCACCTGGTGATCGCGGGGTTGAACGACAGCTACACAATCTTTGCGCCCGGCGAGATGCCGATCGTCGGCGACGTGGCGCATCACGTGACCGGCGTCATCGCCACGTCGTTCCGCATCGGCATCCAGCTTTCGGCGCCGTTCCTGGTGTTCGGCTTGCTGTTCAATCTCGGGCTCGGCGTGTTGTCGCGGCTGATGCCGCAAATGCAGGTGTTCTTCATCGGCCTGCCGCTGTCGATTTTGCTCGGTCTTCTGCTCTTGCTGCTGGTGATCGGCGCCATGATGGGCACCTTCACCGGCTATCTCGAGGGCGTGCTCAGCGATCTTGCGCCGCATAGTTGACGGGCAAGGACACAAAGCTGGCGCATGGCAGAAGAATCCGACACCACCGATAAAACAGAAGACCCGACCCAAAAACGGTTGGACGAAGCGCTCAAGCACGGCGACGTGGTCAAGAGCCAGGAAGTCAATACCTGGTTCATCATCGCCGGCGCCACGCTTGTGCTGATGGTTTTTTCCGGCAGCATGAGTGAGGGACTGACCGCCACCATGCGCGGGCTGATCGCCAATTCGCACGATATCAGTGTGGATGGCCCGGCACTGCCGCGGCTGTTCCAGAAGATCGGCGTCGAAATGCTCGCCGCCATGGCCATTCCGTTTCTGCTGCTGATGCTGGCGGCACTCGCCGGTAATTTGATCCAGCATCAACTGGTTTGGACCTACCAGACTTTGACGCCCAAGCTTTCCAAGATATCGCCGCTCGCCGGCCTCAAGCGGCTGTTCTCCAAGCAGGCGCTCGCCAACTTCGCCAAGGGCATCGTCAAGCTGGTGCTGATCGGCAGCGTGCTGACCGCGCTGATGTGGCCGGAGCGCGACCGGCTCGAAGGGCTGGAGCGCAGCGATCCGGCCGCGGTGCTGCCGCTCACTTTGTCGCTGGCGCTCAAGCTGATGGGCGCCGTGGTCGCCATGCTCGCTTTCGTGGCTGCCGCCGATTACCTGTTCCAGTACCGGCAGTGGTACGAGCGGCAGAAAATGTCGCTGCGCGAACTCAAAGATGAGTTCAAGCAGACCGAGGGCGATCCGGTCATCAGGGGCAAGATGAAGCAGGTGCGGCAGTTCCGCATGCGCCGGCGCATGATGGCGGCGGTACCCAAGGCGACGGTGGTCATCACCAACCCGACCCATTATGCGATCGCCCTGCATTACGAGCGCGGCATGGATGCGCCGGTCTGCGTCGCCAAGGGCGTCGATGCGCTGGCCTTGAAGATCCGGGAGGTCGCCATCGAGCATTCGGTTCCCTTGGTCGAGAACCCCCCGCTGGCCCGCGCGCTGCATGCCACCGTCGAGATCGATCAGGCGATCCCGACCGAGCATTACAAGGCGGTCGCCGAGGTGATCGGCTATGTCATGAAGCTGCGCCGGGCGGTCCACACCTGACCGTCAAAAAGACTTGGAATAATCCCAAAAGGACTTGGAATTATCCAAAGCACTGGATTGGTCCAGATTTAACCAAGACAGCCTCTTGCGCCGATAGGGCGGCTTAAGGCACTCAGGAGTCATGGCAGGCAAGGAACGGGTAGCGCAGACACCGGCGCCGGACCGCGGCGAAGCGCAAGGCCCCGGGCATGTTCCCGGGCAAGGTCCCGGTGTTGCGCGGCAGGCTTTCGACAAAACCCAGAGCGCGCCGCGCTCAGGCTCGATCGGCCTCGTTCTGCTGGTCGCCCTGGTTCTGGTCGGCGCCGCCACCGGCCTCATCTATATCGACCGCGATTATGCGGAAACCTACATTCTGGGGCTGCTGGCGGTGCTGGGCACCGTGGGCGTATTCGCGCTGTTCGCCATGGCCTCCGGCATCATGCGGCTGAGCGGCAAGGACCATGGCAATCCCTTACTCAAAGCCGTGGTCGACAACGGCTTCGACGGTATCCTGGTGACCGACCATGGCGGCCGCGTGTTTTACGCCAATGCCACCTATCTCGACCTGATCGGGGCCACCGACGGCAATGACGCGCGGCCGATCGAGCGGGTGTTCATCGGCGATCCCGATGTTTCGGAATCGATCTATCGTCTGGTCAAGGCGGCGCGCGAAGGCCGCAGGCTGCAGGAGGAGGTGCGCATCCCCGGCGGCGCCGGGGAGGCCGGCCGCTGGCTGCGCATGCGCGTGCGCCCGCTCGGCGACGGCAAGCGCGACGCGCGCATGACGGTGTGGTCGCTCGCCGACGTGACGCGCGAACGCGAGCGCCAGGAAAACGTGTTCCAGGAGCTTCAGCACGCCATCGATTATCTCGACCACGCGCCGGCCGGCTTCTTCTCGGTCGATGCCGGTGGCGACATTGTCTATCTCAACGCCACGCTGGCGAGCTGGCTCGATCACGACCTTGCCCAGGTCGGCGTCGGCTCGCTCAAACTCACCGATATCGTGGCCGGCGAAGGCGCGGCGTTGCTCACCACGCTCAATGCCGCGCCCGGCGACGTGAAGACCGAGGTGCTCGATCTCGATCTCAAAACTCGCGGCGGCAAGCCGGTGCCGGTGCGCCTGTTCCACAAGGTGGCGTTCGGCGCCGATGGCGTTGCGGGCACCTCGCGCACGCTGGTGCTCAATCGCGCCAGGGATGATGGCACCGATCCGCAGCGCGCGGCGGAAGTGCGCTTCATGCGTTTCTTCCAGAACACGCCCATGGCCATCGCCACCGTCGACAAGATTGGCCGCATCGCGCGCAGCAATGCGCGCTTTGCTTCCGCGTTCGAAGGCATGCTCAAGGGCTCCGAAGGCCTGGGCGACGAACGCTCGATCCTGTCGGTGGTGGCCGAGCGCGACCGCCCGGCACTGGAAGCCGCCATCCGCAAGGCGGGCGAGGGGCAAGGCGACATCGCGCCGGTCGAAGCCGCGCTCGCCGGCAGCGGCGAGCGCTGGGCGAGCTTCTTCGTCTCGGCCGTCGAGGAGGAGGACCGCGACGGCGAGGCGGCCATCGTTTACGCGCTTGAGACCACCACGCAGCGCACGCTGGAGAACCGGGTCTATCAGCAGCAGAAGATGGAGTCGGTCGGCCAGCTCGCCGGCGGCATCGCCCACGACTTCAACAATGTGTTGTCGGCCATCATGATGGCGACCGATTTCCTGCTCAACGCGCACAAGCCGACCGATCCCTCGTTCCAGGACATCATGCAGATCAAGCAGAACGCCAACCGCGCCGCGGCGCTGGTGCGCCAATTGCTTGCCTTCTCGCGCAAGCAGACGCTGCGTCCGCAGGTGCTCGATCTGGGCGAAGCGCTGAGCGATCTCGGCATGCTGCTCAAGCGCCTGATCGGCGAGAAGGTGACGTTCCCGGGCGTCGTGCATGGGCGCGACCTGTGGCCGGTGAAAGTGGACATTTCCCAGTTCGAGCAGGTGATCGTCAACCTGGCGGTCAATGCGCGCGACGCCATGCCCGATGGCGGCACGCTCAGCATTCGCACCGCCAATGTGACGGCGGACGAATGCGCGACCTTGGGCTACAAGGGCATGCCGACTGCCGATTATGTGCTGGTCGAGGTGACCGATACCGGCACCGGCATTCCGGCCGATATCATCGACAAGATTTTCGAGCCGTTTTTCTCGACCAAGGAGGTCGGCAAGGGCACCGGCCTCGGGCTTTCGACGGTCTACGGCATCGTCAAGCAGACCGGCGGTTTTGTGTATGCGGATTCCGTGCCGGGCAACACGGCGTTCCGCATCTTCCTGCCGCGCCATGTTGCAGGCGCCGAGGAGGCGCTCACGCAAATTCCGGCCGGCGACGCGCCGGCGATCGCCGGCGCCATGTCGGCGGCCGATACCATGGCGCGCGCCGCCACCACCACCGATCTGACCGGGCAGGGCGTCATCCTGCTGGTCGAGGATGAGGAAGGCCTGCGCGCGCTCAACGCCCGCGGGCTGACGTCGCGCGGCTACACCGTGCTGCAGGCCAGCAACGGCGTGGAGGCGATCGAAGTGCTGGACAAGCAGGGCAGCGTCGATCTGGTGGTGTCGGACGTGGTGATGCCGGAAATGGACGGGCCGACGCTGCTCAAGGAGCTGCGCCGGCGCGATCCGGACGTGAAGATCATCTTCGTCTCCGGCTATGCCGAAGAGGCGTTCAGCAAGAATCTGCCGAGCCAAGAGCAATACAGGTTCCTGGCGAAACCCTTCACGCTCAAGCAGTTGGTGGCCGAGGTGAAGGATACGCTGACCAGATAGCCCTCCGCCGCCTCAATTGCAGGATTGGGCGAGTTGTTTCTTCTCGAACACACGCAGTTGCAGGCGGCAAGGAAAAATGCGTCCGGCCGCAAATGCCGGTTGCGGCGCAAGGAAATAGGCCGACTCAAGCAAGGCGCCGGAAGCCCCCGAAACCATTGTCACGTCGGCGAGCGATGACGCCATTGGCTCGGGTTCGAGCGGCGCTGGCTTGGCCTGCGCCGCCGGGCCGAGCGCTAAAAACACCGCAAATGCGATAAATGCATGCATTGACCCATCTCCGCCGCCCCTCGCGATGAACAATCGCCTGGGAGGCGCGAGGTTCCGGGCCTGGCGCATGACATTCCCGTGACAGGACAGCGCAGCCGCCGTCACCCCCTTACAATATGCCCGGCGCCTCCCTATTGTTCGGACCGTCGATTTGGCCTGGGAGAGAAAACACCATGATCCGCCACCGCTGGCTGCTCGCGCTTGCCGCGATCGCAACCGCATTTGTGCTCGTTGTCGCCGATGCGCATGCCCGCGTTGGCGGCGGTGTCTCAAGCGGCAGCCGGGGTACGCGGACATTCTCGGCGCCGCCCACCACCCGAACCGCGCCCAATAGCGCCGCGCCGATCCAGCGCACGATGACGCAACCCGGCAGTACGGCCGCCGCGCGTCCGGGATTGCTGGGCGGTGGATTGTTCGGCGGCGGACTACTGGGCGGCTTGGCGGCCGGCTTTATCGGTGCCGGCCTGTTCGGGCTGCTGTTCGGGCACGGAATGTTCGGCGGCATGGGCGGCTTTGCCTCGATCCTCGGTCTGCTGTTGCAAATCGTGCTGGTGGTGATTGTCGCGCGGCTGATCTTTGCCTGGTGGCAGCGGCGCAATATGCCGGCAGCGGCCTATGCGGCGGCGCATCCTGCGACCGGCCATGCGTTCGGCGGTGTCGGCGGCATGCTGGGCGGCAACGCACCGGTGGGCGAGCCGCTCACCATCGACAAGGCCGACTATGACGCGTTCGAACAATTGCTCGGCGACATCCAGGCCGGTTTTTCAGCCGAGGACTTGGGCGCGCTGCGCGCCAAGGTGACGCCCGAAATGCTGTCCTACTTCTCCGAGCAGCTTTCGGAAAACAGCAGCCGCGGTCTGATCAACCGCGTCAGCGACGTGAAGCTGCTGAACGGCGATCTGTCGGAAGCCTGGCGCGAAAGCGGCGCCGACTACGCCACCGTCGCCATGCATTTTGCGCTCAATGACAGCATGGTGGAACGCGCCAGCGGCCGCACCGTCGAAGGCGGCGGGCCGAGTGAGGTCACAGAATTGTGGACCTTCATGCGCGCGCGCGGCGGCGGCTGGCTGCTCTCGGCCATCCAGCAAGCGTGAAGATTATCAAATGGTCCGCCTGGCGCGGACCTAGCGCATGATCCCGAAAAGTGGCGACCGGTTTTCGGAAAAGATCATGCGCAACGCTATAGGCTATCAGGCGGATTCGACCACTTCAGTGTCGAATTGGGCGGGGTCGAAGTCGGCGTCGAGCTTCGGCACCAGCGTGGCGCGCGCTTCATCTGCGAGGGGCCGTTCGAACGACACCCCGATTTGACGCGGCTTGCGCCACATCACGCGGCATTTGCGCTTGGCCTTGCCATTGCCCGACAGCAACAGCACAAAGCGGTCCGGGACGATGTCGGAGTCATCGACTTCGATGCGCGCGCCGGTATCGGACATGTCGAACAAGGCGCAACCGTGTAAATGGCCGTCTTTGAGCGCCATCCAGGCGGTATAGCGCAGCGGCCGGCGTGTGGCTTTTCGATTGTCCTTGCTCATGTCGTCTTACCGCCGTGGCTCGCTCGGGCGCGTCCGGGATTCATAATCCGTTAACGCTTGCCCAACCCCGTCGGACTATAAGGAGCGGCCATTACTAATTCATAAAGCGGCATGCGTCGCGGGCGACTGGCCGCGTGCGGCGTGCTAGCCGTTGACCTGCCGCCGAATTCCGTCTAAGTGGCCGCCCGCAACCTGGTTTTCGGCCTCATCTTGCTGACACGCTCCCGGCTTTGGGCTGCGCTTCCAAGTGAACTCCCAAAACTGAGATAGTTGCCGCCAACGCGATGCGCGCGTGGGCGTTCAACGAGAAGCGTGAAAGGGACTACGATGGCTATCGGAACTGTGAAGTTCTTCAATACCCAAAAAGGCTTCGGCTTCATTCAGCCGGATGACGGCTCCAAGGATGTGTTCGTGCACATCTCCGCGGTCGAGAAGGCTGGCATGCGTTCGCTTAACGAGGGCCAGAAGGTCAGCTACGAGATCGTCACCGAGCGCGGCAAGCAGGCGGCGGGCAATCTGCAGTCGGTCTAACATCCGGCGGTATTCGATCGTGACGTTGAAGCCCGGCGGCGACGCCGGGCTTTTTGTTTGGTGCGGGTGACGCAGCGGCCGGCAATAAGCTGGTAGGATGGTTCCGGAGAAACTCAGGGAGAAGCCGATCATGGACATCATAGCTTGCGGATCGCGGCCGTCGAAGCGCATGGGCGCGCCGAGCTTCACCGGCACGGTGTGGCAGGATCCCATCATCCAGACGCCGGATCCCGCGCTGCTGCGTTCGGCCTGGGTGCGCTTCGAGCCGGGCGCACGCACCGCCTGGCATACCCATCCGCTCGGGCAGACTTTGCACATCACATCCGGGATCGGCCATGTGCAGACCTGGGGCGGACCGATCCGCCAGGTCCGCGCCGGCGACACCATCTGGATTCCGCCGGGCGAGAAGCATTGGCACGGCGCCACGCCCGAGCACGGCATGGAGCACCTAGCCATGCAGGAACATCAAGGCGGCGAGCACGTGACTTGGCTGGAGCCGGTAACCGACGAGCAATACAAGGCGAAACCCGCCGGCTGAATGGCTGCGCGCCGCATTACGCTGGCAAATTAGGAAGTTTCGGCAGCGCCTCGCACCGGGTGCGATCCTGGAGATGAGCAATGGCGAGGCGCTGCATGAATATTATCGCCGGCAGGAATAGCGCAGGTCGAGCCGGTTTCTTGCCTTTCTTATTGGGCAGACGTCCCCGTTTTTAATAGCCATGCCGATCCCGGAACAGATCGAGGCGGTCGTGGCGGATGTCCCGTCGATCGGCGCGGAGATCCGTCCTGTCGTGGCGGATGTCCGCAAGATCTCTGGCCGCCGCCGCTCGATTGCCGGACCACAGATCCCGACGGAGATCTCGGTAATCCCGCTTGAGGTCGGCGCGATCGCGACGGATATCGAGTCTGTCCGCGCGGATATCGCGCCGGTCGGCACGAACGTCTGCGGAATAACCGCGTCCATACCAACCCGCTTCGGCGCCGGTTGTTTTGAATCCAACGCCAAGCAGCACGGTCGTGGCAGCGAGAGCGACGATCAACTTGCAATACATGACACTTCTCCTGATTGCTGTCCCCGAGTTCAACAAGGCGCATTGTATAGGGGCCCCTCTGAACTCGAGATGTGCGGCCGGTTCAGACTGAGTTCATCAACGTGAATTCTCTGCAATGTGAACTATTTGGCGGCCACCGCGTTTGCGCTGCCGCGACGTGGCGGCAGACGCACGACTTGCCTGCCGCGCGGCGATTTGCGCAGCAATCCCTTTGCGAATCGGGAATAGCGGGGGGTCAGCGGGGTTGTCCTATCCCGAATGGCGCCGCGTCGGGCTGCGCCACTGTCAGGAGGTATCTAATGACTGGTATTCGGACGGCTGCGCCGCTGGCGGCGTGCCTTGCTTTGCTATGCGCTACGCCGGTGTATGCGCAACAGGCCAATATGAGCTTCTTCGTGACCAGCGCCGGTCCGGGCAAGGGCGCCGATCTTGGCGGGCTCGCCGGCGCCGACAAGCACTGCCAGGACCTCGCGAAAGCCGCCGGGGCAGGGGCCAAGAGCTGGCACGCTTATCTGTCGACGCAAGGCGCCGGCGCGGTCAACGCGCGCGACCGTATCGGCAAGGGCCCCTGGATGAACGCCAAGGGCGTGGTGATTGCCAAGGACATGGCCGAGTTGCATGGCAAGAACAACCTGACCAAGCAAACGGCGCTGTCGGAAAAAGGCGAGGTCATCAACGGCCGCGGCGACAAGCCCAACCGGCATGACGTGCTCACCGGCTCGCAGCCGGACGGCACCGCGTTTCCGCCCGACAAGGACATGACCTGCAAGAACTGGACGAGCAGCACGCAAGGCACCGCGTTGGTCGGCCACCACGACCGGCAGGGTCTGAACGAATCCGCGCCTATGCTGTCGTGGAACTCGTCGCATCCCTCGCGCGGACCGGATGGCGGCTGCTCGCAGGCCGACCTGCGCTCGACCGGCGGCGACGGGCTCTTGTACTGCTTCGCGACCAATTAGATCACGCTCAACGACCGAAGGCGGATCGACCGCGGATTTACAATTCGGCATGGCCGGCCTTGTGCCGGCCATCCACGTCTTGCTTGAATAGCGCACGGAAAGGCGGAGATGCCCGCGACTTGAGCGAGCGACGTGACGCCGTCCCTCGGACGGCGATGCGCGGGCATGACGCATTGCGAGGTGTTTCATGCGCTACCAGCTCTATTACTGGCCGGGCATCCAGGGCCGCGGCGAATTCGTGCGTCTGGCGCTGGAAGATGCCGGCGCCGCCTACGACGACGTCGCACGCCAGGCCGGCGGCATGAAAAAGATGCTGGCGATAATGGACGGGCGCGACAAACGCCCGCCTTTTGCGCCGCCGTTCCTCAAGGCCGGCACGCTCGTCATCGGGCAGAGCGCCAATATCCTGTTCTATCTTGGGCCGCGCCTGAAACTGTCGCCCCGCGCGGAGGCCGGCCGGCTCTGGCTGCACCAGTTGCAGCTCACGGTGACCGACTTCGTGAAGGAGACCCACGACACGCATCATCCGCTAGGCGGCGAGCTTTACTACGAGGATGCCAAGCGCGAGGCCAAGCGCTTCACCGAGAATTTTTTGAGCGCGCGCGTACCGAAATATCTCGGCTATTTCGAAAGCGTTCTGAAAAAGAGCGGCGGGCCTTATGCGCTCGGGCGCACGTTTTCTTACGTCGATCTCTCGCTGTTCCAGCTGATCGAGGGCCTGCGCTATGCGTTCCCGAAGGCGATGGTGCGCATCGAGCGCAAAGTCCCCGCCGTAGCCGGCGTGCATGATCGCGTCGCCAAACGGGCGCGCATCAAGGCCTATCTCGGCTCGAAGCGGCGCATCGCGTTCAACGAGAGCGGAATTTTCCGGCATTATCCGGAATTGGATCGGTAGCTGCCTTGTCATTCCGGGACGGCGCGCTTGCGCAGGGCTCGGAATCCATAATCACAGACCGGGGGTATGGATTCCGGGTTCGCTCGCCATAGCGCGTCGAAGACGCGCGTAAACGCGCTTATGGCTCGCGCCACGGAATGACGAAATAAAAATCACCCCTGCGCGTCCAACCGCTTGCCGCCGGCGGTCACCGGCTTTGCCGCGACAAGCGTGAACGCGATCACGCAAGGCGCCGAGCCCTTGTTCACCCAGTTGTGGATGGTGCCGCGCTGCACCAGTACGTCGCCGGCTTTCAGATGCACGCTGCCGACGTCGAGCTCCATGTCGATCTCGCCGGAGATCACCACCGCATAGTCGATCGAATCGGTGCGGTGATTGCGCGGGGCAACACCGGGCCCGAAGCTGACGATGCGGAACACCGTGCCATCGGCAAGCGTGGTGCCTATTTTTTTGTTGGAAGGATCGTCATGGCCGTCATTGCTGAGCGGGAATCCTTCGGTCGACCAGATCACGCTGTATTGCGCGCCCGGCCGCTGCGACATGACGTTTGTGGTGGTCTCGTCGATGATCACCTTGGCGCGGCCGTGTTCATCATGACCGGTGACGACGCGGCGAATCTGCAAGCTCATTGGTAGCCTCCCTGGGTGTAGCACTGAGTTTAGGTCTAATCGACCGGCAGCACCTTCTTGCCGCTCTCGTGCCAGAGCAGGAACAGTCCGGAGCCGACCACGATAGCGGAGCCGGCGAGCAGGCCTAGGGTCGGCACGTCGCCCCAGAACACGAAGCCCAGGATCATCGCCCACACCAGCGAGAAATAATAGAACGGCCCGACCGCCGAGGGCGGCGCCAGCGATAGTGCGCGCGTCCACCAATATTGCCCAAAGCCATTGAGCACGCCGCCGGTCACCATGGCAGCGGCGTCGGACCCGGTTGGCCAGGTGAAACCGAACACCGGCAGCGCGGCTAAAAAAAATCCGGCCATGAACAGCATCTGGTACATGGTCAAGGTTTCCGTCGACTCGGTCGCGGTCATGCCGCGCACCGCGGCGGTGACGCTGCCGTAGAGTACGGCATTGGCGATGGCGAACAGCGCGCCGATACGGAAACTATCGGCGCCGGGCGAGGCCACCAGCAGCACGCCGAGAAAACCGACCAGCAGCGCCGCGCCGCGTACCAGCCCGATCTTTTCCTTCAGCCAAAGCGCGGCGAACAGCGTGGCAAACAGCGGCGCGGAAAAATTGATCGCCACCGCGCCGGCAATCGGCATCAGGCTGAGCGCGATCAGGATCATGCTCTGCGCCACCGACTGGGTGACGCTGCGCCCGGCGTGATCGCGCAGCCGACGGGTGCGGAATACGGCCAGGCCGTAGCGTGGCAGGATCAACAGCGAAACGACGATAAGCGAGATAAAGGAGCGAATGAACAGCACTTCGGCAAAGGAATAAGTGGCGACCTGCCATTTCGACAGCGCGGTGGAGCCGGCATACATCACGGTCGCAGCCAGCATGAATAAAATGCCGAGCGGGACGCGGTCGCTGCGCGCTTGCGCCCGGGTCATTTTGCCGCGCGCTTGCTGCCGCGCCGTTTCAAGGCACGGGCCTTGGCCAGCCGCGCCGCTTTGCGCTTGCGCTTCAAGCGCAGTTCGGCCGCGCGGCGGGCGCGCCGACCGCGGCAGCGCGAGCATTTGCATTTCGACTTCCCGATCACGTTCTTGAGATAGTCGATGCCGTAGTCGTAGACGATTTCCTCGCCCGGCTTGATGTTGCGCAGCGAGCGGATGAACACCCGGCGCTTGACGTCGTACGTCTCGGAATTGGGATTGCAGGAATGGTTGGCATAGCGCGCAACATTGCTGCGCGGCGTGCCGTCGATGGTCCAGCGGCTGTTGATTTCGTACAGATAGCGGTTGCCGTTGGCCTCGATCTTGTTGGCCTGCTTGGTGGTGAGCATGCGGCCTTTGTATTCGGCAATCCGGGTCTTCTTCTTGATTGCCCGGGTGGCGAACAGGCCGAGGCCGGTACGCGAGCGGCCGATGCGAAAGGGTCTGCGGGACATTGCGAGAATGGATTCCAAACGGGGGCGGCGTTGCGAGATGGCAGATGAAATGGCGGGCGTCAATGGCTTGGGCATGTTCGTGTTGTTGCCGCCGCCGCCGCCGGCTTGAACCTTTGCGCCGCGTCCGGCGACCAAGACAGACAGGCCCATTCAACAAAGGGAATTGCCATGACCAAAACCATCAGGTTGCTCGCCGCGGCCGCGCTGGTCCTGTGCGGATGTCTGGCGGCTACCGCGCAGACGCAGACCCCGCCCGCCGACGGGCAGGAGCCGCCGCCGGTGGCCGATGCCGGGACCACCGGCCAGATCAAATGCATTGCCGAGGAGGACCACTATATCCGCCTCGGCAAGGGCGTGGGCTTTCGCATCGCGCTGACCAACCGCTGCGAGCAGCGCATCAAATGCAAGGTGTTCGTCTATATCACCAGCGCCAAAGGCGCTTCGCAGGGCCGCGGCACCATCGTGCTGGCGCCCCAATCGCACGGGCCGGCGGCGACCGGAACGTTCACCATGCGCGCCAAGATGAACGGCGGCAGTTCGCAGTCGGCGCGCGAATGCCGGGCGTTGTGACGCGTTACTTGCAGCGGCCATCCTGGCGCTTGGCGACCTGCGCCGCGCGGCGCATGCAGTCGTTGCTGTAGGTCTTGCCGTCGCAGCCGCAGACCGGCTGGAAAATTTGCGTGCAGACGTCCGGCTTTTTCACGCAGGTGCCGGTGAGATCGGCGCTGCCGCAGCGGTTGGCCGGCATGTCGCAGAACAGGCCGGTATCGCAGCCGGGGCCGGCAAAGCCGCCGCACACCTGGCCCAGCCCGACCATGGTGGGACCGGCCGGCGCCGGCGCCGCGTAGGCAAGACACGCGGCGATCAGAAAAATCCGCAAAGCAACCGACATGAATAACCTCGCATCGCCCCGAAGGCACTATAGCAGCCCGCACCGCTTTCGCTATCGGCGCCCCGCATCGGTTGCCGGGCGGGAGGGGACGCTTGTTTCGCCAGCGTCACTGCCGGGCTTGACGGGCACGACGCATTGATGTGCCGTGACGCCCAGGGGCCGCAGGAGACCGCATCGATGATCGCTTCACAACGCTGGCCCGAATTGCCCTATGCCGCCTGGGCGGCGACCGCCGCCACGCTGCAACTGTGGACGCAGATCGTCGGCAAAATCAGGCTGGCGCGCACGCCCTGGCTCAATCATTCCTGGCATGTCGCGCTTTACGTTACCGCGCGCGGCCTCACGAGCTCGCCGATCCCCGACGGCGCGCGCGCGTTCCAGATCGATTTCGATTTCGTCGATCACGTGCTGTGGATCAGAACGAGCGACGGCCACTATCGGCAATTGATGCTCAGGCCGATGAGCGTGGCGGAATTCTACGCCGACATGAAAATCGCGCTGGGCGAACTCGGCCTTGCGACGCCGATCGGCACCATGCCGTGCGAGATCGCCGACTGCATCGCCTTCGAGGCCGATACCGTGCACGCCTCTTACGATGCCGGCGCCGTGCAGCGGTTCTGGCGCGTGCTCGTCGCCGCGCATGACGTGTTTGCGCATTTCCGCACCGGCTTTCTCGGCAAGGCCTCGCCGGTGCATTTCTTCTGGGGCAGTTTCGATCTGGCGGTGACGCGCTTTTCCGGCCGACGCGCGCCGCGCCACCCGGGCGGTGTGCCGCATCTGCCGGACGCCGTGGCGCGCGAGGCCTATTCGCACGAAGTGTCGAGCGCCGGCTTCTGGCCGGGCGGCGGCGCCATCGATTATCCGGCGTTTTATTCCTACGCCTATCCGGCGCCGGAGGGCTTCGCGGCGGCGCGCGTGAAACCCGAGGCGGCGTTTTTCTCGCAGGCGCTCGGCGAATTCATTCTGCCCTATGACGCGGTGCGTTTGGCAGGCGATCCGGACGCGGCGCTGATGGAGTTCCTGCAGAGCACGTATGTGGCGGCGGCGGATATGGCGAAGTGGGACAGGGGCGCATTGGAGTGCGGGTTGGGGGAGAAGGGGAAGTGCAGGGTGGTGTAGGCGGTACGTCGTCATGGCCGGGCGGCCGTTCGAGTTCCTGGCCGCGCCGAGCAGGACGCGCGGATTGCGGTGATGCCGACGAGGAAGGCGGCGAGGGAGATGGACGTAATGGTGGGGTAAGCAATTGTAGGATGGGTTGAGCGCAGCGAATCCCAACACGCTCTGCCATCGACTATTACGATGCGTTTCGCTTTGCTCAACCCATCCCACGGGTTGCCGCACGAGTAGAGCGACTACGCCGGCTTGTACGGCTTGTCCCCAAGTTTTGCGGCGGCGATTGAATTGATCATCGCGTCCGACATTGAACCCTTGTCAGCAGTCATGGTCGGCAGGCCGGCGTGGTACCAGTTGAAGCCCAGAATTTTATTCCAACCTGTAAAGGCGCTCACCACGCGTTGCGTCTTTGCTTCCATGACGTTTCGGGGTGGCGTACCGTCGCCGCCGTCCACCTCCCAATACGATTGCCCCGAAATGACGAGCGGATTGGCGATGCCGGTGCGGCGCCACGCTTCCATGACAAGTCGCACGTAGGCCTCGGCGTCATGCGGTGTAAACACCGCCGGATCGAAGTCGCGCGCGTGCGAGTGGCTCGGGTGATTCATCCAGTAAACTTGCGGAGCGAACAGGCACACCCGCCCTGCAGCTTTTTGCATCAGCTTAGTGGCATCGAAGTCGTCGTGAAATTGCAGGACGGGCCACGTCGACACCGCAAGGTTGTCCGTCCCCAACAGTTGGTTGACGGATCCGACGAATTGATCGAAATCGGTCAAGACCCAGCGATCTTTCATTTTGTGACCCGGGTTAGCCGGGTCCCGAATATCATTGCCAGGTTCGGCGTCGATAATGAAAGCGGTGGGTGCTAGGTCCGAGTCGGCTTGAAGTGTTTTGATCATCTTTAGGTCGGCGACGTGGGTGTGACCAGCGCAATAGCCCCACGCAGCGCATGCAATATTCGCGGCACGCAGCCGTTTGAACAATGCCTTGCGCTGATCGTGCGATCCTTCTGTGGCATCTTCACAATCGACGCCTCGACTGAACAAATGGATCCATACCGACGAGATTTCCATATGTTTCAGCGCAAGAATAAACCGATCGATGGCGTCGGTGCCGGCCGGCACGACTGTGCCGGGTGGAGCATATTGGGTGTAGCGCTTGAGCGCGTTCGTCACGCTGAATTCGGTGAAAATGCCGTGGCCGAGAAATGCCGGATTGATAGCCATCGCCGCCCCTCCCGAGAGTTCTGCAGGCTCCATTCTCGTTATAGTTGTGAGAATTTCAAGTGGCAAACGGCCCCGAATGCGGAGACTTTTAACCGCCGCCCGCAAAGTGTAGCGAGTTGGATGGATTGAGCGGCCTGTCCGCCGAAGCGCGAGAGCACGGCGAAACTCGTCATTTGTGGGGTTGCCCGCGATGGGTTTCACTTCGTTCAACCCATCCTACGGGCCACGGGCTATTTCGCCATACAGGCTCGTGATATCGTGATCGAGCATCAGGTTCTCCGGCCCAATCACTTCAAATTGGCCCCCTTCCATGCCCGAAGCGTTAAAATCCAAATTCGATCTGCCGTTAAAAACGCTCGTTGTAACGGTGTCGTTGGTATTTTCGATCGAAAGCCACGAATTGGTACATTTGTTGACTGCGCGGTTTATGGGAATTCCAGCCCGATTTCTCAATTTCACGGCAGTCGGTGTTCCCATGGCCGACGCTCTAAAATATCCACCGGGCCAACTTGCCGTCATGAATGGCATCGCCCCTCTTTTCAGTTTTTTCGTGCTGGGCTGCGGAACCTATTTTTGGTTGAAAGGCCGACCATTTAAGCGATCGTGGGGCCGTTATTTTCTAACCTGGGTGGCCATCTTGAACTTGCCCTACCTTGGTATTCAGATGATGGGCACGGGGGGCCCGAGTCAAATTAACGGCGGCGGAAACGACTTTGCGACAGTGTTTTCCTATTTTGGCGCGAGCCCTTTTCTTCGAACCTGGTTAGGCGTACTTGGCTTCGTTCTTTTTTTAATTTTGCAAGTGCCGCTCCGAAATTTATTATACTTGGAAGATGGCACGCCCGGCCCGCATGGCTACAAACCCGTTTCCCGGCTTAGGACGATACTGGGTTGGGGCTTCGTTGTTTTAAGTCTGGCCGTCGCACTGGCCGTTTTTCAGTATCGAGTGCCGGCCAGCTTCATCGGTGAAATTGTCCTTTGGGCGCTTGCCAGCATATCTTTTGTCTCTTGGCATTCAGATTTGACCAGGGCCCTCGTTCGTCAGTGGCTGGTCCCGTGCATAGTGTCAACGCTCGTGCTGAAGCTCATATTCGTTCCCTTTGGAGATTTAGGGAATGACTTTTCAGGCTTGTGGCTGATTGTGATTCCGATCGTTTTGGGCGGCATATATTTCCGAACTTGGGCTGAAAAGAGTTTAGCGCCGCTATTGTAGGATGGGTTTAGCGCAGCGAAACCCATCATTTGCGGCGCGGGCCTTGGGCGTTACCACGGCTTCGTCATGCCCGCGCTTGTCGCGGGCATCCACGCCTTGCTTGACGCGCCGCCGTTAAGACGGGGATGCCCGGGACAAGCCCGGGCATGACAAGAAAGGGACGCGCAACCGCGCCGGCAATGTTGAGGTCGGGCGGCTGATGGAGTTTTTAAACGCGCGCGGGCGGGCGTGCGGATCGCGGGTCGAAGCCGACGCGGAAGGTGCAGGGGGAGATGGAAGTGGTGGTGGGGTGAGCGCCTTGTAGCCTGGATGGAGCGAAGCGAAATGCGGGATTGGGATTGAAATGAATGCCCCCCGGATTTCGCTGCCGCTCAATCCGGGCCACGCTTGCTAATCCGTCCTTAGGGCCAATACGCCCATACAAGCTGAAGAGGTTAGCTATTCTTGTCTGGGGATTTGTACTTGACCGCATGATTAGCGAAGCGCATCCAGGGGTTGCAAGGAGGGCTCCGTGGCGTCTGAAGCAGAGGTTCTATCGTCGATTCATAAATCGTTGATCGGCTTTAACAAGCGAGCCGAGCGATCATCTGCAGACTTGCTCGTTGCAACTTTCGTGGATTCAGCCCCGCTATTCGACTTGCTGTCGACTACAAACAATCAAGTTATCTACGGCCGTCGCGGAACCGGCAAAACTCATGCGCTTAAATTCTTGTCAGAACAGGTAGCAAAAAAGGGAGACCTGCCGATCTATCTTGATCTACGGGCAGTGGGGTCGAATGGGTCAATATATGGGGACAGTTCAAGAACATTGGCTGAGCGGGCTTCAGTACTTTTGGTTGATGGGCTGACAGCGATCCACGACGAACTGTATCAAGTAGCACTAGCGAAGATTGATGCAGCACCTAATCCGGGGGAAATCACCGTTCGCGTAGATGATTTTGCAAAATCAATTTCTACGGTCGAAGTTAAAGGCGAGGTCGAAACAACAAGCCAAGAAACCGCCGGAAAGTCGAATGAGCTTAACAGTAATCTTACATCGAAAATAAATCCCGCAGCACTTTCTCTGAGTGCTGAGTTGGCGGCAAAGCAAAGCGACACCGCGAGCTCAAGCAAATCGACAAAACGGTCCGGCCAAGAACGGGTGTATCTAAATTTTGGGAGTGTGATGGTTGCGTTGTCTGGATTGTTAGGTGTGCTCGGCGCTTCTCGCGTCTGGATTTTGATTGACGAGTGGAGCGAAATACCGATCGACTTGCAACCATATCTGGCTGATTTGCTTCGTCGCACGGTGCTGCCAGTGAATACAATAACTGTCAAAATTGCGGCTATTGAGCACCGATCTAATTTTACTATCGTGCGCGGTAGGGGCGAATACATCGGCGTCGAATTAGGAGCCGATATGGCCGCCGACTTAAACTTGGATGACTTCTTGGTCTTTGAGAACAATCAAAATAAGGCGACAAACTTTTTCAAAAATCTAATCTTCAAACACTATTCAACAACGGAAGACGCGATTGGGGAAATCAATAGCCCTGATAAATTTATTCAGCTCGCCTTCACGCAGACACCCGTTTTTGAAGAGATGGTACGTGCTGTCGAAGGTGTTCCTCGTGATGCCTTGAACTTAGTGGCGAAGATCGCCAGTCGTGCATTCGGTCAAAAAATTGCGATGCAGCACGTCCGGGCCGCAGCCCGCGATTGGTATCAACAAGACAAGGCGTCAGTAATCAAGGGCAGTGAAGAGTTATCGGCACTTTTGGATTATAGGGCACCTCGAATAATTACGCTGCCGTCTGGCCGACGAACTGCAAATCAGATTCAAGGAACGCACAAGGTCTGAGAGCGGGAGCGGTCTATGGGGCAATTCGGGTTCTTCGATACTAACAAGCGGCTCGAAGCGCTA
>JBBRAL010000043.1:0-39042 GCA_038206805.1 Hyphomicrobiales bacterium | reverse complement strand
CCTTGAGGGCGCCCTGGTGCTCGGGGCCGAGGCCGAAATGCCGCGCGATCTCGCGCTTGCCGACTCGGCCGGGGGAGGCGCGGATGAACCGGCTGATGTCGTCGCGCGAGGGGAGGCCTGGAGCGCGAGGTCGTGCCACTTGCTTCACCCCGCCCCTTGAGGGAGGGGCCGGGGGAGGGGAGAAACTCCTCGGTCCGGCAGGGAGTCACACCCCTCACCCCGACCCTCTCCCCCAAGGGGAGAGGGAGAAGAGGAGCCAGCCTTCAGCTCGGAGGAAACCCTTGCCACATAGCGCCGCAATATCGGCGACAGATAGGCATCCACCACCGTGGTGTCGCCGCGGCCGACCAATTTGATGAGCGGCGACACCTCGTGGCTGACCGAGACCTGCGCGAAGCCCATGTCGCGCGCGAGCCGTCCTGCTTGTTTCTCGTGCTCGGGAAACCGGTAGGCGTGCATGAACACGATAGCGACCGCGTCGATGCCGTCCGCGCGCGCCGCCGCCAGATCGGCGCGCACGGCGCTGAGATCGGGCGCCCGCTCGACCGTGCCGTCGGCGCGCACGCGCTCGTCGACTTCGGCGACGCGCTCATAGACCAGATCGGGTTTGACGATGTGGCGGGCGAAAATCTTCGGCCGCGCCTGGTAGCCGATCTTGAGCGCGTCGCGGAAACCCTTGGTGATCAGCAACAGGGTGCGGTCGCCCTTGCGCTCGAGCAGGGCATTGGTCGCAACGGTCGTTCCCATCTTGACCGCGCCGACCCGGCCGGCCGGGATCGGCTCGCCGGGTTTCAGGCCCAAGAGATCGCGGATGCCTTGCACCGCGGCATCGCTATAGGCTTCCGGGTTCTCCGACAGCAGCTTGTGCGCGCTGAGCGAGCCATCGGGCCGCCGCCCTACCACGTCGGTAAAGGTGCCGCCGCGGTCGATCCAGAAGTCCCACTGTGGTGGCGTTTTTTTTGTCGGCATGTCCTCGGCCCCGCGACGCGAATGGCGCACGATGCCGTCCCGTCGGGGCTAAGACAAGCCTGCTTTGGTCGCTGGCGGGAAAGCGATCGGTCTTATGCAATTAAGCGGGCCGCCGCCCCGGTGAGCGAACGGACCGTTCGCGCACCGGGGTATTTGTCAACAACGCTTGGGAGTATTTTGAGCCTTTGTCGCCGGCTTCGTCGCTCTCGTATTAGGAGTGGTAATCTTCGAGATGGTGTAGTGCGTGACTCGCGCGGCCCATCGCGAGTCGACCGCCTGGACCAGCCCGAACAGCCGTAGATCCAGCGCCAGATTGGTGACGTAAAGGGATTTGCCGTCTGGGCTAAATCCAAGGCTGGCGGGAAACAGCAAGCCGATCGGTGTGCCGACTGGGAGCGGGTTGCCGCTTGTTGGGGCCGCCGGTGCGTCGGTCACGGTTTGGAAGTCGCCCAGCTTGCTGAAGACCAGTCCGCTCGTGTTGATGCCGACAATTTCGTCCGACTGGTTGGCGGCGACCCAGAGGTTATCGCCGCCATCAATCGCAATCCCATCGGCGCCATTGATGCCGTTGACGAAAACCTCAGGCGTGCCCGCAGTCCAGCAGACTATGGGAATCTTGACGACCGTATCGTTGCCGGTGTTGGCCACGAACATTGCCTCTTGGGCGCTGTTAATGGCAAGGCCATTGGCGCCGAAGGGCGGCACGCCGGACGTGGTCAGGAGCGGATCGCTCACCCATGCGGTGGCAATACCCCCGTTCGAATGGGTCCTCCAGATGATGCCGTTGAACGAATCCGAGACATAGACATTTCCTATCTGGTCGAAGGTCAGCGCATTGAGCCCGGCGGAGGAGGCGAACGGTTCCGGAATCTTCATAAATACATGAGATGCGCCGGTTTTCCTGTTGACGTTGAGCACTTGTGCATTGCCGTAGTCGATGACCAGCAGTGCGCCCGTGTATGGATGGAAGCCGAGCCCAAGAAGGTGAGATGACGAGTTGGCGATGCCCACCTGCCGCAATAACTTGCCGTTTTTGTTGAATACATAAAGTTGGCCGAGGCCAGTGACCGGGCCAGCGGCGTTGAAGCCGAATGTCGTGGCAAAGACATTGCCGGACGGTGCGACCGTCAAACCCTCCGGGCCGGTCGCCCCATCCGGCAGAACGGCAAAGATTTCAGTGGTGCCGCGATCCCAAGCTTGGGCGGGCGTCAGCGTCAAACCCGACACCGATAAGCCGGCAGCTATAAGAACAATCGCGCTTAATCTCATTCCCATGATCAATGCCTCTCTTAGTGCGGCGGCTATTCGTTGGGCCGGGGGATATTGTGCCGCTCGCACGATGATTTTTTCTGCCCGATGGTCGCGAATTCTCCGAACTTAATCCACCGTCGGTTCAAGTCCCAACGAATTTGGCGGGCTGCGGCGAAATATCGCTTTGTGCGCGTCGAGCCGGACGTCAAGCGCCCTGTCGAGGGTAAAACAAGCCTGCTAAGGTAGCGCCAAGAAATAAAGGACGTGGGGGAAGGGGCCATTGCCATGAATCCGGTATTTGCATCCCTGGTGGCGGCCGCGTTGCTGCTCGCCTGTCCCGCCGCGCAAGCCGCCGAGCTCAGAGTACTGAGCGGCAACGGTCCGAGGGCCGCGGTGCGCGAGCTGTGCGCGCAGTTTGAGCGCGCCACCGGCAACAAGATCGATCTGCGCTTCGGGGTGAACCCCGAGGTCAAGAAGAAGATCGAAGCCGGCGAGAGCTTCGATGTCGTCGTCGGCAATCCGCCGATCGTCGATGCCCTGATCAAGGATCGCCTGGTCGTCGGTCCGCGCGTCGATATCGGCCGCGCCGGTCTCGGCGTGGCGGTCAAGAGCGGCGCAGCCAAGCCCGACATCTCCTCGGTCGAGGCCTTCAAGCAGACGCTGCTCAAGACGAAAGCGGTGGCCTATCCGGGCAAGGGCGCCAGCGGGTTGTATTTCGTCAGCCTGCTCGACCGCATGGGGATTGCCGCCGAGATGAAATCGAAGCTCAAGCCGATGGCGGCGGAAGACACCGTCGAGGTGGTGGCGCGCGGGGAGGCCGACATGGTGGTGGTGGTGGCCACCCGCATTGTCGGCGTTGCCGGCGTCGATGTGGTCGGCCCGATCCCGGCCGAATTGCAAACGAAAATAGGCTTTGCCGCGGGCTTGAGCGCCGCCACCAAGGAGCCGGAGACGGCCAAGGCGCTGATCCGATTTCTCACCGCGCCGGAGGCCGCCGCCACGCTCAGGGCCAAGGGCGTTGAGCCCAGCCATTGAAATGGCCCTTTGCCGGTCTTGCCAGCGAGGCGGCGATAGCCCCATGCTGAAGCCTCAAGGTTAAGACCGAACGGCATGTTGCCCAATGTTTCGGTCTTCATGGAGGATCAAAATGACCATCTTTGTGCGTGCGCTCGCCGGGCTGTTGCTGGCGGGCGGAATTGCCACCGCTGCGTCGGCGCAGACCAAATGGGACATGCCGACGCCCTATCCGGACGGAAATTTCCACACCAAGAACGTGATTGCGTTCGCCGCCGATGTCGACAAGGCGACCAAAGGCTCGCTCAAGATCGCGGTGCATTCCGCAGGCTCGCTGATCAAGCACGCCGAGATCAAGCGCAGCGTGCGCCAGGGCACCGCGCCGATCGGCGAAATCCTCGAGTCGTTTGCCTCCAACGAGGCGGCGGTGTACGGGCTCGACTCGGTGCCGTTCCTGACCACCGGCTATGACTCCGCCAAGAAGTTATACGCGGCGCAGAAGCCCTATCTGGAAAAGCAGTTGGATTCGGAAGGCCTCAAGCTTTTATATTCGGTGCCATGGCCGCCGCAGGGTCTCTATGCCAAGAAGGAGATCAAGTCGGTCGAGGACCTCAAGGGTCTCAAGTTTCGTACCTACAACGCCATGATCGGGCGCATCGCCGCGCTCGCCGGCGCGATCCCGACCCAGATTGAAGTGCCCGATCTGCCGACCGCCTTCGCCACCGGCCGCGTCGATGTGATGATCACCTCGGCCTCGACCGGCGTCGATACCAAGGCGCAGGATTATCTGACGCACTACATCGACACGCAGGCCTGGCAGCCGCGCAACATCGTGTTCGTCAACAAGGACGCGTTCGCCAAGCTGACGCCGGCCGAGCAGAAGGCGGTCACCGATGCGGCCAAGGCTGCCGAAGCGCGCGGCTGGAAAGCCTCGCAGGAGGAAATGCAGGTCAAGACCAAGGCGCTCAAGGACGCCGGCATCAAGGTTGTGGCGCCGAGTCCGGCGCTCAAAGCCGGTCTCGCCAAGATCGGCACCACCATCACCGCCGAATGGGAGAAGTCCGCCGGCGCCGATGGCGCAAAGATGCTGGCGGCGTATCGGAAGTAAACTTGGTCTCCCTCCCCCGCTTGCGGGGGAGGGTTGGGGAGGGGGCAGACGATTGTTCGGAGCTTGCGCTAAAGCCCCCTCCCGCCACGCCGTCGCCCTTCGGGCTTCCGCGGGCGACCTCCCCCGCAAGCGGGAGAGGTAAATAAAAACCATGCGTCGCCTGCTCGACACCCTCTACCGCGTCACGCTCTGGCTGTCGGGACTTTGCCTGCTGACGATCGCGCTGCTGGTCGGCCTGCAGCTCGCCGGCCGCTTGCTCGACGGCACGCTGGCGCTGCTGCATCTACCGCGCACCGACTTCGTCATTCTCTCGCTCAATGAAATCTGCGGCTATTTGCTCGCCGGTGCGAGTTTCCTCGCGCTTGCCGGCACGCTCAAGTCCGGCGCGCATATCCGCGTTACCTTGGTGCTCGGCATGTTCAGCGAGCGGACGCGCCGCTTCATCGAAATTTGGGCGTTCGGCTTTGCCGCGGCGGCGTCCGGCTACATGACCTGGCAGCTCATCAGTTTCACCTGGGTGTCGTTGCACTTTCACGAAATCTCGAACGGCGTGATCAAGGTGCCGCTGGCCATCCCGCAGGCCGTCATGGCGCTTGGCGCGCTAATGCTCACCGTCGCGCTGATCGATGAACTCGTCATCGTGCTGCGCGCGGGCCGGCCGAGCTTCCGCACCGCCGAAGACGCCATTACGCTCGGGAAAGAAGGGTGAGAATTTGCAAATTTACTCACCGCACATCCTGAGCCGTCATGCCCGGCCTTGTGCCGGGCATCCACGCCTTCCTTGTTTCAGCAAAGGCGTGGATGGCCGGGACGAGCCCGGCCATGACGACATCGTGAGAATGAGTGAGCGGCCATGAACGAGCTGCAACTCTCGCTCGCCTTGATGCTGCTGCTGTTCGCGATCCTCGGCTCCGGCGTATGGATCGCGCTGGCGCTGGCGGTCTGCGGCTTCGCCGCGGTCTTGACCAAAGTGGCGACGCCGGCGGGGCAGGTGCTGGCGACCTCGATGTGGACGGCGTCGAATTCGTGGGATCTCACCGCGCTGCCGATGTTCATCTGGATGGGCGAGATTCTCTATCGCACCAAATTATCCGACGACATGTTCGAAGGCCTGGCGCCCTGGGTGCAGAAGCTGCCCGGCCGGCTGCTGCATGTGAACGTGATCGGCTGCGCGATCTTTGCCGCGGTGTCGGGCTCCTCCGCCGCCACTTGCGCCACCATTGGCCGCATCGCGCTGCCCGAACTGCTCAAGCGTGGCTATGACCAGAAGATGGCGATCGGCACGCTGGCCGGCTCCGGCACCCTCGGCCTGCTGATCCCGCCCTCCATCATCATGATCGTCTACGCCACCGCGACCGACCAGTCGATCGCGCGGCTGTTCATCGCCGGCGTCCTCCCCGGCATCATGCTGGCGCTGCTGTTCATGGGTTTCATCGTCGTCTGGGCGCTTCTCAACCAGTCGCGCATGCCGCCGCCGGATCCGCACGTCCCATTCCGCGCCCGCGTCTATGCCTCGCGCCGGTTGATCCCGGTGACGCTGCTCATTCTCGGTGTCATTGGCTCGATCTATGGCGGGCTGGCCTCCGCGACCGAAGCGGCCGTGGTCGGCGTGTTCCTGGCGCTGGCGCTGTCGTGGTGGTCGGGCACTCTGACCAAAGAGGGATTTCGCGATTCGCTGATGGGCGCGACCAAGACGAGTTGCATGATCGCCTTCATTCTGGCGGGCGCGGCCTACCTGACCGCCGCCATGGGCTTCACCGGCATACCAAGCGCGCTGGCCGAATGGATCAGCGGCTATAATTTGCCGGCCTGGGGCCTGCTCACCGCGCTTACGCTTTTCTACATCGTGCTCGGTTGCTTTCTCGACGGCATTTCCATGGTGGTGCTGACCACCTCGATCATCATTCCGCTGGTGCAGAAATCCGGCTTCGACCTGATCTGGTTCGGCATCTATGTCGTGCTGGTGGTGGAGATGGCGCAGATCACCCCGCCGGTCGGCTTCAATCTCTACGTCCTGCAAGGCATGACCGGGCGCAACATATTCACCATCGGCGCCTATACGCTGCCGTTGTTTATCCTGATGGTCACGGCGGTGGTGCTGGTGGCGATGTTTCCAGGAATTGCGCTGTGGCTGCCGGGTACGATGCTGGACGCGCGGTAAGGCAATTTAACAGCCCGATATATGTGCCGGGCCGGCATCGATGGCAGGGCAATGGTGCGGTCATGCCGGCCGAGCGAGCGCACGCGCTCGAACTTGTTAGTCGGTAGTCCGCCAACGGCGCCGGATTTGTGCAATCGTCAAAATCGCGACGCTCAAGTGCCTGCATGAACTGGGCGTGCGGTTCTCGATGGACGATTTCGGCGCCGGCTATTCTTCGCTCGACGATCTGTTCAGCCGTTCGCGCCCGGCGCAGGCATCCAAAAAATTGGCGGGGGCCCGGCGGTTTTGCCGCCGAGCCCCCTTCAACATATCAGCCGGCCTATAAGCCGGGTTTTGTAAGGCCTGCCGTCCTAGGCAGACGTGACGGCCATTCCTCTGGCACGCCGGTTGCCCGGCGCGTCAAGCAACCTACCCGAATGACTGGCCCGGACGGACCTGGCGCGAAATCCGAAGATTTGCGCGTCAACGTCATTCCTATTCGGTCTTGCTCCCGGTGGGGTTTGCCGTGCCGCCATCGTTGCCGATAGCGCGGTGCGCTCTTACCGCACCGTTTCACCCTTACCGCGGCCAATACGTTACGCAGCCGCGGCGGTCTGTTCTCTGTGGCACTGTCCCTGAAGCCTCGCCCCGATAAGGGTCCGACCCCGCCGGACGTTATCCGGCACCGTTCGTCCATGGAGCCCGGACTTTCCTCCCCGGCCGCCTTTCGGCATTGGCGCGGGACGGCCGTCCGGCCGACTGACGTGGATAGGGATGGGGTGGCGCGCGCCCGCCGTCAATCCCCATAAAAAATGCCCGGGCCGGTGGGGGAACCGGCTCGGGCTTTGCCCGGGAGTGGGCAGTTTGAAACGCGTCTGGAGGTTATGGCGTCAGTTCAGGGTCTGACCCGCGATCGGGCCCGGTTCCGGCCTATCGGTAGGCGCGGGCGCCGGCATGCGGGAAGTGCCAGCCGTTGGCGCGGACATAGGCCACAAGCCGCCTGAACAAAGCCGGCAATTCCGCCAGCTCCTGGCGCATGACTTGCGCGCGATCGGCGCGCGCCTGGCGCAGGATGGCCTCAATGGAAGCGGGGGAAATGGACGATATGGCCCAACGGTTCTCGGTGTTCATGGCAGTCTCCAAGCAACGGGGAGTTAGAGTTTGGTGTTTCCCTATGCGTTACCTGCATACTATTATCTTTCATTAGAATGATAATGTTCTATTATACGCATACATATGTGAACGTATGGAACGAATATGGATGCCGCTTCCGATCTGAGGGTCTTTGTCCGCGTCATGAATCGCGGGAGTTTCTCAGCCGCCGCCAATGACTTAGGTCTGACACCCTCGGCCGTCTCTAAGCTGATTTCGCGCCTGGAGGACCGTCTCGGCGCCCGCCTGCTTGAACGCAGCACCCGCCGGCTGGCGCTGACCCCGGAAGGCGAGACCTTCCTGGCGCGCGCCCGCCGCATCGTCGCCGATATCGAGGAGGCCGAAGCCGAGGTGGCGCGGGTGCGCGGGGCGCCGCGCGGCCGCCTACATATCAATGCCGGCACCGCCTTCGGCCTGCACCAGCTGGCGCCGGCGCTGGCCGATTTTCTTGCGCTTTACCCGGAAATCGACATCGATCTATCCATTACCGACCGGCTGGTCGATCTGATCGAGCAGCAGGCGGACATCGCCGTGCGTTCCGGCCATATTCCCGACGGGCCGCTCATCCAGCGCAAGATTGCGGATCTCCAGCGCGTGATCTGCGCCGCGCCGGCATACCTCGAACGACGCGGCACGCCACGCGTGGCGGCCGACCTGAAGGATCACGACTGCATCGTTGTTGAAGGCGCCGGTTTGAATCGCTGGCCATTCACCGCTCGCGGCGGCATCGACGTGGTCGAAGTGCGCCCGCGCGTCTCCACCGACAATGCGGAGGCGGCGGTGCGGCTGGCGATCGAGGGCGCCGGAATCGTTCGTCTATCCGATGTGATCGTGGGCGGCCCGCTGCGCCACGGCGAACTCACCGCGCTGCTGACCGACATCCATCACGTCGAGCCGTTTCCGCTTTCGGCGATCTATCCGGCCGGGCGCCAACGCCTGCCGCGCGTCGCGGTGTTCATCGAATTTTTGGTCGAGCGCTTCGGCCAGGCGCCATGGCGATTGCCGGGCATGCCGGTGCCGGCGGCGAAGCAGATTTCGAAAAAGTGACGGCGGCTGTGCGCGCCGGTCAGGCCAGCGGCGCCGGACGCGTCTCGATCAATGCGCGCAGCGTGAGCAGCGTGGAGGGATCGGCGATGCCGTCGATGCGGGCGGGGCGGAAATGGCGCTGGAACGCCGTGACAACGTCGCGCGTGGCGTCGTCATAGCTGCCGGTATCTTCGACGTCATAGCCATATTTGCGCAGCGTGCGCTGCAGCCGCGCGACCGGCTCGCCGCGCTCGCCCGGCTTGAGCGTTATGCCATCGAGGTCGAGCGGCGCCGCGCGCACCCAATGGCCGATGCCGGATTCGCTGAGCAACAGCCAGGGAAATTTCTCGCCCGGATCCTGCTTGCGCGTTGGCGCCACGTCGGAATGACCGAGAACACGGTCGGCGCTGATCGGCCCGCGCCGGGTGACGATCGATTTGCAGAGCGAGATCACCGCCGCGATCTGCCGCAGTGGAAAATCGCGGTAGCCGAATTCGTGTCCCGGATTGACGATCTCGATACCGATCGAACACGAATTGATATCTGTCTCGCCGGCCCATGACGACACCCCGGCATGCCAGGCGCGGAACTCCTCCGGAACGCATTGCACGATGCGGCCGTCTTCGAACACCACGTAATGCGAAGAGACTTTGCTCGCCGCCGTGGTGAGCCGCGCCAGCGCCGCCTCGCCGGTCGCCATGCCGGTGTAGTGTAGCAGGATCATGTCGGGTGGCCGCCCGCTCTTGCGCTCGTCACGATTGGGCGAGGGCGCGACGTCGGCGACGATGAAGGAATCCGGCGGAAATAATGGCATGGGGCCGGCGGCGAACCATTGCGAGGGGCGGGCCAGGCATCATTCACCGCGCCGGATTAAAAAAGCACTACTGGCCGGTACGCCGACAGGCGTCGGCGGCCCGGACGGGAATACCATCCGGGCCGTCATTTACTCACTCACTCACTCACTCACTGCTCAAGTGCTGGCAGGCTCACTTGCCGGTCTGTTGCGGACTGACCGGTGGCAAATAATTGCTCGGCGGCCGCATGCTGTTCGCGCCGCCTGGACGCATGCCGCCCGGGCCCGCGCCAGTCGTGGTACGCGGCGCGACATACGGGCTAAAGTTCTGAGCCTGCTGGAGCTCGTCCTTGCTCAAGGAGATTTTGAGCCTGTCGGCGCCGCCATTCTGGCCGGCGACTACTTCGAATGAGCTTGGGGCCAGCGCCACGTCCTTCGCGCCCATGCCGAGGAAGCCGCCGACGCTGACTACGTAAGCTTCGATTTTCCCCGACTTGTCGATCAGAATATCGCTGACATCGCCGATTTTTTGGTTGTCGGCGCCCAGCACGTCGGTGCCTTTGAACCTGGACGCCAGCCACTGATCGGGCTTTTGCGACATCACGAAGTCGGCCCTGCCGGACTTTAACTCGGCCTGTTTAGCCGCCGGCGGATTGGCGTTGGACCCGGCTGGCGCGTTCGGCGCCTGCGCCAGCGCCCCGGACACCATCAGCGCGCCAATTGCCGCGCCGACCATCAATTTTTTGATCATGGATAGCCTCCTTGTTCGCGCGATGGAACTTTTCGCTGCTATTTGGGGCCGATACGCCGCCCGCTGTCGGCTTAACGCCTGGATGAAATTTCTAGTTCCGCGAAAACGATCAAATTTGACGCCTAGGAGCTGCCCGAAATTTGTGAGGGTCTGGACCGGCCCGTTTCGAGGGCTCAGTGGCTCAGCGCGCGCGGAAAGGCCGCCGCTCGGAAACAAATCCTTAATATTAAGGGCTGTTTAATACGGTTCACACGGTGATGCGCCGGGGCCTCGACCAGGGCCGCGGCGCTGGGTCATTCCATGACGCCCATAAGTTTCCATGATGTCCCAAGAAAACTCCCAAGAAAATTCCCAGGAAAGTTCCCAGGATTTTTCGTCCAGCGTGGCCGGCTGCGAGTTCCCGCATGGAGCAGCAGAATGACGGCCGGCGACGGCTTTGCCGCTGTTGCCGGTGGACCGGCCCGCCACATTCCCGTGCTCGGCGCGCCCGCGCTCGACTTCCTCAAGGTTCGTGACGGCGGTGTCTATATCGACGCCACCTTCGGCGCCGGCGGCTACAGCCGCGCAATTCTCGCCGCCGCCAACTGCAACGTGATCGGCATCGATCGCGACCAAAGTGCGATCGCGCATGGCGCCGATCTGGTCGAGGCGGCGAACGGGCGCCTCACGCTGATCGAAGATCAATTCTCCAATCTCGACGCGGTGGCGCGCGACTGCGGCCAGGACGCGGTCGATGGCGTCGTGCTCGATCTCGGCGTCTCCTCCATGCAGCTCGACAACGGAGCGCGAGGATTTTCCTTCCGGCTCGACGGACCGCTAGACATGCGCATGGGCGGCGCGGGCCCGAGCGCGGCCGATCTGGTGGCGCGGGCGAGCGAGCGCGATCTCGCCAATATCATTTTCCTGCTCGGCGAAGAGCGTCACTCTCGTTCCGTCGCGCGCGCCATCGTCAAAGCGCGTACGCTCGCGCCGATCCTCACTACCCGCGCACTGGCCGACATCGTCGGTCGCGTCGTGCATTCGCGCGCCGGCGACATTCACCCCGCCACGCGCACGTTCCAGGCGCTGCGCATCTTCGTCAACGACGAACTGGGCGAACTGGCCGCCGCACTTGGCGCCGCCGAACGCATTCTCCGGCCCGGCGGCCGGCTGGTGGCGGTATCGTTTCATTCGCTCGAGGACCGCATCGTGAAATCGTTCCTCGGCGGTCGCGCCGAGACCCGCGGCGGCTCGCGTCATGCGCCCGAAGTGATACGCCCGGCGCCGAGCTTCAGCGTGCTGACCAAGCGGCCGGCGGTCGCCGATGCGCAAGAGATCGCGAACAATCCGCGCGCCCGCTCCGCCAAGCTGCGCGCCGCCGAGCGCACTAGTGCGCCCGCCCAGGCAAGCGAGCCGTCCGATCTTCTGCCGCGCCTGCCGACGCTCGCCGACGTCATGAGAGGGCACTGAGCATGCGCCTTCTCAATATATGCGTGATTTGCGCGCTCATCCTGGCGGCGTCCTTGGTCTACAAGATCAAGTTCGATTCCACGCTGCGGGCCGAGCGGGTGGTCAAGTTGCGCGGCGAATTAAACCGCGAGCGCGGTGCCATCGCCATCCTGCGCGCCGAATGGGGAAGGCTCGACACGCCGCACCGCATCCAGGGCCTGGCCGACCGTCATCTGGCGCTGCGGCCGGTCGTGCCCACGCAGATCGACAGCTTCGACCGGCTGCCCGAGCGGCCGCCGACCGTGGCGCCGCCCGCCAATGCCGACCCGATCGGCGCCATGATGGCGCCGGCCGAGCCCGATGCCACCGGCAGCCTGCCGGCGCTAAAGCCGGCGCGGTGAACCCGATGCAGCAGCCGGCAGCCCCGCATCAGACCGAGACCCGCTGGCAGCGTGCCTTGCGCTCGCTGCTCTATGGCCGCAACGTCGATCGCAACGTCAAGGCCAGGGCGCGGCTCGGGCTCGCCATCGTCGCCTTCGCCGCGATCTATTGCGTCATCGCGCTGCGTTTGGTGATGTTTGCCACCGGCGACGACGGCCACGGCGCCCGCCGCGGCGTCACGCAGGACGCGGTCGCCACCGCGCGGCCCGACATACTTGACCGCAACGGGCAGATGCTCGCCACCGACGTGAAGACCCCGTCGCTGTTTGCCGAACCGCGCAAGATCATCGACGTGGACGAAGCGGTGGAGCTGCTCACCGCCGTGCTGCCCGATCTCGACGCCAGCGAATTGCGCGAGCGGCTGTCGTCGAAGAAGGGCTTCGTCTGGCTCAAGCGCGAAATCACGCCGACGCAGCAAAGCGAGATCCACAAGCTCGGCATACCCGGCGTCGGTTTTCTGACCGAGAACAAGCGCGTCTATCCTAACGGGCCGCTAGTCTCGCATGAAATAGGCCACGTCAATATCGACAACCAGGGCATCGCCGGCATCGAGAAGTGGCTGGACGGGCAGGGGCTCGCGGCGCTCCACATGGCGGGGCTTGCCAGCGACCGGTTGCAGCGGCCAATCAATCTCGCGCTCGATCTGCGCGTGCAATATGCATTGCGCGAGGAACTGGTCGCGGCGCGCGAAAAATTTAAAGCTCTGGCCTCGTCCGGCGTGATCGTCGACGTCAATACCGGCGAGATCATCGCCCTGGCGTCGGAGCCCGATTACGATCCCAACAATCCACGCGAGGCCAACGATCCGACTCGCATCAACCGGCTCACCACCGGCGTCTACGAGATGGGATCGACCTTCAAGTCGCTGACATTGGCGATGGCGCTCGACAGCGGCAAGATATCGCTCGATTCAAAATTCGACGCGCGCGGCGATCTGCACTACGGCAAGTTCACCATCCACGACTTCCACGCGCAGCATCGCATACTCAGCGTGCCGGAAATCTTCACCTATTCGTCCAACATCGGCACCGCGAAAATGGCGCTCTCGCTCGGCGTCGATTATCACAAGGCGTTCCTGAAGAAGCTCGGCCAACTCGACCGGCTACGCACCGAATTGCCGGAAAGCGCCGAGCCGCTCATTCCCAAGCACTGGGGCGAGATCAACACCGTGACCATCGCCTTCGGTCAGGGCCTGTCGGTGGCGCCGTTGCAGGCGGTGATGGGCATTGCCGCGCTGGTCAATGGCGGCCGGTTGATCCCGCCGACCTTCCTCAAACGCGACCAGGCCGATGCCGACAAGCTCGCCAAGCGCGTAATCAAGCCTGAGACGTCGGAGAAAATGCGCTATCTGATGCGCCTCAACGTGGAAAAAGGCACAGCCACCCGCGCCAATGTCGCCGGCTATTATGTCGGCGGCAAAACCGGTACCTCGGAAAAAGTGGTGGGCGGGCGCTATTCCAAGACCAAGGTTTTGACCAGTTTCACCGCCATCATGCCGGCCGACAAACCGCGTTATCTGTTGCTGATCATGATCGACGAACCGCAGGCCACGCCGCAAACTCATGGCTACACCACCTCGGGCTGGAACGCGGTGCCGGTCGGCGCCAAGGTGATCGAGCGCGTGGCGCCGCTGTTGGACATCCCGCCGCGCTTCGATCTACCCAAGGCGGATCAACTGATTCTGGCCAAGGCGGTCTCTTCCTTAACCTCCCCCTGAAAGGGGGAGGTCGGCTGCAAAGCAGCCGGGTGGGGGTCACTTTAAAATTGCCCCACTTCAGTGCTTGTGAGACCCCCTCCCTGACCCTCCCTCTTTCAGGGGGACGGAATGGAAAGGCCGCTCGCTTGAACTTGAATTCGATGGGTACCCATGAAGCTTGCCGATCTGCCGCTTAACGAGGCCCCGCTCGATGCGCGTTTCGCCGGCATCGAGATCGCCGGCATTACGTCCGACAGCCGCAAGGTCAAGCCCGGATTCCTGTTTGTCGCCATTGCCGGCGCCAAGGCCGACGGCGCGCATTTTGCCCGCGCAGCGGCGGCGGCAGGTGCCGTGGCGATCGCGGCCGAGCAGCGGCTCGAAGGCCTGCCGGCGAGCGTCGCCTTCATCCAGGTCGAGAACGCGCGCCGCGCATTGGCGCTGGCCGCGGCGAAATTCTTTTCGCGCCAGCCGAAAATCATTGCCGCGGTCACCGGCACCAGCGGCAAGACCTCGGTTGCCGCCTTCACGCGCGAGATCTGGGCGGCGCTCGGTCTGCCGGCCGCCAGCATCGGCACCGTTGGCGTGGTCTCGCCGCAGGGCGAACGCTATGGCTCGCTCACCACGCCCGACCCGGTCGAACTGCATCGCACGCTTGACCAATTGGCGGGCGACGGCGTGACGCATCTGGCGTTGGAGGCTTCCTCGCACGGGCTCGACCAGCACCGGCTCGACGGCGTGCGCATCGCGGCCGGCGCCTTCACGAATCTGTCGCGCGACCATCTCGATTATCATTCGACCATCGGGGATTATCTCGCCGCCAAGCTGCGCCTGTTTACCGACCTGATCGCGCCGGGCGGTGCCGCGGTGATTGGCGTTGACGATTGCTATGCCGGGCAGGTGGTCGCGGCGGCGCAAAAGCGCGGCCTCAGGATCGTGACGGTCGGCGTGCACGGCGACGACATCAAGCTGGTGGACGGCGCCATCGACGGCTTCGCGCAACGCGTCGCCATCGCGCATGGCGGACGCACCTATAATGTCAGGCTGCCGCTGGTCGGCGCCTTCCAGGTGCAGAATGCCGCGCTGGCGGCCGGCCTGGCGATTGCCACCGGGGCGGAACCGGCGCGCGTTTTCGCCAGCCTTGAAAAGCTCAGCGGCGCCAAGGGGCGGCTGGAACTGGCCGGCACGCGCAACGGCGCGCCGATATTTATCGACTACGCCCACAAGCCGGATGCGCTGGCCAAGGCGCTTGCCGCGCTGCGGCCCTACGCATCGGGAAAACTGGTGGTGGTGTTCGGCGCCGGCGGCGACCGCGACACCGGCAAGCGGGCGATCATGGGGCGTATCGCGCAAGAGAATGCCGACCGCGTCATTGTCACCGACGACAATCCGCGCGGCGAGCAGCCGGCGACGATCCGTGCCGCGATCCTGGCGGCGGCGCCGGGCGCGCGCGAGATTGGCGATCGCGCGCAAGCGATCGGCACGGCCATCGCCGATCTTCAATCCGGCGACGTACTGCTGATTGCCGGCAAGGGCCATGAGACCGGCCAGATCGTCGGCGACAAGATTTTGAAATTTTCCGACCACGAAGCGGTGGCAGCGGTGTTGCGGGAAAGCGAAGCATGAGACGCCAATTGTCGAATTTCATGCGATGCCGCGTTCGCAGGCGAACTCCCTCTCCCCTGGGGGGAGAGGGTCGGGGTGAGGGGGCAAGTGACTCTCGATACGCCATAACCCCTCACCCGGCGCACTTCGTGCGCCGACCTCTCCCCATGGGAGAGGTGAAAGAGAGTTTGCTGCGCTTCACCACACTGGAACGAGCCTCCCCATGACCGCGCTATGGACCGCCTCCGACATGGCCGCGGCGATGCGCGCGGATAAATCCGCCAATCTGCCTGGCGAGATTACCGGCATCTCCATCGACAGCCGCAGCATCGCCAAGGGCGACGCCTTCTTCGCGATCCAGGGCGACAACCGCGACGGCCATGATTTCGTCGAAGCCGCGCTTGCCGCCGGCGCCGGCCTGGCGGTGATCGCGTGCGCCAAACAATCGCAATTTTCCGCCGATGCAGCGCTGCTCGCGGTCGACGACGTGCTCGAAGGTCTGCGCGATCTTGCCCGCGCCGCGCGCGCGCGCAACGCGGGCAAGGTGATCGCCGTCACCGGCTCGGTCGGCAAAACCGGCACCAAAGAGGCGCTGCGGCTGGCGCTGTCGGCGGACGGAGAAACCCATGCCTCGGCCGCCTCCTACAACAATCATTGGGGCGTGCCGCTGTCTCTGGCCCGCTGTCCGGCATCCGCGAAATACGCGGTGTTCGAGATCGGCATGAACCATGCCGGCGAGATCACGCCGCTGACCAAGCTCGTTCGTCCGCATGTGGCTATCGTCACGGGGATAGAACCGGTGCATCTGGAATATTTTGGAACTTTGGAAAAAATCGCCGACGCCAAGGCGGAAATTTTCGCCGGCATCGAGCCGGGTGGCGCGGCCATCCTCAACCGCGACAACGGGCAATATGCGCGGCTTGCGGCGGCGGCAAAAGCCGCTGGCGTTTCGCGCATCGTCTCCTTTGGCGAGCAGGCCGGCGCCGACGCGCGGCTGTTGCGCTATTTGCTGCAGGCCGATTGCTCGACCGTGCAGGCGAACATCCTCGGCGAGGAAGTCACATACAGGCTGGGCGCGCCGGGAAAACATCTGGTGTTCAACTCGCTCGCCGTGCTGGCGGCGGCGGCGCTGGCTGGCGCCGACCTGGCGCTCGCCGCGCTGGCGCTCAACAAGCTCAAGCCCGCGACCGGGCGCGGTTCGCGCATCGCGCTGAGCCTGCCCGGCGGCAGCGCGCTGCTGATCGACGAAAGCTACAATGCCAACCCGGCCTCGATGGCGGCGGCGCTTGCGCTGCTCGGCCAGGCCGTCATCGGCGCGCAAGGCCGCCGCATTGCGGTCATGGGCGACATGCTGGAGCTGGGCGCGCAAGGCGACGAGCTGCACCGCGCGCTCGCTACGCCGATTGCCGAGGCCAATGTCGATCTGGTCTATTGCTGCGGGCCGCAGATGCGCGCGCTATGGGAGGCTCTTCCCTCCAGCCGCCGGGGCGGCTATGCCGGGACCGCGGCGGAACTGCAACCCGCCGTGCTCGACGCCATTCGCGCCGGCGACGCGGTGATGGTGAAGGGCTCGCTCGGCTCGAAAATGGGCCCGATCGTCAAGGCGCTGGAACGGCAATTTCCGAAACGGACCGCGCTCGAACAGGCGCAAGGCGCATGATCCCGAAAAGTGGGTACCGGCTTTCGGATAAGATCATGCGCAAGGCAATAAAGTAGCAGGTTTGATCCGATGTTCTATTGGCTGACAGAGCTTTCCGACAAGGTCTCGTTCCTCAACGTTTTCCGTTACATCACGTTCCGTACCGGCGGCGCCATCGTCACGGCGCTGGTGTTCGTGTTCCTGTTCGGCGGTCCGATCATCGACCTGCTGCGCCTCAAGCAGGGCAAGGGCCAGCCGATTCGCTCGGACGGTCCGCAGTCGCATCTGGTCAGCAAGATCGGCACCCCGACCATGGGCGGGCTGATGATTCTCTCCGGCCTGCTGGTTTCGACCCTGCTGTGGGCCAACCCGGCGAACCCCTATGTCTGGATCGTGCTTGGGGTGACGCTGAGTTTCGGCGTCATCGGCTTTTACGACGACTATCTCAAAGTAACCCGGCAGAGCCATGCCGGCTTTGCCGGCCGCACGCGGCTGGTCGTGGAGGCGCTGATCGCGGTCGTCGCCTGCAGCGCGCTGGCGCATCTGGGCAAGCCGCCGATCGCGACCTCGCTGGTGTTCCCGTTCTTCAAGGAACTGGTGTTCAATCTCGGCTGGGCCTTCGCGCTGCTCGGAGCCTTCGTGATCGTCGGCGCCGGCAATGCGGTCAATCTCACCGACGGTCTCGACGGGCTGGCCATCGTGCCGGTGATGATCGCGGCGGCGAGCTTCGGGTTGATCTCCTATCTGGCCGGCAACGCGCTGTTCGCCGAATATCTGCAGATCCATTATGTCGCCGGTACCGGTGAACTGGCGGTGCTGTGCGGCGCGGTGATCGGGGCGAGTCTCGGCTTTCTCTGGTTCAATGCGCCGCCGGCCTCGATCTTCATGGGCGATACCGGCTCGCTGTCGCTCGGCGGCCTGCTCGGCGCGGTTGCCGTCGCGGTCAAGCACGAGATCGTGCTGGCCATTATTGGCGGGCTGTTCGTGCTGGAAGCGGTGTCGGTGATTGTGCAGGTGGTCTCGTTCAAGCTCACGGGAAAGCGCGTGTTCCGCATGGCGCCGATCCATCATCATTTCGAACAACTCGGATGGACCGAGCCGCAGATCGTGATCCGGTTCTGGATCGTCGCCGTGGTGCTGGCGCTGGCCGGGCTGGCGACGCTGAAGTTGAGATAAAAATGTTTGAGCGGCGGCATCCTCAGCCTGCTCCCTCCCCCCTTGTGGGGGAGGGTGGGGGAGGGGGGTGGAAGCGAAATATCTCTCAATCAATTACCCCCCTCCCTGTCCCTCCCCCACAAGGGGGGAGGGAACGGATACGGCGACGCAAATGATTCCAATTACGGTTTTCAAAGGTAAAAAAGTCGCGGTCTTCGGCCTCGGCGCCTCCGGCCTGCTGGCGGCGCGCGCGCTTGTTGCGGGCGGCGCCGCGGTCGTTGCCTTTGACGACGACGAAAAAAAACTGGCCGAGGCGCAGGCGGCCGGTCTCCAGACGCAAGACTTAAAGGAACTCGATTGGTCACAAGTCGCGGCATTGGTGCTGGCGCCCGGCGTGCCGCTCACCCATCCCACGCCGCATTGGACGGTCGTGCTGGCCCACAAGGCCGGCGTCGAGATCGTCGGCGACATCGAATTGTTCTGCCGGCAGCGCGCGAAATCCGGCCAAGAATCCGGTCATGCCTGCCCGCTCATCGCCATCACCGGCACCAACGGCAAATCGACCACCACCGCGCTGATCGCGCATCTCATCAATAGCGCCGGCGGCGACGCCCAGATGGGCGGCAATATCGGCGTGCCGGTACTGGCGCTTGCGGATTTTGCGCCCGGCCGCACTTACGTGCTGGAGGTTTCGTCCTATCAGATCGATCTCGCGCCAACCTTGCGCGCCAGTGTCGGCATTCTGCTGAATATTTCGGAAGACCACCTCGACCGTCACGGCAGCATGGAGAACTACGCCGCCATCAAGGCGCTGCTGCCGGCGCGGGTGGAAACCGGCGGCACCGCCGTCATCGGCATCGACGACCGCTTTACACGCGCCGCCGCTGACCGCATCGAGCGCGCGGGCAAGACGGTGGTGCGTGTGTCGGTCGAAGCGCCGTTGCGTGACGGCTATTATGCCCAAAGCGGCGAGCAAGGCAGCCGCATTATGCGCAGCATCGCCGGCAAGGCGCATGCGGTGGCGCAGCTCGCCGGCATCGGTTCATTGCGCGGCCTGCACAATGCGCAGAATGCCGCCTGCGCGGTCGCCGCCTGCGTCGCACTCGGCCTCGATCTGCCGGCCATCCAGAAGGGGCTGGTGAGCTTTCCCGGCCTCGCGCACCGCATGCAGCCGATCGGCCGCAAGGGCAAGGTGCTGTTCGTCAACGACTCGAAAGCCACCAATGCCGACAGCACCGCCAAGGCGCTGGCGAGCTTTCCCGATATTTTCTGGATCGCCGGGGGCAGGGCAAAGACCGGCGGCATTGCCGGCCTCTCCGAATTCTTCCCGCGCATCCGCAAAGCCTATCTGATTGGCGAAGCGGCCGCCGAATTCGCCAAAACGCTCGACGGCAAGGTTGCCTATGAGATCGGCGGCGTCTTGCCGGCGGCGATCGCCGCGGCCACGCGCGACGCCGAGGCCTCAGGCGCCAAGGAGCCGGTGGTGCTGCTGTCGCCGGCCTGCGCCTCGTTCGACCAGTACCGGAATTTCGAGCTGCGCGGCAAGGCCTTCACCGACTTGGTGCTGGCGCTGCCAGGGGTGGTGGACGCCGCGTGATTTGGCGCGGCAGTGCCGCAAGCTCGCTTCACCTCTCCCATGGGGAGAGGTCGCCTGCCGAAGCTTTGGCGAAGGCGGGCGGGTGAGGGGTTACGGACTATCGAGACTCACTTACTTACCCCCTCACCCCAACCCTCTCCAGTCGAAGTCGGATATATCCGACTTCGACCATTTAATAAGCCCAACTCGGGTAGACCCGAGTTGGGGTGGGGAGAGGGAGCGCGCATGCGGTTGCCGCGCTTTCGCGGGCAATGACATCGGGCGTTAATCCTTCGTAAACCCTGACGCGTCAGCTTGGCGCGAACGGGATTGGGACATGGTTTCGCGCGCGCATCGCACGCCCTTCGGCGAATGGTGGTGGACGGTCGATCGGCTGACGCTCGCCGCCATCGGCGCGCTGATGCTGGCCGGCGTCGTGCTGTCGCTCGCAGCCTCGCCGCCGGTGGCCGGACGGCTCGGGCTCGAGCCGTTCTATTTCGTCAACCGGCATATCCTTTATCTCTTCCCGGCCATCGCCGTGATGCTGGCGGTGTCGTTTCTCAATCCGCGCCAGATTCGCAGGCTTTCGGTCGTGGTGTTCGCGGTCAGCCTGATTTTGGTGGCGGCGACGCCCATTTTCGGCGTGGAGATCAAGGGCGCGCGGCGCTGGCTGGTGCTGCTCGGCGTCAATATCCAGCCGTCGGAATTCCTCAAGCCGGCCTTCGTCATCCTGATCGCCTGGCTGTTCGGCGAATCGGCCAAGCGCCCCGACATGCCGGCCAACGCATTCTCGCTCGCGCTGCTGCTCGGCGTGGTCGCGCTTTTGGTGCTGCAGCCGGACTTCGGCCAGACCATGCTGCTGGTCGTGGTGTGGAGCGCGCTGTTCTTCATGGCCGGCATGCGTCTGGTCTGGGTGTTCGGGCTCGCCGGTATTGCCGGCATCGGCCTGATGAGCGCCTATTACACGGTTCCCCACGTCGCACGCCGCATCCAGCGTTTCCTCGATCCGGGCTCGGGCGATACCTTCAACATCGACCTCGCCACCGATAGTTTCGTGCGCGGCGGTTGGTTCGGGCGCGGCCCGGGCGAGGGTACGGTGAAGCGGCTGCTGCCCGAGAGCCACACCGACTTCGTGTTCGCGGTGGCGGCCGAGGAATTCGGCGTCGCGCTTTGCCTGGTGTTGGTGTCGCTGTTCGCCTTCATCGTCATTCGCGCGCTGCTGCGCGCCATGCGCAACGACGATCCGTTCACGCGCTTTGCCGCCGCCGGCCTCACCATGCTGTTTGCCAGCCAGTCGGCAATCAACATGGCGGTCAATCTGCATTTGATCCCGGCCAAGGGCATGACGCTGCCGTTCATCTCCTATGGCGGCTCTTCGATGATCTCGCTGGCCTACGCCATGGGCATGCTGCTGGCGCTGACCCGCGAGCAGCCGCGCGCGGCCATGCTGGCGCCCGAGCCGGCGGGGGTATAATTTTCGTCATGGCCGGGCTTGTGCCGGGCATGACGGCGGAGACGTTATGCCGACAAGTGAGCCCAACAACCTCATCCTGCTCGCCGCCGGCGGCACCGGCGGCCATCTGTTTCCGGCCGAGGCGCTGGCCGTTGTGCTGGAAAAGCGCGGCTTCGCCGTCGATCTCGCCACCGACCATCGCGCCGCGCATTACAAGTTTCCCGCCCGCGCCGTGCATGTCATCCCGAGCGCAACGCTACGCGGACGCAATCCGATCGCGCTTGCGCAAACCTTCGGCATGCTGGCGTTGGGGCTCGCCAAGGCATGGAGCCTGCTTGGGCGCATCCGGCCCGCCGTTGTCGTCGGCTTCGGCGGCTATCCGACCGTGCCGCCGCTGTGGGCGGCGAGCTTACGCCGTGTGCCGACCGTGCTGCACGAACAGAACGGCGTCATGGGCCGCGCCAACCGCCTGCTGGCGCCGCGCGTGACCGCGATTGCCACCAGTTTCCACTCGCTGACGCGTGTCGATGCGCGCCTGCAAGACAAGATCACCTTCACTGGCAATCCGGTGCGCCCGCAGGTGATCGCCGCCGCGCGCACCGCCTATGCCGAGCCCGCGGCCGGCGGAAAAATCCGCCTGCTGGTTTTTGGCGGCAGCCAGGGCGCGCATGTGATGGCGGAGATCGTGCCGTCAGCCATTGAGCGTCTCGACGCCGCGCTGCGCGCGCGGCTCACCATCGTGCAGCAGGCGCGGGCCGACGACGTTGGCACCGTGCAAGGGGTATACGCGCGGCTCGGCGTCGAAGCCGAGACCGCGACATTCTTTGCCGACCTGCCGGAACGCCTGGCGGCCGCGCATCTGGTGATCGCGCGCTCCGGCGCCTCGACGGTGGCGGAGCTGTCGGCCATCGGCCGGCCCGCGCTATTGGTGCCACTGCCGAATGCGCTCGATCAGGACCAGTTTGCCAATGCCGGCGTGCTGGCGGACGCTGGCGGCGCAATCAGGATCGAGCAGCGCGACTTCACGCCCGAACGGCTGGCGTCCGAGATCGCCAGCCTTGCCGGCGACCCGGCGGCGCTCACGCGCATGGCGCAGGCCGCCAAATCGGCCGGTGCCATCGATGCCGCTGAGCGGCTAGCGGATTTGGTCATGAAAACGGCGGGGGTTTGAAGTTGTCATGCCCCGCGAAAGCGGGGCATCCAGTAAACTCCGACTTTCAATTTTGTACTCCGTGCCATAAACGATGCGCGTGCGATTACTGGATCATCCGCTTTCGCGGATGATGACCGTAGGGGAACACATCCAAATGAAAGGCCTGCGCGAAATCGACGCCAAACGCGATCCGAAGCGGTGCCCGACGCACCCCGGAGAATTGCTGAGCGAAGTGATCCCGGCGGCTGGCAAGAGCAAGACCGAGATCGCCGGGCTGCTCGGCATTTCCCGGCAGCATCTTTACGACATCATGGCGCAACGCAAGCCGGTGTCTCCCGCCGTTGCGGTTCGGCTTGGCAAGCTGTTCGGCGACGGGGCGGGTGTTTGGGTGCGGATGCAGGGCGCCTACGATACCTGGCACGCCGAGCGCGATCTTGCCGCCGAGATCAGGAAGATCCCTAGGCTGAAGGCGGCTGCCGCGTGACCACGGCCGCGTATAGTTGGCCTGATGGTGTGGGAATTTAAGCATTCCGCCATGCCCGGCCTTGTGCCGGGCATCCACGTCTTTTAAGCGATGCCTCACAAAAGACGTGGATGGCCGGGACAAGCCCGGCCATGACGAATTGAGAGGCTCGGGTTAGCCACATGAAACTGCCGCGCGACATCGGACCGGTGCATTTCGTCGGCATCGGCGGCATCGGCATGAGCGGCATAGCCGAGGTGCTGGCCAATCTCGGCTATACCGTCACCGGCTCGGACGTTTCCGACAGCGCCAACGTCAAGCGGCTGCGCGACAAGGGCATCAAGGTCGCCATCGGCCACAAAGCCGAGAACCTCGACGGCGCCGACGTGGTGGTCGTCTCCTCGGCCATCAAGCCGGACAATCCGGAACTGGTGGCCGCGCGCGCCAAGCGGCTGCCGGTGGTGCGGCGCGCCGAAATGCTGGCCGAGCTGATGCGGCTGAAAAGCTGCGTCGCCATCGCCGGCACCCACGGCAAGACCACGACCACCTCGATGGTGGCGGCATTGCTCGACGCCGGCGGGCTCGACCCGACGGTGATCAATGGCGGCATCATCAACGCTTACGGCACCAATGCGCGGCTGGGGGCCGGCGACTGGATGGTGGTGGAGGCCGACGAATCCGACGGCACGTTCCTGAAACTGCCGGCCGACATCGCCATCGTCACCAATGTCGACGCCGAACACCTCGATCATTTCAAGACATTCCAAAACGTGCAGGACGCCTTCGTCGCCTTCATGGAGAACGTGCCGTTCTACGGCTTTGTGGTGATGTGCACGGACCATCCGATCGTGCAGCGCTTGGTCGGGCGCGTCCTCGACCGGCGCATCATCACCTACGGTGAAAATCCGCAGGCCGACGTGCGGTTGGTCGATCTCGATCACGCCGGCGGCAAGTCGCACTTCTCGGTGCTGTTCCGCGATCGCGACGGCAATGACGTGCACGCCATTCGCAAACTCGAACTGCCGATGCCGGGCCGCCACAACGCGCTCAATGCCACATCGGCGATCGCGGTCGCCTACGAGCTGAAAATCTCCGACGACAAGATCCGCAAGGCGCTTGCCAATTTCGGCGGCGTGAAACGGCGCTTCACCCGCGTCGGCGAATGGAACGGCGCGACCATCATCGACGACTACGGCCACCATCCGGTCGAGATCGCCGCGGTGCTCAAGGCCGCGCGCGAGGTGGCCAAAGGCCAGGTCATCGCCGTGGTGCAGCCGCACCGCTACACGCGGCTCAAGACATTGTTCGAGCCATTCTCCACCTGCTTCAACGACGCCGACGCCGTGATCGTCGCGCATGTCTATCCGGCCGGCGAAGCGCCGATCGAAGGCGCCGACCGCGATCATCTGGTGGCGGCGATCCGCGCGCGCGGCCACCGGCAAGTCATTCCGCTCGACGGGCCCGAGCAGCTGGCCGGTATCGTCAAAGGGCTCGCCAAGCCGGGCGATTACGTGGTGCTGCTCGGCGCCGGCTCGATCACGCAATGGGCCTATGCGCTGCCGGGCGAGTTGAAGGGCTTATGACCTTCCCCGACATTGTGCCCGACCTGAAAGTTCGCCTGCCGCAACTGCGCGGGCGGCTCTTGGCCAACCAGCCGCTCGGCGAATTCACTTGGTTCCGTGTCGGCGGTCCGGCGCAGGCCTTTTTCATGCCGGAGGACGAGAACGATCTGGCCTATGTCCTGCGCAATCTGCCGGCTGACACCCCGGTGACCTCGATCGGCGCCGGCTCCAACCTGATCGTGCGCGATGGCGGCGTTGCGGGCGTGACCGTGCGGCTCGGCCGCGGCTTCAACGAGGTCATGATTGAAGACGACCGCGTCACCGCCGGCAGCGCCATGCTTGACGCGATGGTGGCGCGCGCCGCGCAAAAGGCCAGCATCGCCGGGCTCGCCTTCCTCAGCGGCATTCCCGGCACCATCGGCGGCGCGCTGCGCATGAACGCGGGGGCCTATGGCGGCGAGACCAAGGACGTGCTGATCGAGGCGCGCGGCGTCGACCGGCAGGGCAACCTGCGCACGTTCAGCAATTCGCAAATGGGATTTTCTTACCGTCATAGCGGAATTCCCGATGACGTCATTTTTACCAGTGCGCTGTTGCAGGGCCGCCCCGGCGATCCGGAAACGATTGCCGCCGAGATGGCCGAGATCAAATCGAAACGCGAGGCGAGCCAGCCGCGCAATCGCACCGGCGGCTCCACCTTCAAGAATCCGCCCGACATGAGCGCCTGGAAACTGGTGGACGAGGCCGGCTGCCGCGGCTTGAAGGTCGGCCAGGCGCAGGTCTCATCGTTGCATTCGAATTTCCTCATCAGTCTCGACGGCGCCACCGCGCACGATATCGAAACGCTGGGCGAAACCGTGCGCGCGCGGGTCAAGGAGCATTCCGGCGTGGAGCTGGAATGGGAGATCAAGCGGATCGGCGTGCCGTCGCAGGAATGAGCGCATGGCGCAAAATCGCTGGTTCATCCTCGCGCTGCTGTTCCTGGCCCGCACCGCCATGGGTTTCCAATTCCAGAGCGTGGGCTCGGTCGGACCCATTCTGGTCGACCGCCTCGGCGTGGATTACGCCGCGGTCGGAACGCTGATCGGCTTCTACATGCTGCCGGGCGTGTTGATCGCACTGCCGGGCGGGGTTCTTGGCGAACGTTTCGGCGCCAAGCGGATCGTGATCGCTGGCCTCGCCATGATGGTCGCGGGCGGGTTGCTCATGGGCCTCGGCCAATCGTTCCCAGTGCTGGCATGCGGACGCCTCATCAGCGGCACCGGCGCCGTGCTGATGAACGTCTTGCTGACCAAGATGGTGACGGACTGGTTTGCCGGGCGCGAGATCGCCACCGCCATGGCCATTCTGGTCACCAGTTGGCCGCTCGGCATTGCGCTCGGCCTGCTCGGCTTTGTTCCGCTCGCTGCGTTGCTTGGCTGGCCGGCGGTGATGAACGTGGCCGCCTTGGTCTGCGCGCCTTGCCTGCTGGGGATTGCCGTATTCTATCGCCCGGCGCTGGGTAGCGGCGAGCCGGCGCGCGCGCGATTCGAACTGAACTTGACGGCGCACGAGTGGTTGCTGGTGTCGCTCGCCGGATTTGTATGGGCCACTTACAATGTCGGCTACATCGTCTTGGTCAGTTTTCTGCCCGGCTATTTCACCGGCCAGGGCTATGGCCTGACGCAGGCGAACGCCGTTGTGAGCTGGCTGGGCTGGGCGCTCATGGCATTTGTCCCGGTCGGTGGCTATCTCGCCGATCGGCTCGGCCGCCCAGACGCCGTGATGCTAAGCGGGTTTATCGTAACCGGGATCGCGACCGCGGGTCTGGCGTCGGGCGCGATGCCGGCAATGCTCGCCTTCGGCCTGGTCGCCATCGCCATCGGTCTGCCGGCCGGACCGATCATGGCGCTGCCGGCCTCCGCGCTGCGGCCGCACAACCGGGCCACCGGCATGGGCATCTATTTCACCTGGTACTATGCGCTGATGGCGACGTTTCCCGTGCTGGCCGGTCTGGCGCGCGACATCACGCAAGACGCCGCCACGCCGCTATTGTTCGCGGCGCTCATGATCGCCTTGGCCGTCGCCGGCTTGGTGGGCTTTCGTCTATCCGCGCGCCGTTAGAATGCCGCCGCTCTAAATCTTGCGGTCGGTTTCCTTGACGACCAGATTGCGCTCCTTCAGCCACGGATTAATCGCCAGCGCGCGCTTGAGCGGCGCCTGCGCCTCGGCTTCCTTGCCCTGCTGGATCAGCACGATGCCCTGGCCTGCGAGCGCGGCGTAATGCATCGGCTCAAGCTCCAGCGTGCGCGCCAGCGCGTCGAGCGAGGCGTCATAGCTGCCGGCCAGGAACAAAACATAGGCGAGCTGGTTCCAGCCTTCGGCAAAGCGCGGCTGATGCTTGACCAGCTTCTCAAGCGCCACCAGCGCATTGCCGTAGTCGAAGCGCAGTTGCGCCAGCCGCGACTCTTCCAGCAGTTTTTGCGACTCGCCGTCGCCAAAACTTCGCCAGAAGGTCCACAGCCGCTCCTCGATTTCGCGCGCGTCGGCTTCGTTCTTGGCCGATGCCAGTTCGGCGAACAGGCCGGCCCGGGTCTGCAAGGCGCTGGCGCTCAGGCCCACCGCCGGCGGCAGCGGTTCGGCGGCGCGCACCGGCAAGCCGGCCAGTGCCAGCGCCAGCAGCATGATCGGCCCGGTTAAGCATTTTGCCATTGGCCCAGAATGAGGCCGCGGCCCCGACGTTGCAATATACCGGGCCGGCGCTACAAGGCAGCCATGAAACACGTCGCGGTTCTGATGGGGGGCTGGTCGGCCGAGCGCGAAGTCTCGCTGAACTCCGGCAAGGCCTGTGCCGATGCGCTGGAGCGCCATGGCGGCTATCGCGTCAGCCGCATTGACGTGACCCGCGAGATCGCCGCCACCTTGCGCGCGCTCAAGCCGGACGTTGCGCTCAATGTGCTGCACGGCCGCCCCGGCGAGGACGGCACCCTGCAAGGTCTGCTGGAAATCTTGAGTGTGCCCTACAGCCATTCCGGCGTCATGGCATCCGCCGTGGCCATGCAGAAGGACATCGCCAAGACCGTGCTGAAGGCGGCCGGGGTGCCGGTGCCGGGCGGCGTGGTGGTCACGCGCAGCGAGGCCGCCAAGGCGCATCTGCTGCCGCTGCCTTACGTCATAAAGCCGGTGGCGGAAGGCTCCAGCGTCGGCGTGTTCATCGTGCGCGAGGACCACAAGCACCCGCCGCAGGAGCTGACGCGCGCCGATTGGAGCTTCGGCGAACAGGTGCTGGTCGAACCGTTCATCCCCGGCAAGGAGCTGACCTCCGCGGTGATGGGCGACAAGGTGCTCGGCGTCATCGAGATTGTGCCGGCCACAAAATTTTACGACTACGAAGCCAAATACACGCCCGGCGGTTCCAAGCATCTGCTGCCGGCGCCGATCCCGACCGCGGTCTATGAAGAAGTGCGCCGGCTGTCGCTCTTGGCGCATCGCGCGCTCGGCTGCCGCGGCGTCACCCGCGCCGACTTCCGCTTCGACGACAGCCTCGAAGGCGTCAAGGGCCTAGCCTGCCTGGAAGTGAACACCCAGCCCGGCATGACCGAGACCTCGCTGGTGCCGGATTTGGCTATCCATGCCGGCATCGCCTTCGAAGCGCTGGTGGCCTGGATGGTCGAGGACGCGTCGTTGGAGCGGTGAGGGCAGGCAGAACGCGATGAATTTGCCACCCCCGCCTTAAGTTACCGAACCCGCACTGAAATCCCTCAAACTTTACCATTCATTTACCAAAACGCCGCAAGACTAGGCGCTGGCGGCGTGTCGTGCGCATCGCGCTCGCGGATTCGCGCGTACGGACCTGGCCGCTTCGGGCATGAGCGAACCCTCGCGCGTGCCTGAGCTTGCGGCCCATCCGGGGCAGGACGTTTAAAGAGCCGATCGCGATGGAAGTTCGAGCACGTCTTGCTCAATCGCCCAAGCCGAAACGGCGCGTGGCGGCTGCCGTGCGCCTGCAGGCTTCGCACTCGCAGGCTTCGCGCTATCAGGCTTGGCATTCGCAAGGCTGGCCGGTCTCGGCCGCCGGCTGGCTGCGGCTGGCGCGCCGCTGGGGTGCGGCCATTCTGGAATTCAAATCGCCGCCCGGCGCCGGCGTCTCGGCTGCCGCGCTGCTGCTGCTCGCCAGCGCCGGCTATGGCGCGGTGCGCGGTGGGCATGTGCCGGAGATCGCCGCGCAGGTGCAGGACCTTTGCGACGCCGCCGCCAACAGCGCCGGCTTCCGCATTACCGAGGTCGCGCTCGCCGGCCAGCACGAGATCGGCCGCGAGGAGATTCTGACGGCGGCCGGCATCACCGGCCGTTCCTCGCTGTTGTTCGTCGATGCCTCGCGCGCGCGCGCGCGGCTCCTGACCAATCCATGGATCGCGCAAGCCACGGTGCTCAAGCTTTATCCCGGCCGGCTGCGCATCGAAATCGTCGAGCGCAAACCGTTCGCGCTCTGGCAGAAAGACGGCCGCATCGCACTGATCGCCGCCGACGGCAGCGTGCTGGAACCTTACGTGCCGCGGCGCTTCGGCTCGCTGCCGCTAGTGGTGGGCACGGGCGCCGAACATGCGGCGCCGGACATGCTGGCGCTGCTGGCGCGCTATCCAGAGCTTTCGCGTGAGGTCGACTCCGCGGTGCTGGTGGCCGAGCGGCGCTGGAACCTGCATCTAAAAACCGGCGTCGAGGTGCTGCTTCCCGAACTTGCCCCCGAGCAGGCGCTCAAAACCTTGCTCGATCTCGATCGCGGCAAGAAGCTGCTGACGCGCGACATCGTCGCCGTCGATCTGCGCCTGGCCGACCGCGTCACGGTGCGGCTTTCGGATGCCGCGGCCGCGGCGCGCGACGAGGCGCTCAAGGCGGCCGAGAAGGAAAAGAAGGCCAAGGGCGCCAAGGCCAAAGGGAGCGAGGCATGAACGTGCTGCGCTTCGGCCTTACCCCCAAGATGAAACCGGTTTCGCCCAAGCGCGCCGCCGTGGTCGCCGCGCTCGATATCGGCACCAGCAAGATCGTCTGCATGATCGCGCAGCTCACGCCGCAGGCGCCGCAGGATGTCCTGCGCCGCCGCAGTCATGGCGTGCGCATCCTGGGCTTTGCCCATACCGCTGCAAGCGGCGTCAAGGCCGGCAGCGTGGTCGATCTGGTGGCGGCCGAGGAGATGGCCCGTCAGGCCATCGACATCGCCGAAAGCATGGCCGGCGTTCAGCTCGAATCGGTGGTGGTATCGGTATCCGGCGGCCGCCTCGGCAGCGAGCGCTTCGTTGCCGGCATCGAGCTTGCCGGCGGCGCCGTGAGCGGGGCCGACATTGCGCGCGTGCTGGCGGCGGCCAGCCGCCATTCGGTGCGCGACGGCCGCGCCGTGCTGCATTCACTCCCCATTGGTTATGCGCTCGATGCCGCCGCCGGCATCCGCGAGCCGCGCGGCATGCTCGGCCACCGCTTTGGCGTCGACATGCATATGGTCACCGCCGACGTGGCGACGGTGCGCAATCTGATGCTCACGGTCGAGCGCAGCCACCTGTCGGTCGAGGCCATGGTGGCTTCGCCCTACATGGCCGGCCTGGCCGTGCTGGCGGACGATGAAGCCGATTTGGGCGCCGCCTGCATCGATCTCGGCGCCGGCACGACAACGCTGGCGGTGTTTTCCGGCGGCCGCTTTGTGCATGCCGACGGTTTTGCCCTCGGCGGCCATCACATCACCATGGATATCGCCCGCGGGCTCAACACGCGCATCGCGGATGCCGAGCGAATCAAAGCGATTTATGGCAGTGTTTTGACCGGTGGATCGGATGAACGCGACATGATCACGGTGCCTCCGGTCGGTGACGATGAGCGCGAGCCGCCGCAGTTCGTGTCGCGGGCAGCGCTTGTGCGCGTGGTCAAGCCGCGGGCCGAGGAAATTCTGGAAATGGTGCGCGATCGTCTCGCCAACTCGCCGTTTGCGGCCGAGCCACGGGCGCGCGCGGTGTTGACCGGCGGCGCCAGCCAGCTTGCCGGGCTTGCCGATCTGGCCGCGCGCATTCTGCGGCGGCCAGTGCGAATCGGACGCCCGCTCGGGCTCGCCGGTTTGCCGGACGCGGCCAAGGGTCCGGCATTCGCCGTGGCGGCAGGCCTCCTGGTCTACCCGCAAGCGGCGCATCTTGAACACTTCGAACCGCGGCGAACGCGGCAATTGATGACAGGAACGGGCGGTTACATGGCACGGGTCGGACAATGGCTGCGCGAAAGCTTCTGACCCACAAAAAGGAACCCACGATGGGACCGGCGGCGGACCGGTCTCCTTCGACGGCGTGCGGGCATCAGCCTGCTGCCCGTGCATCAAAGAGGCAAACATGACCATCAATCTGAAGATTCCCGACATTCGTGAGATGAAACCGCGAATTACCGTTTTTGGCGTCGGCGGCGCCGGCGGCAACGCCGTCAACAACATGATCACGGCGGGCCTGCAAGGCGTCGACTTCGTCGTCGCCAATACCGATGCGCAGGCGCTCACCATGTCGAAAGCCGAGCGCATCATCCAAATGGGTACGCAGGTGACCGAAGGTCTCGGCGCCGGCTCGCAGCCCGAGGTCGGGCGGGCCGCTGCGGAAGAGGTGATCGACGAGATCCGCGATCATCTTACCGGAGCGCATATGGTGTTCGTCACCGCATGCATGGGCGGCGGCACCGGCACCGGTGCGGCGCCCGTGATCGCCAAGACGGCGCGCGAACTCGGCATTCTCACCGTCGGCGTGATCACCAAGCCGTTCCACTTCGAAGGCGCCCGCCGCATGCGCTTTGCCGAAGCCGGCATTGTGGAATTGCACAAGGTGGTGGACACCTTGCTGATAATCCCGAACCAGAATCTGTTCCGGGTCGCCAACGAGAAGACGACCTTCGCCGACGCCTTCGCCATGGCCGACCAGGTGCTCTATTCGGGCGTTGCTTGCATCACCGATCTGATGGTCAAGGAAGGCCTGATCAATCTCGACTTTGCTGACGTTCGCGCGGTCATGCGCGAAATGGGCAAGGCGATGATGGGGACCGGCGAAGCCTCCGGCGAAAAACGCGCGCTGACTGCCGCCGAAGCCGCGATCTCCAATCCGCTGATCGACGACGCCTCCATGAAGGGCGCCAGAGGCCTGTTGATCTCGATCACCGGCGGCAAGGACCTCACGCTCTACGAGGTCGACGAAGCCGCCACCCGCATCCGCGAGGAAGTCGATCAGGACGCCAACATCATTGTCGGCGCCACCTTCGACGAAAGCCTGGAAGGCATCATCCGCGTCTCGGTGGTGGCAACCGGCATCGACCAGGCCAATGCCCCGCGCCAACAATTGCCGGCGGAAAATGCCCTCAAGGAACTCGCCGGCAAGGTACGCAGCGATGCCCGCCGCAGTGCCGACCGGATCGAGCGCAGCGCTCCGCCAATTCCGGTCTCCGCCAGCGCCGCGTCGGTTGAATCCGCCGCCCATGCCGCGGTCGCCGCCGCCATCCTGCCAGCGTCCGCCATCGAGGACGTTTCGATCCGGCCGATGCCGATGAAGCCGTCATTGTTCGAGCCGGCGCTGGGCGAAACCACGCAGGCCGAGCCGCCGACCCCGGCAAACTTCATTCCGCCGGCGCCTGAACGCACGACGCGCACGCCGCGTATGCCGCGTATCGACGAACTGCCGCTGCCGGCACAGAACGAGATCAGGGCGCAACGCGGCGAACTGACGGACGATCATCCGGAACAGCGCCGCATGTCGCTGATGCAGCGGCTGGCCTCGGTCGGGCTCGGCCGGCGAACCGAGGAAGCCGCGCCACCCCCGGCGCCGCGCACCGCGCGGCCAATGCCGCAAATCGAGCGTCCGCCGCAGCGGCCGAGCGCCCGCAATCCTGAGGGCAGGGCTGGCGAGCCGGTGTCGGAATATGCCCGTCGCGCGGCCCCGCAAGGGCTCGATCCCCATGGCCGACCGATAGCTGTGCATAATCAGGGCGATGAGGATCAACTCGACATCCCCGCCTTCCTGCGCCGCCAGGCCAACTGATCGGCCGGAAAGCTAAGACTAGACCCCGCTCCACCGTCTGGAGCGGGGTTCCCACCCTTCGTGGCGTTTCCAGCGTTATTATCTAACGCATTGAAATAATACAGATTTTTACTCAATTGGCCGGCCGGCCGGGCGGCCGGTTGCCGACATCTCTTGCCGGGCCGCGGGATTTCACCGCTAAGGTAAATTCACGGAATAGCCGGCCTGCGACCGGAAATTGCGGCGAAAAAGAGTAACAGTCGGTAAGAAAGCGTGAGTTGGCGACTCCCTGCGGTATAGCCTAAGTTTCAGCGGTGGAAGGGACTTTTTAGTCCCAGGGGGTTACCGCCAGGATCTTCGGGCTGTCTGACTTAAAGGCCAAAAAGTGGCTCGGTTAGGGCCTGGCATTGGGGGACCGTTCGGCTCGCTGGCGAGCCGACGGAAACGAGGTCGATGAAGGGCGCTAAACAGACCACCTTACGCGATCAGATCGCCATCTCTGGCGTCGGCGTGCATTCTGGTCTGCCCGTCACGCTGACGTTGAATCCCGCCGCCGACGACGCCGGTATCGTTTTCCAGCGCGTGTCCGCCGACGGCGCCATTGAGCGCGAGATTCGCGCCGATGTACGCGCGGTTACCGCCACCGAATTTGCAACAGTTCTGGGCGATGCCTCCGGTCCGCTCTGCTCGACCGCCGAGCATCTGCTGGCGGCGATGCGCGGGCTCAATGTCGACAATGTGCTGGTCGAGATCGACGGGCCGGAAGTGCCGATCATGGACGGCAGCGCCGCAGCCTTTGTCGATGCCATCGATCAGGCGGGCCTGACCTCGCGCGCACTGCCGCGCCGCTATATTGAAGTTATCAAACCGGTGCGGGTGTCGAAGGACGGCGCATTCGGCGAACTGCGGCCCTACCAGCATGGTTTCCGGGTCGAGGCCGAAATCGAATTCGATCATCCGCTGATCGGCAAGCAGGAGCTCTCGCTCGATATCGAGCCGAATAGCTTCCGCCGCGAGATTGCGCGCGCTCGCACCTTCGGTTTCATGCGCGACGTCGCCAAATTGTGGAGCGCCGGCTACGCGCTCGGCGCCTCGTTCGACAATACGCTGGTGATCAGCGAGGACCGCGTGCTCAACCCGGAAGGCTTGCGTTTTGCCGACGAGTTCGTGCGCCATAAGGTGCTCGACGCCATCGGCGATCTCGCGCTGGCCGGCCAGCCGCTGCTCGCCGCCTACCGTACCGTCCGTGGCGGCCATAAGCTCAATCATGCGGTACTGTCCGCATTGATGGCCGATCCGGCTGCCTGGCGGGTGGTCGAGGCGGCCGAACCGGCCCGCCGTGCGCGCGGCCATGCCGATGTCGGCGCCGGACTGCTGGTTCCGGCCTACGGGCCGGAAGTGTCCTGAAAAACAGCCAATTTCAGGGTTAACCCTCCGCCTTAATCCCGGCCGAATGTGGCGCTTAATCGCTTGGCGGGACCGCATTTTTTCGTTTACACCTGCGCGCACGAGGGGTCGTGATTCAGTATTTTGTGCCGAAGGAGCAAGCGCTCATGCGCGTCCTGCCCGTGACGGTGACGCCGCCGCCGGCTCGCGCCGGTCTGTGCCGGCCGCGCCTCGCGCGCGGCTTGGGCATACTGCTGCTGGCGGCGTGCCTGGGTGCAAGCCTTGGCGGCTGCAGCATGTTTGGCAAGGACGAAACGCCGCCCGACGAACCCGCCGACCGGCTCTACAATGAGGGCCTGTATTATCTCAACTCCAAGAAGGATGCGAAGCAGGCGGTCAAGAAGTTCGAAGAGGTCGATCGCCAGCACCCTTATTCGGAATGGGCGCGCAAGGCGCTGATCATGTCGGCCTTCGCTTCTTACGAGGCCGGCGACTACGACGAATGCGTGACCTCGGCCAAGCGCTACATCTCGCTCCACCCCGGTAGCCAGGACGCCGCCTACGCGCAATTCCTCATCGGTTCGGCCTATTTCGACGAGATTCCGGACATTACCCGCGATCAGGCGCGCACGGAAAAGGCGCTGGCCGCGCTCGACGAGGTGTCGCGAAAATATCCAAGTAGCGAATACGCCGTCAGCGCCAAGCAGAAGATCGAAGTCGCGCGCGACAACCTGGCCGGCAAGGAAATGCAGATCGGCCGCTATTATCTGACAAAGAAGGACTACACCGGCGCCATCAACCGTTTCAAAGTCGTCGTTACCAGCTACCAGACCACGCGGCACGTCGAAGAGGCGCTGATGCGGCTGACCGAAGCCTATATGGCGATCGGCATCGTGGACGAGGCGCAGACCGCGGCCGCCGTGCTCGGGCACAATTTCCCCGACAGCGAATGGTACCGCCACGCCTATGCGCTGGTGAGAACGGGCGGACACGAGCCCGCCGAGAACAAGGGCTCCTGGATCAGCAAGGCATTCAAGGGGCTGGGGCTGGGCTGAACGGCGCGATCCGGCTGGTGCAGTTACTCACACTTTGATGCCGGTTACTCCGCTCAGGCGCGGTCGTCGCCATTGTCGCGAACGTATCACCTTGGCGGGCTTTGGCCTTTTGACGAGCAACACGTTTCTTTTCCGGGCGACCGTTCATTTTCTACGTCTTGACTGAATCGCCGGCCTGCAGCCAGTGCATGCAAGCAAAAACCAGTTGTCGCGAATCAAACAAGCTTCGTTACCCGCGTCGCGTGTGGAGCAAAATTCGGCTCGTATGCAATTTCAGTCGAACATGCGAACGGCGTGACCGCCATTGCGACGTTTGCGGCGGTGCGCCGAGACTTGGAACCTTCGCGTGGCGCCCATCCGGTTCCATCTCAGGAACCGGCGGCAATGATTGATTGACAATACAGACAATATAGTCATATTTTTTTGGAGTCCCAGGGGGGGGGTTTTAACATCAAGCTTGAATGAGATCTGACGCAACGCGCGCTTTGCGCGGTGTCGTGCGGTTTTTAGCCTGGCGCGCGGTGGGACTTCTGCAATCGAGTTCTGGCTCGGAAAATCGCTTCCTGCAAATTGAGGATGTGCTGCGCGATGTTCGTTTATCCATCGAAAATCAAACGTAGCGAGAACCCGGTGAATCCAACATCAACAATTGCCATGTGGTTTGCTGCGTTTTTCTGCCTGTTCGCCTGGACATCGGCCGGTCACGCATCGCAACCGAGTACGCCAATCAAGGTCGAACTCGCGATCTCGCATGCTCCGGCGCTGAACGAGCAGGCGACCGCGACCATCACGGTAACCAGCACGCAGGATGCGCCCGGAACTACGGTCGAGCTGGAGCTGCCGGAAGGGTCAAGCGCGGCAGCCACCAATTGGACCGTCGATCTCGTGGCCAACAGGCCGGTGACCTTCACCAGTGCGTTCACCATCCGGCGGCCCGGCAACGCCACCGTGAGCGCGCGCGCGCGCAAGATGTTCGCGCCCGACAGCGCATGGGGCGACATGAAGTCGATCCCGCTCACCATCCGCAGCCGGACACTGGCGCCGAGCCAAGGCGGCGGCGCCAGCCAGCGCGGCTGGACCGTCGATACTCTGCCGCGCGCCACGCTGGTCACGCCCGGCACCGCGCGGATCGTATCGAACGAGCCATTGCCGTTTGCGTTTCCGCGTGGAGCGGTGCGCCGAGCGAAAAGCGATCTGCCGCGCACCACTCCCCAATTCCAGCCGCCGGCGCAGCCGCGCGCGCCGCCGCGCGTCGGCACCGTCACGCTCACGGGCACGTGGTACTACACCGACCGCAACGGCAATCAGCAAGCCATCGATCAGCAGTTAATCGAGGTCCGCAAGGGCGACGGCAGTCCAATGTCGCCCCAGAAATACTGCTTCACTGGTTCGAACGGCGCTTACAGTTGCACATTCGACTCCGGCACCAATGGCAACTCGTTTGTTGTCTATGTGCGGTCATGGACCAATTTTACCGACCGCCTCGGCGTGTTCGCGAGCGTCGATGGCAGCGGCTGCGCCGACTCGATCGACTGCTCCTACCCCGTGGGGACGCCGAGCGTTTCCTGCTCCAGCGGTCAGACCTGCGCGGTCGGCGACTACGTCGTGGGTACGGGTGTCGGCGATCCGTGGCTCGGCGCCATGTGGATGACCCAGGATTTGATCCGGGTCTATAAACGCCTCATCGCCGATACCGGCGGCCAGACGCCCGGTCCCGGCCGCATCGGATTCCCAGCCCCCACAAATCACGGCACGCATGCGCACGTCCCGCCGGCGGACGGCTGGATCGCGGTCGAGCCGCCAGCGCATACCTCGGCGCATCCGCCGACGCACGAATACGGCCACGTCGTCATGGCGAACAAGTGGGCAGGGTTCGCTATCAAATTCCCGACATTCGACTGCGGTAGTTCACATGATATCCCCGATGCCACCGGGCCGGGCTGCGCGCTGATCGAGGGTTGGCCGGATTTCTGGTCGGCCTATGGCACCGGCGACCCGGCGTACTTGTACACAAAAGGCGGTGCCATCTCGAACTTTGAGACGCGATCCGGCTACCGGGCGTGGGCAAGCGGCGATCAGGTCGAGGGCAATGTCGCCGCCGTCATGTGGGATATGTACGATTCGACCAATGACGGTCCGGACAACGGTCTCAAGGATCGGCTAAGCGACGGCATTGCCAAAATCTGGGCCACCCTGAACACGGCCGGCACCAACAACTTTGCGGGCTGGTGGCAGCTTTACCAGAACAACGGATATCCGGCCTGTCCGGCGCTGGAAATCATCCAATACGACACGATCCCTTACACCCTCGCGGCGTGCCCGACCTATACAATCACGGCGGCCGCAACCGCTGGCGGATCCGCGTCCGGCAGCGGCACTTACATGAACGGGACTTCGATCACCCTCTCGGCCACGGCCAGCAGCGGCTACACGTTCGTGAACTGGACCGATCAAGGTAATGTAGTCAGCTCATCGGCGAACTACACGTTCACAGTCGCCTCCAGCCGGATCGTGGTCGCTAATTTCGTATCTCCGGCGGTGATGACTACGCCGACGCCCGGATCGGTGCTGCCGGGTCCCTCGGTGACCTTTGGCTGGAGCGCGGGAAGCTCGGTCACCGAGTACTTCTTTTATGTCGGCACGACGCTGGGCGATAACGACATTTACGGCCATACGCAAGGTACCAATCGATCGGTGGCGATCGACAATCTGCCGACAAATGGGCAGACCCTCTACGTGCGGCTGTGGTCGATGATCAACGGCACCTGGTACACCAACGACTACACTTACACAGCGGCTACTTACTACAGTATCGCGGTCAGCGCCTCGCCGCCGGCCGATGGCGCGGTGGGCGGCGGCGGCTCGTTCGCGGCCGGCAGTTCGCGAACGGTTACCGCCGCGCCCAACGGCGGCTATGTTTTCGTCAATTGGACCGAGGGCGGCAACCAGGTCAGCACTTCGGCCAGCTATAATTTCACGCTCACCGGCAACCGCAATTTGGTCGCCAATTTTGCCCAGCAGCAGTTCACCATCGCAGTGAGCGCTTCGCCGCCGGCCGGCGGCACCGTGGGCGGCGGTGGCACGTTTGCGGACGGCAGTTCGCGCACGGTTACCGCCACGCCCAACAGCGGCTACACTTTTGTCAACTGGACCGAGGGCGGCAGCCAGGTCAGCACATCGGCCAGCTATAATTTTACGCTCAGCGGCAACCGCACTCTAGTCGCCAATTTCGTCCAGAACTTCACCATCGCTGTGAGCGCCTCGCCGCTGGCCGGCGGCTCGGTGGGCGGCGGCGGTACGTTTGCGGGCGGTAGTTCGCGAACGGTCACAGCCAACCCCGCCAGCGGTTACGGTTTTATCAGCTGGACCGAGAACGGCGGCGTGGTCAGCACTTCGGCCAGTTATAATTTCACGCTCACCGGCAACCGCACTCTGGTCGCCAATTTTGCGCAGCAGTTCACCATCGCGGTGAGCGCCTCGCCGCCGGCCGGCGGCTCGGTAAGCGGCGGCGGCACGTTTGGTGCCGGTGTTTCAAGAACGGTCACAGCCACGGTCAACAGCGGCTACGCTTTTGTCAACTGGACTGAAGGCGGCACGCAGGTCAGCACATCGGCCAGCTATAATTTCACGCTCAATGGCAACCGCACTTTGGTCGCCAATTTCGCGCAGCAATTCACCGTCGCGGTCAGTGCCTCGCCGCCGGCCGGTGGCTCGGTGGGTGGCGGCGGCACGTTTGCGGGCGGCAGTTCGCGTACGGTTACCGCCACGCCCAACAGCGGCTACAGTTTCGTCAAATGGACCGAGGGCGGCAGCCAGGTCAGCACATCGGCCAGCTATAATTTTACGCTCGCCGGCAACCGCACTTTGGTCGCCAACTTTGCTCAGCAGCAGTTCACCATCGCGGTCAGCGCCTCGCCGCCGGCGGGCGGCACCGTGAGTGGCGGCGGCACGTTTGCGGCCGGCAGTTTGCAAACGGTGACCGCCACGCCCAATAGCGGCTTCAGTTTCGTCAACTGGACCGAGGGCGGCAACCAGGTCAGCGCATCGGCGAGCTATAATCTGCCCTCGCTCGCTGCCAACCACAGCCTGGTCGCCAATTTTGCTTCGGCCGCGCAGGTTTACGATGGGATCATCGTTCCGACGAGTAACACCGAATGCCCATCCAGCACGCCGATTTTCTGGCCGGCGACCTATCGCCCGTACGTTAGCAATGCGGCTTCGGGCGC
>JBBRAL010000042.1:0-40761 GCA_038206805.1 Hyphomicrobiales bacterium | reverse complement strand
TCCCCCGTCCATCGACGGCGGCGGCCCGTGTCAACAATTTCAAGGCGACTGATCTGGTGACTGTCAGTAAGGCTATCCATACCGACAGTCAGCTACCGACCGGGCAATTCCGCAAGGCGGCCCACACCGGATGCGTACGATTATTTCTCCGGCTTGCAGATGCCGAAGGGGATATCTTTGAATAATTTGGGCGGTATAAAGCATGTCTACGGCGTTTGACCGCACAGACGATCTGCCTCCCTGATTTATAAGGGGCGCGATCATTAGATCCCGACAAGTCGTTTGGCCGTCGATCTCACTCGGCGAAAAGGAACGAAAATGAATTTCCGCCCAACCGATTGTTTATGATTGATAATAAAAGGTTGGAACAAGATAAATTACGCGACTCTTTGCTCAAACCGATAAAGTTGCCATCCGACAAGAAGGCATCCAACGGCAATTGCGGCGATCTGTATTGAAGCCGAGTTGACTGCGATTGTCATTCCGGCAAGCGCAATAAGAAAAATGTTGAGCAGTGCTACCCGTCCAATGATCGAATACAAGCTTTGACCGCTGATCAAAGCTCGCTGATAAAAATGACTGCGGTGGGCCTGCATCACCGGTTCACCATTCATCAATCTCCGCAGTAGGGTAACCGTTGCATCGCCTAGATAATAGAGGGGCAGCAGTAAAGCCGCGGCAAAATGATGTTCGGCCAGCAAGATCAAAAGCCATCCCAGTAACAGTCCAATCGGCAAACTGCCGACGTCGCCTAAAAATACGCGCGCGACTGGGCGATTGAGCGGCGCAAATCCGAGCATGGCGCCACACAGAACGAGCGCGACGAACTCCGCGCTCGTCGGCAGTGCGCCCATGAAGCCGAACATTGCAAGCGCCGCGGTCAAAGGTAAAGTTTCTGCGACGGTCATCCAGTCCATGCCGTCCATGAAATTCATCAGATTGACGAACCATAAGAGCAAAATGAATAAAAACGAGCGCTCCAACCAGACCGGTATAAAATGCAGGATCTGGAAATCGCGCGGCAAGGCCACAAGGACGATCAGCACAGCGAACGATTGAATAGCAAGCCGGGGGACGACTTCGAGTGTGCGGATATCATCGACGGCGCCGACAACCGCAAGGACGATGGCAGCGGTGATCGTGGGAGTAAATGCCTGCGTCTCAAAGTCCGGAATAACCACCGCTAGCAGTATAAAGGCTAAAACCAAAACGGCAATTACGGCGATGCCGGCGCCCTGCGGTGTCGGTTTGCTATGCGACGAGCGTGCATTTGGCCGTGCCAGTGCGTAACGCTGCAACAGGGGCGTCAACGCCAAAATTAAAAAATAGGTCGCAATCGCCGGCGCGGCGATGAGAACGGCGACCAGAAGCGCCGGGGCTATTCCGCCAATATTTGCCAATGCCTTTGCCCAGTAAGTGCCAGTGAATGAAAGCAGCTTTTTCGCATTCGCGCTGGGTGATACGCCGCGCGGCGCGCTATTGGCAACTGCCGCCTAAGCGGCCTCCCGTATTAAGCAGCGCCTGAGCCTTGGGCTAGCAGTTTGCGATAGAGCGCGACGGTTTGCCCGCCGATGGCGCCAGTCGCGAATTCGCGCTCCGCCAAGGCCCGGCTGGCCGCGCCAAAGCGGGCGCGCAGACCGGCGTCATTTGCAAGCTGCTCGATGGCGCGCGCCAGCGCCCGCGGGTCATCGACCGGGACGAGCAGCGCGTTTTCGCCGTCGCGGGCGACCTGCCGGCATCCGGTCACGTCGGTAGCGATCAGAGGGCGGCCGCAGGCAGCGGCCTCCAGCAAGCTTTTTGGAAGCCCTTCGCGCCGTGACGGCAGGACGGCGATGTGCGCCTTTGCCCATAACGAGCCGATGTCGGAGACATGCCCGAGGACTTCGATACCCGGCAGACTGCGCCACCTCACGACTTCATCGAGCGGAACCGAGCCCGGATTGGCAGGGTCGACTTCGCCAGCAATTAGCAAGCGAACACCAGGCGCAGGCAGAAGGCTTTGCGCCTTGACGAGCGTCCGGATGCCCTTGTCATCCAGTAGGCGGCCCGCGAAGCCCACCGTGATCGGACCTTCGGGTTCAGAGAGTGGATGAAATCGGTCGGTATCGACGCCCGAACCTGGAATAAGAAACAGACGAGAACCGTCGATACCGAAACGCTCCATCAAAGCGCGATCGTCGGCATTTTGTACGAGCACCGAGCCGCGCCGGCCGGCAAAGAGGTGCCGTAGTACCGGCCTCAGCAGAGCGCGAACGACGCGGGCCTTGAGGGCATTCGACGTAAAGGCAAAGCCAAGTCCAGTAAGGGCCGACAGGCGTTTCATCGGGAGCCCGATGGCGGCGAACGAACCGACGACGCACGGCCATAAGGCGACCAGGTGGACGAGATCGGGACGGACGGTGCGATAAACCCGGCGTACGGCGGCAATTGCGGCGATGAACGCAAACGGCGCGGTGGCGCCGCGTCGCCAAATCAACGAATGCAGTTGAAATCCTTCGGCCTCAATCGCCGCTCTACCGTATGCAACGCGTGTACCAACATGAACTTCAAAGCCGGCGTCCCGCGCTGCGCGCGCCATCGGCAGGCGGTGCGATATGAAATACCAATCCTCCGAAACCAGGTATAGAATTTTTTTCTTTATCGAGAGTTCACCCATAATTAGACGGCCTGCTTCGATTTTATTCCAACGGCGCACCAATAAGGAGGCGTGTCGGAAAAAACAATCGATTCAAAACCATTATCGATCAGCATTCTTTCGATCTCGACCTTGCTAAAGCGCTTTTCTAATTGGGTGCAAAATCGATCATATGCGTCTGTTCGCATTACGTAATATGATTTGTCGCCATACCAGGACAAGGGCAGTGTGGCGCGCGGCGCGATCAAGTGGCCGAGCGAGGCAGAAATCCGCGCGGCCGGCCAGTAGACGAGCGCGGCAATTGTTTCACTGATAGCCTTCCGCGCCGGATGAGGAAGGCGAGAGACGACTTTGCGTACCACGTCGCTCGTGGCCCAAAGGCTGCGGTACCATCTAGGCCGGTTATCGAACGCGTAATAAAGATAGATCAGGAACGGCGCGCCAGGTTTGAGCTTCTCGGCGATGGCGCTTATGGCCTTCTCGGTGTCGGGCACGTGATGCAGCACGCCAAGCGAATAAGCAAAATCCAGCGATGCTGCTGGCAGTGGAATTTCCGCTACGCTGTTTGCATGGAAGCTGACATTCGGCGTGTCGCGCAGATTGTCTTGGGCAACTGCCAGGGCTTCCGGGCTGACGTCGAGTAGATGGAGATGCGCCACACGGGGCGCGACCATCTTTGACCATCGGCCACTGCCGCAGCCAATATCGATGCCAGTTCCCCCGCCAGACGGTAAACGGTCCCACGGAAAAACGCGAAAATAATTGTCGAAAATATTCTGGCGCTGTTTGTGTGATAAATGGGTCTCATCCTGCCTGAATGTTGACCATTCCTCACCAAAGCCGCGGGCGACGCTTTCATTTACATTACGATCGGTTTGAGGCTGCATTGATGTTTTTTTCGGTGGGGCCGTAGCCGGCAAGATATATAGCGGCATATACTACAGGTGAAAGGTCGTAGCCATATGTGATCGTTGTCGGTCGCTATATGAAATGAAAACCGGTCGCGAATTCGGCTGGGATTTTTCGGCAGGTCTCTAAACCCAGCGACGGTACCAAGCTTGGAACATTATGACCGTCCACAATGCATACTGCCAATTCCGCCGCCCGCTCATGTGCTCGTCTAGATGCCGGCGTATATAGCTGACATCGAAGAGGCCACTGCCAGCCAGTGATTGCGCCGATAACAGGTCATTAGTCCATTCCGCCAAGGGACCGCGAACCCATTCGCCGAGCGGAATACCGAAACCCATCTTCTGCCGTTCGAATAGAGCGGGGGGGACATATCGCGCCAGGACATTACGCAGGATGCGCTTGCCAGTCATTCCTTTGACAAGCACATCGCGTGGCAGACGCCATGCGTACTCAACAACGCGATGATCCAGCAAAGGCACTCGCGCTTCAAGCGACACCGCCATGCTCGCGCGGTCAAGTTTGGTCATGATGTCATCGGGTAGATAATGCATCATATCGAAATAGCGCATGCGCGCGATTGGGTCGCTCACGCTGGCGTCGAGGGCAGGATATGAAAAGCCAGTCGTTGGACGGATGTCTGGCGACATAGCGAGCAGCGGTCGCGGCCACTGCGAGACGACTGCGTCGTACATCGCGTCGACACCCATTAGTGGCAGCAGCGCCGAGCCTTTGTGGATTTTGTCGCCCATAAGGGACGGGCGCATTCTCGACGGGAGCGGCCTCATCAAGCGATCCCAAGCCTCGACAGGGAGTGCGCGCAGCGCGGTTTCGGCGCCGCGCAACAGTGGCCGCGGAAATGATCCCGTCCACTTCGCCAGACGTTCTATCCATTGATAGCGCGTATAGCCGGCGAAACATTCGTCGCCGCCATCGCCCGAAAGCGCAACGGTCAAATCGCTGCGAGCGAGTTGCGATACCAAGAAGGTCGGCAATTGCGACGAATCCGCGAAAGGTTCGTCGTAGATCTCGGGCAGTCGCTCGATCGTTGCCAGCGGCGTTTTCGGATCGACGATTAACTCCGTGTGTTGCGTGCCAAGGTGTTCGGCGACCAGTCGCGCATGCGTGCTTTCGTCGTACTTTTTCTCCCGGAAGCCGATAGAGTAGGTGCGCACCGGCCGGCGCGATTGCGCCTGCATCAGCGCGACGACGACGGATGAATCGATGCCGCCTGACAGAAAGGCGCCAAGAGGCACGTCCGACACCATTTGGCGGCCGACCGCGTCCCGCAACAGCGCGTCCAGTTCGTCGGTCATTTCCGACTGCGAGGCCGTGTTGAGATGCTTCTGGCCGTCCACCGCTATAGCGCCGAGATCCCAATAACGCGCGATAACGGGAGCTGACCCTGCCGCCACGCTCAGGAAATGTGCGGGCTCGAGCTTGTGCACGCCTTTATAGATAGAACGCTCGCCGCCGATGCAAGCCGAATGAAGATAATCGGCGAGCGCGCGCGGATCGATCTCGCGCGGACAGCGCGGATGCTGGCGTAGCGCGCGCAACTCGGAGCCGAACAGGAACGTTCCGTCGTCAAGTTGCGCCCAATAAAGCGGTTTGACGCCCATTCGGTCGCGGATCAGCCAAAGCCGATGTTCGGTTCGGTTCCAGAGTGCCAAGGCGAATATACCGTTGAATTTGGCAACCGCGCGCTCGACTCCCCAGATTGAAATCGCTTCCAGGATGACTTCGGTGTCGGAATGTCCCCGCCAATTAACCGCGCGTCCGGTGCTAGCAATCTCAACGCGCAAATCCTCGGTGTTGTAGAGTTCGCCGTTATAAACTGTGACCCAGCGTTGGTCCGACGACTGCATCGGTTGGGCGCCGGCCGGCGTCAGATCGATAATGGAAAGGCGGCGGTGGCCGAGCGCGATGCCCGCGGCTTCGTCGCTCCATTGCGTGCCAGCATCAGGCCCCCGGTGCGCGAGCACGTCCGTCATTGACCGAAGGGTGGCGTGGCTGGCTGATTCCAGTCCGGTTTTGTATAAAAACCCCGCCACTCCACACATCGCGCGATTGCTCCATATGTTGCCCGTACCAGGCGGCGCGGCTTTAGCGGAGATTTGCCGCGACTGGAAGATGCTCTATAGCATGTCGGCCGGCGAATGCAGCCGGGTGCGGCAACTGAGGGATCGCTAGGAGGCTATGGACGGGATGCAGCAACAGCCCAACGATGAATTGCGCTTTGGTTTCGGCGACAACTGGATGGCGTTTGTTCCCAGCATCGACGAAGACCGCATTATCGAGGCCGAGAAATCGCTGCAAGCGCTGCTTACGGTCTCGCGCCTGGACGGAAAATCCTTTCTAGATATCGGGTCGGGCAGCGGGTTGTTTTCGCTGGCGGCGAGACGGCTCGGCGCGCGCGTCCATTCCTTCGACTTTGATTTAGCGAGCGTCGCTTCGACGGAGAAGTTGCGAGATCGGTATTTTCCCGAGGACGCCAATTGGATCGTCGAGCAGGGCTCTGTGCTTGATCCAGGCTATCTAACCAAATTGGGTCATTTCGACATTGTCTATTCGTGGGGTGTCCTGCATCACACCGGCGCAATGTTTGATGCGCTCGACGCAGCGGCGGCCCGCACTGCGCCAGGCGGCTTGTTTGCTTTCGCGCTCTACCGCAAGACCAAACTCTGTTGGGCCTGGACGCTGGAGAAACGCTGGTATACTGCGGCGTCGACCAAGGCCCAGGCCACGGCGCGCGGCGTTTATACGGCCGTGCTACGGCTGGCTTTCCTCGTAAACGGCCGCGATTTCAACGCCCATATCGAGAACTACCAGCGCCAACGCGGCATGAGTTTCCCGCACGATGTGCACGATTGGATGGGCGGCTATCCTTATGAATCGATCACGCCGGCGGGTGTGGGCGAATACATGCGTCGCCTGAAATTTGCGCAAGTGAACAGCATAACAAAGCCTACGCCGTTCGGCTTTTTTGGCTCCGGCTGCGATGAATATGCATATAGGCGGACGCAGGGCGAATGAAGCGTGATTAAGCGCACTAAAAAACTGCGCTGTCACGGATCGTGGTTTTCAAAATATTTCTCAAGAATTTATATTTACTCCGCGCCGGTTGTCCGGCGAATAGTAGACGTATTGAGCGGACCTGGCGGTGTGAGGGGCTCAAAATGCCCGGTGAACAGCCTAAACGCGGACGCCTATTGTTCAAAGGCGGCTCATGCATCCCGCCGCGGTCGGATCGCCCCGAACACGTCTGGTCCCATAACTTCGTCGCTGACCGCAATCACGACGGCAAAGTGCTCCGGGTGTCGTGCTTCATCGATGAGTTACGAAGTAAGAGCCTGGCCGCCCGTGTGGCCCGTAAGCTCAAGGCGACCGACGTCATCGACGCGCTCTGCGAACACTTCGGCTTGCCGGCATTCCTGCGAACCTAACCATCTGATATTACATGATATTCAGAGGTTTGCGATCGGCCGACGTTAGATAAACCCCTTCGTTCACTACATGAACAGCGAACTTGACGTTCACGCTGTGAACAAGCTATGTTCCGACCGAAATTGGATTCTCCGGCAGATGTCTCAATCAATGCTCGACGACAACGCGCAAGACGCCCACGTGGTAAAATACGTCGGAGTGGCAAAAGTCGACGATGGGGCCCGCATTACCCTACGCCTTCTGGAATCCATTGAGCATGGCGGCGCGCAGTCGCAACGGCGGTTGGCGACCGAACTTGGCATCGCCCTTGGGCTGGTCAATGCGTACATCAAGCGCTGCGTTAAAAAGGGGCTATTGAAAGTTCAGGAGGCGCCGGCCGGGCGATATGCCTATTACCTGACGCCGCGCGGTTTTTCGGAAAAGTCGCGGCTCACAATTGAGTTCCTGTCGTCATCATTTTCGTTTTTCCGCGCTGCTAGAGAGGATTGCGGTCAGGTTTTTGAAGCCGTACGCGGCCGAGGATTTTCACGAATCGTTCTGTCCGGCTGTTCGAATTTGACCGAAATCGCGACAATTTGCGCGATGGAAAGCAAAATCGTCCTTGTCGCAGTTGTCGATGCGAATGCGACATCGCAGCAGTTTCTGAATATTCCGCTTGTGACATCCTTTGGCGCGTGCACCGAGCCATTCGACGCAGTAGTACTTACTGATCTGGTGGATACGCGCTCCGCTGCAGAAGTGGCAACTGCGGTTGTCGGTGCAGATCGTGTATTTGTGCCGCAACTGCTCAAGCGGCAAGTCGGTCGTGTCGGTGATGCAGTATGACCGGGGCAAAGGTTCAAAATTGGTTCGCCGTTCAGACTCAGCCGAATGCTGAGGAAAAAGCGTCGCTCCATCTCATGCGCCAGGACTTCGGCGTTTACCTCCCGCGCTTTATGAGGCGCCGGCGTCACGCGGGCCGCGTCGATTATGTCGCGCGACCATTATTCCCGGGTTATCTGTTCATAGCGGTAGATATGGCAACCCAGCGCTGGCGATGCGTTAATTCTACCGTCGGTGTGTGTCGGCTTGTCTGCAATGGGGGTTCGCCTGCTGTAGTACATAACGAGGTCATCGAAGCCCTGCGCAACCAACAGGACGAGCGCGGCTTCATTTCGCTTGATAAGGCACCACGTTTCTCGGTAGGGGACGCAGTTCGGGTTGTCGAGGGTGTTTTTTCCAGCGCACTCGGAATCTACGAAGGTATGAGTAACAGCCAGCGGGTTGCCATCCTTCTGGATTTGCTAGGTCGTAAAGTACGGGTCAACGTCGACATTGATCTCGTCGTCTCGGCCTGAGTACGCAGAGTTCTGCGGTGAGAGTTTCTCTGGATGACGTCAAGTCACCCTGAGTGCGGTAGCTTAGGCAGATAGCTGCCCGAGCTTTGGCGAGGTGTGGAGTTTGCGGCATATTGACAGTTTCGGGCCCGTGTTTGGTCAAACAAGTTGCCAACAAACATAACGCAGTCGGGAAAATGCCCTGCGGTTCTCATCGTTGTCGGCAGCCTGCAGGTCGGTGGCGCCGAGACGCACATCGCTGCGATCGCGCCGGCGCTACAGCGTTTGGGCTGGTCGGTTTCCGTCTACAGCCTTGGCGGCACCGGGCCGCTTCACGAGCGGCTGGAAAGCCAGCACGTTACCGTTATCGTGCCGCCTCTCGTTCGGCGTCGCAGAGGCTTTGGCAGATTGCTTGCAATCCTGAAGCTTGCCATTTTCGCGGGTCACTTGCTGATGCAGCTGATCAGAAGGCGTCCCGCGGTGGTCCACTTCTTTCTTCCTGAAGCCTATCTGGTCGGCGGCGTGTTGGCCGCGATTGCCCGATTACCGGTGCGCGTCATGAGCCGCCGAAGTTTGAATGTCTATTCAAGCGAGCGGCCGGCGATACGGGGCCTGGAAATTAAATTGCACCGGACTATGTCCGCGATCCTCGCCAATTCGCGCAGCGTGGCGCGCGAACTTCGAGACGTTGAGCATGTGCCGGCGGATCGGGTCGGGTTGATCTATAACGGCATCGATGCGTCACGCTTTTGCTGCCTGGAAGCGCGTTCTTTGACGCGCGCCTCGCTAGGCCTTGCGGCGGCGACGGTGGCCATGATTGCTGTCGGGAATCTAATCCCGTATAAAGGGCACAGCGACCTGATAGAAGCGCTCCGCTCTGGCGCCGATCGGCTACCCGCCGATTGGCGGCTTTTTGTCGTGGGGCGCGACGACGGCATTGGTCCTGAACTTGCCCGACAAGCCGCTGCTGCCAGCTTCGCCGACAAGATTGTTTTTCTCGGCGAGCGCCGCGACATTCCCGAGCTGCTCAGCGCATGCGAAATCGGCTTGCTGTGTTCGCATCAGGAGGGGTTCTCCAATGCCGTGCTTGAAGGTATGGCGGCCGGGTTGCCCATGATTGTTACCGATGTCGGGGGCAATAGGGAGGCTGTGGTCGATGGTGAGTGCGGCTTTGTCGTTCCGTCGCACAATCCGCGGCAACTCGCCGAAGCCATTGTTGCGTTGACTAACGATGGGCCGTTGCGTGCACGATTCGGTGCCGCTGGGCGTCACCGAGTGCTTGAACAGTTTTCGCTCGAGAAATGCGTGATGAAATACGACCGGCTCTATCGTATCCTGGTAGCTGGTGGCCGTCTGGCGGATTGCCCAGATGTGCGCATGACGTGACGGACAGGCCGGGGCTTAAGGCTCATTCGATCGAAAACAAGTTATCCGGCCGTGGCCCGCGCTGCCTTGCGCAGCTTCGCCAGAGTTGGAAACAGTTTATCGAGCGCGTCGAATGGGATGAAATCGCCGCCACCCTCGGTGTTTCAGAATAACGAGGAACGAAAAACGACGCTTAATCGCTTGGCTACAAACGACACCAACCCGACGAGATTTTATGTTCAACAATAAATCAATTCTCATTACCGGAGGCACAGGCTCATTCGGTCGCGAGTGCACAAAGCAAATCCTCGCTCGTTACCGGGTGAAGAAGCTGGTCATCTTTTCGCGCGACGAACTCAAGCAGTTCGAGATGCAAGGTGAATTTAGTCAGGACGTGATGCGCTATTTCATCGGTGACGTTCGCGATCCTGAACGGCTGCGCCAGGCATTCGATGGAATCGACTATGTCATTCACGCCGCGGCGATGAAGCAGGTGCCGACGGCCGAATACAATCCGATGGAATGCATCAAGACGAACATTTATGGGGCCGAAAACGTCATCCGCGCCGCGATCGATGCCGGCGTCAAGAAAGTGGTGGCGCTATCGACTGACAAGGCAGCCAGCCCGATCAATCTCTATGGTGCAACGAAGCTCGTATCCGACAAACTTTTCGTCGCCGCTAATAACATTGTTGGCCCGCGCCCGACCCGGTTCTCGGTGGCGCGCTATGGAAACGTAATCGGATCGCGCGGATCGGTCATCCCATTCTTCCGCCAACTCGTCGAGAATGGCGCCAAGGAACTGCCTATCACGGACGTGCGCATGACGCGCTTTCTTATCTCGTTGCAGGCCGGCGTCAATTTCGTGCTTGACAGTTTTTCTCGCATGTATGGCGGCGAAATCTTCGTGCCGAAAATTCCGTCTGCGAACATCGTCGACTTGGCGACCGCGGTCGCGCCACATCTGTCGCATAAGGTTGTGGGCATCCGGCCGGGCGAGAAACTCCACGAGATCATGTGTCCTAAGGACGACTCGCACCTGACGCTTCAGTTCAAGGATTATTACGTCATCCAGCCGGCAATCACTTTTGTCGAACATCCAAATTTCAAGACCAATGCCGTTGGCGACACCGGCGTACCGGTTGCCGATGGTTTCGAGTATAGTTCAGGTGAAAATCCGTACTTCCTCGGTGCCGCTGAGATCACGACCATGCTGAGCCAGCTAAAATGATCCCTTACGGCCGTCAGGATATCGGCGACGCGGAAGTCGCCGCCGTCACCGACGCGTTGCGTTCGGATTGGCTCACGCAAGGGCCGGCGATCGAGCGGCTCGAGCGCGCTGTCGCCGATTACTGCGGTGCTCGCTACGCGGTGGCCGTCAGCAATGGTACCGCCGCGCTGCATATTGCCTGTCTCGCTCTCGAGATGAGGCCGGGCGACATTCTGTGGACGTCACCAAACAGTTTCGTCGCCTCCGCGAATTGCGCCCGTTATTGCGGCGCCGACGTCGATTTCGTCGACATCGATCCGCGCACCTACAATATGGACCCGGCGGCATTGGCTGCGAAGTTGGCGCTGGCGGACAAGGTCGGTAAATTGCCCAAGGTCATCGTCCCGGTCCATTTCAGCGGGCAGCCTTGCGACATGGCGGCGATCAGCGCGTTAGCTGCCCGCTACGGCGTCAAAGTGATCGAGGATGCGTCGCATGCCATCGGCGCTGAGTATCGCGGCGTCAAGATCGGCGCCGGCGTACACTCCGATATGACCGTGTTCAGTTTTCATCCGGTCAAGATCATGACCACTGCCGAAGGCGGTATGGTGACGACGAATGATCCGGAGCTTTATCGCCGTCTGGCGATGCTGCGCACCCATGGCATCACCCGCGATCCAGCCTACATGGCGTCGGAGCCTGAAGGCGGCTGGTATTACGAGCAGACCGAACTCGGTTATAATTATCGCATCACTGACATTCAGGCCGCGCTCGGATTGGTCCAACTGAGCCGGATCGAACCGTTTCTGGCGCGGCGGCGCCAAATCGCGCAACGTTACGATGTCGCGCTGGCCGGTCTTCCGCTGACTCTGCCGTGGCAGCACCCGGACAACCTTTCAGCCTATCATCTTTATGTTATCAAGCTTGATCCTGCGGCCGGCAAGACGCGCCGTCAGGCTTACGACGAGCTGCGCGCGGCCGGGATCGGGGTGCAGGTTCACTACATTCCGATCCATTTGCAGCCCTATTACCGGAAACTTGGATTTTCGCGCGGTCAGTTTCCTGAAGCCGAAGCCTATTACCAAAGTGCGCTGTCGCTGCCTGTTTTTTCGCTCCTGACGGATGCCGACCAGGACAAGGTTATCGACGCGCTGCGGCGGGTGATGGATACAACGGCTTCATGAAGCTTGGCTTGGGGACTGCTCAATTCGGTCTTGCCTACGGCATTTCGGGTCCCGGGCTGCAGGTCACGTTGACAGAAGTTAAAGCGATACTTGAACGCGCGCGCGCGAGCGGCATCACCAAGCTCGATACGGCACCGGCCTATGGGGACAGCGAGTCGGTGCTCGGCGAATGTCTCGCTGCCCGTGACGGCTTCGAGATAGTGACCAAAGCCGTCGCCGTCGGCACAGATCGGATCGACCCGTCAGACATCGTGCGTGTCGAGGATGCTTTCTTCAGGTCACTCGCGCATCTGCGTGTGGAATCAGTAGACGCCGTCTTGGTCCATAGCGCCAATGACCTTTTGGCAAAGGGCGGAGACCGGCTCTACGAGTTGCTGGCGCGGTGGCGTGCGGAGGGACGCATTCGCAAACTTGGCGTGTCAGTCTACACCCGCGGCCAGATCGATGCGCTGTTTGAACGCCATGCCTATGACGTCGTTCAGTTGCCGGTGAGTGTATTTGACCAGCGTTTGGTGGCGGACGGCACGCTTGAATCCTTGAAAAATGCGAATGTGGAAATCCATGCGCGCTCAGTCCTGTTGCAGGGCCTTGCCTTGATGGAGCCCTCGGCAATTCCTTCGGGTCTTCAGCCGGCGCGGCCATTGGTCGAGCGCTTTCAGCGCACAATGGCAGACTGGGGGATTTCGCCGCTCGCGGGCTCGTTGCGTTATGTCGCTCAACTTGAGGCGATCGACAGGCTCGTGGTTGGCGTGCATTCCGTGGCCCAGCTCGATCAATGCCTGAGTGCTTTGGATGCATCGGATACAAACCACGACTATTCGGCTTTCGCCTGCGGAAATGAAGCCATTATCGATCCCCGGCAATGGAGTGCGGCATGACGCCAGGCCAAGAGGCTGTTTTCAGTGCCGGCGAGGGCGATGCCTGGTTCCGGCGTAACCGCGCGCATCTTGGCGGCCAGCAAACTGACTGGGTCAGTCGGCTGGTCGCGGCGATCGATGGTCGAGATCAGATGCAGCGCGTATGCGAGCTCGGTTGCGCGAATGGCTGGCGGCTGGAGCGGCTGCGGCCGATGTTCTCGCCCACTTGCCTCTTCGCCGGCATGGATGCCAGCCACGAAGCCATCGCCGCGGGTACTGGTCAGTTCCCTGATCTTGATCTGCGGCAGGGGGTGCTCTCGCGCGTGCCGTATGACGAGCCGTTCGATCTTATCATCGTCAATTTTGTGCTGCACTGGATCGATCGCGATCTGCTGGCGGTTTGCATTGCCGAAATTGACCGGATGGTGAAACGGAACGGCTATCTGGTGCTCGGCGACTTTCTGCCGAACGCACCGATGCGCCGGCACTATCATCATTTGCCGGGGCAGCAGGTCTACACCTATAAACAGGATTACGCCCGGACCTTTCTCGGCCTCGGCTTCTATAATGAGCTGACGCGCGTGACCCATTCTCATGGGCCGGCAGAATCAGGTTTGGAAAATTGGATAGCGCCGGTAGCAGAGGACGAACGCGTCTTCGTGTCGGTGCTGCACAAATCGTCCGAGACCTACGCGGAAAAATGATCACTGCAATCCTTCAGGCGCGGCTGTCGTCGACCCGGTTGCTTGGCAAAGTCATGCTGCCTTTGGCCGGACGTCCGATGATCGAGCGGCAGTTCGAACGCATGCGCCGCGCGACCAGCCTTGAGCGGATTGTGCTGGCGACCAGCGATGACGTATCGGACGCGCCTTTGGCGGCGTTATGCAAGGAACTTGGCGTCGATTGTTATCGCGGGTCGCTGACCGATGTGCTGGATCGATATTACCAGGCGGCGTTGGTCTTTGGCGCAACTGTGGTGGTTCGCATCACCGGCGACTGCCCTCTGATCGATCCGCAGGTGATCGATAAGGTTGTCGCGGCGCGGCAGGCCGCTGGCGTCGACTACGCCTCCAATGCGATCAAACCGAGTTACCCGGACGGCCTTGATGTCGAAGTCATGCGCATGAGTGTGCTTGAAGCGGCATGGCGAGAAGCCAAACTCCCATCCGAGCGCGAGCATGTGACGCCATTCATATGGAACCGGCCACAACGATTTTCGCTTCTCAACGTTCAGGGTGAGGTCGACCTCTCGGCCCTGCGCTGGACCGTCGATACGCCGAATGATTATGTCTTTGTTTGCCGAGTCTATGATGCGCTCTATGCGAGAAATCCCGGTTTCAGAACGGAAGATGTCCTGGCGTTGCTGCGCCGCGAATCGTCACTGGGTGAATTGAACGCAGGTCAGGAGCGCAACGAAGGTTATGCGAAGTCGATCGCTCAGGATCGCCAGTTCGAGGAACGCAGCTGATGTCTGAACGCTATCGAAAATCGGAAGAATTGCATCTGCGCGCGCTCAAGACCATTCCGCTCGGCAGCCAGACCTTCAGCAAGAGCAGGACGCAGTATCCTTTCGGCGTGTCGCCTTACTTTATCACGCGAGGGGAAGGCAGCCGGGTTTGGGATGCTGATGGAAACGAGTATATCGATTGCATCAACGCTCTCGCCTCCGTGACCCTCGGCTACAACGATCGGGATGTCGTGGAAGCGGTGCGGGCTCAGCTCGACTCAGGCACGATCTTTTCGCTTCCGCACCCGCTCGAGATCGAGGTCGCCGAGAAAATCGTCGAGATGGTGCCCTGCGCGGATCGGGTTCGATTTGGCAAGAACGGCTCGGATGCAACGTCGGGGGCCATTCGTGTCGCTCGCGCCTACACCGGGCGCGACCGGGTGGCTGTTTGCGGCTATCACGGATGGCAGGACTGGTACATTGGCTCGACCACGCGCAATCAGGGCGTCCCGGCAGCGGTTTCCGAACTCACGCATCCTTTCACCTACAACGACATTGAGTCGCTTCGCCGTCTGCTAACGCAGTACCCGGAGGGCTTTGCCGCCGTCATTCTCGAGCCGGTAAATGTCGTGGCGCCTGCCGACGGTTTTCTTCAGGAAGTCCAGCGGTTGGCGCATGAGCATGGGGCGCTGCTGGTGTTCGATGAGACAATCACCGGCTTTCGCTTCGCCAATGGCGGCGCGCAGGAATATTTCGATGTGATTCCCGATCTCGCGACCTTCGGCAAGGGGCTCGCCAATGGCTATCCGCTTTCGGCCCTTGCTGGCAAAGCCGAATACATGCGGCTTCTTGAGGATGTATTTTTCTCCTTCACATTCGGAGGCGACACACTCTCTTTGGCCGCGGCTTTGGCGACGCTGAACAAGCTCACGCGAGAGCCCGTCGTGCAAACGTTGTGGCAGCGCGGTGAGAAGCTGTCGAATGGCCTGGATCGATTGATCACCGAGCATCAGGCGAGCCACATAATTCAGCTAGGAGGGTTGCCTGTCTGGTCTTTCGTGTTGTTCAAGGATGCCGGAACTTATTTGAGTTCCGAGATCAAGACCCTATTTCTTCAGGAAATGTTCGCGCGCGGCATTCTGACGATTGGCACGCATAACATCAGCTACGCATTGACCGATCAGGATATCGACAAAATCCTCGCGGCTTACAGTGAAGTCATTCCAATATTGCGGGATGCGGTTCGGAGTGAAAATCTCCGTGAGGCCTTGCGCTGCGATCCGCTCGTGCCGTTGTTCAAGGTGCGGTAGCGTGAAAGTGGCCTTCCGCGTCGACGCATCGACCCAAATGGGGTCGGGGCACGTCATGCGATGCGCGGCGCTTGCCGGCTTGCTTCGGCGGCGGGATGCCGAGATTGCGTTCATCTGCCGGGAACATGAAGGCAACTATTGCGACTGGATCGAAGCCCAAGGCTATACGCTGTTCCGACTACCGGCGCCCGCGTCAGACGAAGCAACAGACCGGCGGCTTCCGCATTCGAAATGGCTCGGCGTGACGCAAGCGCGCGACGGCGAGGAGACTCGCCGGATGTTTGCCGATGCGACCTGGGACTGGCTCATTGTTGACCATTATGGGCTCGACGCCGAATGGGAAGAGCAGATGCGGCCGGCGTTGGGCCGTATCATGGTGATCGACGATCTGGCTGATCGCCGGCACGACGCCGATTTGCTGCTCGACCAGAATATCCAGGCGCGGCCGGGACGTTACGACGGCCTTGTCCCCGATATATGTCGTCAATTGCTGGGCCCCAACTTCGCTCTGCTGCGGTCGGAGTTTTCGCAATTGCGCGCAGATTCAAGGCCGCGAGACGGCGAATTGAATCGCCTGCTTGTGTTCATGGGAGGCAGCGATCAGCAGAATCTTACTTCGAAGGTTCTCGATGGCGTTCGTCAATCCGGCCTGGCCGTTCATACCGACGTGGTCATGGGCGGCGCCTCGGTTCATCTTGACAATGTGAGGCAGCAATGCAGTGCCGCACCTGCTTGTGCTTTGCACGTTCAGACCGGTAAAATGGCGCACTTGATGGCGGGATCGGACTTGATGATCGGCGCGCCAGGGTCGGCGACCTGGGAGCGATGCTGTTTGGGCTTGCCGTCCTTGTTGATTGCTATCGCAGAAAATCAGCGCGAACTTGGGATTCAAGTTGCGCGCCGTCATGCCGCGATACTGCTCGGTCAAGCCGAGAACATCTCGGCCGATAGTATTGCGGGCATGCTGAAACGACTGGCGACCCGCCCGTCCTTACTGCGCGCCATAGGTCGGCGTGCGGGAAGAATTGTTGATGGAATTGGCGGCATGCGTGTGGCAGCGAATTTATCGGGTCAGTAGCTTGTGATATTTTCTTATGTCACAAAAGCTGCTCATATGTCACAAAAGCTGCTCAATAGTAGGCCAGCACATTAGCTCGTCGGCCTCATGCTTGTTGGAGAGGGTATATCGTTGAACGAAAAGAAAAGTGATAAGAGATCATTTTGGAATGACCGCGCGTGGAAAGGCGAATATGCCGGAACAAACGATCTGTTAATAAAACAGTTGGAACTAGCGGAGCTTGAAAAACACTTTTCCAACGGGACGAATGTTCTTGAAATTGGATGCGGAAACGGCCAATCGGCTCTTTATCTTGCCCAGCGATTTGATATTAAAATTCACGCCACAGATTTCTCTGAAGAAATGATTGCGGCTGCAAATGCCAGCCTGAAGTCAAATTTGAAATTAGCAGAGAAAGTAACGTTTTCCGTAGCTGATATTCGCGATTTTCAAACCACAAACAAGTACGATATTATTTATTCGCAGCGATCGCTAATCAATCTTGATAGCTGGGTTGAGCAAAAAAGCGCAATTGAGAAAATTCTGAACTGGCTTTCACCGTCAGGTCGGTTCCTGATGTGCGAAAATTCACGGGATGGCCTGGAAAAAATCAACGAATACCGAAAGGCGCTAGATTTGGGCGAGATCAAGGCGCCGTGGCACAATAATTACCTGAACGAACGTGACGTTGCGGCTGTTTCGGTGAAAGGTTGCTTGCTGGACGCCGTCTATCCCTTTAGCTCCACGTACTATTTCTTAAGTCGAGTTATTAACGCCGCATTGGCAGCGCAGGTGAATGAAGATCCGTCTTACGATAGTGCAGTGAATAAATTGGCGCTTAGGTTGCCGCCAATAAGCGATTGCGGTCAGACAAAGCTATGGGTATGGCGCAAAGCCCCGTAATATACTTGTCTTCCGCTTCCGTTGAGGCAGAGCGCTGTAGGTCGATCATTCTGGATAACTATCAATGATTGTTTTGGCCACCCCCCACCTCCGCTACGGCCGCCTACAGGAAGTTCTAAAGAACAACGATTTGGAGTTTGTCCGTCTACGATCGCGAGAGGAGCTGACGCCAGAGAAATTGGCCGATCTGAAGCCGCGCTATGTATTCTTCCCGCACTGGTCCTGGAAAATCTCGCCGGAAATATACGAAAATTACGAATGCGTTATCTTTCACATGACCGATTTGCCTTTTGGCCGTGGCGGTTCGCCTTTGCAAAATCTGATCGTCCGAGGATTTAAGGAAACGCGCCTTTCGGCGTTACGGTGCGTTGCCGAATTGGACGCCGGGCCGGTCTATTTGAAGGAGCCACTGTCGCTGGTGGGGGCGGCTGAAGAAATTCTTTTGCGTGCTGCCAATCTCATGGCATCCATGATGTTGGCTATAATCAAGGCGAACCCGGTGCCGGTGCCGCAACAGGGGGAGCCAACAATTTTCGCGCGCCGCCGACCCGAAGATGGAAACATCGCCGGAGTTGAAAGCCTCGGCAAAGTTTATGATTACATCCGAATGCTCGATGGTGAAGGCTACCCGCCCGCGTTTGTCGAAACCGAACATTTGCGGTTGGAGTTTTCGCGAGGCGTTCTGGATTCGGGAGAAGTTCGCGCGAACGTGAGAATTACAAGAAGAGCACCATGACGGGGATCGAAGAGAATATTCTTGTCGTTGCGGCTCACGCCGACGATGAGACGCTTGGTTGCGGCGGCAGCATAGCCCGGTGGGCGTCGGAAGGCCGTTCGGTCCATTTGCTCATTCTGGCAGATGGCGAGAGTTCCCGTGGCGATAGGCCGGGGCTTTCAGACAAGATTGTAAAGCGGCGATCCGCCATGCAATCCGTGGCGGGCATCCTGGGTCTTGCGTCGACGACAATGCTTGAGTTTCCGGACAACCGAATGGACGGTGCGGAATTGCTTGATGTTGTGAAGAAAATCGAGAGTGCGGTCGAAGCGGTTAAACCCGCGTGCGTTCTGACGCACCATTCCGGCGATGTAAATATCGATCACAGAATTACTCATGATGCAGTGCTCGCTGCTTGCCGGCCACAGCCCGGATTTTGCGTGAAGCAACTTCTTTTCTTCGAAGTCGCGTCCTCCACTGAATGGAGGCCGTCCGGATCCGGGCAGAATTTCGTGCCGAACTATTTCGTCGATGTCTCTGAAACGCTCTCGACGAAATTACGCGCCATGGATGTCTATTCCGATGAGATGCGTGACTTTCCGCATCCACGTTCGCCTCAAGCAATTGAGGCTCTGGCGCGTTGGCGCGGCGCGAGTTGCGGGGTTTTGGCAGCGGAAGCATTTATGCTTGGGCGCTTGGTAATATAGGTAGAATTGCATGAAGATCGGAAACCGACACATTGGGTCTGATAGTCCGCCGCTGATCATCGCGGAAATGTCAGGCAATCATAATCAGTCGCTTGATCGGGCGCTGGCGCTCGTCGACGCTGCTGCCGCCGCTGGCGCGCATGCCTTGAAGTTGCAGACCTACACAGCCGATACGATGACGCTCAATATAGACAAGGGCGAATTTTTTATCGATGATCGCGACAGCCTGTGGGCCGGAAAGTCGCTCTACGCGCTCTACGAGGAAGCGCACACGCCCTGGGACTGGCACAAGCCGATCTTTGACCGGGCACGAGCGCTCGGAATGATCGCCTTCAGTACACCGTTCGACGCAACCGCGGTCGACTTTCTCGAAGCGCTCAACGTGCCTTGCTATAAAATCGCCTCGTTTGAAAACACCGATCTGCCGTTGATCAGCCGGGTCGCGCGCACCGGAAAGCCGATCATCATTTCGACCGGCATGGCGAGTGCCGAGGAGATAGGCGAGGCGGTGGCGGCTGTCCGCGCCGAAGGCAACGACAATCTTATTTTACTGCGCTGCGTGAGCGCGTATCCAGCCTCGCCAGCGGAGGCCAATCTTTTGAGTATCCCGGATATGCGTGAGCGGTTCGGCTGCGAGGTGGGGCTATCGGATCACACGATGGGCGTCGGCGTAGCGGCGGCAAGTGTTGCACTCGGCGCCACGGTGATCGAGAAGCATTTTACATTGAAGCGTGCCGACGGCGGTGTCGACTCGGCCTTTTCGCTGGAGCCGGACGAACTGAAAATGCTGGTCGTCGAAAGCGGCAATGCCTGGGAGGCGCGTGGAGCGGTGCGCTACGGCATTTCGGCGGCGGAACAGGGCTCAGCCCAGTTCCGACGCTCGCTTTATGTTGTAAGCGACCTAAAAGCAGGCGATGTGCTGACAGCCGACAATATTCGCGCTATTCGGCCGGCTCTCGGGTTGCCGCCAAAATATTCCGACCAGGTGCTCGGCCGCCGCACAAAAGCGGCAGTCGCGCGCGGCACACCGCTGAGTTGGGATCTGCTCGCTTAGAATGGCGGGTACAGCGAAAAGTGCTTGTCGAGCCGACGGAATCTCCGGCATTCGGCGCGCCGCCGCAACTGGCCACGGCTAAAGCCGGGCTCGGTGAACTCACCCATGGAAGTCTAAGGGGTACGCTATGGCAGTCGTGGATACGACCAATCACCCGTTTCAATCCTACGACCTGACGGCTAATCCCGGCTGGCAGGGCATCGCCATAAATACGACCGACGATGCCTATTTCGAACGTCAGACCGGCGCGTTGGAAGACGCTTTCCGCCAGGCACTGGCGCGCGGCGGATTCTTTGGCTTCCTGAAAACCTACATTCGCATCTCGAAGGACATGCTGAGGCATGGCGGCGCCTATCCGATACTCCGCACGTTGCTGCAGGACGCGCTGGCCCGGCTGGTGCATTTTTACATCTTCGTCCGGCGCCGGACGCGGCCATCGCTTGCAGTGGACGGCTCGTCATTCGTCTGGCAGTTGGAGCCATCCATGATCGCCAAGGCGCAAGTGGCGGCGGCTGAGCTGGAACGCGACAACGTTACCGTACGAGATTACGACCTCGGCGCCGACCCGGTGCTGAGGGTTTGGGTTATGAAAAATGTACATCCGATTTTGCAGGGTTATGTCGGCTCGAAGGTGATAAGTCCCCATGCGCAAATTCGTTATGCCAGCGCTGAGAAGCACGGCAAGGACTGGGCATACATCTACAAGAGTCATTCCTTCGCCTATTACCATCTTGACGAATTGCTCTATTCAATGCCGCTAATAATTTATTTGACCGATGTCGAGGAGACGACTGGCTCCTTCAATTATGTTGAAGGCACCGACAAGCTGCCGCAGAATTGGGTGCTGCGGTCTTTCCATCAGGCGGTGTGGCATGGCAGCAAGATTTTGTGTCACAGCGAAGCGGATCGCCGCACGATAGCAGGATTGCCCAGCGTGTTTCGCGGCGGCGATTTGGTCGGCACGTACACCGGTCCGGCGTCATTTGAAAAATTCAAGATCGTTCGTGTTACCGGCCCGGCCGGAACCGCGCTAATCTCGGACGGTTTTCAGCTAATTCATGCCGGCGGCCACCCTCAGGAGGGTTCGCGCAAGGCGCTGTTCATCGCATTCCGCTATCCGCAGAAGCGGATAGGCGACTTGCTATCTGCCGTGGTCAGCAAATACTGGTCATGGCGCGTCGGCAGGGCAGCAACCTAACTCCGTCGAAAAAATAAATCCGGCCCGGCGAAAAACATGGCGCGCGCCATGCGCGCGGCTGGCGGGACGATGGCCATGCAAACCAGGATTGCCATCTTGAGTGAAGAAGCATGAAAAAAAATGCGAAGGCTTTGCTGCCCGAATTTCTATTGCAAGTTTTTCGCGGCGTCAGAGAAACAACATATCGTATGCGGAGAACATACTCCGGGGTGTATGAAAGTTTTGACGATGTTGCGAAGGCGGGGGGCGGATACGAGGACAATGAGTGGCCGAAAACGGCCGAACAATATTCACAATGGGCGATCACCAGGAACGAAAGCGGCTTTATACCGGCTGCTGTTTCCAATGAGGCCGCCTTCCTGCCTCTGATTATATCGATGTCTAATGCCACTCGTGTTCTGGATTTTGGCGGCGCTACGGGGTTCGCTTATATCGCTGCAAAGTACGGAGCAATGCGCAGCATCGATCGATATGTGATCGTTGAGCATCCGAATGTTTGCGCCCGAGGGCGGGAGCTGTTTAAGAACGATCCGAAGGTGCGGTTTCTTGAGATTATTCCGCAAGAGGAATTTGACTTAGTGCTTATCGGGTCCGCCCTGCAATATGTAAGCGGTTACAAGGAGCTTCTTGGCCAACTGGCAGCTTTAAAGCCCAAATGGATTCTCATTACCAAGCTTCCAGCTGGCGAAAATGTTGCCTTCGTGACAACGCAAGTCAATCTCCCGGGAAAGAAATTTGTAAGCTGGCTTTTCAATGCGAGAGAGTTTGTCTCGGTCATGGAATCGCTCAACTACAAGCTTATTTTTCGCAGCGCCAATGACGGGCAAATCAATCAGGGAGCGGTCGACCCCAAGTACCGGTTGCAGCAATACTGCAACCTCCTTTTCGAGTCCGCTGGTGCCTGAGAATTCGTATATGACAATTGATGCACGGTTGACGGTCCTGCTGACATTGAAGGGGCGGGACTTGTACACGCTTCGCTGGTTGTGGCACGCAAACCGCGTTGGTTTGCCCTTTCCTATTGTCATTGCCGACGGGAAGGTGAATCCGGTTATAGCCCGTTTGATTGAGGACCCCGCTGCTTTCCCCAATCTGCAAATTGAGTACCGCCGGTACAACGACCTCACGTTCCGCGATTTTTACCTCAAGGTTCAGGATGCGGTTTCCAGCGTCAAGACGCCCTACGTCATGATGTCCGATAATGACGATTTTTTATTGCCCAGCGGGATCATCAAAAGCCTGGATAGTTTGGATCGCTCACTTAACTATGTGTCCATAGGAGGCGGGATAGGTCACTTCGAATCAATGAGTGAGAGCCATCAGCCGCTGAATCTGAATGGGAAAATTGCGAAATTCTGGTATCAGCAGTCCAGGGCCTATCAGTCGTACGATCTTGAAAAGCAATCGGCGGTGGGGCGAGCCGTCGAGGCTTACGCCGGTTTCCTGACGGTGTGCTACAATGTCTTCAGGACGGAGACACTGCGAAAAATTACGGATGAGATGGCGCAATTCAATTTCCAGAGATTGGACAATTCAGAGCTATATTTTATATTGCGCACGGCGACGCTCGGAAATGTCAAATCATTCTCTTCATGTATTTCGTATCTCAGGCAATTGGGGACGTCCTCGAATCCGTCACGGGGAAAAGACTTTGTGGTCTCGCTTAGCAACGAGACGTTCATTGATGAAATTCAGCGAATTACGAAGCACATAGCCACAATCGCGGCTAAAATTGACGGAGCGAACGTTGAAGAGGCCGCCGAAAGATTGCAGACGATATCTGCGGCTCGGCTTAGAGAAAAACTTGTCGCTGTTCTTGGCTGGCGTGCGACGGTCAAGGCGGCCTTGAAAAAGCATGTACCAGAAACAATAATCGCTTGTGTGAAAGCCGTGAGCGAACGGTTGCGGTCCGGGAAAAGCAGCGTCGCCGGTGGACGATCGGTATCTCGGACAGGGATGCTACAATTGGCTCGGGAAGCCGGTGCTGCAGCCGCGCTCCTTGCTCAAACGCAACAAGAGCTGGCCGACATTGAGTATACAATGGCGAGTGGCGATTTCATCTCGTTCGTGGAGGCCTCAGCACAGGAACTTCTTTCACAACGCGAACTTGCTTCGAGTGGAAATTGCGCATGAGGAATGTTCCCTTGTTCAAGTCGTACATATCGTGGCGTTCCGTTTGGAACGTCTGCCGTCTCCTGGTTCAGTCGAATTACGGGACCTACATCGGTGAAGGTCCCCAGGTAAATGCGTTTGAGAAAGAGTTTGGAGAAAAATTCGGCTTCGAGCATGTGGCGGCAGTGAACTCCGGTACTGCCGCACTTGACCTCGCTTACGAGCTGGCGGGCATACGGGAAGGCGACGAGGTGATAATCCCCGTCCTGACGCATCCTGCCTCTGGTCTTCCGGCGCTTCACCGCAAAGCCACTGTGGTCTTCGCCGACATTGCGTCTGACCTTAACGTGTCGGTAGAAGACGTCAGAGACAAAATGACTTCAAGAACCAAGGCTGTTGTTTTCGTGCACTTCGGCGGCAATAACCGCGGGCTCAAGGAAATTCTTGCGCTCTGCCAGGAGCGAAGAATTGTCCTCATTGAGGATGCAGCTCAGGCCATCGGCTCGGATTTCTGGGGCAAGGCCGACTTTACCTGTGTTTCTCTGCAGGCGATCAAGACACTGACGTCAGGGGACGGCGGATTTCTTGTCAGCAAAGACAGAAACCTGCATGAAAAAGCGAAGCGGCTACGCTGGTTCGGTTATGACCGTGAACTAAAGCAGAAGTTGGGGGACACGGATCTTGTCGAAGCGGGTTACAAATGCCACATGAGCGACATCACGGCTTCTATTGGCCGAGGCAATCTAAAGTCGATCGATAAGCTGGTTGGCCACCGCAAGAAACTCTGTGCAAAGTACGCCGAGCACGGCATTCCGGCGTCGATATGGTTCGCTCACACTCTTTCGCCTAACCGTGACGACCTGAAGTCATTCATGAAGAAAAATGGCGTGGACACGGGCGACTATCATTACAGAAACGACAAGTACACGATTTTTGGCGGCAAGAGGAAGCTGCCGACGATGGATGAACTGGAGAGCCAGTACCTCCTCCTGCCGCTCCATCATGGAGTGTCGACAAAAGATGTGGAGCGTATCTGTTCGCTCTTGAAGCAATTTGATGTTTCTCGAGGCAGCGCCTTCTAGTGTCAGCTTCTTGAGTGAAAAATCGGCAACCCGAAGCGCAGTCTCGCATTCAAAGTCTTTCGGTCGCGCGGCAAGCAAGCCAAATTATCTTAGTTCGCAAGAGGAAAGTTACGTGAGAAAAGTCAAACACGATGTCAAGCCTGGGAAATTGGATCATTGCCAAATCACCGGCTCGAAAGACCTTTTTGAAGCAATAGATCTTGGCTTCCAGCCTCCGTGCAGTGCACTACTAACCGAAGAAACGCTGCACCAGCCGGAGACTTACTATCCCTTGCGGCTCATGATCTGCCCCGAATCCGGATTGGGGCAGCTTGACTATGTCGTCGATGGGACAATCCTTTTCCCGACCGACTATTCATACCGTCCCGGCATATCGGCGCCGCTGCGCGATCACCTCGATCAGATTTCAGGCGAAACTGTCGCCAGCGCTGATCTAAAAGCCGGCTCTCTGTGCGTTGATATCGGCTCCAACGACGGCACACTGCTCTCGTTCTTCAAGAAGCGCGGCATGCGAGTCCTGGGTGTTGAACCGACCAATATGGCCAAGGTTGCCCGCAAGCAAAACGGCGTCAAGACGATCCAGGCCTTCTTCAGCGATGCGGTGGCAAAAGATATCGTGAAGAAAACAGGCAAGGCGAAGGTCGTGACCTTCACCAATGTATTCGCACATATGGCTTCTCTGGCGGAAGTCATGCGCGGCGTTAGCCGTCTCCTGGACAAGGACGGCGTAGTCATGAGCGAAAGTCAGTATCTGCTCGACGTATTCGAGGGAAACCAGTTCGACCAGATTTATCACGACCATGTCCGCATCTATAGTCTGAAGTCTTTGGTCAAGCTGTTCTCCTACTACGGAATAGAGGTGTTCGACGCGAATCGGATATCGACGCGGGAAGGGAGCATCCGTGTCTATGCCGGGTGGAAGGGGAAGCATTCTATCAATCCATCGGTCAAAAAACTTCTGGATGTCGAGGAACGGGTTGGGCTGTTCAAGCCGTCTGGCTGGGCGAAGTTCAGAAAAGGCGTGCAGACGGCGAGGGACCAGTTTCTTGAACTGGCCCATAAAGCCAAGAAGGAAGGCCTCGCATTCGTCGCCGATTCATGTCCGACACGAGGCGTGGTCCTGGTCAACTATTACGGACTGGATAAGAGCCTCTTGCCATACATCGCGCAACTGCCAGGTACCGAGAAGGTCGGCAAGTACCTGCCAGGAACACATACGCCGATTGTCAGCAATGAAATCCTCCTCAAGAAGAAGCCCGAATACGTTTTCATCCTGGCGTGGCATTACGCCGACTACATTATCAAAAACTGGCGGGCGAAAGGCCTCAAGTCAAAATTCGTAGTTCCGCTTCCGCACTTTCGAATCGATGAGCCCTGATTGAGCGGCCGAGTGGGACTATGATTCATCGCCCGCCGTTGCGCGGCTTGGTCGGCGACGCTCTTCAACGCGGCGCAGCCGGCTGCGCTTTTGCTTCAGCAAGAGATCGGCATACTGACCATTTCATGCGGGAAGCATAGATGAACTTCCAGACGACCCTGATCGAAGGCCTGTTTGTGATCGAGCCCGACGCGCATTATGACGAGCGCGGGTATTTTTTCGAAAGCTACAAAAAAGCGCAATTTCAGGACGCTATAGGCGATGCTGATTTTGTGCAGGAAAACGAAAGTTTCACCAAACAGGGCGCCTTGCGTGGCCTGCATTACCAAGTGGCGCCATTCGCACAGGCCAAATTGGTAAGAGTGAGTTTTGGCGAGGCGTTCGATGTAGCTGTCGACTTGCGGCCAGGGTCAAAAAGCTTCGGCAAGCATTTTTCGACTCGTCTCGGCATGGAGAACAAGCGGCAGCTATTCATCCCAAAGGGGTTCGCGCACGGGTTTTTGGCGCTGAGCGAAATCGTTGTTTTTTCGTATAAGGTGAATGCGCCGTATTCAAAAGAGCACGAACGGGGCATCCGCTACGACGATAGCCATCTGGATATTCCGTGGCCGCTGGGGAATGCAAAGCCGCTGGTTTCCGAAAGAGACATGGCTTGGCCGACTTTTAGTGAGTCCGTTGCTGCCGCCAAAGGGTAAAAAAGCAGCACTGAAACACGCGGATAGACGCGGGCCGAACGTTCGGTGGCGTCAGTGCGGCCCCGGATGCAGTCACATACCGCAAAAGTATTTTTTCAACTCGCGCCTATCCTTTGTCGCCGACCAAAGTCGTTTTAGCGCCTGAAGCCGCGGAAAGACGATTTGCGCCACAGACCGGGCGATAGGATTCTCTTTGAGGAAAGCCATCCGACGCCGAGCAAAGGTTTCCAAAGATGTCGCGCCCCCGAGCACGCGCATATCCTGAGCGCCGGTTTCTTGGCCCGCGTTAGTGACGATCTCCGACACGAATGTCTTCCGAGTGTCGATATGGAAGGCAACCATGGATTCGTAAAATGCAATTGAATACGCCCGCTTGCGAAAAGAATTATCTATCGGCTTAAGTTCACTCATGCGGGAATTGATCGCATCGATAGCAGCCTTCGCAAAATTGATAAAAGAGTAACGAGAAGGGTTGTCGAAGCGACTCATGTAGCTTGTGTTGACATCCTCAATGAGCACCAAACCGCCATCATTCACGTGATCGATCGCACTAGAAACCGTAACGACCTGATGAACGTTAGTATGCCCCCCGTCGTCCAAAAGAATATCGATGTTGCCGACCTGTGCGAAGAATGCTGACCAGAATTCCGGATCGCCCTGATCCCCAATAAAAATCTCAAACCCTTCCTTCTCCCACTTCTTGGCCCCAGGGTTAAGGTCCACTCCTATTATGCGTGCCTGTGGACCAAAATATTCTCGCCACATGTTTAGAGAGCCGCCGTGGAGAACGCCAATTTCAACAAAAGTCATCGGCTTCCCGACATGCTTGGCAAAAAGCTCTTCATAAACCTGGAAATAGCTTGAAAACTTAACGGAAAGATACTTCGTCTGTTGGAAGATCGAAAACAAACGTGAATCTGATTTGATGATTTGTTGATTCAAGGCGGCGTCCTTAACCTAAATTGTTGCTGACAATATCACTCACACGAATCGAAGGCAACGTTACCCCATCAGTTCGGTAAGAATTCAAATCGTACGGCCTTATTCGCAAAAGATACTAGTCGGACCAGCAGACGACATTGCGGGCTCAAGGAAGCAAGGAATGGCAAAGCGCTTTCTAATTACCGGCGGTGCGGGTTTCATCGGTTCAGCAGTCGTTCGCCATTTGGTCGGAGCGACCGATGCGCATGTCTTGGTTGTCGACAAGCTGACTTATGCCGGCAGCCTCGACTCATTGGCGCATGTCGCACAAAATCCTCGCTATGAATTCGTGCAGGCGGATATTGCCGATAACGGCCGTATGGCGGCGGTGCTCGAGAAATTCCGGCCCGACATAGTGATGCATCTTGCCGCAGAAAGCCATGTTGACCGCTCGATCGACGAGCCTGCGGCATTCATTCAGACCAACGTCGTTGGCACCTTTGTGTTGTTGCAGGCGGCACTCGACTACTGGCGCACATTGCCGGCCTCTGCTGCTACATCGTTTCGCTTTCATCATATTTCGACCGACGAGGTGTTCGGCTCGCTCGACACGACGGGCGCCTTTGACGAGACCTCGGCCTACCTGCCCAGCTCACCCTACTCTGCCAGCAAGGCCGCGTCCGACCATCTGGTTCGCGCTTGGCACTACACCTACGGTCTGCCGATCGTGATTTCAAACTGCTCGAACAATTTCGGTCCCTATCATTTCCCGGAAAAACTGATCCCGCTGATCATTCTCAATGCGCTCGAACGCAAGCCGCTTCCGGTCTATGGTGATGGCATGAACGTGCGCGACTGGCTTTATGTCGAGGACCATGTCAGCGCGCTGCTCAGCATTGCTACCAAGGGCGAACCGGGGCATTGCTATCTCGTCGGCTGCAACAGCGAGCGGACCAATATCGACGTCGTCCGGCAGGTCTGTGCGCTGGTCGACGAGTTGTCACCTGATGGCGGTGCGCCTCGTGCGTCATTGATCACAATGGTAACGGACCGGCCGGGCCATGATCGACGCTATGCTATTAATGCTGGCAAGATCCGTCGCGAACTTGGCTGGGCGCCGACCGAGACCTTCGAGAGCGGATTGCGAAAGACCGTCCAATGGTATCTGGCCAATCGGAAATGGTGGCAGCGCATCCGCACCGATGTCTATCGCGGCGAGCGCATTGGTGAGACGAAAGGGAGCAGGGCCGTCCAATGAAGGGCATCATTCTGGCGGGTGGGTCCGGTTCGCGGCTAGGGCCGATAACCACTGCCGTATCGAAGCAGTTGCTGCCCGTATACGACAAGCCGATGATCTACTATCCGCTGACGACGCTGATGCTGGCGAATATTCGCGACATCCTGATCATCACGACACCACACGATCAGCCGTTGTTTCGGGCTCTACTCGGCGATGGGTCGCAGTTCGGCATCGCACTGCATTATGCCGTCCAGGAAACGCCTCGCGGTCTGGCTGACGCTTTCGTCGTCGGCCGCAACTTTGTCGGCAATGATCGCGTCGCGTTGATCCTGGGTGATAATATCTTCTACGGCCACGGACTACCGGAATTGCTGGCCAGCGCCGTGGCGCGCCCGGACGGCGCTACCCTCCTGGCTTATCAAGTCGCGGACCCGAAACGATATGGCGTGGTCGAGTTTGACTCCGCCGGCCGTGCGATATCGCTCGAGGAAAAGCCGGACAAGCCGAAGTCAAGGCATGCGGTAACCGGCCTTTATTTTTACGATAATGCAGTGCTCGATATTGCTGCGGCCGTGAAGCCATCGGTGCGCGGCGAAGTAGAAATCACCGATGTGAACCGGGCCTATCTTGAACAAGGCAGGCTCCATGTCGAGGTCATGGGGCGCGGTTACGCCTGGCTCGATACGGGGACCGCAGCCTCGCTAATGGACGCCGGCCAGTATGTGCGGATCATCGAGCAGCGACAGGGACTGCGGATCGCCAGTCCTGAGGAGATTGCCTGGCGCAACGGTTTCATCACCGGCGATCAATTCCATGAAGCGGCGAAAGCGATCGGAAAATCGGACTACGGCCAATATCTGCTGGACGTCTACGAATACAAGAAGCGGTAAAGGCATTCGCGCGGTTAGAAATAGATGCGTAGGGTTGGCCGCAAGGAACGGGAATAAATGAAGCTTAGCGAACTGAACCGTGGCATTCTGACGATCTTCCAGGAAAAAGACCGCTACAAGGCGGCGGCTTTGCTGGCGATGATAGTGGCCGCGAGCCTGTGGGAGACGGCTGGCGTGGCGTCAATCGGGCCGTTTTTGGCCGTTGTATCCAGCCCGGACGTGGTCCAGAAGAGCGGCGCCGCCGGTTACTTATTTCGGCTGTCGGGCGCGCCTGACGTCAAGACGTTTGAGATATATCTGGGCATCGCCACGGTCTTTACCGTTCTGTTCGCTAACGCGCTGGCATCGGTAACGCTTTGGTTGGCATGCCGCTTCATCTTCGGCCAAGGATATAGGCTCGGCCGCCGGCTCCTGAGCGTTTATCTCGGGCAGCCTTATGCGTTCTTTCTGCAGCACAACAGCGTCGATCTTGCGCGCAACGTTTACGACGAAGTTCCTCGTGCCATTAGTGGCGTGGTGCTTCCGCTTTTTTATGTCATTGCGCGCGGGATAACCGTTGTTCTACTCGTTGGCCTGCTGATCTATATCGACAAGATTGTCGCTTTCGCCGTATTGGGTTTTTTTAGTGCATCGTATTTCTTTTTGTTCAAAATGTTGCAAGGACGAAACCAGAACTTGCACAAGATGTTGACCGAAATGCGAGCCTCGGCGCTGCGCTTGGCATCGGAGACACTCAGCGGCATCAAAGAGCTGAAAATATTGGGCGGTGAGCAAAGTTCGGTGGACATGTATTCAGTTCCCGCCGCCGCCATCGCTCGTGCCGACGCGCGCCATCAGGTGCTTGCGACATTGCCGAAGTATTTGTTGGAGAGCATCGGCTTCGTCGGCATTGTTCTGATTGTTCTTCTTATGCTGATACGCGGCGATTCTCAGTCTAGTGCGCTGCCTCTGGTTGCCATCTATGCCTTTGCAGGCTATCGGCTGATGCCCGCAATGCAGCATATCTATACGAACATCCATTTTATTCGGTATTATTCGCAATCGCTGAAAATGATTGTCGATGCGCTGAAATCCGGAGATTCTCAGTCGCGGAATCCGAAAGATGCAAGCCCGGTTGTGCCGCTCCCTCTCGATCGGGAGATCGAGATCGATGGACTGAGTTTCCGCTATCCATCCGCCGACTTCAACGTTCTCGACAATATTTCCCTTTGTATCAAGGCCAAGAGTATCGTCGGCATTGTCGGCAGCACTGGTTCCGGCAAGAGCACATTGCTCGATATCATTCTCGGCTTGCTGGAGCCGACCGCCGGCCGTCTTACTATCGACGGCACTGCTCTGAATGCCAGCAATGTGAGGCGGTGGCAGGCGAGTCTCGGCTATGTGCCACAGCAGATATTTCTCACTGACGGCATTATCGCCGAAAACATCGCGCTGGGAGTGCCGCGTGACGGTCGTGACCTTGAAAGAGTGCAGGCGGTGGCCAAAGCCGCTCATGTCGATGAATTCGTAGGGCAATTGGCAGAAGGCTATGACAGCCGGGTTGGCGAGCGTGGCGTCCGCCTGAGCGGCGGCCAGCGACAGCGCATTGGCATCGCGCGCGCGCTCTACCGCAATCCGGAAATCCTGCTGTTCGACGAAGCAACCAGCGCGCTCGATAACCTGACCGAACACGCAATCATGGATACGCTACAAGGTCTCATGGGACAGAAGACTATTCTTCTCGTGGCGCATCGGCTGACCACATTGCGCTTGTGCGATCAGATTATTCTACTGGAAAACGGGCGCATCTCGGCGCAAGGCACCTACGATGAGCTGCTGAAAAGCTCGGCCTTTTTCCGCGACAGTCACAATGCAGGCCGGTCCGGGATTGAACTCGCGCCGGCGCCCAACGAGTCATGAGAATGCTGCGTGTCCTTCTTATTGACCGTTCAAATCCGGTTTTTGTCCGATCGATTCGCGCGCTGGCGGAAGCGGTCCGCGATCTGCCGGTAAGACTTGTCTTTGCCTCCGACAAGGAGCCATCTTCGGTCGATGGCAACATCGAGATTGTCAATATTCACGATGTACCGCAGACGACCGATATCCGTGCGCTCGAAAACGATTGCGCGTTCTCGGTACATCGGGCGCTCATCGCGGAGCGTGCGTTCTTCGACTATTCAAGCTTCCGGCGTTGCCAGCGCTATTCCGATCTGGAGATCGAAGACATCGACCGGCTGATCACACCCTATATCAATGCCTTCGATTATCTGATCCGCGAGAAGACCGATCTCGTCCTGGAAGGGCTTGCCGATAACTTCATGACCAGTCTGTGCGTCCGGATCGCCGGGCATTACAAAAAGCCATTCTTCATGGGCATGGCTTATTACTGGTGGCCCGATGGCCTGATATTTGCGGACCGGATCAACCAGACCTCAAGCGAGATAGACCGGCGTTATGCCGATTACCGGGCCGATCCGACAAAGATCGACAGAGAGCGTATGGACCTTGTCTATGCGGAGAAACGGTACCGGCCTGTGGCCTCGGGCTATGACTTGAAGATGCGGTTGCAACAGTTGTGGGCGCGTCGGACTTCTTACGAGCCTTTCTCTGTCACAAACTGGATATGCCGCCGGGCCAGCGCCATGGTCTCACGCTTGGCCATTCGCCATTTGTTGCATGCCGAAGAGAAACCGCGCGACGAGGAATTCGTCCTGTTTCCATTGCATGTACTGCCTGAAGCAACGTTGCTTGGATCGGCGCCGGAGATCGCCGACCAATTTTCACTGCTAAAGAATCTGTCAATGCATCTCCCGTTCGGGGTGCGGCTCTATGTGAAGGAGCATCCTGCGCAGCAACTGGGATTTGGTCTCGACTTCGGATTCTACCGGCGGCTGACGTCCTTGCCTAACGTCAGATACTTTAAGGCCTCGGCTAATCTGAACGAATTGCTCACGCACAAGGGCTGTCTTGGTGTGGCGGTTATCAACGGCACGCTGGGCCTTGAGGCCGCGATGACTTACCGCAAGCCGGTTTTTGTGTTCGGGTCGGCGCTTTACGGTGCAGGTGATTGCTTCTTCAAGCCGAAGAGTTTCTCGGAATTCTTTGTGCAGATTCAAAGCATAAGGAGCGGCGAATTCAAGTTCGACGAAGAAGCGCTTTATGCCATTCTGCAAGCTTTAGACGATGCAGTGACGCGCAGCGACGTTGATTTTTCCCAATCGAAGAACTGGACGGAAGTGGCGCTCGGCGGCGTTCCTATTCTTCGCCAGTTCCTCGTGAATTGGATGCAACGTGAAAAAGGCGGACTGACGACTGGGTCCGAAGCGAGGCAGACGCAATGAGTAGCGACAGAGGCTCCAATGTCCCGGCGGCAAAGCCGATTTTCCGCACGGCGATGGAAGCCTTTGCCCGCGGTGAGAACGTCACGAAGCATCTTCAGCGCGAACTGAAGACTGATGTAAACACGCCTGCGATTATCGAGATGGCGTATGACCTTCAGGCCGGCTCTTATATTGCCTGGGTCAAGCGGAACAGGGAATTCACCGAGCGATATGCATCGGAAGCAGCCGGCATTCTCGATGCTCACCTCCTCGACGGCGATTCGCTTCTCGACGTCGGAACCGGCGAACTTACTACATTCTCCATAATTGCCGCAAAAATTAGGCCCTGCGTCAGTGCTCTCTATGCGTTCGACATCAGTTGGAGCCGAATAAATTTCGGACTCGATTTCGCCGCACAGAATTTGCCTTTAGACCTGCTGGCGAGATTAAAGACTTTTGTTGCCGATCTTGGCAAAGTGCCATTGCGATCAAAATCGATCGACGTCACCATCAGCAGTCACGCGCTAGAGCCGAATGGTGGACGGGAAAAGGCGATTCTCACCGAACTATTGCGGATCACGCGACGCAAGCTTGTCCTGTTTGAACCGAGCTACGAGAAAAACTCCGGGCAGGGCCGCCAGCGAATGGACCGGCTTGGCTATATTAAATATCTCGATCGGCATATGAGGGAACTCGGTGCTAAAGTTCTTGATGTCGTAGCACTGAAGAATATCGATAATAGTGACAACCCAACATTTGCTTATATATTTGCACCGGCCGATGCCGCAGATAAGCCCGCCGGCAAGGCAGCCGAATTCGCCGACCCCGGCACCGACGATGCGCTGGTTGCTTTCTCGAGCTGTTTCTATTCCCCAGAGCTCGGCGTATCATACCCGGTCATCGAAGGCATCCCGGTGCTGCGATCGGACGCGGCGGTGCTGACGTCGGCGCTGTCAAAAAATGTCTGAATTCCGCGCCACGCTGGCGCCGATACGCCCTGATGTAGCTTGCCGGCAGCCTGAACGTAGCGAAACGTCCCTAAAGCTTGCATGACTGCCACTCCAATGCACCGTTTGGGGCGACGAACGAGGCCGGCCTAAACGCTCGCGGTTTAAAATCGCCGGACACCAGATGCGAGACGAACTAGATCTGACTCACCCTGCGATAGTTGCGCGTGTGGCCGCTCGCGGGCAAATGAGCTTGCGGGCGCCGCTTATTGATGGGTAAGACACGAGTTCGAAATTGGGGCGGAGGTCGGCAAAGTGCACGGACGGAAAGTTGCGGTTATCGGACTCGGATATGTCGGGTTACCGGTCGCGGTCGCCTTCGCGAAGTCGGGCGTTGAGGTAATTGGTTTCGATATCAACCGCGCCCGTATAGATGAACTGCGCGCCGGGCACGATCGTACCCGGGAGGTCGATAGCGCCGAGCTCAAGCAGTCCACCTTGCGCTTTGAAAGCGACGCGGCGAATTTACGCAATAGCGACTTTTACATCGTGACGGTGCCGACGCCGATTGATGCCGAGCGCCGGCCCGATCTCGGCGCCATGCTGGCGGCTTCTAAAACCATCGGCAACTCGCTCAAGCCCGGCGATATCGTGGTTTATGAATCGACCGTCTATCCAGGCGCGGTCGAGGACGAATGCATGCCGGTGCTGGAAACGGCATCTAGGCTGAAGGGCGGTAAAGACTTCACCGTCGGCTATTCACCCGAGCGGATCAATCCAGGCGATACCCAGCACCGCTTCGAGAACATCATGAAGGTCGTCTCAGCGCAGGATGCGGCGACCCTCGACATCGTCGCCGACGTCTACGGCTCGGTAGTTACCGCCGGCATTCATCGCGCGCCATCGATCAAGGTGGCGGAGGCCGCCAAGGTGATCGAAAACACGCAGCGCGATCTCAATATAGCCTTCATGAACGAGCTGTCGGCGATCTTTTCCCACCTTGGTATCGACACCGGCGATGTCCTGGCCGCCGCCGCCACAAAATGGAATTTCTCCAAGTTCGAGCCCGGGCTGGTGGGCGGACACTGCATTGGGGTCGATCCGTACTATCTGACCTTTCGTGCCGAAAAGGCAGGCTATCATCCCGAGATCATACTGGCGGGGCGGCGCATCAACGATGGAATGGGCGAGCGTGTGGCGCGTGAATGCATGCGGTCCCTGCTTCAGCGCGGCTGCAGCGAACCGGCGGTGACGATCCTGGGCATGACATTCAAGGAGAACGTTCCGGACATCCGAAATACCAAGGTCATCGATATCGTGCGCGAACTCGGCCGCGTCGGTATTAACTCGCAGGTGCACGATCCGATCGCCCTATCGGACGAGACAGCGCGCGAATATGGAATTACCTTGACGTCATTCGAATCGCTGCGGCCGGCCGATGCGGTTATCGTTGCAGTCGCCCACAGGGAATATGTGACGGGCGGCTGGCCGATGATCGCCAAGCTTCTCAAGGGAGGGCAGGGCATCGTGCTCGACGTCAAGTCGAAGCTCGATCGCTTGCAGAAGCCCGAGGGGATCGACCTGTGGCGATTATAGAAGAATACCGATCCACAGCAGCCCGGATTAACGCCGATGTCAGATGACGCCATCCTGGTAACCGGAGCGGCGGGCTTTATCGGCTTCCATGTCGCGCGGCGGCTGTTGCAAAGTGGCCGTCAGGTTGTCGGGCTCGACAATATGAACGCCTACTACGACCCGAAGCTGAAAGACGCGCGTCGCGCGGAACTCGCCAAATTCGAGGGTTTTCGCTTCGCCAAGCTCGATCTTGCGGATCGCGCCGGGATGACGGCTTTGTTCGCGCGGCATCGTTTTCCATTCGTCGTGCATCTCGCCGCCCAAGCCGGCGTGCGATACTCATTGGCCGACCCGCATGCCTATGTGGGTTCAAATCTCGTCGGCTTCACCAATATTCTCGAAGGCTGCCGGCATCATGGCTGCCGGCATTTGCTGTTTGCCTCCTCGTCTTCGGTTTACGGCTCGAATACCAAGATGCCGTTTTCCGTGCACGATAATGTCGATCATCCGTTGAGCCTGTACGGCGCCTCGAAGAAGGCCAATGAGTTGATGGCGCACGCCTATGCCCATCTATTCCGGCTGCCGACGACGGGTTTGCGGTTTTTTACCGTTTATGGGCCTTGGGGCCGTCCCGATATGGCGATGTGGCTGTTCGCCTCCGCGATCCTCGCCGGTCAGCCGATCAAGCTGTTCAATCACGGAAACATGCGGCGCGATTTCACCTATGTCGACGACGTGGTTGAATCGGTGGTGCGGCTGGTGGATCGCGTGCCAGAGGGTAATCCAAAATGGTCGGCCGAGGCGCCAGATCCCGCGACAAGTTCGGCGCCGTGGCGCGTCTACAATATCGGCAATAACAATCCGGTCGAGCTGTTGGAAGTCGTTCGTCTGCTTGAAGAAAAAATCGGCATGAAAGCCAAACGCGAGCTGTTGCCGATGCAGCCCGGCGACGTGCCGGCGACATTCGCCGATGTCGACGACCTCATGCGCGATGTCGATTTCAAGCCGGCAACGCCGATCGCCGATGGTATTTCGCGTTTCATCGATTGGTATCGCGCTTACCATCGACTTCAATGATATGAAGGCCGCAGTTGGATCGGCCCGGCGATCGCCGTATAATGGGCCCGGCACGACGCGCGAGCACAGAAGGTAGAATGGTCATGACGGTTGCAACGCTGGCAAAACTGAAGGTCAAACTCTTCACCGACGGTGCTGACAAGGCGCAGATCGTGGAGATGGCCAGGCAGTCCTGGATTGCCGGTTTCACGACCAACCCATCGCTGCTCAAAAAGGCCGGCGTCAGCGACTATGCCGCCTATGGCCGCGATCTCGTCGCCGCCGTACCCGACCGGCATATTTCGTTCGAGGTCTTTTCCGACGATATCCCGGAGATGGTCGCGCAGGCGCGCGTCATCACCACCTGGGGAAAAAACGTCTACGTCAAGTTGCCGGTGACGACCACCCGCGCCGAGCCTCTTTTTGCGGCGGTGCGCGCGCTCTCGCGCGACGGCGTGAAAATCAACATGACCGCGATCTTCACGCCCGAGCAGGTTGCCGGCGCGATCGAGGCGCTGGACGGCGGCGCGCCCGCATGCGTGTCGGTATTCGCAGGCCGCTTGGCCGATTTCGGCATCGATTACCGGCCGATCATGCAGGACGCGGTCGCGCGCGCCCGCAAGACCCGCAATGTCGAGATCATCTGGGCTTCGACGCGCGAAGTCTTCAACGTGGTGGAAGCCGACAGCCTGGGCTGTCACATCATCACGGCGCCGGCAGATGTGCTGAAAAAGCTGCCCAGCCTCGGCAGCAAGACCGCGGCGGAACTCTCGCTCGGGGCGGTAAAATCGTTCCGCGAGGATGCCATCGCCACCGACCTGAAGCTTGCGATACCGGCTTCGCGTGCGGCCGAATAGGGTAAATCGGAAGGCCGCCGCCGGCGCCAATTTAAGCATATCTGTTTACTTGTAACGCTTTGAATCAAAACGTGTTCACCCCGTTTTCGGGTGACGGTCGCCAGCCGGCTGCGCGCATGCTAGGGGATGACGGCAATTGGGGCGGCAGGGGACATCGGCGTAGCATGACGGAGACTGCGGTAAAGAGCGCGGAACGCGTGTTGCGTGTGGGTGTCGTCGGCGTTGGCGTCATGGGCAGCAATCATGCCCGTGTGTTCGCCGGATTGCCCGGCACCGAACTGGTCGCCGTCGCCGATCCGGATCGCAAGCAGGCGGATTTTGTCGCCCGCACCTTGGGTTGTGCCGCCGTGGCCGACGTCGGCAAGCTGATCGACCTGAATGTCGATGCAATCACCATCGCGGCGCCAACCCATCTTCACCGCGACATTGCACTCGCCTGCATTGCCCGCGGCGTCCACATCATGGTGGAAAAGCCGATCGCCTCCACGGTCGAAGAGGGGCGCGAGATCATCAATGCGGCGCGCCGTGCCGGCCTTACGTTGATGGTCGGTCACGTCGAGCGCTTCAATCCGGCGGTCGAGGCGATCAAGGAAGCGATTCGCCACGAGGATATTCTTTCTATTGCCATCACCCGGGTCGGGCCGTTCCCGCCGCGCATGTCGAATGTCGGCGTGGTGATCGATCTGGCGGTGCACGATATCGATCTGATCCGCTGGTTCACCGACAGCGACATTGTCGAGGTGCAGCCGCAGCTTTCCAGCGCGGTCGCCGAGCGTGAGGATATTGCTTTGCTGCAGTTTCGCACTGCCTCCGGTGTGCTGGCGCATATCAACACCAATTGGCTCACGCCGTTCAAGGCGCGCAATGTTACCGTCGCCACCCGCGGCAAATACGTGATGGGCGACCTGCTAACGCGTCAGGTCACGGAATGCTTCGGCTTCCAGCCGGACGGCAGCTATTCGATGCGTCATCTTTCGGTCGGCCATGCCGAGCCACTGCGTTCCGAGTTGCTGGCGTTTTTGAGCGCGGTTCGTTCGGGCGCGGCGCCCGCGGTCACCGGCGAAGAGGCCGTTGCCAGTCTCGAAATCGCCATCCAGTGTCTCGATGCACGCCCCGCCGCGCTTTCACCCTCGCAACGCAAAGGCCCGCGCGTCGTCGCCGGCTGATCAAAGGGCTCAATCCCGAGCTTAGAATATGTTGCTGTTGCGTCGATCCATATTCCGCTCATTCCCGCGCAAGCGGGAATCCAGTCGGTGTTTTTCGTCCTGGGTCCCCGCTTTCGCGGGGACGAGCGGTTGATTACACGGCAAAAGGACTTGTTCTTGTAATGACTATACGCCCCAATCCTCCGCCCATTCCTTTCATTGACCTTGCGTCGCAGCGCCGCCGTCTTGGGCCGGCCGTCGATGCCGCTGTCGCCCGCGTTTTCAATCATTGCCAGTTCATTCTCGGGCCGGAGGTGCGCGCCTTCGAAGCCGACTTGGCTGCCTTCTGTGGCGCCAAGCATGCGGTCACCTGCGCCAGCGGCACCGACGCACTGGTGCTGGTCTTGCGCGCCATGGGCATTGGGCCGGGCGATGCGGTGATCTGCCCGTCGTTCACTTTCTGCGCGACCGCGGAAGTGGCGGCCTTGGTCGGCGCGACGCCGGTTTTCGTCGATGTCGATGCGGCCACGTTCAATATCGACGCGGGCGGGATAGCGGGTGCGGTCTCCGTCGCCAAGGGCCTAGGCCTAACGCCGAAACTGGTGATTCCGGTCGACCTGTTCGGCCTGTCGGCAGATCACAGCGCCGTCGCCGCCGCTGCCGAAGCAGCCGGCCTGTTCGTTCTCGACGATGCGGCGCAAGGCTTCGGCGCGACCTTCAATAACCGCCGGCTCGGTACCTTCGGCCGGGCGACGGCGACCAGTTTCTTTCCCGCCAAGCCGCTCGGCTGCTACGGCGACGGCGGCGCGGTGCTGACGGACGACGCCGAAATGGCCGATGTGTTGCGCAGCCTGCGCATGCACGGCCACGGCGGCGATAAGTATGACAATGTACGGATCGGACTGGCCTCGCGGCTCGATACGGTGCAGGCCGCAATCCTGATCGAGAAATTAAAGATCTTCCCCGACGAGATCGATGCCCGCAATCGCGTCGCCCGCCGTTACAGTGAAGCCCTCGCCGATATTGCGATCGTGCCCACGGTGCCGGCCGGGCTGACCTCGGTATGGGCGCAGTATACGCTGCGGATTTCCGGCGGACGGCGCGACGCGTTTGCGGCGGCGCTCAAGGCGGAAGGCATTCCGACCGCTATCTATTATCCGATCCCACTGCACCGGCAGCAGGCCTACAAGCATTATCCGGTCGGCCTTGGCGGCGTTGCGGTGAGCGACCGGCTGGCCGCGGAAGTCATTAGCCTGCCAATGCACGCCTATCTCGATGCGCCGACCCAGGATCGCATCATCGACGCCGTGCGCAGGGCGCTGCGCGGATAGTCGTTTCAGTCGTCCCCGCGAAGGCGGGGACGACAGTAGAAGCGCTAGCTCCGCTTGTAGATGTCCTCGATACGCTCGATATCGTCCTCGCCGAGATAGCTGCCGGTCTGCACCTCGATCAGTTCCAGCGGGATCTTGCCCTGATTGGCCAGCCGATGGACGGTGCCGATCGGGATATAGATCGATTCGTTCTCGTGAACCGCGCGCACATTTTCACCGGTGGTGACTTCGGCGGTGCCGCGCACCACCACCCAGTGCTCGGAGCGGTGACGGTGCCTCTGCAGCGACAGCAGGCCGCCAGGAGTGACGACAATGCGTTTGACCTGGAAACGCTCGCCCATGTCGATCGACTCGTAGTAGCCCCACGGCCGGTGCACGCGTCTATGGTCGACCGCTTCGGCGCGTTTGTCGGCTTTTAGTTTGGCGACCAGTTCGCGCACCTCCTGCGAGCGTGCGCGCGGCACCACCATCACGGCGTCGGACGTGCTTACCACCACCAGGTCGTTGACGCCGACCACGGCGGTGAGCCGTCCATCGGAGTGCAATACGCAACCGGCCGCGTCCATGGTCACCACTGGCCCGTGCATGACATTGCCGGCAGCGTCCGGCGGTGTGATGTCGAACAACGCGTCCCAGCTTCCGATATCCGACCAGCGGAAGTCGCCGGCTACGACCGCAGCACGGTCGGTCTTCTCCATCACCGCGTAGTCGATCGATTTCTGCGGCGCGCGGGCAAAGCCTTCAAGCTGCAAGCGCAGGAAGCCGAGATCGTTGGTGGCGTTGGCCACCGCCGCCTCGATCGCCTCCGCCATTTCCGGCTCGAGACGGGCAACCTCCGCCAGCAGCACGTCGGCGCGGAACAGGAAGTTGCCGGAATTCCACAGATAGCCGTCACGCACGTAGCGCGCCGCAGTGGCGG